>NZ_JCAXEP010000002.1:0-535907 GCF_059758455.1 Cellulosimicrobium sp. GQ32 | reverse complement strand
CGGACCTTCGCGCAGGTGGCTCTCGTCGGGACCGCTGCGTCGACGTCGTGCCGCCGGACTCCCCGCCCGTTCCGTCCCGTGTGACGTCGGAGCCGGCGTGGGAAGATGGCCTGCGCAAACTTCACAACGAGAGGTAACCCTGGTGAACGACACCTCCCACGAGTCCGAGTCGGACCGCCCGTCGTCGGGCGGCGACCGTGGTGGACGCCGCGACCGCGACG
The DNA here is from genome assembly GCF_059758455.1 of Cellulosimicrobium sp. GQ32. Taxonomy (NCBI): domain Bacteria; kingdom Bacillati; phylum Actinomycetota; class Actinomycetes; order Micrococcales; family Promicromonosporaceae; genus Cellulosimicrobium; species Cellulosimicrobium sp. GQ32. The sequence goes on along the minus strand of NZ_JCAXEP010000002.1, from coordinate 535,686 downwards.
GTCGACAGGGCCCCTCCCGCGACGCACGGGGTGCCGACCGCAGCCCGTCCGGCGGCTCGACCTCGGGGGACGGCGACCGTCGTCGCAGCGGCGGGGACGCCGCGCGCCGCGACTCGGCTGACGACCGCGGGCGCCAGGACGGCGGCTACGGGGGTCGCCCCGATGGTGCTCGCGCGCGCCGCGACGGCGGTCGTCCTGACCGTGACGCCGCCCCGGGTCGTGACCGTCGGGAGGGCGACCGGACGGACCGTGACCGTCGTGAGGGCGATCGTCGGGACGGGGCACGCCGTGACGGTGGACGCCCGGACGAGCGGCGTGCGTGGAGCTCGCGCGGCGAGGGCACGGGCTCGTCCCGCCGCGAGCACGGCGGGGGGCGCGGCGACCGTGCCGGGCGCCGTGACGACCGGTCACCTGCTCGTGACGGGCGTGGCGCGCCCGGTGCGCGCGGTGGCGCGGGATACCAGCGGCCGACGCGTCCGGGAGAGGGCGAGCGTGGTCGGTACGACCGCGACTCGGCCGACCGTCGTCGGGACGGGTCGGGGCCTCGTGACGACCGGCACCGGGGCGGCTCCAGGCCCCGTGACGAGCGACGGGGCGGGGATCGCCGCGGGCACGCCCCGCGTGCGGGGGCCGGGCGCGAGCGCGACGGCTTCGACCGTCGCCCGGAGCCGCGGCATCCTGCGGGGCCGGCGATCCCCGAGGACGTGCAGATCTCTCAGCTCGACCGCGCGGCCCGAGGGCGGCTGCGGACGCTGAGCAAGGAGACGGCCGAGGTCGTCGGGCGTCACCTCGTCATGGCCGGACGCCTCATCGACTCCGACCCGGAGCTCGCGTACGAGCACGCGCAGGCGGCGGTGCGCCGCGCGGGCCGGGTCGACGTCGCGCGCGAGGCCGCCGGCCTGACCGCGTACGCGACCGGCAGGTACGCCGAGGCGCTCCGGGAGCTGCGCACGGTGCGACGCCTGAACGGGTCGTCCGAGCACCTGCCGATCATGGCGGACTGCGAGCGCGGTCTCGGCCGGCCGGAGCGTGCGCTCGCCCTCGCGGCGTCGGAGGAGGCCGCGACCCTGGACGACGTCGGGCGCACCGAGCTCGCGATCGTCGTGAGCGGGGCGCGCGTCGACCTCGGCGAGCTGGACGCGGCCCTCGCCGCGCTCGAGCAGGTGCCCGTGATCGGGACGCGAGGCGAGCTCGGGGCTCGGGTCCTGCAGGCTCGCGCGGCGGTGCTCGAGGTCGCGGGTCGGACCGAGGAGGCGGCCGAGATCCTCGCGGGGATCGACGCGAGCCTGCTCGCGGCGGTGCTCGGCGAGGACGACGACGTCGTGGTCTACGACCTGACCGACGAGGTTGACGAGGACGGCGATGCTGTCGCCGAGCCCGCCGACGCCGACGCCGATGCCGATGCCGATGCCGGGCAGGCTGTGGACGACAGGGCGCCGAAGGACACGGTTCCGGACGACGCGACGACCGGCGCTCAGAACTCGGAGTCGGGCGCGGGGCACGACGAGGCGGAGCATGCCTCCGCACCGTCGGACGAGGACGACCGGTGAGCGCCGGGCTCCTCGGGAGCGAGGTCGCGCTGGCCGACCGGTACGACCTCGCGCTCGTCGACCTCGACGGGGTGGCGTACCGCGGGCACGAGCCGATCGAGCACGCGGCGGAGGGTCTGACCACGGCGCGCTCGCGCGGACTGCGGCTCGTGTTCGTCACGAACAACGCGTCCCGTGAGCCCGGTTCGGTGGCCGAGCAGCTCACGGGCCTCGACATCCCCACCTCGGCGGACGAGGTCATGACGGCCGCGCAGGCCGCGGCTGCGCTCCTGCGCACCCGCCTCGAGCCGGGCGCGCGCGTCCTCGTGGTCGGCGGGGCCGGTCTCGTGACGGCCGTCCACGACGCGGGCTTCGTCCTCGTGGAGTCCGCGGACGAGGAGCCCGACGCCGTGGCGCAAGGCTTCGCGCCCGAGCTGGGCTGGGCGCAGCTCGCCGAGGCCGCCTACGCCGTCCAGCGGGGCGCGTGGCACGTCGCGAGCAACCTCGACCTGTCGCTGCCGACCGCGCGCGGCTTCGCGCCGGGCAACGGGTCCCTGGTCGGCGCGGTGCGCGCCGCGACGGGCGTCGAGCCCGACAGCGCAGGCAAGCCGTCGCCGACCATGTACCGGCTCGCGATCGAGCGCGCGGGGGCCGAGGCGCCGCTCGTCGTCGGGGACAGGCTCGACACGGACCTCGCCGGCGCGCGCGCCGGCGGCTACCCCGGCCTGCACGTCCTCACCGGCGTCAGCACGGCGCGGGACACCATCCTCGCGGAACCGCACCTGCGCCCGCACTACGTGGGCGTCGACCTGCGCAGCCTCCTCGAGCCCCACCCGGTGCCCGTGCGCACGGACGCCGGCTGGTGGTCCTGCGGCGACAGCGCGGCGCGGGTGGACGACGGCGCGCTGCGCCTGGACGTGCGCGGGACCGCGACGGTCGACACGGTCCGGGCGGCGGCCGCCGCGTCCTGGGCGTCGGCCGACGCGGGGCTCCCCGTGGACCCGTCGACGGTCCCCGAGCTGCCCGTCGGGACCCACTGATCCCGACCGCGGGGCGGCGCGACGCGCCGCGTAGCACCTGGCGACGGACGTGCCCGTGCGTGGGACGCAACCGGTAGCGTGGTCCGGGATGCCCGGTCACGGACCGGGCGACGTTCGTGCAGCCCACCAGACAGGAGGCAGGACATGACGGACGGTCCGCTGCGTCCGGTTCCCGGCCCGCCTCCGGGCGGACGGCCGGAGCGCTCGGTGGAGGGCCGGGGCGGCGTGGAGCCGTCCTCGGTCACCGACCTGCCCGGCAACGCGCTCGACGCCGCGCTCGGTCGGCTCGACGGGCTGGAGGGGCTCGCCACCGCCGACCACGTGGGGGTGCTGGAGGCCGTGCACGACGCGCTGGTCGCCGAGCTCGCCCGCACGGAGGACTGAGCGTGGCAGATCGCACCGGTGCCCGCCTCGACGGCGAGCTCGTCCGGCGCGGGCTCGCGAGGTCGCGCCGGCAGGCCGCCGAGCTCGTGGCCGCGGGCCGGGTGACGCGCGGCGGTGCCGTCGTGACCAAGCCCTCGACCGCCGTCGGGCCCCTGGACGTGCTCGCGGTGGCGCCGGACCCGGAGGATCCCGGTTACGCCTCGCGGGCCGCGTTCAAGCTCGCCGGGGTCCTCGACGCCCTGGACGCGCTCGACCCTGCCGGCGCGCCGCCGCGGACCCCCACCGTCGACGGCGCGCGGTGCCTCGACCTCGGGGCGTCGACCGGGGGCTTCACAGACGTCCTGCTGCGCCGGGGTGCGCGGGAGGTCGTGGCGGTGGACGTCGGTCACGACCAGCTCGTGCCCGCACTGCGCTCCGACCCCAGGGTCCAGGTGCACGAGGGGCTCAACGTCCGCGACCTTGCTCCCGAGCACGTCGGAGCCGTGCCCGACCTCGTCGTCGGCGACCTCTCGTTCATCTCGCTCGCGATGGTGCTGCCCGCCGTCGCGGGTGTCGTGGGCCCGGGCTCCGACCTGCTCCTGCTCGTCAAGCCGCAGTTCGAGGTCGGCCGTGAGCGCCTCGGGAGCGGTGGGGTCGTGCGCGACCCTGCCCTCCACGTCGAGGTCGTCGCCGCGGTCGCGCGGCATGCGGCGGTCGTCGGGCTCCGCCCGCTCGCCGTCGTGCCCAGCCCCTTGCCCGGACCGAGCGGGAACCGCGAGTACTTCTGGTGGCTGCGGGCCGGCGATCCCGGCCGCGCCGACGGCGCCGCGCTCGAGGACTCCGCGCTGGAGGACGCCGCGGCCGCGGCGGTGGCGTGGCAGCCCGCGCCCGACGGCGGCCCGCCGCCCGTCGTGCTCGTCGCCCGGTCGGCGGCGGACGGGCCGAGCCCGACGCCCGACGCCGCGACGCCCGACCGACCCCTGACTGGAGGAGCACCGTGACGCGACGCGTGCTGATCGTGACCCACGGCGGCCGCCCCGAGGCGGTCGTCGCGCTGCACGAGGCGGTGACCGAGCTCGAGCGCGCCGGGTTCACCGTGACGCTGCACGACGACGACCTCGCGGAGAGGTTCGGCGACCACATGGCGCGCACGCGTGCGCGCGAGGGCGTCGCGGAGTCCGAGGTCGTCATGGTCCTCGGCGGCGACGGCACGATCCTGCGCGCCGCCGAGCTCACGCACGGCACGGGGGTGCCGCTGCTCGGCGTCAACCTCGGGCACGTGGGATTCCTCGCGGAGAGCGAGCGCGAGGACCTGCGCGCCGCCGTGGGGCGGCTCGCGGCCTACGACTACACGGTCGAGGAGCGCACGATCGTCGAGGTGCGCGCCTACCTGCCCGGCGAGCCGGAGCCGCTCGTGGGGTGGGCGCTCAACGAGGCCACGGTCGAGAAGGCGCAGCGCGAGCGCATGATCGAGGTCGTGCTCGGCGTCGACGGCCGACCGCTGTCGTCGTTCGGCTGCGACGGCGTCGTGACGGCGACCGCGACCGGCTCGACGGCGCACGCGTTCTCCGCGGGCGGGCCGGTGATGTGGCCGGACGTCGACGCGGTGCTCGTCGTCCCGCTCGCGGCCCATGCGCTCTTCGCTCGCCCGCTCGTCGTGGGCCCGCGCTCGACGATCACGGTCGACGTGCTCGCCGACTCGGCGTCGCCGGGCGTGCTCACGTGCGACGGCCGTCGGCGCATCGACCTGCCCAACGGGTCGCGGGTCGAGGTCCGACGCTCCGACACGCCCCTGCGGCTCGCACGGCTCAGCACGGCCCCGTTCACGGACCGCCTGGTGTCCAAGTTCTCGCTCCCCGTGGTGGGGTGGCGCGAGCGCGCGGCGAGCGTGGCCGCGACGGCGGGCACGACGGCGGAGCGCGCCGCGGCGGCGGAGGCGAGCAGGGCGCCGGAGGACCAGGACGTCACGGACGAGGAGGAGTGAGCGTGCTCGAGGAGATCGCGATCGAGAACCTCGGCGTCATCCGGTCGGCCCGGGTCCCGGTCGGGGCGGGCCTGACCGTGATCACGGGCGAGACCGGCGCGGGCAAGACCATGGTGCTCACCGGGCTCGGGCTGCTCATGGGCGGCAAGGCCGACCCGGCGACGGTGCGCCCGGGGGCGTCGAGCGCGGTGGTCGAGGGGCGCGTGCGCGTCACCGACCGGCCGTCGGTCGCGCAGCGGGTCGACGACGCGGGCGGCCAGGTGGACGACGACGGCACGGTCGTCATCCTGCGTACGGTCGCCGCCGAGGGCCGCTCGCGCGCGCACCTCGGTGGTCGTAGCGTCCCGCAGGGCGTGCTCGCGGAGATCGCCGACGACCTCGTCACGGTCCACGGGCAGTCCGACCAGCTCCGGCTGCGGACCGGGAGCCGGCAGCGCGCCGCGCTCGACGCGTTCGCGGGCCCCGCGCACGCGGAGCTGCTGACGCAGTACCGCGACGCGTGGACCGAGCGCACCGCGCTGCAGGCCGAGATCGACGACATCGAGACGCGCGCCGGCGAGCGCGCCCGGGAGGCGGAGCTGCTCCGCCTGGGGCTGGCGGAGGTCGAGCGGGTCGCGCCGCAGCCGGGCGAGGACGTCGAGCTGACGGCCCTCGTGGCACGCCTGGGGAACGTCGAAGAGCTGCGGGTCGCGGCCCAGCTCGCGCACGACGCCGTGGCCGGCGACGAGGCCGCCGAGCCGCAGGAGAACGCCGTCGTCTCGGTCGACCGGGCGCGCCGCGCGCTCGAGTCGGTGGCCGGGACGGACCCGGAGCTCGCGCGGCTCGCCGAGCGGCTCGCGGAGGTGGGCTACGTGCTCGCCGACGTCGCCACGGAGATCTCGGGCTACGTCGAGGACCTCGCGGCCGACCCCGCCGGGCTCGAGAGCGCGCACGCGCGCCTCGCCGAGCTCGGGACGCTGACGCGCAGCTACGGCGAGACGGTCGACGACGTGCTCGCCTGGGCGAGCGATGCCGGGCTGCGGCTCCTCGACCTGGACGACGGCGGCGAGCGGCTCCACGCGTCGATCGTGCGCCGCGACGAGCTCGACGCGGAGATCGACCGCCTCGGGACCGCGATCACGGCCTCGCGCGAGCGCGCCGCGGCCGAGCTCGCGACCGCGGTGACCGACGAGCTGCGCGGCCTGGCCATGGGCGGCGCGAGCCTCGTGGTCGACGTCGAGCGCGCCGAGGAGCCCGGCCCGTGGGGCGTCGACGTCGTGACCTTCTCGCTCGTCGCGCACGCGGGCGCCCCGGCCCGGCCGCTCGGCAAGGGCGCGTCGGGCGGCGAGCTCTCGCGCGTCATGCTCGCGATCGAGGTCGCGCTCGCGACCGCGGCGGTGGACGGCACCGGGCAGGTGCTCCCGACGTTCGTCTTCGACGAGGTCGATGCGGGCGTCGGCGGCAAGGCGGCGGTCGAGGTCGGGCGCCGGCTCGCATCGCTCGCGCGGCGCACCCAGGTCGTCGTCGTCACCCATCTCGCGCAGGTCGCGGCGTTCGCCGACGTCCAGCTCGTGGTGACGAAGTCGTCCGGCGCCGGTCCGGGGGACGGGCCCGATGCCGCTGATGCCTCAGCGGTCACGGTCACGGGTGTGCGCGAGGTCACGGGGGACGAGCGCGTCCGCGAGCTCGCGCGGATGCTCTCCGGCCAGGAGGACTCGGACGCGGCCCGCCGCCACGCGGTGGAGCTTCTGGAGTCCTCGGTCGTGGGACGATAGGGCACGATGAGACTCACTCTGCGCAAAGCCTCCCCGCCGGAGGCCGGGTCCGGCACGCTCGGCCCGGCCAAGGTCGACGCGCGCACCAAGGCGCTCACCAAGCGTCTCCAGCCGGGGGACGTCGCGGTGATCGACCACGTCGACATCGACCGCGTCGCCGCCGACGCCCTCGTGGCGGCGAAGCCGTCCGCCGTCCTCAACGCCGCGAAGTCCGTCTCGGGGCGCTACCCGAACCTCGGCCCCGACGTCCTCGTCGAGTCGGGGATCGTGCTCGTCGACGACCTCGGCCCGGCGATCATGGCCGTCCCCGAGGGCCGGGAGCTGCGGCTCGACGGCGGCAAGGTCTACCTGGGCGACGACCTCGTGGCGGAGGGCGTCCTCCAGAGCGAGGAGACGGTGGCGCGCAGCCTCGAGGAGGCGCGCGCCAACCTCTCGGTCGAGATCGAGTCGTTCGCCGAGAACACGATGAACTACCTGCGGCGCGAGCGCGACCTGCTGCTCGACGGCGTCGGCGTCCCGGACATCCGCACGCCGATCGACGGTCGGCAGGTGCTCATCGTGGTGCGCGGCTACCACTACCGCGAGGACCTCGCGACGCTGCGCCCCTACATCACGGAGTACCGGCCCGTCCTCATCGGCGTGGACGGCGGCGCGGACGCGATCCTCGACGCCGGCTGGAAGCCGGACATGATCGTCGGCGACATGGACTCGGTGTCCGACCGCGCGCTGAGCAGCGGCGCCGAGGTCGTGGTGCACGCGTACCGCGACGGCAAGGCGCCGGGCCTCGAGCGCGTCCAGGAGCTCGGCGTCGAGCCGGTCGTCTTCCCGGCGACGGGCACGAGCGAGGACATCGCGATGCTCCTCGCGGACGACAAGGGCGCCGAGGTCATCGTCGCCGTCGGGACGCACGCCACCCTCGTCGAGTTCCTCGACAAGGGTCGCGCGGGGATGGCGAGCACGTTCCTCACCCGGCTGCGCGTCGGTGGCAAGCTCGTCGACGCGAAGGGTGTCTCCCGCCTGTACCGGCACCGGATCTCCAACCTCCAGCTCTGGCTCCTGTCGATCGCGGGGCTCCTCGCCGTCGTCGCCGCGCTGTGGTCGACGGCGGCGGGCCAGACGTTCTTCGGGATCGTGGGCGCCCGGTTCGACGACCTCTGGTCGTGGATCGGGTCGCTCTTCGCAGGCGGCGGCTGACCCCGGCCGGGCCGTCGTCGCCGTTCGGCCCGCGCGCCGGCCGCTTGCGACCGGCCCGATCCGCGCTCCCACGCTCCCTGACCTTGCCAGCACGCAGCAGCCCGAACCGAAGGACACCACCGCACAGTGATCGACTTCAGGTACCACATCGTCTCGTTGATCTCGGTCTTCCTGGCCCTGGCCGTCGGGATCATCCTCGGCGCCGGCCCGCTCCAGGGTGCCATCGGTGACCAGCTCACCGGGCAGGTGGAGCAGCTGCGCACCGAGCGCAACGAGCTCCGCGACCAGCTCGACGAGGCGAACGTGACGCTCGGCGACGACTCGCGGTACATCGAGGCGGCAGGGCCGCAGCTCGTGGCCGGGTCGCTCCAGGACCGTCGCGTCGCCGTCGTCGACCTGGACGGGGCGGACAACGAGCGGGACGACGCGATCGCCGAGCAGCTCGAGACGGCCGGCGCGTCGGTCGTCGGCCACGTCCGCCTGACGGACTCGTGGACGAGCCAGGACGAGGAGAGCGCGCGCCAGACGGTGGCCGAGGGTCTCGGGGAGAAGCTGGGGGAGGTCCCGCAGGACGCGACCCCCGAGCAGCGGCTCGCCCGCGCGCTCGCGCTCGCGCTCACCGGTGCCGCCCCGACGAGCTCCGAGGAGCGCAGCCCGGAGGCGATCGAGCTCGAGGCGCTCCTGGAGCGCTTCGCGCTCGTCGACGTGGTGTCCGAGCAGACCTTGCCGGCCGACGTCGTCCTGCTGCTGGGCGGACCCGCCCCCGAGCAGGCCGCCCCGACGGCCGAGGGGGAGGAGGCGCCGGCGCCGGACACCTACGTCGTCGACATCGAGGTCCAGGTCGCCGTCGCCGCGCAGGAGGTCGCCGAGGCGGCGCTGGTCGCCGGCCCGACGGCGGTGAGCGGCGACGTCGTGTCGACCATCCGGGCGAACGACGACCTCGCGGCGTCGATCTCCACGGTGAGCGGGATCGAGGCGGAGCCGGGCCGGATCAACGTCCCGCTGGCCCTCGCGGCGCGCGTCGCGGACCAGGTCGGGCAGTTCGGGTTCGAGGAGAGCGCGACGGCGGTCCTCCCGCCGGCCGTGGAGCTCCCGCCGGTGACGCGCACGACGTCGTCCGACGCAGGTGCCCAGGACGCCGCCGCGGGCGGTACGGCGGACGACGGCGCCGCCGACGTCGAGCAGACCGCCGGCGCGGGGGAGGGCTGACGTGGCGCGCGCGCTGCGCACCCTCGCCGCGGCCGGGGTCGCCGCCGTCGTGACCGCGACGGCGCGGCGCGCAGCCGGGTCGCGCCCGCCGGGGGGCGCGGGGCGCTGGACGCGCACCAACCACCGCGGCGAGCCGATCAGCCTGCTCGAGGGCCCGGCGGTCGCCGCCGGCCTCGTCGCCGGGTCGCTCGCGGCGGGGGGTGACGCCCGCACGCGTGGCGCGGTCGCCCTCGCGACGGCGAGCGCGGGCGCGTTCGGACTCGTGGACGACCTCGCGGAGGACACGTCGACCCGGACGAAGGGCCTGCGCGGCCACCTCGGCGCGCTCGCCGAGGGCCGCGTGACGACGGGCGCGCTGAAGATCCTCGGGATCAGCGGCGTCTCGCTCGTCGCGGCGGCGATCGGGACGCGGCGCACGGGCGGGGCGTTCGGCCACCTCGTGGACGTCGGCGTGAACGGCGCGCTCATGGCCGGCACGGCGAACCTCCTCAATCTCCTGGACCTCCGCCCGGGCCGCGCGCTCAAGGCCGCCGGGATGGCGTCCCTGCCCTACCTCGGTACGTCTGCGGCCCCGACGACGGGAGCGGTCCTCGGGGCGGTCGCCGCCGCGGCGCCGGGGGACCTGGGCGAGCGCGACATGCTCGGCGACTGCGGCGCGAACGCGCTCGGTGCCGCGCTCGGCTCGCAGGTCGCGTTCGCCGCGCCCCGCTCGGTGCGCTGGCTCGCGCTCGCGGGCGTGGTGGGGCTGACCCTCGCGAGCGAGAAGGTGAGCTTCTCGAAGGTCATCGAGGGCAACGACGCGCTGCGGCGCGTGGACGCGTGGGGCCGGCGCCCCGCGTGAGCGCGCGGGCGGGGCGGCTGCGCGCCGCCACGGGCACCCTGGCGGGCGCCGCCGCGATGATCACGCTCGTGACGATCGCGAGCCGGCTCGTCGGCTTCGCGCGGTCGCTCGTGCAGTCCGCGGCGGTCGGTACCGAGGGCGTCGGCTCGGCGTACACGGCGGCGAACCTCCTGCCCAACGTCCTCTTCGAGGTCGCGGCCGGCGGCGCTCTCGCGGGGGCGGTCGTGCCGCTCCTCGCGGGGCCGATCGTCCGCCGGTCGGGCACCGAGGTCTCACGCGTCGCGTCGGCCCTGCTCGGGTGGACGCTCGTCGTGCTCGTCCCGCTCGGGGCGCTCCTCGCGCTCCTCGCTCACCCGATCGCGACGCTCCTCATGCTCCCGAAGCACCCCGAGCTCGTCGACGTCACCGCGACCTTCGTGCGCGTCTTCGCGCTCCAGGTGCCGCTCTACGGTCTCGCGGTGGTGCTCGGGAGCATCCTTCAGGCGCACAAGCGGTTCTTCTGGCAGGCGTTCTCGCCGCTGCTGTCGAGCCTCGCCGTCATCGCGGTCTTCCTCGTGTTCTACCGGCTCGCGGACGGCGACCAGGCGGACGTCGCCGCGCTGTCGGGGGACGCCATCGCCTGGCTGGGCTGGGGTACCACGGCGGGTGTCGCGGTCCTCGCGCTGCCGCTCGTCCTGCCGGTGCGCCGGCTGGGCGTCCGGCTGCGGCCCACGTTGCGTTTCCCGGGCGGTGAGGCGGTCCGGGCACGCAACCTGGCGTTCGCGGGGATCGGGGCGCTCGTCGCGCAGCAGCTCTCCGTGCTGGCCATCATGGGCGCCGCGTACCGGTTCGGCCCGGAGCAGACCTTCCCGACGTACTGGTTCGCGCAGCAGGTGTACCTGCTGCCGTACGCGGTGCTGGCGTTCCCGCTCGCGACGAGCGCGTTCCCGCGGCTCGCCGAGCACGTCGCCCATGCACGCCACGACGCCTACCGCCGCCTGCTCGCGACGACGACGCGGACGCTGATCGTCGTCGCAGGCCTGGGCGCCGCCGCGCTGATCGCCGCGTCCGCGGCCGTGGAAGCCGTGTTCGCCGTCATCGCGAAGGGCTCGGTCACAGGCCTCGGGGGTGCCGTCGCGGGCATGGCGGTCGGCATCGTCGGCTTCTCGCTGATCCTCCACCTGTCGCGCGCGCTGTACACGATCGACCGTCAGCGCGTCGCGGTCGTCGTGACCGCCGCGGGGTGGCTCGTCGTGGCGGCGACCGCGTACGTCCTTCCCGCCGTGACCGGCGTGCGCGACCAGGCCGGGGTGCTGCTCCAGCTGGGCCTGGCGACCGCGGTCGGGATGTCGGTCGCGGGCGCCGGGCTGCTCGTCGCGACGCGCCGTCACGCGGGCCCGGGGGCGACGCGCGGGGTCCTGCGGACCCTGCTGGTCGTCGCCGTGGGCGTCGCCCTCGGTGCGCTGGCTGGCTCGGCGGTCTCGGGCGCGCTGCTGCCCGACGACGCGGGCTGGCTCCCCGCCGTCGGGGTCGGGGCCCTCGCGGCGCTCGTCGCGGGCGCGGTCGTCGTCGGGGTGTCGCTCGCGGGGGACCGCGCGGCCCTGCTCGGCATCCTGCGTCGGGGCCGGGCGGGCGGCACGTCCTCCGAGGACCCGGCCGGGGGCGTCGCGCCTGGCGGGACGGCCGCCTCGTCCGAGGAAAACCCCAGGGCGTAGGCGCTCGCCGGTCGGCCGGCGCGGGGGCGACGGCACGTGCGGCGTCCCGCGGACGTGGCGCGTCGCACTGCCCGGTCCGCATGCCGTCGTCGGGCACGCTGTTAGGATGGAGTTCCGTGGCAGATCACCTGAACCGGCCCTCCTCCCGCCTCAACGCCTCGGGCGCTCGCACCGAGCACCGCACCGCGCACGTCTTCGTCACCGGCGGCGTCGCCTCCTCGCTCGGCAAGGGCCTCACGGCATCCAGCCTCGGTCGTCTGCTCCGCTCGCGCGGCCTGCGCGTCACCATGCAGAAGCTCGACCCGTACCTCAACGTCGATCCCGGGACGATGAACCCGTTCCAGCACGGCGAGGTGTTCGTCACCGAGGACGGTGCCGAGACGGACCTCGACATCGGCCACTACGAGCGCTTCCTCGACGTCGACCTCGAGGCGACCGCGAACGTCACGACCGGCCAGGTCTACTCCCAGGTCATCGCGCGCGAGCGGCGCGGCGAGTACCTCGGCGACACGGTCCAGGTCATCCCGCACATCACCGACGAGATCAAGTCGCGCATGCGCGCCCAGGCCGGTGAGGACGTCGACGTCATCATCACCGAGATCGGCGGCACCGTCGGCGACATCGAGTCGCAACCGTTCCTCGAGGCCGCGCGCCAGGTGCGCCACGAGCTCGGCCGCGACGACGTCTTCTTCCTCCACGTGTCGCTCGTGCCGTACATCGGTCCGTCGGGCGAGCTCAAGACGAAGCCGACGCAGCACTCCGTCGCAGCCCTGCGCTCGATCGGTATCCAGCCCGACGCGATCGTGCTCCGCGCGGACCGCGTGGTCCCCGAGCCGGTCAAGCGCAAGATCGCGCTCATGTGCGACGTCGACAACGAGGCCGTCGTCAACGCGGTCGACGCGCCGAGCATCTACGACATCCCGCGCGTGCTGCACTCCGAGGGACTCGACGCGTACGTCGTGCGCCGCCTCGGCCTGCCGTTCCACGACGTCGACTGGGACGGCTGGAGCCAGCTCCTCGAGCGCGTGCACCAGCCCGCCCACCGCGTCGAGGTCGCGCTCGTCGGCAAGTACATCGACCTGCCGGACGCGTACCTCTCCGTCACCGAGGCGCTGCGCGCCGGCGGGTTCGCGAACGACGCCAAGGTCACCATCCGCTGGGTCGCGTCCGACGAGTGCCAGACCCCGGCCGGTGCGGACGACGCCCTGCACGGCGTGGACGCCGTCCTCGTGCCCGGCGGGTTCGGCGTGCGCGGCATCGAGGGCAAGCTCGGCGCGCTGCGCTGGGCGCGCGAGAACAAGGTCCCGACGCTCGGGATCTGCCTCGGTCTCCAGTCGATGGTCATCGAGTACGCGCGCAACGTGCTCGGCATCGACGACGCGTCGTCGACCGAGTTCGACCCGGGCACGTCCCACCCCGTCATCGCGACGATGGAGGAGCAGCTCGCGATCGTCGGCGGCGACGGCGACCTGGGCGGCACGATGCGCCTCGGGTCGTACGAGGCCGCGCTGGCACCGGGCTCGGTCGTCGCCAAGACCTACGGCTCGGAGCGCGTCTCGGAGCGTCACCGCCACCGCTACGAGGTGAACAACTCCTACCGCAAGCAGCTCGAGGAGGCGGGGCTCGTGATCAGCGGGACGTCGCCCGACTCGTCGCTCGTCGAGTTCGTCGAGCTCCCCGCGGACGTGCACCCGTACTACGTGAGCACGCAGGCGCACCCGGAGTTCAAGTCGCGCCCCACGCGCTCGCACCCGCTGTTCACCGGCCTCATCGGCGCCGCGCTCGAGAACCAGGCCGACTGAGTGGGCGCCGAGGCGGGTGCTCCCTCGCCTGCGGAGCTCCCCACGGTCGACGCGCTCGCGCCGCGCCCGGTCGCCGAGACGTCGGTCGTGCACCACGGTCGTGTCTTCGACCTCCGCTCCGACATCGTCGAGCTGGACGACGGGCAGGTCACGCGGGAGTACCTCGACCACCCGGGCGCGGTGGCGATCGTCGCGCTGGACGACGACGAACGCGTGCTCCTGCTGCGCCAGTACCGCCACCCCGTGCGGCGCGAGCTGTGGGAGGTGCCGGCGGGCCTCCTCGACGTCGTCGGGGAGGACGCGCGGCTCGCCGCGGCCCGTGAGCTCGCCGAGGAGTCCGACCTCCAGGCCGCGCGCTGGGACGTCCTCGTCGACTACTTCACGACGCCGGGCGGTTCCAACGAGGCGCTGCGCGTCTTCCTCGCGCGCGACCTCGCGCCCGTACCCGACGACGAGCGGTACGAGCGCGAGGCCGAGGAACGCGACATGGAGCTGCGGTGGGTGCCGCTCGACGAGGCGCTGCGCGGCGTCCTCGCGGGCGAGCTGCACAACCCCTCGGCCGTCGTCGGGATCCTCGCCGCCGCCGCGTCCCGCGCGGACGGCTGGGCGTCGCTGCGCCCGGCCGACGCACCGTGGCCGGAGCGCCGCGGGGGCTGACGGTCCGGGGCCGACTGCCGGTGCACCGGTTCGGGTAGCGTCCGAGGGCGTGGGCTCACCTCTTCCCGACCTCGTCCCCGTCCCGGCCGGCCGGCTCGACGTCGTCGACGCGCGCACGCGAGAGTCACGCTCCGTCGTCCTGGAGCCGTTCCACGTCACTCGTACGCCGGTGACCGTCGGTCAGCACCGGGCCGTCCTCGACGCCGACCCGCTCCGGTCTCGGGGCGAGCCGTCGGCCGGCGGGCGGTCACGCGGCACGATCGCGGAGCAGGACCGGACGTGCACGGAGCCGGACGACGTCCCCGTGCACGGGGTGACGTGGTTCGAGGCGGTGCTCTGGTGCAACGCGGCATCCCGGGTGGCGGGCCTGGACCCCGCGTACCGGGTCTCGGGTCGGGACGTGCGCTGGGACGTGCGGTCCGCGGGGTACCGGCTCCTGACCGAGGCCGAGTGGGAGCACGCCTGCCGCGCCGGGACGAGCGGGCCCCGGTATGGCCCGACCAGGGCCGTCGCCTGGACCGCGGACGACGGCGGCGACGGTCCCCGGCCTGTGGCCGGACGGCTCCCGAACGCGTTCGGCCTCCACGACACGCTCGGGAACGTCTGGGAGTGGTGCTGGGACTACGCCGACACCGCGCGCTACGGCGAGTACCGGAGCCTGCGGGGCGGCGGCTGGGCGGACCGACCCTGGAGCGTGCGGGCTGGCGTGCGACGAGGCAGCGCGCCCGACGCACGGATCGAGGACGTCGGCCTCCGGGTCGCGCAGGGTCCCGTGGGCGAGCCGGGCGTCCCCGCGGCCCAGGGCTGGTCGGACGCGGCGGACCGCGCTCGGGCTCAGATTCCCGGCCTCCTGCCGCTCGGGTGGACGCCGTTGACGTTCCCGTCCGCCGTCGGCGCAGATGCCGACGAGGCCGCGGCCGTCGGTGCCGAGGACTAGGGTCTGACGACGTGCCCGCACCCGACGCACCGACCCCACCGGGGGACGCGCTCGTCCGCGTCCTCGGCCCGGTGCGGGTACCCGGACCCGACGGCGCGCCCGTCGCCCCGCGCGGGTCGAGGGCGACCGCGCTCGTCGCCGCGCTCGCGCTCGCGGGCGGCCGGACGCTGGGCGTGGCGACGCTCGTCGAGGATCTGTGGGGACCCGACGCGCCCCAGGACCCGCGCGCCGCGCTCCAGAGCCTCGTGTCGCGGCTGCGGCGGGAGGCCGCGCCCGGGACCGTCCTCTCGCGTGCGGGCGGCTACGCCCTCGGTGTGCCGAGCGACCTGGACCGCGCCCGCCGCGCGCTCGCCGACGCCCGGTCGGTCGCGCACCGCGGCCCCGCTGCGGCCGGCCAGGGTGCCGGGTCGAGCGTCGCCGACCTGCGGAGCGCGCTCGCGCTGTGGCACGACGACGACCCGGGCACCGACGTGCCCGGACCGGTCGGGCAGGTGCTGCGCGCGGAGGTGTCGCGGCTGCGCGACGGGCTCACGGTCGCGCTGCGGTCGGCCGCGGCCGTCGCCGGGGACCAGGAGACCGTCGTCGCGCTCGCGACCGCGGCGCTCGACCGCGACGAGATCGACGAGGACGCCGCGCGCGACCTCATGACGGCGCTCGCGGCGTCGGGCCGGGTGCGCGAGGCGCTCGCCGCGTACGCGCGCGTCCGCCACGCGCTCGTCCGCGAGCTCGGCACGGACCCGGCCCCGGACCTCCGGCGGCTCGCCGCCGACCTGCTCGACCGCGCGTCCGGTGCCGGTGCCCCCGCGCCGTCGCCTGCGGGTGAACCGGGCGCCGCAGCCGCGGTGCCGGGCACGGCTCGCGGCGCGCACGCCACGCAGGCGCGGGGCGTGCGGGTGGCACCCGACGCGCTCCTCGGCCGGGACGACGACGTCGACCGCGTGCGGGGCGCTCTCGCCCGGGCCCGGCTCGTCACGATCCTCGGCCCGGGCGGGCTCGGCAAGACGCGCCTCGCGCAGGAGGTCGCGCGCCGTGCGGCCGCGACCGGGACGGTCGACCTCGTGGTCGTCGTCGAGCTCGCCGGCGTGCGGACGGACGAGGACGTCGTCGTGGCCCTCGCGGACGGGCTGGGGATCTCGCCGCCCGCGCGCACGGGCCGGCTCGCCGACCGCCTGGCGGCGCCGGAGCTGCGCGAGCAGGTGCTCGACCGCGTGCGGGGGCGAGACGTCCTGCTCGTCCTGGACAACTGCGAGCACGTCCTGGACGGTGCGGCGCGCTGGGCCGCCGACCTGCTCGGAGCCGCGCCGCGCCTGACCGTCCTCACGACCAGCCGGTCGCCCCTGCGTCTCGCGGCCGAGCACGTGTACCCCCTCGACGCGCTGGGGGCGGACGGCGGGACCGGACCAGCCGTCCGACTCTTCGTCGAACGTGCCCGCGCCGTCCGGCCCGGAGCGAGCCTGCCGCCCGACGTCGTCGCGCGGCTGTGCGAGCGCCTCGACGGCCTCCCGCTCGCGATCGAGCTCGCCGCGGCCCGAGTGCGCACGATGAGCGTCGAGGACGTCGAGCGGCACCTCGACGAGCGCTTCGCGCTCCTGCGCTCGGGGGACAGGCTCGCCCCTGACCGGCACCGCACGCTCGAGGCCGTGATCGAGTGGAGCTGGAACCTGCTGGCAGCGCCCGAGCAGGACCTGCTGTGCCGCGCGGCGGTGCTCCCGGACGGCTTCTCGGCCGAGGCGGCGCAGGCCGTCACGGGCGGCGTCACTCCGGGCGGGGCGCTCGGGACGCCCGCGTGGGAGACGCTCGACGCGCTCGACGGGCTCGTGGCCCAGTCGCTCCTGCGGGTCACCGAGGACGACGGCGTCGTGCGCTACCGGATGCTCGAGACCGTCCGGGAGTTCGGTGCCCTGCGGCTCCTGGACACGGGTGCCACGGCGACGGCGCACGAGGCGGTGCAGCGCTGGGCCGCCGCGCTCGCGGCACGGTGCGCGGACGCGCTCGTCGGGGGTGACCAGACCGCCGCCGCGACCGACCTGCGGCGCGAGCAGGAGAACCTCCTCTTCGCGCTGCGCGAGGCGGTCCAGGACGCGCGACCCGACGTCGTCGTGCGGGTGTTCACGGCGCTCATGGGCTCCTGGCTGCTGCTGGGCATCGAGGACCAGGCCGCCGGGCTCGTGGAGGTCGTGCTCGACTCGGTCGTCGGCTGGGAGGTCCCGCCCGACGACGTCCAGCCCGCGGCTCTCGCGCTCGCCGCGGTCGCGGGCGCCGGGGCGTTCGCGCGCCCCGAGCTGACCGCCCGCGCGCTGGGGCGACTGCGGCGGCTCCTGCGCCGGCCCGACGTCGGGCCGCGCACCCGGGCTTTCGCCCGGCTCCTGACGGTGCGCAGCACCGAGGAGATGGAGGCGACGCTCGCGGGCCTCCGGGCCGACGACGACGCGTTCGTCGCGATGCTGGCCGAGTTCACGACGGCCCAGATGGCGGAGAACGAGGGACGTCTCGCCGAGGCACGCTCATGGGGTGCGCTCGCGCACGAGCGCGCGGTCGCCCGGGGGGACGTCGCTGCGCGCGCGACGACCGCGATGTTCCTCGCCTCGTGCGCGAGCGAGGCGGGTGACGCCGCCGACGTCGGGCGCTGGGCCGAGGCCGCGCGCGACCACCTCCGGGCGCTCGGCGCGACGGCGACGTTGCAGCAGCTCGACTGGGTGGAGATGTCGGCCGCGGTGACTCTCGGTGAGACGGAGCGCGCTGAACGGATGCTCGCGGCGTTCGACGGCGCGGTGGGCGGCGCGGGCTTCGGCGGCGCGGACGTCCCGCCCGACGTGCGCTCCGTCGTCGCCATGAGTCGGGCGGAGGTCGCGGCGATGCACGGCGACGAGGACGCGGCCCTCGCGCTCTACGGGGAGGCGGCCGCATCGTTCGACGACGAGGCGCGCCGGTCGCCCTGGTACGTGCTGCTCGCCTCGTCGTGGCTCGTGCGCCTCGCGACCGCGGGATCGGCACTGGCCCCGGCCGTCTCCCAGGAGCTGCGAACGCTCGTCCTCGGGACGCACCGGGCGCGCCCGCACTTCGTGGACTACCCGGTCGTCGGGACGTCGTTCCTCGCGCTCGGGGTCGCGTTCGCGCTGGGCCGCGGCGGTTCCCGGGCGGGCGGCTCGGACGACGGCGCCGAGCGTGGCGTCCGGCTCGTCGCGCTCGCGGAACGGATGGGCTCGCGGCAGGACCAGCCCTCGCTGCGCCACGAGAACGCCTGGGCGCAGGTGACCGGCGTCGTCGGTCCGGCGCTCGCGGAGCGGGCCCGGGCCGAGGCGCACGACCTGGACCGGGGCGACCTCGCGCGCCGGGGCTTCGCGCTCCTCGGCGAGGCCGAGGCCGACAGGGACGGCTCCCACGACGCCTGACGGACGGCGACGGGGCCGGCACCCGGAGAGGTGCCGACCCCGTGCGGAGGAAGTCTCGTCTTTCGCCGTGCGGCTCGGAGGCGGCTCTGAGGCGGCTCTGAGGCGCTGGGAGCCATGGCCGGTCGTGCGGTCAGGCCTTGCGCATGTACGCGCGCACGGTGAGTGGCGCGAAGACCGCGACGATGACCGCGGCGCCGACGAGAGAGATCGCGGCGTCGGAGCCGAGCGTCCCGGTGTTCGCCAGCTCGCGGACCGCGGTGACGAGGTGCGACACCGGGTTGACGTTGACGAAGCCCTGCAGCCAGCCCGGCATCGTGTCCGGCTGGACGAACGCGTTCGACAGGAACGTCAGCGGGAAGAGCACGATCATCGAGATGCCCTGCACGCTCGACGCGGTCCTGGCGACGACGCCGAAGAACGCGAAGATCCAGCTCACGGCCCACGAGCACACGATGACGAGCAGACCGGCGAGCGCGACGGCACCGAGCCCGCCGTCGGGCCGGTAGCCCATGAGGTAGCCCATCGCGAACGTGAGCGTGGTCGCGATGAGGTACCGGACCGTGTCGGCGAGGAGCGCGCCCGACAGCGGCGCGATGCGCGCGATGGGCAGCGACCGGAAACGGTCGAACACACCCTTGTCCATGTCCTCGCGCAGCTGCGTTCCCGTGACGACCGATGTCGTGATGACGGTCTGCACGAGGATGCCCGGGATGATGATCGGCAGGTAGCTCGTGACGTCGCCCGCGATCGCGCCGCCGAAGATGTACGTGAACATCAGCGTGAAGAGGATGGGCTGGAGCGTCACGTCGAACAGCTGCTCGGGTGTGCGCTTGATCTTCAGCAGCCCGCGGTACGCCATGGTCAGCGTGTGGTCGGCCGTCGCGCGCAGCGACGTGCGGTCGGACAGCACGCGGTCGGCGCCGGCCTGGATGCGCGGCCGGGTCGCGGGCGCCGTGTCGGTCGGGCGGGGAACCGTGGGGGGAGTGGTGGTCGTGGTGGTCATCGCAGCGCCGCCTCTCGCGTCGCGGACGCGCGCTCGTCACGCGTGCCCGGGGTGTCGTCCGTGGAGCGCGGGTCCACGCCGTCGTCCGTCGTGTCCTCGCCGGCCGCCGCGTCGAGCGGCTCGGCACCGTGCCCCGTCAGGGTGAGGAACACCTCGTCGAGGCTGGGCTTGTCCATGCTCAGCGAGCCGACCTCGATGCGTGCCTCGCGCAGGCGCACGAGGAGGTCCGTCACGACGTCCGGCCCGGGGACGGGCACGGTGAGCCGGCGAGCCTCGGGAGAGACCGTCGCGGCGAGGCCCAGCGAGCGCTCGACGATCTCGAGCGCGGGAGCGACGTCGACGGCGTGGACCAGAGTCAGCTGGAGCGACTGGTCGCCGACGGCGTCCTTGAGGTCGTCCGCGGTGCCCTCGGCCACCACGCGACCGCGGTCGATCACCGCGATCCGGTCTGCGAGCTGGTCCGCCTCGTCGAGGTACTGCGTCGTGAGCAGCACGGTCGACCCGCTCGCGACGAGGTCGCGGATCGTCGACCACATCTGGGCGCGGGTGCGGGGGTCCAGGCCGGTCGTCGGCTCGTCGAGGAAGATGAGCGGCGGCTGCGCGAGGAGGCTCGCCGCGAGGTCCAGACGGCGGCGCATGCCGCCCGAGAAGTTCTTCAGCGGGCGGGACGCCGCGTCCGTGAGGCCGAACGCCTCCAGCAGCTCGACGGCCTTGCGCCGGGCCTGCGTGCGCGAGAGCCCGAGCAGCCGCGCGAAGACCACGAGGTTCTCCGTCGCGCTGAGCGTCTCGTCGACCGAGGCGTACTGCCCCGTCACGCCGATGAGCTGGCGCACCTTGTGCGGGTGCGCGACGACGTCGTGCCCGAACACGCGGGCCTCGCCGGCGTCCGGGCGCAGGAGCGTCGCGAGCATGCTGATGGTCGTGGTCTTCCCGGCACCGTTGGGCCCGAGGACCCCGTAGACGGTGCCGGTGCGCACGGTGAGGTCCACGCCGTCGACGGCGCGGTTCTCGCCGAAGACCTTCACGAGGCCGTGGGCCTCGATCGCGGGGGTGGTCATGTGTCCTCCTGGTCGGTGGGTTCACCACCCAGGTTCGACGCCCGCCCTCGCAGCGCGCTGTCAGCGGAGCACCACCCGCTGTCACGCCACTGTCACGCGAGGTAGAGCCGTGGTCACGCGAGGTAGAGCCGTGGTCACGCGAGGTAGAGCCCCGGTCACGCGAGGTAGAGCCGTGGTCACGCGAGGTAGAGCCGTGGTCACGCGAGGTAGAGCCCCGGTCACGCGAGGTAGAGCCGTGGTCACGCGAGGTAGAGCCGTGGTCACGCGAGGTAGAGCCGTGGTCGCACGGGGTAGAGCCGTGGTTTGTGTGTTCGACGGCGTGTGGCTGGGTTGGGTGGTCGGGGTGGGTGGTGGTGCCGCGTCTACCATCCGCCGCTCGTTCCTCGCGGCTCCCGCCAGGCCCGCCACGACGCGGCACCACCACCCACCCCGCCCGGCTTCGTCTCGCCCTGGTCGGTCCTCGCCCGGGTGACTGACCGCGGTGCCGGCCCGCCTGTGCCGGGCTGGCTCGCGGGTGGGCCTGACCGTCGGGGCGAACCATCCGTCGTCGGGCACGGCCCGGGCACTTCCTCGGCAGACCACGGCTCTACCCCGGCCGACCACGGCTCTACCTCGTGCGACCTCGGCTCTACTTCGGCACGTGCGGTTCGTGCTCCGCGGGCCCCGTGACGCGACCCGTGAACGTCCTCCCGACGGCCGAAAAGGCCGCGTGCCGGGGCGGGCCGGCGTGCTAGCGTCGGGGCCGATCGTGCACCGAGCCGAGGAGGTGAGTCCCGTGAACGCTGTGTCCGTACCGGGCGCCCCCTCGCTGCCCACGATCGCGCGACGGCCGTAGTCGTCGTCGGAAGCGCTCGCCGCACCATCGCGAGAGGCGACTCCCATGCGCACCACCACACCTTCTTCTGCACCGGGCACCTCAGCAGCAGGTCTCCCGGCACCTGATCTCCTGGCATCCGATCCGGTCCCGACGTCGGGCGAGCGTGCCCTCGTGCTCGGGGGCGGCGGGTCGACCGGCAACGCGTGGCTGATCGGCGTCGTCGCCGGTCTGGCCGACGCCGGGCTGCCCGTGTCCACGACGGCGGACCTGACCGTCGGGACGTCGGCGGGGGCGACGACGACGGCGCAGCTCGCCGGCGCGACGCCCGCGGAGCTGTACGCCGCCGCTCTCGTCGCGCCCCCGCCCCCGCAGGCAGGTCAGGGCGGCTCGAACACGAGCAGTGACCGCACGCGGCAGGCGGAGGACCAGATGGCGCGGACGGCCGCCGTCATCGCGGGTGCCCAGGACGCGGCCGACATGCGCCGCAGGCTCGGGGCGGCGGCGCTCGCCTTGCCCTCGTCGTCGGACGAGGCGGTGCAGTCACGGTGGCGGGCCACCGTCGCCGCGCGCCTGCCGGACCTGTCCTGGCCTCTGAGGGCCGTCCTCCTCACCGCCGTCGATGCTCGGACCGGTGAGTCCGCC
This sequence comes from Cellulosimicrobium sp. GQ32, assembly GCF_059758455.1. NCBI lineage: Bacteria > Bacillati > Actinomycetota > Actinomycetes > Micrococcales > Promicromonosporaceae > Cellulosimicrobium > Cellulosimicrobium sp. GQ32. Next base: position 513,770 of record NZ_JCAXEP010000002.1, on the reverse strand, counting down.
GTCTTCGACCGGAGCAGCGGGGTCGACCTCGTCGACGCCGTCGCGGCGAGCTGCGCGAGCGGGTTCGCCTACCGGGTCGGGGAGGGGCAGTACCTCGACGGCGGATACCGCCGCAACGAGAACGCGGACCTCGCGGCGGGGCACCGGCGCGTGCTGGTGCTGTCGCCGTTCGGCGGCAGGACGCGGGCGCCGCTGGACTGGGGTCTGCAGCTCGCCGTGCAGGTCGACGAGCTGCGCGCACGAGGGAGCCAGGTCGAGGTGATCGACCCGGGGCCCACGGCCGACCACCTTTTCGGCCCGCAGGCCATGGACCTGTCGCTTCGGCCGGCGGCGGCCGAGGCCGGGTACGAGCGGGGTACCGCGCTCGCGGAGCGCGTCGCCGCGCTCTGGCGCTGACTCGCGCGGACACGCGCTGACGCAGCGGTGGCCCGAGGCCGCTCAGGCCCGGGCCGCCGCCCGCTCAGGCTCGCGTGCGGGTCGTCAGCACGACGCGCGTCGAGCCGGCGACGAGGAGCGCCGAGCCGAGCATGTGCAGGCCGACGAGCAGCGCGGGCAGACCCGTGAAGTACTGGACGTACCCGATCAGTCCCTGGCCCAGCGTGATCGCGAGCAGGATCCAGGCCGCACGGCGCACCTGCTGCGGCCCGCGGCGGACGCTCACGAGGTACGCGACGAGGACGGCGACGAACACCCAGACGGCCCAGGCGTGGAGCTTGCTCATGAGCGCGGGGTCGACGGCGAAGCGGTAGCCGACCTCCTCGTCGCCGCTGTGCGGGCCGGCGCCGGTGACGACGACGCCGAGGACCACGACCAGTGCCGTCAGCCCGTACAGCGCCCACGCGAGCGCGCGCGAGCGCGACGCGACCGTGGGGACGGGTGGCCCGTCGCCCTCCCCGGACCGGTGCAGGAGGAGCAGCGAGACGGAGACGAGCGCGGCCGAGACGACGAAGTGCAGCGACACCCACCCCGGGTGCAGGTGCAGCAGGACGATGACGCCGCCGATGACCGCCTGCGCGGCGACGCCGAGCAGCGGGACGGCGCCGAGGAGCCGGTAGGACAGGACGCGCGAGCGGTCGGTCCACACGAGCACGAGGGCCGCGATCGCGATGACGCTCAGCACCCCGGTGAGGGTGCGGTTCCCGTACTCGACGAACTGGTGGTACGTCGTCTCGGGGTGGAACTTCGCCGCGAACTGCCCGGGCTCGCACTGCGGCCACGTCGAGCACCCGAGTCCCGAGCCCGTGAGACGCACGGCGCCGCCGGTGACGATGATGCCGATCTGCGCCACGAGGTTCGCGACCAGCACCGGTCGGGTCCAGCGGCGCAGCGGCGCGAGCCGGTCCGGGCGGACGGTGCCGTTTCCGGAGGCGGCGCCTGCGGGGCTGTCGGCGGGAGCGGGGTCGAGCGCGGGGGGCGGGGTGCTCACGGTCCCACGGTATCGGGACGACCACGCAGCCCCGGAATCCCGCGGGTGTGAGATGTGTCCGGGCTCAGGTCCAGCGGAAGAGCTTGCCTGCGCCCCAGCCGAGCGCGGCGGTCCAGCCGAGCAGCACGACGACGGAGAACGGCGGCACGGCACCGTCGAGCAGGGCGCCACGCATCGCCTCGCCGAGCGCGCCCGACGGCAGCAGGAGCGCGACGTGCTCGAGCGGGCCGGGGAGCTGGTCGGCCGGGACGAGGACGCCACCGCCGACGGTGAGCAGCACGAGCACGAGGTTCGCCACCGCGAGCACGCCCTCGGCGCGCAGTGTCCCGGCGAGCAGCATCGCGAGCGACGTGAACGCCGCGGTCCCGAGCAGCACGGCGAGCAGGGCCGCGGGGATCCCCGCGGGGTCGGGCTGCCAGCCGAGCGCGAGCGCGACCGCCGTGATGACGACGACCTGCACGACCTCGACCGCCAGGACGCCGAGCACCTTGCCCGCCAGAAGACCGCCGCGGCCCAGGGGAGTGGTCGACATGAGGCGCAGGACGCCGTTGCGCCGGTCGAACGCCGTCGCGATGGCCTGCGACGTGAAGGCGGTCGACATGACGGCGAGGGCGAGGACACCGGGCGTCACGAAGTCGACGCGCGTCGCGCCGCCCGTGTCGAGGTCGACGAACGAGGTGAGCACCAGCCCGAGCAGGAGCATCACGGGCAGGATGATCGTCACGAGGAGCTGCTCGCCGTTGCGCAGGATCATGCGCGTCTCGAACGCCGTCTGCGCCACGACGCGGCGCCAGGCCGGCGCGGCGAGCTCGGCGGCCTGGGCCGGGCTCTGGCCCACAGCGTCCGGCGTGGTCGGGGTCGTGCTCATCGCAGGTGCCGTCCCGTGAGGTCGAGGAACACGTCCTCGAGCGTGCGGCGGCCCACCGTGACGCGCGAGGCGAGGACGCCACGCGCGGCGAGCCACGTCGTCAGCGCCACGAGCGTCGCGGGGTCGGCGGGGCCGGTGAGCGTGTAGGAGCCGGGCTGCGGCTCGGCGAGGATCCACGACCCGGGTACGGCCGTGCTGTCGGGCACGTGGACCGCAGCGTCGGCCAGCGCCGCGCGGAGACCGCCGAGGTCGAGCGCGGGCGTGGCCTCGAAGCGGACCGTGCGGTCGGCCTCGCCGTCGGCGCCGGTCTCGAGCAGGTCACGCGTGGCGCCTGCCGCGATGACCTTCCCGTGGTCGACGACGTACACGTGGTCGGCGAGGTCCTCCGCCTCGTCCATGAGGTGCGTCGTGAGGACGATCCCGACGCCCTCGGCGCGCAGCTCGCGCACGAGCTCCCACACGGCGTGCCGGCTCTGCGGGTCCATGCCCGCGCTCGGCTCGTCGAGGAAGACGACCTCCGGCCGGCCGACGATCGCCGCGGCGAGCGCGAGCCGCTGCCGCTGCCCGCCCGACAGCCGGCGGACGGTCGTGCGGGCGAAGCTCTCCAGCCCCAGACGCTCGGTGAGCTCGTCGACGTCGCGCGGCCGCGCGTACATCGACGCGACGTGCCGGAGCATCTCCAGCGCGCGCACGCCCGTCGGGAGCCCGCCGTCCTGGAGCATGACGCCGACCCGGGGACGCAGATCGCGCGCGTCGGTCAGCGGGTCGAGCCCGAGCACCTCGACGCGCCCGGCGTCGGGGGAGCGCAGGCCCTCGCAGCACTCGACCGTCGTGGTCTTGCCGGCGCCGTTGGGGCCGAGCACCGCGGTGATCGCACCGCGCTCGGCGGTGAGGGACACGCCGTCGACGACGGCACGACCGTCGTAGCGCTTGACGAGGTCGTGCACGAGCACGGCGGGGGCGGGCACCCGGCCGATTCTAGGGGGCGGGCCTGCCGCGCACGGCTCCCGCCCGGCCCGGACCGCACGGGTGTCGCGTACGCCACATCTCGAGGCCCCAGGGGGTGGTCTGAGGGTCGCCTTGCTTGCGTTCGGGCAATTAGGGAACAACCATGTTGTCTATATCGGTTCCAGATCTGTCACCCCGTGTCAGGCCGCGCCATGCGTACGCGCGCCCACGGGACGAACCACGGGAGGTGAGCATGGCCGCAGGATCCGTCCGACCGGGTGCGCTGCGCCCCGCCACCCCCGCAGGCGGGCAGCCGGTCGTGCCTGCCGCCGACGTCGACCGCCGCACGCGCGAGCGCGTGCTCGAGCTCGTCGCGTCTGCCGGTCCCGTGAGCGCCGCCGACCTCGCCGCCACGCTCGGGCTCACCCCTGCGGCCGTCCGCCGCCACCTCGCGCTCCTCGAGGAGGACGACCTCGTCGCCGTGCACGACGCCGGGCACCCCACCGGGATGCGCGGCCGCCCCGCGCGGCGGTACGTGACGACGTCGGCCGGGCAGGGCGAGCTGAGCGGCACCTACGCCGACCTCGCGACGCAGGCGCTGCGGTACCTGCGCGACGTCGCCGGGCCGGGCGCCGTCGAGCGCTTCGCCCAGGACCGGCTCGCCGAGCTCGCCGACCGCTACGCGGGCCGGCTCGACGCGGACGACGTCGAGGGCCGCGCGGCCCAGCTCGCGGCGGCGCTCGCGGACGACGGGTACGCGGCGAGCGTGCGCCCCGTCCCCGGCACGTCCGCGGTGCAGCTGTGCCAGGGCCACTGCCCGGTGCAGCACGTCGCCGAGGAGTTCCCGCAGCTGTGCGAGGCGGAGGCGCAGGTCTTCGCCAAGCTGCTCGGCTCGCACGTGCAGCGCCTCGCGACCCTCGCGACGGGCGCGCACGCCTGCACGACCAACGTCCCCGTCCGGGCGCGCGGCCGCCCGACGTCGGGCGAGACCTGACCCGAGGGGCGCACCTTCGCCCCGAGGCACGCACGACATCCCCCGCAAGGACCTTTGTACCGACTGCCCCCGCCCGCACACGACGGACAGTGGAAGGACGACCATGAGCGCTCCCACCCAGGACGCCACCGGCACGGCCCAGCCGACCGGTGAGAAGCAGACCGACGACGAGATCATCGCCTCGATCGGTGCCTACGGATACGGCTGGCACGACAGCGACGCCGCCGGCGAGGCCGCGCAGCGCGGCCTGTCCGAGGACGTCGTGCGCAACATCTCGGCGCTGAAGAACGAGCCCGAGTGGATGCTCAAGACGCGGCTCAAGGCCTTGCGCCTCTTCGACAAGAAGCCGATGCCGAGCTGGGGCTCCGACCTCACGGGCATCGACTTCGACAACATCAAGTACTTCGTGCGCTCCACGGAGAAGCAGGCCGCCTCGTGGGACGACCTGCCCGAGGACATCAAGGAGACGTACGACAAGCTCGGCATCCCCGAGGCGGAGAAGCAGCGCCTCGTCGCGGGCGTCGCCGCGCAGTACGAGTCCGAGGTGGTCTACCACCAGATCAACGAGGAGCTCGAGCGTCAGGGCGTCATCTTCCTCGACACGGACACCGCGCTGCGCGAGCACCCGGAGCTCTTCCAGGAGTACTTCGGCACCGTCATCCCGTCGGGCGACAACAAGTTCGCCGCGCTCAACTCCGCCGTGTGGTCGGGCGGGTCGTTCGTCTACGTGCCGCCGGGCGTGCACGTCGAGATCCCGCTGCAGGCCTACTTCCGCATCAACACGGAGAACATGGGCCAGTTCGAGCGGACGCTGATCATCGCGGACGAGGGCTCGTACGTGCACTACGTCGAGGGCTGCACCGCGCCGATCTACTCGTCCGACTCGCTGCACTCGGCGGTCGTCGAGATCATCGTCAAGAAGAACGCGCGCGTGCGCTACACGACCATCCAGAACTGGTCGAACAACGTGTACAACCTCGTGACCAAGCGGGCGACCGCGGCCGAGGGCGCGACGATGGAGTGGGTCGACGGCAACATCGGCTCCAAGGTCACCATGAAGTACCCGGCGATCTACCTGCTCGGCGAGCACGCGCGCGGCGAGACGCTCTCGATCGCGTTCGCGGGCGAGGGCCAGCACCAGGACGCCGGGGCGAAGATGGTCCACGCGGCGCCGCACACGTCGTCGTCCATCGTGTCGAAGTCGGTCGCGCGCGGGGGTGGCCGCACGTCGTACCGCGGCCTGGTCCAGGTCCTCGAGGGCGCCTCGCACTCGGCCTCGACCGTGCTGTGCGACGCGCTGCTCGTCGACCAGATCTCCCGGTCCGACACCTACCCGTACGTCGACGTCCGCGAGGACGACGTGTCCATGGGGCACGAGGCGACGGTCTCGCGGGTGAGCGAGGACCAGCTGTTCTACCTCATGTCCCGAGGCATGGAGGAGACCGAGGCGATGGCCATGATCGTGCGTGGGTTCGTCGAGCCCATCGCGCGCGAGCTGCCCATGGAGTACGCGCTCGAGCTCAACCGCCTCATCGAGCTGCAGATGGAAGGGTCCGTCGGCTGATATGACCACCACCACCATTCCCGAAGAGGCCGGTCTGACGACCGACCACTCGCGCGCGCAGGCCGACGGGGCGCACTCCCACGGCGTCGTGCCCCAGGGCTCGCGCGCCGAGCGGCTCACGTCGTTCGACCTCGCCGACATCCCCGTGCCCTCGGGGCGCGAGGAGGAGTGGCGCTTCTCGCCCGTCGCACACCTCGCGCCGCTGTTCGACGACAAGCTCGTCGGGCAGAGCGGCGGCGGCGACGTGCGCGTCACGGTCGTCGAGGCCCCCGAGGTCGAGGTCGCCATCGTCGGTCGCGACGACGAGCGGCTCGGCACCGCCGGCAAGCCGGGCGACCGCACCGCCGTCACCGCGTGGAACGCGTTCGAGCAGGCCACGGTCGTCACGGTGCCCAAGGAGGCCGTCGCGTCCGACGTGACGTCCGTGCGCGTCGAGGGTCACGGCTCGACGCCGACCGCGAGCCACGTGCTCGTGCGCGCCGAGCGCCACTCGGAGGCCGTCGTCGTGCTCGACCACGTGGGGACCGCGACGCTCAACGAGACGGTCGAGATCGTCGTCGAGGACGGCGCGCACCTCACGGTCGTGTCGGTCCAGGACTGGGCCGACGGCGCCGTGCACGCGTCGTCGCACCGCGCCCGCATCGGGCGCGACGCGCGGCTCAAGCACGTGGTCGTGACCCTCGGCGGCGACGTCGTGCGCATCACCCCGGACGCGACGTTCACGGCCGAGGGCGGCGACGTCGAGATGGTCGGCCTCTACTTCGCGGACGCGGACCAGCACCAGGAGCACCGCCTGTTCGTCGACCACGCCGTGCCGCGCTGCAAGTCGCGCGTCACGTACAAGGGCGCCCTCCAGGGCGAGGGCGCGCACGCGGTGTGGGTCGGCGACGTGCTCATCCAGGCCGAGGCCGAGGGCACGGACACCTACGAGCTCAACCGCAACCTCGTCCTCACGGACGGCGCGCGCGCGGACTCCGTGCCGAACCTCGAGATCGAGACGGGCGAGATCGAGGGCGCGGGTCACGCGTCCGCGACCGGCCGGTTCGACGACGAGCAGCTCTTCTACCTCCAGGCCCGCGGCATCCCGGAGGCCGAGGCGCGCCGCCTCGTCGTCCGCGGCTTCTTCGCGGAGCTCATCCAGGAGATCGGCGTCGCGTCGGTCGAGGAGCGACTGCTCGAGGCGATCGAGCGCGAGCTGAGCAAGTCCATGTCGATCATCGACGGGAGCGCCGAGCCCGCCGAGGCGACGGCGTGACCGCACAGCCCGCCTGCACGACGTCCGACCTCGGCCCGGAGGAGGCCCTCCGCGTCGAGCTCCCGGCCGAGGACGGGCGGGTCGTCGAGGTCGCCGTCATCCGTGACGGCGACGGCGACTGGCACGCGATCTCGGACATCTGCTCCCACGGGGCGGTGTCCCTGTCGGACGGCGAGGTCGAGGGCTGCTTCGTCGAGTGCTGGCTGCACGGCTCGCAGTTCGACGTACGGACCGGCATGCCGACCGCGCTGCCCGCGATGCGGCCGGTGCCCGTGTACCCGGTGACGGTCGACGGCGAGCAGGTGCTCGTCGACGTCGACCGCGTCGTCGCTCCCACCTGACCCACATCCTGAACCGGCGCGCCGAGCGCGCCCCACGGCTCACCAGAACCTCTTGGAGAAGAACCAGATGTCCACTCTCGAGATCCGCGACCTGCACGTCAGCGTCGACACCAAGGAAGGGCCGAAGCCGATCCTGCGCGGCGTCGACCTGACGATCGGCAGCGGCGAGGTCCACGCCATCATGGGCCCCAACGGCTCGGGCAAGTCCACGCTCGCCTACTCGATCGCGGGCCACCCCAAGTACCAGGTCACCGGCGGCACCGTGACGCTCGACGGCGAGGACGTCCTCGCGATGAGCGTCGACGAGCGCGCCCGCGCGGGCCTGTTCCTCGCGATGCAGTACCCGGTCGAGGTCCCCGGCGTCTCCGTGTCCAACTTCCTGCGCACCGCGAAGACCGCGATCGACGGCGAGGCCCCCGCGCTGCGCCACTGGGTCAAGGACGTCAAGGGCGCCATGGAGCGCCTGCGCATGGACGACTCCTTCGCCGAGCGCTCGGTCAACGAGGGCTTCTCCGGTGGCGAGAAGAAGCGCCACGAGATCCTCCAGATGGAGCTCCTCAAGCCGAAGTTCGCCGTCCTCGACGAGACCGACTCGGGCCTCGACGTCGACGCGCTGCGCATCGTCTCCGAGGGCGTCAACCGCGTCCACGGCGCGACCGACGCGGGCATCCTGCTCATCACGCACTACACGCGCATCCTGCGCTACATCAAGCCGGACTTCGTCCACGTCTTCGTCGACGGCAAGGTCGCCGAGGAGGGTGGCCCGGAGCTGGCCGACCGCCTGGAGGAGGAGGGCTACGACCGCTACCTCTCCGGCGCCGTCGAGTCCGCCTCGGCCGCCTCGGCCTGAGCGGTCGCACCACCTCTGAGGAGACGACCATGACGACCACCGCGCACAGCTCCCCCCTGACGGCGACCGAGCTCGCCGCAGTGCGGGCGGACTTCCCGCTGCTCGAGCGCACCGTGCGCGGTGGTCGTCCGCTCGTCTACCTCGACTCCGCGGCGACGTCGCAGAAGCCGCAGGTCGTCCTCGACACCGAGGTCGACTTCTACGAGGAGCGCAACGCGGCCGTGCACCGCGGCGCGCACCAGCTCGCCGAGGAGGCGACCGAGGCGTTCGAGGACGCCCGTGCCGACGTCGCGGCGTTCGTCGGGGCGCGCCCGGGCGAGATCGTCTGGACGTCCGGCGCGACGGCCGCGATCAACCTCGTCGCGTACGGGATCTCGAACGCGACGCTCGGCCGCGGGGGTGAGGCGGCCCGCCGCTTCGCGCTCGCGCCGGGCGACGAGATCGTCATCACCGAGGCGGAGCACCACGCGAACATCGTGCCGTGGCAGGAGCTCGCCGCCCGTACAGGCGCGGTCCTGCGCTGGTTCGAGGTGGACGACGACGGGCGCGTGCGCGTCGAGGACGCGCCGACCGTCATCACGGAGCGGACCAAGATCGTCGCGTTCGCGCACGTGTCGAACGTGACGGGCGCGATCACGCCCGTCGAGCCGATCGTGGCCCGGGCGCGCGAGGTCGGGGCACTCACCGTGCTGGACGCGTGCCAGTCCGTGCCGCACCTGCCGGTCGACCTGCCCGCGCTCGGCGTCGACTTCGCCGCGTTCTCGGCGCACAAGATGCTCGGGCCCACGGGCGTGGGCGTGCTCTACGGGCGGCGCGAGCTGCTCGAGGCGCTGCCGCCCGTGACGACCGGCGGGTCGATGATCGAGGTCGTCACGATGACCGAGTCGTCGTACATGGCGCCGCCGCAGCGGTTCGAGGCGGGCACGCAGGCCGTCGCGCAGGTCGTCGGGTTCGGCGCCGCGGCGAAGTACCTGCACGAGCTGGGCATGGACGGCGTCGCGGCGCACGAGCACGAGCTCGCGGCCGAGCTGCTGCGCATCGCGGAGATCCCCGGCGTGCGGATCATCGGCCCGCGCGAGCCGGCTGACCGGCTCGCGGTCGTGTCGTTCGTCGTGGACGGCGTGCACGCGCACGACGTCGGCCAGGTGCTCGACGACGCGGGCATCGCCGTGCGCGTCGGTCACCACTGCGCCCAGCCCCTGCACCGCCGCTTCGGGATCGCCGCGACCGCGCGCGCGTCGGCGTCGGTGTACACCACGCGCGAGGACGTCGACGCGTTCCGGGAAGCACTGGCCGGGGTCCGCGCGTTCTTCTCGGTGGACTGAGAGAGGACCCGATGAGCTCGATCGAGCAGATGTACCAGCAGGTCATCCTCGACCACGCGAAGACCCCGCACGGCCGGGGCCTGGTCGAGGTGGCGGACGGCGCGGCGAGCGGCCAGTCGCACCAGGTGAACCCCACGTGCGGCGACGAGGTGACGCTCCGCGTCGAGCTCGCCGACGGCACCATCGACCGCGTGAGCTGGGAGGGGCAGGGCTGCAGCATCTCGCAGGCGTCCCTGTCCGTGCTCACCGACCTCGTGACGGGGCGCCCCGCCGCGGAGGCCGAGCACCTCGGCGACGTGTTCCGCGAGCTCATGGGCTCGCGGGGCAAGGGCCTCGACGACGCCGCGGAGGACGAGCTCGGTGACGCCACGGTGTTCACGGGCGTCTCGCGCTACCCTGCACGGATCAAGTGCGCCCTGCTCGGCTGGGCCGCGCTGCGCGACTCGCTCGTCACCTCGGGCGCCCTGAACCCGCTGGGCGACGCATCGACCGCACTGGCTTCCGACGCGGCGCTCGCCGCGCGGGGAACGACGGAGGAGAACCGATGACCACCGAGACCGGCGCGCCCGCCGAGGGCGCCACGCCGAGCCCGCCGAACGTCGCGGACGTCGAGGAGGCGATGCGCGACGTCATCGACCCCGAGCTCGGCATCAACGTCGTCGACCTCGGCCTCGTCTACGGCATCCAGATCGACCAGAACAACCACGCCGTCATCGACATGACGCTCACGTCCGCGGCGTGCCCGCTGACCGACGTCATCGAGGACCAGTCCGCGCAGGCCCTGGAGGGCCTCGTCGACGGCTTCCGCGTCAACTGGGTCTGGATGCCGCCGTGGGGCCCGGAGAAGATCACGCCCGACGGCAAGGAACAGCTCCGCGCGCTGGGGTTCAACGTCTGACGACCCGCCCCCTGCCGACCGACGCCGCGTCCCCTCCGGGGCGCGGCGTCGTGCTGTTCGGAGCGGTGCGGCGGGCGTTCACGGCCCGAGGGCGCTCCGTCCGGGGGCGCCGCTGCTCACGATCCGATTGCGATCCTTCCGGTGCGTTGACGAGGAAGGTCCTGAGTGTTGGGATATGTGCGCCCACACCACTTTTCGGAGGATGACGTGACACAGCAGGACCAGACCGGCGCGGGCGGTTCCCCGCGGCAGGTGCGCTATCGCGGCCGGCACCTCCCGATGGTCGCCGTGGTCATCGCGGCGACGATCGCCACCGCGCTGGCGTACAGCGGCATGGTCCTGTTCGGGCTCGAGGTGGCGCACATGTCGCCGCTCGAGGCGTACGGGCTGGCGGGCTTCCTCGAGATCAGCCTCGTCGCCGTGGCGCTCATGGCGCGCAACGCGGCGCTGGAGGGGCGCCCCTACGGCGTCCTCCTCGCGCTGACGTGGGTTCTCTCGGGGACGTCGGGCCTGTTCGCGGCGCTGCACGAGATCGCCGTCCCGACGGCGAGCACCCCGTACATGGTGGTGTTCCGGTTCGTGCCACCGCTGGTGGCCGCGCTCATGTGGCACCTCGCCCTCGTGGGGGAGCGGCACATGGTGACGGGCCACACGCTCGAGGAACGTCGTCGTGAGCTGCGCGTCCACGGCTACGTCTCCGCGCTGGAGCAGTGGCGCGACGCACGGGCCGACAGCGCGGGCTCGCCGGCAGACCTGCGCAAGGTCCGCGCCGCGCACGAGCGGCAGCGATCCGCCCGTGACGCCGCCCTCAAGCTGCTGACGGTCGAGGACTTCGAGCGCCGTATGCAGGTCTGGGTCGACCGCCTGGAGGCCGCGGAGCGCCACGGCAACCGGCTCGACCTCATCGGTGCGAGCTCCGTGAAGCGGGGCACCGCGCGAGGGTCGGCCGACGCCGCGGGGCCGACCGAGGTGACGGCGGTCGTCGTCCCCCGGACCACCACGGCCGCCGCGACGCTCGTCGAGACGCACCGCCAGGAGACCCTCGCGGTGGAGTCGGCGCGCGACGCCGAGGACCGCACGGAGACCCCGACGCCCGTCGAGCGGGCCCGCGAGCTTCCCGCCGCCGAGCAGAGCCAGGAGAGCGCGGCCGCCGTCGCGTCGGCTGAGGCGCCCTCCGTCGAGCGGGACGTCGAGCCGGAGCTGGAGCCCGAGACCGAGCCTGTGCGCGAGGCGAACGACGAGAAGCCGTACGTGCCCGAGACGGCGTTCGAGGCGCTCCCCGATCTCGAGGCGCGGGTGAAGGAGCTGTTCGGGCGTCCGCTCCCCTGGGACCAGCCGGCTCCGGAGGAGGGCAGCGCGGCACCGGTCGTCGAGCCCCCCGCCGTGACGGGCCACACGCGGCGCGTCGAGGTCTTCGACCTCGTGGGCGGCACGAACGGCGCGCAGGCCGCGGCGACCGAGGCGGACGACGCCTCCCTCGGCGAGGACCCGACCGCGGAGCGCGACCGTCGCATCGTCGAGCTCGCCCGCCAGGGCATGAACCAGCGCGAGATCGCCCAGAGGGTCTCGGCGTCGCGCTCCACCGTGAGCCGCGTCGTGCGCCGCTACGAGGACCAGCGGCCCGTGGCGGACGAGGACCGCGAGCTCGCGAACGCCTGACGCACGGGGTCGCGCACGGCCGCCCGGCCACCGTGGCCGACGTCCGACGCGCCCACCTCACGACGTCGCGTCCCTGTCCCGGGGGCGCGACGTCGTGCCGTCCTCACCGCGCTGGAGCGCGCACGTGATGGCCTTCGATGGGGGTACTGGGGACCTTGGTCCCAGACGGCTGATGTGGTCAGACCACCTCCCCTAGGGTCGGGAGCAGGGCACCGGTCGCACCCGGACCGGGGCCTCGACGCAGCCCCGCCTCTCGAAAGTGCTCCCCGTGGCCTCCCTCACTCACTCCCCGTCGGACGCGGTCGCTCACGCCGCCGGTGGTCCCCTGGACGGCGACCGGATCGTCGTCGTCGGTGCCGGCATGACGGCGCACCGCCTGGTCGCGGGCCTGCGCTCGCGCGACCCCGAGGGCGGCTGGTCGCTCACGGTGATCGGCGACGAGCCGCACGAGCCGTACGACCGCGTGCACCTGTCGGAGTGGTTCGACGCGCGCGACGTGCAGGCGCTCACGCTTGACCGCGGCGTGTGGGACGACCCGCGTGTCACCCTCGTCACCGGCGACGCGGTCGCGTCGCTCGACCGCACGGCGAGCGTCGTGACCACGCGGTCGGGCCGCCAGGTGCACTACGACCGCGCGGTGCTCGCGACGGGCTCGTGGGCATGGACCCCGCGCGCGGAGGGCACGGACCTGCCGGGCCTGTTCACCTACCGCACGCTGGACGACGTCGAGCGGCTGGCCGAGTGGGTGCGCCTGCGCGAGCGGACGCTGGGCCGGGCGGTGCGCGGCGTCGTCGTGGGCGGTGGCGTGCTGGGCCTCGAAGCCGCGGCGGCGCTCCAGCGCCTGGGCGCCGAGGCCACGGTCGTCGAGTTCGCCGACCGGCTCATGAGCGTCCAGCTCGACCAGGGCGGCGGCGAGATGCTGCGCCTGCTCATCGAGGATCTCGGGGTGACGGTCCGCACGGGCGCGGGCGCGCACCGGTTCCTGCCCGCAGGCGACGGGTCCGTGGGCTCGGTCGAGCTCACCGACGGGTCCGCGCTGCCGACCGACGTCGTCGTCTTCTCCGTGGGCATCCGCCCGCGCGACCGCGTGGCGCGCGAGGCGGGACTGGCCATCGGCGAGCGCGGCGGCGTCGTCGTCGGCGAGGCGTGCCAGACCTCCGACCCGGGCGTGTGGGCGATCGGCGAGTGCGCGTCGGTCGACGGCGTGTGCGCGGGCCTGGTCGCGCCGGGGAACGACATGGCGGACGTCGTCGTCGACCGCTTCCTCGGTGGCGAGCGCGTGCACCGCCGCGCCGACGACGGTACGAAGCTCAAGGGCGTGGGCGTCGAGGCGGCGTCGTTCGGCGACGTCAACGCGGTGAGCGCGGGCGCGCTCGAGGTCTCGTTCGTCGATCCGATCCACCGCCGCTACCGCAAGCTCGTGCTCTCCGACGACGCGACGACGCTGCTCGGCGGCGTGTTCGTCGGCGACATCGAGCTCTACTCCGCGCTGCGGCCCCTGCTCGGCCGCCCGCTCGGCGCCGATCCCGCCGCCGTCATCGCGCCCGACGGCGAGGGGCTGGCGGACACCGAGCTGCCCGACGAGGCCGTGGTGTGCTCGTGCAACAACGTCGACGCCGGGACGGTCCGCTCGGCGGTGACCGAGCACGGGTGCCGGACGATCGGGCAGGTCAAGGACTGCACGACGGCCGGCACGGTGTGCGGGTCGTGCGTGCCCGCGCTCACCAAGCTGCTCAACACGGAGCTGTCCCGGGCGGGCGTGACGGTCTCGGACGCGCTGTGCGAGCACTTCGCGATGTCCCGAGCGACGCTGTACCGGATCGTCCGCGAGGAAGGGCTGCGCACGTTCTCCGAGGTCGTCGCGGCGCACGGGACGGGCCGCGGCTGCGCCGTCTGCCGCCCGACGGTCGCGTCGATCCTCTCGACGCTGCGCCGCGGCCACGTCCTGGAGGGCGAGCACGCGGCGCTGCAGGACACCAACGACCACGTCATGGCGAACCTCCAGAAGAACGGCACGTACTCGGTGATCCCGCGGATGCCCGGGGGAGAGGTGCGCGCGGACCAGCTCCTGGAGTTCGCGAGGGTCGCGGACGACTTCGGGCTCTACGTGCGCGTGACCGGCGGCCAGCGGCTGGCGATGTTCGGCGCGCGGCTCGACCAGCTCCCGGAGATCTGGCGGCGCCTGACGGCCGTGGGCTTCGAGTCCGGGCACGCGTACGGGAAGTCGCTGCGCACGGTGAAGACGTGCGTCGGGCGCACCTGGTGCCGGTTCGGCGTGCAGGACTCGTCGGCCATGGCGGTCCGGCTCGAGCTGCGATACCGCGGGCTGCGCTCGCCGCACAAGATCAAGTTCGGCGTCTCCGGCTGCGCGCGCGAGTGCGCCGAGGCGCGTGGCAAGGACGTCGGCATCATCGCGACCCACAAGGGCTGGAACCTCTACGTCGGCGGGAACGGCGGCGCGCAGCCCGCGCACGCCCAGCTCCTCGCCGAGGACCTCGACGACGAGACCCTGGTCCGCTACGTCGACCGGTTCCTCATGCTCTACGTCCAGGAGGCCGACCGCCTGCAGCGCACGGCGCCGTGGGTCGCGGAGCGCGCGGGCGGGCTGGACGAGCTGCGGCGCGTCGTCGTCGAGGACTCGCTCGGGATCGCGGACCAGCTCGAGGCCGCGATGGCAGAGCACGTGCGCGACTACGAGGACGAGTGGGGCGCGACGCTCGCCGACCCGGCCAAGCTGCGCAAGTTCACGCCGTTCGTCAACGCGCCCGAGGCGGTCGACGGCGACCTCGCGTTCGTCCCCGAGCGCGGCCAGGTCCGTCCCGCCGACGAGGGCGATACCGTCGCCTACCCCGACCCGCGCGCCGCCCGAGACGTCGCGCTCGTCGCGGCGCGTGCCGAGCTGGAGGACGCCCGATGAGCACGTTCGTCGACATCTGCGCGCTCGACGACCTCGACCCCGAGCGCGGGGCCGGCGCGCTCCTGGGCGACACCCAGATCGCGGTCTTCCGGCTCGCCGACGGCACCGTGCGCGCCGTCCAGCAGCGGGACCCGTACTCGGGCGCCAACGTCATGTCGCGCGGCCTCGTCGGCACGCATCGCGTCACCGGCGACGACGGCGCGGAGCGTGACGTCGACACGGTCACCACCCCCATGCTCAAGCAGGTGTGGGACGTCGACACCGGCGAGGTGCTCGACGCCGGGGGCAAGGACCGCAGGCCGCTGGCGGTCTTCGCGGCGCAGGTGCGCGACGGGCGCGTCCTGGTCGCCGGCACGCCCACGGAGCGCGCACCCGCACCGGCGCGCTGACCGGCAACCCCGCGTGCGGGCACCGCTCCGGCGGCAAGCGCTGGGCGCGACGACACGCCCCCGGCGGTTCCGCGCCCGGTCCGCGGCGGTCGCCTAACCTGGCGCCATCCCGTCAGCAGGCGCGGACCACGCGCCGCGCGTCGCAAGGGAGCCGCGGGTGCGCGTCCTGCTCGTCATCGACCAGTTCGAGGATCCCACCAACGGGACTACCGTCTCCGCGCGTCGCTTCGCCGTCGCCCTGCGCGAGCGCGGCCACGAGGTGCGCGTCGCGTGCTGCCGAGGCGCGGCCCGCGCGGGTGACGCCGACCCTGGGGCATCCACGGACGACGTCGTGCACTACCGGCTCGAACCGCTCGGCGTCCCGGGCTTCGACCGGGTGATCGCGGGCCAGGGCTGGGTCCTCGCCAAGCCCGACGACGACGTGCTGCGCGACGCCCTGGGCTGGGCCGACGTCGCGCACGTCATGTCGCCGTTCTGGCTCGGCTCCCGGGCCAAGCGGCTCGCGGACGAGCTCGGCGTCCCGTCCACCGCCGCGTTCCACGTGCAGCCCGAGAACGTGACGTACAGCCTCGGCGTGGGACGGGTCGGTCCGCTGAACGACCTCGTGTACGCGGTGTTCCGGCTGTTCTACGACCGGTTCGGGCACGTCCACTGCCCCAGCCGGTTCATCGCCGGGGAGCTGCGCGACCACGGCTACCGGGCGGCCCTGCACGTCGTGTCGAACGGCGTCGACCCGGGGTTCGTCCCCCGCACGCTGCCGAAGAGCGCCGACCTGGCCGGACGGTTCGTCATCACCATGACGGGACGGCTGTCGCGCGAGAAGCGGCAGGACGTGCTCCTCGACGCGGTACGGCGATCCCGGCACGCCGACCGCATCCAGGTCGTGCTCGCCGGTCGCGGGCCGCTCTCCGAGCGGTACGCCCAGCAGGGCGCGACGCTGCCGCACCCGCCGCGGATCGGCTTCCTCACCCAGGACGAGCTCTGGGACGTGCTCGCGACGAGCGACCTCTACGTGCACGCCGCCGACGCGGAGATCGAGGCGCTCGGCTGTCTCGAGGCCGTCGCGACCGGCCTCGTCCCGGTGATCTCCGACTCCCGCGCGTCGGCGACCGGACAGTTCGCGCTCGACGAGCGCAGCCTCTTCCGCGCCGGGGACGCCGCAGACCTCGCGCGCGCGATCGACTACTGGATCGAGCACGACGACGAGCGCCTCCGTATGGGTCCGGCCTACGCCGAGGTCGGCCGGGAGCACGCGCTCGACGTGTGCGTCCCGCAGATCGAGGAGATGCTGCGCCAGGCGGTCGTCGAGGGAGGCGGCTCGGCGGACCCCGCGCCGGTCGACCGGGACGACGCCGCGGGCCGGGAGCCGGGGCGCTCGCATGAGCGCTGACAGCGCTCGGCCCGCGACGCCGCGGCTCTGGAGCCGTTTCGACGCGGGGTTCTTCGATGTCGCCATGGCCGTCGTGCGGTGGTACGGGTGCGTCGTCCACGGGTTGCGGGTCACGGGTCGCGAGCACCTCACCGGCGAGCGTGGTGGGGTCGTCACGGTCGCCAACCACGTGCACTACCTGGACGGCCCGTGGGTCGCCGGCCAGTTCCGCGGCCGGCGCGTCGCCGTCGTCTCGCAGCCCTCGAACTTCCACCTGCCCGTGGCGGGTGTCCTGGTCAGCCACCTGCTCGCGGTCCCGCTGCCCCGCGGGCCGGGAGAGCTCTCCGCCTTCGAGGGACGGGTGCGGCGGACCGTCGACGCCGGTCAGGGCGTCCACTTCTTCCCCGAGGGCGAGCTGATCATGTACGACACGACGCTGCGGCCGTTCCGGCGCGGCGCGTTCGTGTACGCCTGCCGGCTCGGGGTGCCGGTCGTGCCGATGGTCTTCACGTACGGCCGACGGCCCTGGTGGCGCCCGCGGCCGCCGATCCGGCTGGCGATCCTGCCCGCCGAGCGTCCCCGCGGCGCCGCTCCGGCCGACGTCGGCGAGCTCCTCGCGCGCTGCCGGACGGCGATGGAGTCGGTCGCCGCAGGGGCTCCCGACGACGCGGTCCGGCGGTGACGACGTCCGGGCCTACAATCGCTCGTCCCGGCAACGACGCCGGCAGCACCACCGAAGGAGTCCCGACACCCATGCTCGCCGCGTGGGGCGCGCTCGCCCTGCTCACCCTCGTCCACCTCGCCGCGCAGCTCGCGGGCGCCTCGACGCTCGCCGACACGTCGCAGTGGTTCCTCATGCCCCTCGTCGCGGTCTGCCTGTGGCTCGCGACGCGACGCGACGGCGACGGACCGGCCCGGCGCTCGCGGCTGGTCCGCCTCACGCTCGTCGCGCTGGGCTTCTCGTGGCTCGGTGACACGGCGCCCGATCTCGCCGACGGGGACGCCGCGTTCCTCGTCATGGTGGGGTTCTTCCTCTGTGCCCAAGTGACGTACGCCGTCGCGTTCTGGCCCTACTGCGCGGGGTCCGTCCTGCGCCGTCCGCTCGCCCTCGCGCCGTACCTGCTCGCGTTCCTCGTCCTCGTCGCGGCATGCGCTCCGGGCGCCGGGTCGCTCCTCGTCCCGGTCGTCGTCTACGGCGCGTGCCTCGTGCTGATGGCCGTGACGGCGACGGGTGTCGACCGCCTCGCGGCGGTCGGCGGCGCGGTGTTCCTCGTGTCCGACGCGCTCATCGCGCTGAACGCGTTCGCGCCCTGGTACGCCCTGCCCGCCCACGGCTTCTGGGTGATGCTCACCTACGTCGTCGGGCAGGTGCTCCTCGTCCTCGGCGTGCTCCGGCGGGAGCATGCCGCAGCGGTGCCTGCGGAGGAGAAGGGCGGCGCCGCGTGGGCGTCGACGTGACGCCCGACGGTCGTCGCTGAGCGGGTCCTCGTGCCTCGAGCGAGCGGACGACGTGCGCGGGCGTGCCGACGACGACGGTGCGTGCGGGGACGTCCCGGGTGACGACGGAGCCGGCCCCGACGACGGCGTCGTCCCCGAAGGTGACGCCCGGGAGGACGGTCACGTTCGCGCCGAGCCACACGTTGCGGCCGAGGACGACGCTCGCGGGGTGCAGGTCGGCGCGTCGGGCGGGGTCGAGGTCGTGGTTGAGCGTCGTGAGGACGGCGTTGTGCCCGATGAGGCAGCCGTCCCCGACGACGATGCCGCCCTGGTCCTGGAACCGGCAGCCGGAGTTGATGAAGACGTCCCGGCCGAGGGCGAGGTTCTTGCCGAAGTCGGCCGTGAAGGGCGGGAAGAGGGTCACGGACTCGTGCACGGGCCGGCCCGTCAGCTCTGCGAGGAGCTCGGCGACGCGTTCCGGCGCGTGGTAGGCACCGTTGAGCTCGCCGACGACCGCCGAACGTCTCGATGCCCGCCTGCTCGGGCGTCACCCGGGCCCGGCGGCTCATGAGGAACTCGCGCACCTCGGAACGGTTGTCCATGGCCTCCACGTCTTTCACGGTACGTCGGGACGACGGCGCGCGGCGCGGGCGGGCGGCACCCCCACGCCGCGCACGCCCGGTCCGAGCGTCCCGCCGGGCAGAACGTGACGATCGTCTTGAGGGACTCGCGGCGGTCCATCGCGGCGTAGCCGTCGGACCCGAAGCCGACCGGCGTGTCGTCGTACTGCGGGACGCCGACCCGGCTGATCACGCCCCCGGCACGCACGACGCCGTAGGACTGCTCGTAGGCGGGCATGTGCCCGACGGCCTCCAGCACGACGTGGCTGCCCAGGCCGCCGGTGAGGTCCAGGACCTGCTGGATCCCCTCTGCGCCGCGCTCGGCGACGACGTCGGTCGCTCCCCACTCACGCCCCAGGTCGGTCCGTGCCGTGTGGCGACCCATGAGGATGATGCGCTCGGCGACCATCTGCCGTGCGGCGAGCACGGCGGACAGCCCGACCGCGCCGTCGCCGATCACGGTGACGGTCGTCCGCGCGGACACGCGCGCCATGTGCGCCGCGTGGTACCCGGTGAGGTACACGTCCGAGAGGGTGAGCAGCGACGGCAGGAGCGGGCTCGCCTCGTCGACGTCCGGCACGGCGACGAGGCTGCCGTCCGCGAGCGGGATGCGCGCGAGCTCGGCCTGCTGGCCGCCCACGTCGCCGGGGTTGCCGTAGAAGCCGCCGTGCGGGCACGCGGTCTGGAAACCGTCGCGGCACACGGCGCACGTGTTGTCCGACCACGCGAACGGCGCGATGACGAGGTCGCCCGGGCGGACGGTCGTGACGGCCGACCCGGTCTCCTCGACGACGCCGAGGAGCTCGTGGCCGATCGGGACGCCCTGGTCGGTGTGCGCCAGGGAGCGGTACGGGTGCAGGTCGGAGCCGCAGACGCACGCGCGCACTGCGCGCACGATCGCGTCGGTCGGCTCGACGAGCGTCGGGTCGGGGCGGGTCTCGACGCGGACGTCGCCCGCGCGGTAGATGACGGTGGCCTTCAAGGAGCTCTCCGTTACCGGTGGGAATCTGGTGCGCTCACCATTCGACACCGGGCTCGCAGCCTCCTGGGAGTCCCGCTCCAACAGGGTTCTGGCAGTACTTGGTTCGCAGGTGGTGACGAGGATCCGCGAGCGGGAGCCTCGGCCGGCGTCTGGACGCCGGACGGGCTCAGCGCGAGGTCGCCGGATCTCCACGGCCGACACGCCCGGCGAGACGCGGCGGGCTGTCGGGGACCGAGCGCGCGATCCGGTCGACGCGCCGCAGCGGGTCAGGGATGCGCCCGTCGCCGGGAAGGTCCGTGACCAGCCGTGCGGCGGAGCCCAGGTCGATCCCTGCCGCCGTGACGTGCAGTGGACGGGCACTCGCGCCCCGCAGGACCTCGGCGGCGTGCGTCGCGGACCGGAACGGCGTCTTGGCGACACCGACGACCGTCGGAACGGTGCCCGACCGCACCACGTGCGCGCCCAGACCCGGTGTCCCGTCCGGGTCGAGCGTCACGTAGCCGTCGATGATCAGCAGGTCGAGCGCGGGTACCTGCGTGAGGACCTCGAGCAGCGGCGGGAGCTCGCGCTCGAAGAACCGTCCGGGCACGTAGGGCTCGACGGTCGGGACCCAGACCGTCCGCTCGTCCAGGACGTCCCGGAAGGTCGGGTCTGCCGCGACCACCACCGCGGCGTTCGCTCCGCCGTCCGGCGGGTAGTGGACGTCCACCGCAGCCGAGAGGCCGAGACCGGCGTAGGGGTTGTCCGATCGTGTCGCTGGGGCGTCCACCGCGGGACTCAGCCCACCGCCGTGATCGGCGACGCGAGCGGCGTGCCCGAGCCGTCGCGGCGCTGGTCGACCTCCGGCAGGTCGACGGCCTGGCCGCCGGAACCGGTCGCACGCGCGGGACCCTGCCCGACCCACGCGAGGATCAGCGCGTCCTCGCCCTTGAGGAACCGCTGCGCCCGGACGCCGCCGGTGCCGCGACCCTTGCCGGGGTAGAGCTCGTACGGCGTGACCTTGCCGGCCCCGGTCTGGGTGCCCGCGAGGGCGTCCGACGACCCGGCGACGGTGACGACGACCCCCAGGTCGCGCACGTCGGCCGGTACGACGCCGAAGAACGCGACACGGTGGCCGACCGCGAGCCGGATCCCGGCCATGCCGCCGGCCGCGCGCCCCTGGGGCCGCACGGCGGACGCGTCGAAGTGCAGGAGCGACGCGTCGGTGCTGACGAACACGACCTCGTCCGCGTCGGTCGCGGGGGCCGCGCCGACGACGGTGTCGCCGTCCTTGAGGCCGATGACCTCCCAGTCGTCGCGGTTGTTCGGCACGTCGCCCGGGATGACGCGCTTGACGACGCCCTGCGCGGTGCCGAGCGCGAGCGGGGGAGCGTCGGCGTCGAGCGACGCGATCGTCACGGCCTCCTCGCCGGGCTCGAGTCCGACGACCTCGCTGAGCGGCACGCCGCCTGACAGGCTCGGCGCGTTGTCGGTCGGCGGCAGCGCGGGCAGGTCGAGCACGGACACGCGGACCATGCGCCCGCGGCTCGTCACGAGGCCGACCTCGCCGCGCGCCGTCGTGCGCACGACGGCGCGCAGCACGTCGTGGGCCGCGCGGGGCCCGGTGCGCGCGGGCTCGGTCTCGTCGCTCGTGCGCGCGAGCAGGCCCGTCGCGGAGAACAGCGCCCAGCAGGGCGTGTCCGCCACCTCGAGCGGCACGGCCGCGGTCGTGGTCGGCGCGGCACCGGCGGACTCCAGGAGGATGGTGCGGCGCGGGGTGCCGTACGTCTTGGCGACGTCCGCCATCTCGCCCGAGACCACGGCCCGGAGCCTCGCGTCGCTGCCGAGGATCTCCTGAAGCTCCTCGATCTCGCGGCGCAGGGTCTCCTGCTCCTTCTCGAGCTCGATGCGGGAGAACTTGGTGAGGCGGCGCAGCTGGAGCTCGAGGATGTACTCCGCCTGCGGCTCGGACAGGTCGAACACCGTCTGGAGGCGCCCGCGTGCCGTCGCGGTGTCGTCCGAGGACCGGATCACCTGGATGACCTCGTCGATGTCGACGATCGCGATGAGGAGGCCGTCCACGAGGTGGAGCCGCTCGGACCGCTTGCGCAACCGGTAGGCCGAGCGTCGGCGGACCACGTCGATCCGGTGGTTCACCCAGACCGTGAGCATCTCGCGCAGGCCGAGCGTGCGCGGCTGACCGTCGACGAGAGCGACGTTGTTCATGCCGAACGAGTCCTCGAGCGGCGTGAACTTGTAGAGCTGCTCCAGCACCGCCTCGGGGTTGAAGCCCGTCTTCACCTCGACGACGATCCGCAGCCCGTGCTCGCGGTCCGTGAGGTCGGTCGCGGCCGTGATGCCCTGGATCTTCTTCGTCTTGACGCCCTCGGCGATCTTCTCGATCACCTTCTCCGGCCCGACGAGGTAGGGAAGCTCGGTGATGACGATGCCCTTGCGGCGCGGCGTGAGGTTCTCGACGCGAGCCGTGGCGCGCGTGCGGAACGTGCCGCGGCCGGTGCGGTAGGCGTCGCGGACGCCGTCGAGCCCGACGATCTTGCCGCCCGTCGGAAGGTCGGGACCGGGGACGAACCGCATGAGCGCGTCGAGGTCGGCGTCCGGGTGCGCGACCAGGTGGCGCGCCGCGGCGACGACCTCGACGAGGTTGTGCGGGGCCATGTTGGTCGCCATGCCGACCGCGATGCCCGACGCGCCGTTGACCAGCAGGTTGGGGATCGCCGCCGGCAGCACGTCGGGCTGCTGGAGCTTGTTGTCGTAGTTCGGCACGAAGTCGACGACGTCCTCGTCGAGACCTGCCGTCATCGCGAGCGACGGGGGAGCGAGGCGCGCCTCGGTGTACCGGGAGGCGGCGGGGCCGTCGTCGAGCGTGCCGAAGTTGCCGTGCCCGTCGACGAGCGGGAGCCGCAGCGAGAAGTCCTGCGCGAGACGCACGAGCGCGTCGTAGATCGCCGCGTCGCCGTGCGGGTGCAGCTTGCCCATGACCTCGCCGACGACGCGCGCCGACTTCACGTGCGCGCGGTCGGGGCGCAGCCCCATGTCGGCCATCATGTAGAGGATGCGGCGCTGCACGGGCTTGAGGCCGTCGCGCGCGTCGGGCAGGGCGCGGGAGTAGATGACGGAGTAGGCGTACTCGAGGAACGACGTCTCCATCTCCGCCTGGACGTCGACGTCGACGATCTTCTCGTTCACCTCGGCCGGGTCGAGCGAGGGGGTCGAGGACTTGCGCGCCATGGGCCTGCGGGCTCCTGCCGTTCGGTGCGCCGCGAGGGCGCGGGATCTGTGCCGACGTGCGCCGGCGGGACGTGCTGCGGTTGCGTGCCGCACGCGAGGGTACGCCAACCGTCCGACACGCCGGTCACGATGCCGTCGAGGACCATTGTCCTCCCCGGTGGGGCCGGGGTGGCGCAGGCGCACCGCGCTCGTGACCGCATAGCCTGAGGGCGTGAGTGACGGCGGCGCAGCCGGGCAGGGCCCGGACCGGTACCCGGTGGAGTGGGAGGCGGACGTCGTCCTGCGCGACGGGACGACGACGCACGTGCGCCCCATCCGCCCCGAGGACGCCGACGCGCTGCAGAGGTTCCACGTGGGCCAGTCCGAGCGCTCGACCTACCTGCGCTTCTTCGCCCCCATGGAGCGGCTCTCGGAGCGCGACCTGGAGCGGTTCACGCGCGTGGACCACGTCGACCGCGTCGCGCTCGTCGCGGTCCGCCCGCGCGACGGTGCGGACGTCGCGACGCAGGACGCGGAGGCGGGGGAGGCCCAGGAGGACATCATCGGCGTCGCGCGCTTCGACCGTACGGGCGCGAGCGAGGCGGAGGTCGCCTTCAACATCGCCGACTCGGCGCAGGGTCGGGGGCTGGGCTCCGTGCTCCTCGAGCACGTCGCCGCGGCGGCGCGCGAGCGCGGCGTGCGACGCTTCACCGCCGAGGTCCTGCCGCAGAACGGCAAGATGCTCGCCGTCTTCCGCGAGGCCGGTTACGACGTGCGCCAGCAGATGGACGACGGGTTCGTCCAGGTGAGCGTCGACCTCGACCCCACCGAGCGGTCGCGGGCCGTCATGGCCGACCGCGAGCACCGCGCGGAGGCGCGGAGCATGCAGGGGCTGCTCGGCGCGACGAGCGTCGTGCTCGTGGGACCGGGAGCGCCGGTCGGCGACGGCGTAGAGCCTGACGGCGCCCCCCTCGACCGCGTCCTCGCGCACCGCGCCCTGGCCGCGCTCGTGCGCAGCCCGGACGTGACCGTCCACGTCGTGGGTGCCGGCGGGGACCTGCCCGACGGCGGGGCGGCGCCCCTCGTGCACACGACCCTCGCCGACGTCCCCGGCCCGGTGGACCTCGCGGTCGTCGCCCTGCCGCCGCCCGACGCGATCGAGACGGTCCGCCAGCTCGCGCGCCTCGAGGTGCGCGGCGTCGTCGTGCTCTCCGCGGGGTTCGCCGAGACCGGACCCGAGGGACTCGCGCTCCAGCGCGAGCTCCTGCGCGTCGCGCACACGGCGGGCCTGCGGGTCGTCGGGCCGGCGAGCTACGGCCTGCTGCGTACGGGCGAGACCCGCGAGCGGCCCGCGCTCGCGGCGACGCTCGCCGAGGACCTGCCGCTGCCCGGCGTCGTGGGGCTGTTCAGCCAGTCGGCGCCCATGGCCGTCACGCTGCTCGCCACGACGGCGCGGCGCGGGCTGGGCGTGTCGTCGTTCCTCTCCGCCGGCCACCGGGCCGACGTGTCGGGCAACGACCTCATGCAGTACTGGCAGGACGACGCCGCGACGCAGGTGGTCTGCCTGTACCTCGAGTCGATCGGCAACCCGCGCAAGTTCTCGCGCATCGCGCGGCGCCTCGCGTCGGTCAAGCCCGTCGTGGTCGTCACGGCCGGGCGCTCCGGGCAGGTCGTGCCGCCGGGCCACGCCGTGCGCTCGACGCGCGCACCGCGGCGCACGCTCGAGGAGATGCTGCGCCAGTCGGGCGTGATCCGGGCCGAGAACACGCACCACATGATCGACATCGCCCAGCTCCTCGCGCACCAGCCGCTCCCGCGCGGGCGCCGCGTCGGCATCCTCGCCAGCTCGGCGTCGCTCGCCGCGCTCGTCGCGGAGGCGTCGTCGTCGGCCGGTCTCGTCGTCGCGCGGTCGGACTTCCTGCCCGAGGACGCGTCGTCGGCCGAGCTGGCCGCCACGGTCGACGCGCTCTACGCGCCCGACGCGTGCGACGTCGTCGTGGTGGTCCAGGTCCCCGTGGTGCACCCCCGCCGCGAGGACCTCTCTCGAGCCGTCGCGCGTGCGGCGGCCCGGACGGGTCGCACGACCGTCGCGAGCATGCTGGGGCTCCACGGCCTCACCGACGAGCTCTCGGCCCCGGCCCCGGACACGCCCGGCGGCGGGGCGCCCGACGCCCTCCTGCGCGTCCCTGCCTACTCGACCCCCGAGGACGCCGTCGCGGCGCTCGGCGCCGTCGTGCGCTACGCCCGCTGGCGCGAGGCGGACCACGGGACGCCGGTGCGCCCCGCGGGCGTCGACGCGGGCCGCGCCCGCGCCCTCGTCGAGGGCGCACTGGCGGGCCGGGACGCCGTCGACCTCGAGCCCGCGACGACCGCCGACCTGCTCGCGTGCTACGGCGTCCGCCTGTGGCCCGCACGCCGGGTCCGCACGGCCGACGAGGCGGTCGAGGCGGCGCGCGAGGTCGGCTGGCCCGTGGCGCTCAAGAGCACGGCGGCCGGGCTCCGCCACCGCGCGGACCTCGGGGGCGTGCGCCTCGACATCGCGGACGAGGCGGAGCTGCGGTCCGACGTCGCGCAGATGCGCGAGGCGCTCGCGGCCGTGCTGCCGGGCGCGGCCGACCAGCCGTTCGAGGTGCAGGCGATGGCCGACGCGGGCGTGGCGTGCGTGGTCCGCTCGACCGAGGACCAGCTCTTCGGCCCCGTCGTGTCGTTCGGTCTCGCGGGAGACGCCGTCGACCTCCTGGGCGACGTCGCGTACGGGGTGCCGCCGCTCACCGACGTCGACGTCGCGGCCATGGTGCGCTCGGTGCGCGCCGCCCCGCGGCTCTTCGGGTACATGGGCACGCACGTCGTGGCCACCGCCGCGCTCGAGGACGTCCTGGCGCGGGTGTCCGTGCTCGCGGACGACCTGCCGGAGGTGCGCAGCCTCGAGCTGTACCCCGTCGTGGTCTCCGAGCACGAGGCCGCGGTCCTCAGCGCGCGCGTGACCCTCGCGGACGCCCAGCGCGCCGACGCGCTGCGGCGCGCCCTGCCCGGCTGAGGGCCGGCCGTCCGTCCACAGGCGGCGGGGGCGGGTGGCCGCGCCCGGTCGCCGGATGGGAGAATGCGCGGGTGCCCTCAGCAACCTCGAACGCCTGGACCGACCTGACGACCCAGCTCCACCGCGCCGGCTACTACCCGGAGCTCGTCGCGGACGTCCTCGACCTCGCGGTCGCGGGGGAGGAGATCGTCTCGCACCTCGTCCTCCCGGAGACGACGTTCGACGCGTCGGAGGTGCGCCGGCACCTCACGGTGCTCGTGCTGACCCCCACGCGGCTCGTCACGGCGCACGTCGACGACCACCCCGCCGACAGCGAGAACCCGTCCGCGTCCGCGGCCGCCACGACCGAGTCGGTGCCGCTGGCCGAGGTCCGGTCCGTCTCGCTCACGCACGTCGTGGCCGAGCCGCACGAGCACCGGGCGGGCGCCGCGCCGCTCGAGGTGACGCTCGCCCTCGGCTGGGGCGCGGTCTCGCGCGTCGACCTCGAGCCCGCGGGCTGCGCGGACCCGAGCTGCGACGCCGACCACGGGCTCACGGGGCAGATCACGCCCGACGACGTCGTGGTCCGCGTGAGCGCCGAGGCGGAGGGCCGTGACGCCGTGCGCGCTGCGGTCGACTTCGCGCGCGCCCTCTCGCGCGCCACCGCGAGGCACAGCGCCCGGTGAGCGGGGCACGCACGGACGAGGCACCTGCCACCCCGGCGCTCCCGGCGGGCTTCCTCGCACCCGACCTCGGGCTCGGCGGCCTCGCTGCGGTGCTCCCGGCGGCCGCGGGCGCGCTCGGCGTCCGGTTCACGACCGCCACGGGGATCGGGAGCGAGGCGGCGCGCGCGGCTCTCGACCTGCCGCGCGCCGAGCGCGTGTGCGTCGTCCTCGTCGACGGCCTGGGGTACGCCAACCTCGCGGAGCGCGCCGGGCACGCGCCGTTCCTGCGCTCGCTCCTGCCCGACGCGCGGGCGCTCACCTCGACCTTCCCCAGCACGACGGCCGCCGCGATCGGCGCGTTCGGCACCGGCACGGCCCCTGGTCGCACCGGCATGCTGGGGTACACGCAGCGCAACCCCGCGACGGGCGGGCTCGCCAACATGGTGTCGTGGGAGGGCGCGCCGGCCCCGGCGGAGCTCCAGCGCGAGACGCCGGTGCTCGAGCGGCTCGCCGCGGCGGACGTCGCCGTGACCTCGACCGGACCGGCGCGGTTCGCCGGGTCCGGCATGACGGTCGCCGCCCTGCGCGGAGGGTCGTACGCGGCGGCGGAGGGCCTCGGGGCGCGCGTCGACGCTGCGGTGCGGGCCCTGTCCCGGCCCGGCCTCGTCTACCTGTACTGGGGCGAGGTGGACAAGGCGGGCCACCACCACGGCAGCACGTCCTGGCAGTGGGGCGACGAGCTCGAGGCGCTCGACCGCGAGCTCGCCCGCCTCGCCCGGTCGGTCCCGCGGGGCACGCTCGTGCTCGTCACCGCGGACCACGGCATGGTCGACGTCGACCCGGCGCTGCGCCGCGACGTGGCCACGGACCCGGGGCTCGCGCGCGGCGTCGCGCTCGTCGGCGGCGAGCCGCGCGCGGTGCACGTCTACACGGAGCCGGGGGAGACGACCGCCGTCGCCGCGCGCTGGCGCGACGTCCTGGGCGACGACGCGCTCGTCCTGGAGCGCGAGGAGGTGCTCGCGCGCGGCCTCCTCGGACCGGACCCCCGACTGGAGGCGGTCGCCGCCGCCGGCGACGTGATCGTCGCGCTGCGCGGGCGGGCGACCGTCGTCGACTCGCGCACCCAGACGCCCGCGTCGCTCGCGCTCGTCGGCGTGCACGGCTCGCTCACCGAGCGGGAGATGCGCGTCCCGCTGCTCGTCGCCGGGACCTGACCGCCCGCGACGCGCGGCGCGAGACCACCCCACGCCGCGACCCCGACCGACCGACCGCGCACCGACCGACCTCGCGAAGGAACGCCCGATGGCCGAGCTCGTCTTCTTCTCCGGGACCATGGACTGCGGCAAGTCCACCCTCGCCCTCCAGCTCGACCACAACCACGCCGCACGCGGCCGACGCGGGCTGATCTTCTCCCGCAACGACCGGGCCGGGACCGACCGGCTCTCGTCCCGGCTCGGGCTCGAGGTGGTGGCACGCGAGGTCCGGGACGACACCGACTTCTGGACGCTCGTCACGGCCGAGCCGGACCCGGTCGACTACCTCGTCTGCGACGAGGCGCAGTTCTACTCGCCGGCGCAGGTGGAGCAGCTCGCACGGCTCGTCGACGAGACGGAGATGGACGTCTTCGCCTTCGGCATCACCGCAGACTTCCGCACCCGGCTCTTCCCCGGCTCGGCCCGGCTCATCGAGCTCGCCGACCGGGTCGAGGTGCTCCAGGTCGAGTCGCTGTGCTGGTGCGGCCGACGCGCGACGCACAACGCCCGCACGGTCGACGGAAGCATGGTCGTCGAGGGCGACCAGGTCGTCGTCGGGGACGTCGGGGCGGGCTCGGGCGAGGTCGGCTACGAGGTGCTGTGCCGCCGCCACCACATGCGCCGCATGACCACGGCCCTCGCGCGCCGCCAGGCGGCGTCCGACGGCCTGCCGCTCGACCTGCCGCACTGACCCGGTGCGCTGACCCTCGTCCCGTCCCGGCGTGCCCGTCGGCGCGCGGAGCCTACTCCGGGCGCGCCCCGAACACGATCTCGTCCCAGCTCGGGACCTTCGCACGCGAGCGGTTCTTCCCCTTGCGCGGCTCGCGCGCCGACTGGGGCCGCGCCGCCGGAGGGGGGTCGTCAGTGTCCGCCGGGGCGCCGCCGCCCGAGCGCTCGTCGCGCGAGGGACGGTCGGCCGCGCCGTCTTCCGGCTCCGGGTCGTCCCGGCCGCCCTCGGACGTCGGCTCCGGCAGGCGCATCGCGTCGAGCGGACGGATCGTCGGGAGGTGGACGACGGTCGCCCCGGCGGACGTGGCCGCGTCGTCCCGAGTGTTCTCCCGAGAGCCGTCCCGAGACTCGTCCTGCGACCTGCCCCGGTCCGGACCGGGGCCGACCTGCGGGCCGAACCCCTCGAACGGTTCTTGTCCGTCGACCTCGACCGGCCCCGCGGGGGCCTTGCGCGGGCGCACCCCCCGGCGCTGGCTCAGGTCGTCGAGGAGCTCGGCCGTACCGTCGTCGGCGGGCGGAGCGGCCGGGGGAGCGGCGCGGAGCCCCCGGCCACGCCCCGTCGCGTCGACGTCGAACACCGCGACGGCCCCGGGCGTCGGGTCGCGCGGCGCGTCCGTCCCCGAGAGCCAGCGAGCCTCGTCGTCGAGCGCCTGGAGCGCGCGCGTCGCCGCGTCGTACTCCCAGCGGGCGGTCCGGCTGCCCGTCCCGACCTCGAACGCCGCCGTCACGACCCACGACGCCCCGGGCCGGCGCGCGGCGCTCCACTCCACGGTGTCGGGCTCGACATCGCGCGCGGCGAGCCGCTGTGCGACGAGGTCCCCGACGGTCGGCGAGTCCTCGTCGTGCCCCTGGCGAGAGGCGCGGACCCGGTCGACGACGTACTCCTGCTCGGCGACCACGGGGCCCGCGAAGCGGCGCACGTTCTCGACGCCGAGGCCCGCGGCCTCGGCGACCGTCTCCACGGACTCCCCGGCACGCAGCCGGGCCTGGATCTCGCGCGGCGCGAGGTTGCGTTCGCCCTCCGCGCGCAGGTGCTCCAGGTGCGGGCGGTCGCGTCGCACGGCCGCCCGCAGCGACTCGGTGATCGGCAGCGTGAACTGCGTGCCGCCCGTCGCGCGCAGGACGAGGTGCTCCCCGTCCTCGTGCAGTCTCACCAGCTCCAGCTCGTCCATGGACCCTCCCGTGTCGCCGCGCCCGGTGGCGCTCGCGGTGCCGCTCCGGGTGCCTGTCCGGTCGCTCGCCCAGCCGCCCGGTGCCGGGCCGCGAGCCAGTCTCCCCGGCTCGGCGGACCGCGACGCCCGCGTCACCGCTCCCTCGAGGGTGCCATCGTCCCACCCGCGAGCCGCGCAGCACGCGCGGTGTGCCGCGGACTCGGCGCGCGCTCGTCCGCGCCCCGGGTGCGGACGGCTGGGATGATGCCGGGTGTGATCCTCGACCTCGTGCCCGGCGACGCCCTCGAGCTCGGCGGCGTGTTCTTCGCGGCGCTCTCGGGCGGGCTCGCCGCCGTGCGCAAGCGGTTCGACCTCGTGGGTGTCCTGGTGCTCGCCTGGGTCGCGGGACTCGGCGGCGGTCTGCTGCGCGACGTCCTCATCGGCGCGATCCCCCCGGTCGGCATCTCCGACTGGCGGCTCGTCGCCGTCGCGGTGCTCGCGGGTGTCGTGACCTTCTTCTGGCACCCGCGCCTCGAGCGGCTCCGGAGGAGCATCATCGTCCTCGACGCGGGCGCGCTCGCCCTCTTCGTGCTCTCCGGCACGATGAAGGGGCTCGACTACGGCGTGGGCCCGCTCGCCGCGATCTTTGCGGGCGTCATCACGGGCGTCGGTGGCGGCATCCTGCGCGACCTGCTGACCAACGAGGCGCCGCTGCTGTTCCAGGACAAGCAGCTCTACGCGATCCCGGCGCTCGCGGGCGCCGCGCTGACGGCCGGGCTCGCGGAGGCCGGTGCGCTCGGCCTGCTGTCGCAGGCGGCGGTCCTCGCGCTCGTGTTCGGCTTCCGCCTGGTCTCCCTGCGCCTCGGCTGGTCCGCGCCCGGCCCGTGGGAGGGTCGCACCGCACGCCGCGGGTCGGGCAGGATGTGAGCCGTGCGCCTCTTCATCGACGACCCCCGACAGCCCGACGACGTGACCGTAGCCGACCTGCGCGACCTCGCGGAGCGTCTCGCCCGCGAGGCGGGCGACCTCGTCCGATCCGGTCGCCCTGACCGCGTCGAGGTGGCCGCCACCAAGTCGACGGCCACGGACGTCGTGACGCGCATGGACGCCGACTCCGAGGCGCTCCTACGCCGCGGCATCGCCGCGGCCCGCCCGGACGACGCGATCCTCGGCGAGGAGGAGGGCGCGTCGTCCGGCACGTCCGGCATCACGTGGGTGATCGACCCTGTCGACGGCACGGTCAACTACCTCTACGGGATCGCCTCGTACGCGGTGTCCGTCGCCGCGGTCGTCGGCCCGCCGGACCCGCTCGAGTGGACGGTCCTCGCCGGCGCGGTGCACTCCGTCGTCGACGGGCGCACCTGGACGGCAGGCCTCGGGGCGGGCGCGACGGTGGACGGACGGCCGGTCCGCGTGAACGCCGAGACGGACCTGGGCCAGTGCCTCGTGGGCACGGGCTTCGGGTACGACGCCGACCGCCGGCGCGCGCAGGCCCGCGTGCTGGTCGACGTGCTGCCCCGGGTCCGGGACATCCGCCGCCTCGGCTCGGCGGCGATCGACCTGTGCCTCGTCGCCTCGGGCGAGCTCGACCTCTACTACGAGCGCGGCCTCAACCCCTGGGACATGGCCGCGGGCGCCCTCGTGGCGCACGAGGCGGGGGCTCGCGTCACGGGCCTGCGGGGCCGCGCCGCGGACCGCGAGATGACCGTCGCGGGTCCGCCCGAGGCCGTCGCGCTGCTCGTCCGGATCCTCGAAGAGGCCGACGCCGACGCGGACTCCTGAGCGCGCCCCGGCGGGCTGGGAGCGTTCCCGCCGGGCCGGGCCGCACGACCCCGTGTTCGCCCGTGACGAACGACACCGGGCGGGCGGGCCGTCACAGGGTGCATCCCTCCCGGAAATGGTGCAGAATCCGGTGGCCCGCCGGGAACAATTCCGGTGCGCCGTGCATTGATCAGCGTGCACGTGCCACGACGACCTCGGGGCACGACACGTCACGGGGTGCCCCCGCGCCCCGCACCTGTGCCGCCCGGCACGACCGGCCATCGCCGGTGGTCCCGGACGGGCACTGTCGCGATCGACGAATACTCCGGAGAGTGACCCCACAGATGGCAACAGACTACGACGCCCCCCGCAAGAGTGAAGAGGAGCTCAGCGAGGACTCGCTCCAGGAGCTCCAGGCTCGTCGCTCCGACAAGAGCTCGGGCGTCGTTGACGAGGACGAGACCGAGGCGGCGGAAGGTTTCGAGCTGCCCGGTGCCGACCTGTCCGGCGAGGAGCTCTCCGTCCGGGTCCTGCCTCGTCAGGCCGACGAGTTCACGTGCTCGAGCTGCTTCCTCGTGCACCACCGCAGCCAGCTCGCGTACGAGAAGAACGGGCAGCAGATCTGCTCGGAGTGCGCCGCCTGACCTGCACGACGCCCGAAGGCCGTCGCCCCTTCCCGGGGCGGCGGCCTTCGTCGTTCGCGGTGCTCGACGCCGAGCCCGACGTCCGCGCCGAGCTCGCCCGGCCGCTCGCCGACCGCACCCGGCGGGCCGTCCTCTCAGGTCGTGCCCCCTCAGGCCGCGTGCGCGGCCCGGATCGCGTCCGCGAGGCGCTGCGGGTGCCGCGTGGAGACGAGCCAGTACGGCGTCGGGTCCTGCGGGTCGTCGAGCACGACGTGCACACCGGTGCGGGCCCAGGCGCGCAGGCACACGTACGCGCGGGCGTCGAGGCGCGGGCCGAGCTGGACGCGCATCGCCTCCGCGTCGAGGGTCGTGACCTGACCGAGCAGGGACACGGGGATGTGCGCCCGCCCGGCCCGGAGCTCGCCCTCCGCCACCGCGACGACCGGCGAGGTCCACCAGAGACCGGCGACGCCCGCCACCGCGGCGAGCGCGCCCACGCCGAGCGCGATGGCGTGGCTCGCGGGCCACAGCGCGATCCCGAGGACCAGGGCGAACCCGAGCGCGGCGGCCCAGCCGCCGACGCCCGGGACGAGTCGCTCGCGGTACGGCGTCGTGCCCCCGGCACCGGGTGCCCCGGCGGATCCCGGGGTCGAGGAGGGCGTGCTGCGGTCGGCGCGGTCCGTCATGGGTCCATCATCCCAGCAGTCGGGTCGACGCCCGACGAGCTCGCTCGGCCCGCCCTCGACCACTAGGCTCTGCCGGGTGCCGAACCACCACCAGCCCGAGACCGGGGACGTCGACGTCCTCCTCACGCTCATCGACGACGTCCCCGTGCCGTCCTACGCCCACCCGGGCGACGCCGGCGCCGACCTCGTGACGACCGTCGACGTCGAGCTGGCGCCGGGGGAGCGCGTCGTCGTCCCGACCGGGGTGTCCATCGCGCTCCCTGACGGCTACGCGGCGTTCGTGCACCCACGCTCCGGCCTCGCTGCGAAGCACGGACTCACGGTCGTCAACGCGCCAGGCACCGTGGACGCCGGCTACCGCGGCGAGATCAAGGTGACGCTGCTCAACACCGACGCCCGCGAGGCCGTCGTCCTGCACCGCGGCGACCGCGTCGCGCAGCTCGTCGTGCAGAAGGTCGAGCGTGCGCGCTTCGTGCAGGCCGAGCGGCTGCCCGGGTCGCACCGCGGCGAGGGCGGCTTCGGGTCGAGCGGCGGGTGGGCTGCGGCGACCTGACCGGTCGCGGACGGGCGGTCGGCGCGGGAGCCGCGTGCCCGTCGTCGCGCAGCGAACGTCGCACCATGATCGTCGCCGCGCGGGCTAGTGTGGAAGCAGTGCGGGGCGAGCGCCCCGTGAGGAGTCCCGGCCGAGGGCCGGGCAGGTGAAGGAGTTCCTCCGTGGGTCTGTTCCGTCGCTCCAGGTCGTCCGAGCCGACCGAGTCGGCCGAGCCGTCGGGCACGACGTCCGCGCCGGTCGACGACGGCGCGCCCGTCGAGGCGGCGAGCGAGGAGAAGCCCGCCCGCGGGCCGTTCGACTCCTCCCAGGTCCCCGAGCGCGGGCCCCGGCTCGACCTCGGTGCCGTGTGGCTGCCCGGCGTGCCCGGCATGGAGCTGCGCATGGAGGTCGACAAGAAGACCCAGCGCATCACCGGCGTCGCGTGCGCCGTCGCCGGCTCCGGGCTCCAGGTGCAGGCGTTCGCCGCGCCCCGCACGGACGGCATCTGGGACGAGATCCGCGGGGAGATCGCCGCGTCGGTGACCAAGCAGGGCGGCACGGTCGACGACCTCCCCGGCCCGTTCGGCCGCGAGCTGCTCGCCCGCATCCCCGCGCAGACGCCGGACGGGCGCCCCGGCGTGCGGCCCGCCCGCTTCGTGGGCGTCGACGGCCCGCGCTGGTTCCTCCGCGGCGTGCTCACCGGCAAGGCGGCGGTCGACCCGGCCGAGGCGCGGCTGCTCGAGTCCGTGTTCGCCAACATCGTCGTCGTGCGCGACCAGAGCCCGCGCCCGCCGCGCGACCTCCTCGCCCTGCACCTGCCGGGCAAGGGCCCGGCTGCCGCGGCGCCGGCGCCCGCCGGCGCGCCCGAGACACCCTCGTTCGACCCGCTGACCCGTGGGCCGGAGATCACGGAGATCCGCTGACATGGCCCCCACGCTGCGGGAAGCCTGGCGCACCGCCCTCGCCTCCCAGGAGGAGCTCGCCGCCGACGAGGAGCGCTCCGAGGCGGCACGGCAGAAGGGCTGCCGCGCCGTGTCCGAGCTGCCCAACCGCCGTCGGGCCAAGATCTCCGGCGTCCTGCGGTCCGTGGTGCTGCGTCCGCGCGAGGGCGTCCCGACGGTCGAGGTCGAGCTGTTCGACGGTTCCGGCGTCGTGGACCTCGTGTGGCTCGGCCGGCGACGCATCGCGGGGATCGAGCCCGGTCGCCGCGCCCTCGTCGAGGGCCTGGTGTGCGACGTCGACGGGCGTCGCACCATCTTCAACCCGCGCTACGAGCTCCTCGCCAAGCCGGGGGAGTGACCTCACGCCCGCCGACGCGCGGCGGTGCCGTACGATCCTGCGGACGTGCAGCGGACGACCCGGGCCACGCGCCCGGACCGTAGCCGACCGACCCCGAGCCACCGAGGACGCCACGACATGACGAGCAGCAGCGACGCGAGCGGCGGCCCCGCGGACGGGCGTCCGGGCCCCGGGCACGTGCCGGACGGTCTCGCGCACGAAGCCGACGTCGCCGAGACGGTCGTCGACGACGTCGCCGCGCCCGAGGACGGTCGCGCCCGCGGGGTCCGCGCGCTCGCCGGGCAGGAGTTCTCCGTGGCCGACGCGATCGGGGGCGTGCGCGGGCTCGTGGAGTCCGTCGCTCCGGGCCTCGTCTTCGTGGTCGTCTACGTCGCCACGACGAACCTCCGATGGGCGCTCGTGACGTCGGTCGCGGCGGCACTCGTCGCGGTCGCCGTGCGGCTGGTTCAGCGCACGCCCGTGACCCAGGCGTTCGGGGGTCTCCTGGGCGTCGGCATCGGCGTGATCTGGGCGTGGCGGTCGGGCGAGGCGCAGGACTACTTCGCGTGGGGCCTGTGGACGAACGCCGCCTACCTCGTCGCGCTCCTCGTCTCGGTCCTGGCCCGCTGGCCGCTCGTCGGCCTCGTGGTCGAGGGCTTCCGCAGCGGATTCGGCGCGGGAGCCGCGACGGGGTCTGCCGGGACGACGGCCGACCCGTCCCCGGACGCGCTCGACGCCTCGGCAGAGCGGCCTGCGGCAGCAGCGACGCCTGCCGGCGCCCCCGTCGACGCGGACGCCGCAGAGCCCGGCGCGTTCACCCGCTGGGCCCGGACCTGGCGGTCCGACCGTGCGCTGATGCGTCGGTACACCGCCGCGACGTGGCTCTGGATCGGGTTGTTCGCCGTCCGCCTCGCGGTGCAGGTCCCGCTCTACCTCGACGGTGACGTCGGCTGGCTGGGCACCGCACGCCTCGTCATGGGCATCCCCCTGTGGGCGCTCGTCCTCTGGCTCACGTGGATCCTGGTGCGGCGACCCCACGCCGCGGCGCCCTCACGGCCGACCGCGTAGGCCCGGCGAGCGCGGGGAGGAGCCCCTCAGAGGACGCCCCCGCCCGCCTCGGGATCCTCGGGCGCCTCGACGGGCTCGTCCGGTGGCGTCGGCTCTGCCTCCGGCTCGCCCGCGAGCAACCGGCCGAGAGCGCCCTCGTCCGCCTCGTCGCCCGTGACGAGCAGGAGCTCGTCCCCGGCTTCGAGCGTGTCGTCCTGACTGGGCGCGATCGGGCGAGCTCCGCGGACGATCGCCGCGAGCACCGTGTCCGCGGGCCAGCCCACCTCGCCGACGCGGTGACCGACGAGCGGGGACGTCGGCGGCAGGGTGACCTCGAGGATGTCCGCGCCGGACTGGTGGAACGTGAAGATGCGGACGAGGTCGCCGACGGCGACCGCCTCCTCGACCATGGCGGTCATGATGCGCGGCGTCGAGACGGCGACGTCCACGCCCCACGACTCGTCGAACATCCACTCGTTCTTCGGGTTGTTCACGCGCGCGACGGTGCGAGGCACCCCGAACTCGGTCTTGGCGAGCAGCGACACGACGAGGTTCACCTTGTCGTCACCCGTCGCGGCGACGATGACGTCGCACTCCTCGACCTTGGCCTCCGCGAGGGTCGAGAGCTCGCACGCGTCGGCGAGCAGCCAGTCCGCCTCCGCCACCTGGGCGACCCGCATGGCTGCCGGCTGCTTGTCGATGAGCATGACCTCGTGGTCGTGGCTGAGGAGCTCGCGAGCGATCGAGCGGCCGACCGAACCTGCTCCTGCGATGACGACGCGCATCACTCGGCCTCGACCTTCGGTGCGTGGGTGAGCTTGCGTTCGACGACGGCGGCCCGCTCGTCGTCCATGAGCACGTGCAGCACGTCGTTCTCCTGGAGGACGGTGCGGTCGGTGACGAGGACCCCGTCGCCGAAGCGGCTGACGAACGCCACGCGCGCGCCCGTGGCGTCCTCGATGGCGCGGACGGTGCGCCCGACCCAGCCGGGGTGGAAGTCGACCTGTGCGAGCCGCACGCGGCCGGACGGGTCACGGTACTCGTCGGTCGCGCCGAACGGGAGCATGCGACGCAGCACCTGGTCCGCGGTCCAGCGCACGGTCGCGACCGTGGGGATGCCGAGGCGCTGGTAGATCTCTGCGCGCTGAGGGTCGTAGATGCGTGCCACGACCTTCTCCACGCCGAACGTCTCCCGCACGACGCGCGCGGAGAGGATGTTCGAGTTGTCGCCGTCGGAGACCGCGGCGAACGCGTACGCCTCCTCGATGCCTGCCTGCACGAGGGTGTCGCGGTCGAAGCCGACCCCGGTCACCTTCTTGCCCGTGAACTCGGCCGGGAGACGCCGGAACGCGTCAGGGTTCTGGTCGACGACGGCGACCGAGTGGCCGCTCGACTCGAGCGACTGGGCGAGCGTCGCCCCGACGCGGCCGCAGCCCATGATGACGAAGTGCACGCACCGAACGCTACCGCTCGCCGGGCCGCCGGGCGCGCACCAGCGCGACCGGGCGCCGTCGGGCATAGCATGAGGCCTCGTGTCGGAGATCGCTGATGCCGCGAAGCGGCTGTTGCTCGGGCGGCCTGTCCGCAGCGAGCACCTGGGGCACACGCTGCTCCCCAAGCGTGTAGCCCTGCCCGTGTTCGCGTCCGACGCCCTGTCGTCGGTCGCGTACGCCCCGGACGAGATCCTCCTGACGCTCGCGCTCGCGGGCCTCAGCGCGACGATGATCTCGCCGTGGGTGGGTCTCGCCGTCGTGGTCGTGCTGCTGACGGTCGTCGCGTCGTACCGCCAGAACGTGCGCGCCTACCCGTCGGGCGGCGGCGACTACGAGGTCGCCACGGTCAACCTCGGCCCGACCGCGGGCGTCGGCGTGGCGTCGGCGCTCATGGTCGACTACGTGCTCACGGTCGCGGTCTCGATCTCCTCGGGGGCGCAGTACGCGGCCAGCGCGATCCCGGCGCTGCGTGACCACGAGGCGGCGTTCGCGATCGGGCTCGTCGTCGTCCTCACGCTCGTCAACCTGCGGGGGGTCAAGGAGTCGGGGACGTTCTTCGCGATCCCCGTCTACCTCTTCATGCTGGCCATCGGCACGACGGCGGTCGTCGGGTTCTTCCAGTACGTCACCGGCAACCTCGGCCCGGCGGAGAGCGCGGAGTTCGAGCTCACGGCGCAGAGCGGGTTCGACCAGGGACTCATCGGCATCGCGGGCGCCTTCCTCGTGGCCCGGGCGTTCGCGTCCGGGTGCGCCGCCCTCACGGGCGTCGAGGCCATCAGCAACGGCGTCCCGGCGTTCCGCAAGCCCAAGTCGCGCAACGCCGCCACGACGCTCGCCCTGCTGGGCGGCATCTCCGCCGTGATGATGATGTCGATCCTCTTCCTCGCGCGCGCGACCGGCGTCCACTACGCCGAGGACCCGCACACGCAGCTCTCGCTGAACGGGGAGCCGCTGCCCGCGGACTACGTGCAGCACCCGGTGATCGGGCAGCTCGCCGAGACCGTGTTCAGCGGAGCACCCGTGCTCTTCTACGTCGTGTCCGCCGTGACGGGGCTCATCCTCGTGCTCGCCGCGAACACGGCGTTCAACGGCTTCCCGGTCCTGGGCTCGATCCTCGCGAAGGACGGCTACCTGCCGCGCCAGCTCCACACGCGCGGCGACCGGCTCGCGTTCTCCAACGGCATCATCACGCTGGCCGTGGCGGCGATCGTGCTCATCTGGGCGTTCGACGCGGAGGTCACGCGCCTCATCCAGCTCTACATCGTCGGCGTGTTCGTGTCGTTCACGTTGTCCCAGCTCGGCATGGTGCGGCACTGGACGCGGGCGCTGCGCACCGAGCACCAGCCCCGCGAGCGGTCGCGCATGCGGCGCTCGCGCGTGGTCAACACGGTGGGTCTGGCGATGACCGGCACGGTGCTCGTCATCGTCCTCATCACGAAGTTCACGCACGGCGCCTGGATCGCGATCCTCGCGATGGCGCTCGTCTTCGTGCTCATGAAGTCGATCCGCAAGCACTACGACAGGGTGCGGGACGAGCTCGCGCTCGGCGACGAGGCCGCGGCGGCACGCGCCCTGCCCAGCCGGGTGCACGCGATCGTCCTCGTCTCCAAGATCCACCGGCCGACGATGCGGGCGCTCGCGTACGCGAGGGCGTCACGCCCGTCCGTCCTGGAAGCGGTCACCGTCGGCGTGGACTCCGAGGACGTCGAGGACCTCATGCGGCAGTGGGAGGCGCTCGACCTGCCCGTCCCGTTGCGGGTCCTGGACTCGCCCTTCCGCGAGATCACGCGCCCGGTGCTGTCGTACGTACGGTCGGTGCGGCGCGAGTCCCCGCGCGACCTCGTCGTCGTCTACATCCCCGAGTACGTCGTGGGCCACTGGTGGGAGCAGCTCCTGCACAACCAGAGCGCGCTGCGCCTCAAGGGCCGTCTGCTCTTCACGCCGGGCGTCGTCGTGGCGTCCGTGCCGTGGCAGCTCTCCTCGACAGAGGGGCAGACCGGGCTCGAGGGCGAGGGGTTCCGCCAGCGCTTCACCGGGTACTGATCCCCCGACGGCGACGGTCGTGACCTGGGCCCGCTCCCGAGAGGAGCGGGCCTTCGTCGTGCGCGGGGCGGCGCCCGGGCGGGTGGGTCGGGCCGTGTCCGGGATACTGGGTGCATGCCGTCCTCCTCGCGTGGTCCCGCCGTGCCCTCCGACCGTCCGTCCGACCCCTTCGCGGACCGCCACGCCGCGCGCGGCGCGGGGCGCCGTACGACCCGCCGTCAGGGTGGTCGCGCGACACGTCGGTCGGCCCGCATCGACCCTCGACCTGAGGTCGAGGTCGAGCTCGAGGTAGGCCCGGTGGCCCACGGCGGCCACTGCGTGGCGCGGTACGACGGGCGTGTCGTCTTCGTCCGCCACGCCCTGCCCGGAGAGCGGGTGCGCGCCCGCGTCACGGAGGGCGGGGAGGCCGCGAAGTTCTGGCGCGCCGACGCCGTCGAGGT
The DNA here is from genome assembly GCF_059758455.1 of Cellulosimicrobium sp. GQ32. Taxonomy (NCBI): domain Bacteria; kingdom Bacillati; phylum Actinomycetota; class Actinomycetes; order Micrococcales; family Promicromonosporaceae; genus Cellulosimicrobium; species Cellulosimicrobium sp. GQ32. Next base: position 474,004 of record NZ_JCAXEP010000002.1, on the reverse strand, counting down.
CCTCGAGGCGTCGCCGGACCGGGTTCCGTCGGTGTGGCCGGAGGCCGGTCCGGGGGGTGTCGGCGGCGGCGAGCTCGCGCACGTCGCGCTCGACGCGCAGCGCCGCTGGAAGCGGGACGTGCTGGCCGAGCAGCTGCGCCGGCTCGGGAAGGTCGACCTCGACGAGACTGACCTTCAGGTAGAGGTCGAGGGTCTGCCGGGCGACGGCGAGCGCGGCGGGCTCGGCTACCGGACGCGCGTGGACCTCGTCGCCGACGGCACGGGCCGTGCGGGCATGCACCGCTTCCGGTCCCACGACGTCGTCGCGCTCGAGGGCATGCCGCTCGCCACCGAGGACGTCGCGGAGCTCGCGGCGCGCGAGAAGGTCTTCACGCGCACCTGGCGGCCGGGCACGCGGATCGAGCTCGTCGCGCCCGTCGGCTCGGCTCCGGTCCTCCTCGTGGACGGCGAGCCGTGGCGGTCGGGCTCGCCCGACCAGCGCCCCAACGCGCGCCGCAGCGTGACCGAGCGCGTCGTCCTCGGCGACCAGCAGCACGAGTACCGCGTCGCGGCGGGCGGGTTCTGGCAGGTGCACCGCGAGGCGCCGGCCACGCTGACGCGCGCGGTGCTCGACGGCGTGGGGGACGTCGACGGCGCGCGCGTGCTCGACCTCTACTCGGGCGCCGGGCTGTTCACCACGCCCCTGGCTGCTGCCGTCGGGGCGACGGGCTCCGTGGTCGCCGTCGAGGGAGACGAGCGCGCCGTGCGCGACGCGCGCCGCAACGCGCACGGGCTCGACCGGGTCGAGCTGCACCACGGACCTGTCGAGCAGGTGCTCGCCGACGACCCGACCGGCGCAGACGTCGTCGTGCTCGACCCGCCGCGCGTCGGTGCGGGCCGCGCCGTGGTCGAGGCGATCGCGTCCCGGCAGCCCGCCCGGGTCGTGTACGTCGCGTGCGACCCCGCCGCGCTCGCGCGCGACGTCTCCTACCTGGCCGGCCACGGCTACGGGCTCGCGTCCCTGCGCGCGTTCGATCTCTTCCCGCACACGCACCACGTCGAGGCGGTCGCCGTCCTGACGCGCTGAAGCGGCAGGGCGTTCGGCGCTGTGTGAACCCGGGTGCGTCCCGGCGCGTCGCGGGAGGACGATGGGGGAGACGGTCGGACGAGCAGGACGGTGACGGACATGACGAGCACGGGTGCGGCGAGCGGCTCGACGGTGGCCGGTCCGGGCGAGCACCAGGCGTTCCCCGCCTCGGACGACGTGCGCGACGTCGTCGGCGTGGGCGTGCTGCTGCCCAACGGCCGGCTGGCGGGGCGGAGCTTCACCTCGCGCGCGGAGGCGGAGGCCTGGGCGCGGCCCGACGAGGGGGAGCAGGTCGTCGAGCTCAACCTGCTGTGCGACTGCGACCTCTGAGCCGTGAGGCGCGTGCGGCGCAGGCGCGCCCGGCATATATCTTGACGTCAAGATATATGGGGTATGCTGGTCGCGGTGCAGGTCGCAGCGGGTCGTGGACGAGCCGCCGACCACCGCCAGGGCGGTCCTCCGGACCATGCCTGAGCGGCGCGCCGGCCCGGCGTAGGCTGGGCGAAGCCCCCTGAACCATGGCATCCGTGCCACCGTCTCGCCACGAAGGAGCTACGAGTGAGCAGCGTCGACACGTTCGGGTCGAAGGGAACGCTGGAGGTCGGTGAGAACTCGTACGAGATCTTCCGCCTGTCCGCCGTCGAGGGTGTCGAGCGCCTCCCGTACAGCCTGAAGATCCTCGCCGAGAACCTCCTGCGCACGGAGGACGGCGCCAACATCACCGCGGACCACGTCCGTGCGCTCGCGTCCTGGGACCCGGACGCGCAGCCCGACACCGAGATCCAGTTCACGCCCGCGCGCGTGATCATGCAGGACTTCACCGGTGTGCCGTGCGTCGTCGACCTCGCCACCATGCGTGAGGCCGTCGCGGAGCTCGGCGGCGACCCGTCGCGCATCAACCCGCTCGCGCCGGCCGAGATGGTCATCGACCACTCGGTGCAGATCGACGTCGCGGGCCGCTCGGACGCGTTCGAGCGCAACGTCGAGTTCGAGTACCAGCGCAACCACGAGCGCTACCAGTTCCTGCGCTGGGGCCAGACGGCGTTCGACGACTTCAAGGTCGTCCCCCCGGGCACCGGCATCGTGCACCAGGTGAACATCGAGTTCCTGGCGCGCACGATCATGACGCGTGAGGTGGGTGGCACCCTGCGCGCGTACCCCGACACGTGCGTCGGCACCGACTCGCACACGACGATGGTCAACGGCCTCGGCGTGCTGGGCTGGGGCGTCGGCGGCATCGAGGCCGAGGCGGCCATGCTCGGCCAGCCCGTCTCGATGCTCATCCCGCGCGTCGTGGGCTTCAAGCTCAACGGCTCCATCCCTGCGGGCGTGACCGCGACGGACGTCGTGCTCACCATCACGCAGATGCTGCGCCAGCACGGCGTCGTCGGGAAGTTCGTCGAGTTCTACGGCGCGGGCGTGGCCCAGGTGCCGCTCGCGAACCGCGCGACCATCGGCAACATGAGCCCCGAGTTCGGCTCGACGGCAGCGATCTTCCCGATCGACGACGTGACGATCGACTACCTGCGCCTCACGGGCCGCAGCGACGAGCAGCTCGCGCTCGTCGAGGCGTACGCCAAGGAGCAGGGCCTGTGGCTCGACCCGGAGTCCGACAGCTACGTCGAGCCGGTGTTCTCGGAGTACCTCGAGCTCGACCTCTCGACGGTCGTCCCGTCGATCGCCGGGCCGAAGCGCCCGCAGGACCGCATCGAGCTCGGCGAGGCGAAGGAGTCGTTCGCCTCCGCGATCCTCGACTACGTCGACGCCGGCGAGGCCGCGCCGTTCACGGGCCTCGACGAGTCGGTCGAGGAGACCTTCCCCGCGTCCGACCCGATCGCTGCCGGTGCGCACGACAACGAGTCGGACCACCCGGTCGCGCCGGGCCACGCCGACAGCGCGAAGCGCCCGCACAAGGTCGTCCCGGTGACGCTCGAGGACGGCACGTCGACCGAGCTCGACCACGGCCACGTGGTCATCGCGTCGATCACCTCGTGCACCAACACGTCGAACCCGTCGGTCATGCTCGCGGCGGCGCTGCTCGCGAAGAACGCGGTGGACCGTGGCCTCGCGTCCAAGCCGTGGGTCAAGACCTCGATGGCCCCCGGGTCGCAGGTCGTGACGAACTACTACGAGAAGTCGGGCCTCTGGCCGTACCTGGAGAAGCTCGGCTTCCACCTGGTCGGCTACGGCTGCGCGACCTGCATCGGCAACTCGGGCCCCCTGGCGGACGAGATCTCCGCGACGGTGAACGAGCACGACCTGTCGGTCGTCTCGGTGCTGTCCGGGAACCGCAACTTCGAGGGGCGCATCAACCCCGACGTGAAGATGAACTACCTCGCGTCGCCGCCCCTGGTCATCGCCTATGCCCTCGCCGGCACGATGGACTTCGACTTCGACGGGGAGCCCCTGGGTACGGACCCGCACGGCGAGCCCGTCTTCCTCAAGGACATCTGGCCGTCGCCCGAGGACGTCCAGGCGACGATCGACGCGTCGATCGACCGCGACATGTTCACCAAGGACTACGCGGACGTCTTCACCGGCGACGACCGGTGGCGCGCGCTCGAGACGCCCGAGGGCGACACCTTCGCGTGGGACGCGGAGTCGACCTACGTGCGCAAGCCCCCGTACTTCGAGGGCATGGGCATGGAGCCGTCGCCCGTCACCGACATCTCCGGCGCGCGCGTGCTCGCGAAGCTCGGAGACTCGGTGACGACCGACCACATCAGCCCCGCCGGTGCCATCAAGGTGGACTCGCCGGCCGGAAAGTACCTCGCCGAGCACGGCGTCGCGCGTCGCGACTTCAACTCCTACGGCTCGCGTCGTGGGAACCACGAGGTCATGATCCGCGGCACGTTCGCGAACATCCGCCTGCGCAACCAGCTCCTGGAGAACGTCGAGGGTGGCTACACCTTCAACTTCGTCAAGGGCGCGCAGGACACGATCTACGACGCCGCGCAGGACTACGCCGCGCAGGGCACGCCGCTCGTCATCCTGGGCGGCAAGGAGTACGGCTCCGGCTCGTCGCGCGACTGGGCGGCCAAGGGCACGGCGCTCCTGGGCGTCAAGGCGGTCATCACGGAGAGCTTCGAGCGCATCCACCGCTCGAACCTCATCGGCATGGGTGTCCTGCCGCTGCAGTTCCCGGCGGGCGAGAACGCCGGGTCGCTCGGCCTCGACGGCACCGAGACGTTCGACATCGCCGGAATCACGGCGCTGAACGACGGCTCGACGCCCTCGACGGTGAAGGTCACCGCGACCAAGGGCGACGGCACGAGCGTCGAGTTCGACGCGGTCGTGCGCATCGACACCCCGGGCGAGGCGGACTACTACCGCAACGGCGGGATCCTCCAGTACGTGCTGCGCTCCCTGGTGGCGTGAGCCACCGCTAGCGCTGCGGGCCTGCCCGACGGCGCAGACGCACCCCGGCGGGGCGCTCACCTCTCGAGGTGAGCGCCCCGTCGTCGTCGGCGGGCGGTCGTGGTTGCCGAATCTGCGCGGGAGCGCCGACCTCGCACGCCACCGCCGTGCCGCGAGAGACTGGGGCATGGCGAGCGAGAGCACGACCCAGCCCACGGACGCCGACGTCGAGGCATTCCTCGCGGCGGTGGAGCACCCCGTCCGGCGCCGCGACGCGCACCGGCTCGTCGAGCTCCTGTCCCACGTCACGGGGGAGCCGCCGCGCATGTGGGGCTCGTCGATCGTCGGGTTCGGCACGTACCACTACCGCTACGCGAGCGGTCGCGAGGGCGACATGGCCACGGCGGGGTTCTCGCCGCGGAAGGCGGCGACGACCGTCTACCTCATGGACGGCGTCGACGCCCACGCCGCGTTGCTGGAGCGCCTGGGCCCGCACACCGTCGGCAAGGGCTGCGTCTACGTGAAGGACCTCGACGCCGTCGACCTCGGTGTCCTGGAGGAGGTCGTGCGGCGCTCCCACGCGACGCTCACGGGCGACCCCGAGCTCGGACGCCGGCTCTCCGGGCCGTCGGCGGGCGAGCCCTCCTGACCCGACCGCGTCGTCGGTCAGAGCGGAGCGTCCAGCGTACGGGTCCGGTCCCAGGGCTCCGTCCAGCCGAGCCGGTCGAACAGGGCGTCGAGGATCCCGCCCGTGAACCCCCAGACGAGGTGCTCGCGGCCGTCCGCCTCGACGAGGAACCCAGGACTCTTGTGCACGCGGCGGTCGCGCCGGACCGTGACCGTGCGCCGACGCTCGGGGTCGAGCAGGTCGGCGACGGAGACGCGGAAGACGTGCGCGGACTCGGCGGCGTCGACCGCGCGGACCGGCGTGGGGCGCGACCACCACGCGAGGACCGGCGTCACGAGGTGGTTGCTCACCGGCACGGGCAGCTCGCCGAGCGTGCCGAGCACGTCGACGCCGTCGGGCTCGAGGCCCGTCTCCTCCTCGGCCTCGCGCAGCGCGGCGCCGACCGGGCCGTCGTCCTCGGGCTCGAGCCGTCCTCCGGGGAAGGCGACCTGGCCGGGGTGGTGGCCGAGCGTCGCGGCGCGAGCGAGGAGGAGCACGTCGAGGTCGCGCGGCACCGAGGCCGCGGCGTGCTCGGCGGGAATCCGGTCGAGCGCGCCGAACAGCAGGAGCACGGCGGCGCCGCGGGCGTCGTCGCGCAGGGCGCCGACGGCGTGGAGCCACGGCTCGGGCCAGGCGCCGCCGTCGCGCGCGAGGGCGGCGAGCTGCTCGCGCGCGGCCGGGCGCGCGCCCGTCGTGCCGGTGGTCACCAGCTCACCGGGAGCGGGCGGCCCTCCTCGTAGCCCGCGGCGGACTGGATCCCGACGACGGCACGGTCGGCGAACTCCGCGAGGCTGGACGCCCCGGCGTAGGTCGCGGAGCTCCGCAGCCCCGACGTGATCTGGTCGAGGAGGTCCTCGACGCCCGGACGCTGCGGGTCGAGGAACATGCGCCCCGAGCTGATGCCCTCCTCGTAGAGGGCCTTGCGCGCGCGGTCGAACGGCGAGCCGCCCGCGGTGCGCGCGGCCACGGCGCGTGCGGACGCCATGCCGAAGCTCTCCTTGTAGAGCCGGCCGGTGCCGTCGTCGCGCAGGTCGCCGGGGGACTCGTACGTCCCCGCGAACCACGAGCCGATCATCACCTGCGAGGCGCCCGCGGCGAGCGCGAGGGCGACGTCGCGCGGGTGGCGGACGCCGCCGTCGGCCCAGACGTGCTTGCCGAGCTCGCGCGCCGCGGCGGCGCACTCGAGGACGGCGGAGAACTGCGGGCGCCCGACGGCGGTCATCATGCGCGTCGTGCACATCGCGCCCGGGCCGACGCCCACCTTGACGATGTCGGCGCCCGCGGCGACGAGGTCACGCACTCCGTCCGCCGTGACGACGTTGCCCGCGACGACGGGGACGTCCGGACCGACCGAGCGCACGGCGTCGAGCGCCTGGAGCATCTTGGCCTGGTGCCCGTGCGCCGTGTCGACGACGAGCACGTCGACGCCGGCCGCCAGGAGCTCCTTGGCCTTGCCGGCGACGTCGCCGTTGATCCCGACGGCGGCGCCGACGCGCAGGCGGCCCGCTGCGTCGAGCGCGGGCGGGTAGACGGACGAGCGCAGCGCGCCCTTGCGCGTGAGGACGCCGACGAGCGCACCGTCGCGCGTCACGGGCGCCACCTTGAGGCGCGCGGTGTGGAGCTGGTCGTATGCGGCTTCCAGCCCCGCGCGGCCTCCGTCGAGGACGGAGGCGTCGAGGACCAGGGGATCGGTGGTCATCACCTGGTGGACCTGGGTGAAGCGGTCGACGTCGGCGCAGTCGGCCTCCGTGACCACGCCGACCGGGCGCCCGCCGTCCACGACGACCGCGGCGCCGTGCGCGCGCTTGCCGATGAGGGTCAGGGCCGTGTGGACGGTGTCGTGCGGGCCGACGACCACGGGGGTCTCGATGACGGGGTCCTTGGACTTGACGTCGGCGACCACGTCGGCGACGACGTCGGTCGGTACGTCCTGCGGGATGATCGCGACGCCGCCACGGCGCGAGACCGTCTCCGCCATGCGACGGCCCGCCACGGCGGTCATGTTCGCGACGACGACCGGGATCGTGGTCCCCGTCCCGTCGGCGGAGGAGAGGTCGACGTCGAAGCGCGAGGTGACCTCGGAGCGCGACGGGACGAGGAACACGTCGCCGTACGTGAGGTCGGTCGCGGGGGACTGGCCGGGCAGGAAGCGCATGCACCCATCCTACGAGGTCGGGACTCGCCGTTGTCCGCAGTGCGGAAGTGAGATTCCACCATTGCGCGGTCCGTGCGTCGGGCGCCGGAGTGTGGGTCAATGGCGTGAAGGTCCCGTCGCCCCGCGCACCGCTGCGCAGGTCACCCGCCCGGACGGCCTAGAGTTGTCGGGCTGGTCGCACGGGAACGGAACGGAGCATCTGCATGAGCCTGCTTGGCACGATCACCTCGCCCGAGGACGTGCAACGGCTGACCCTCGAGCAGACGCAGGAGCTCGCCGGCGAGATCCGTGCGTTCCTCGTCGACTCCGTCTCCCGCACCGGGGGACACCTCGGCCCGAACCTCGGGGTCGTCGAGCTCACGATCGCCATGCACCGCGTCTTCTCGTCACCGACGGACACGTTCGTGTTCGACACGGGGCACCAGTCCTACGTGCACAAGCTCCTCACCGGACGCCAGGACTTCTCGGCGCTGCGCAAGCAGGGCGGCCTGTCCGGCTACCCGTCGCGTGCCGAGTCCGACCACGACGTCGTCGAGAACTCGCACGCGTCGACCGCGCTCTCGTGGGGCGACGGCATCGCGAAGGCGAACGTCGTGCGGGGTCTCACCGACCGGCACGTCGTGGCGGTCATCGGCGACGGCGCCCTCACCGGCGGCATGGCCTGGGAGGCGCTGAACAACATCGCCGAGGGCCAGGACCGGCGCCTCGTGGTCGTCGTCAACGACAACGGCCGCTCCTACTCGCCGACCATCGGCGGGCTCGCGCACCACCTGTCGACGCTGCGCACCACGCACGGCTACGAGAACTTCCTCCAGTGGGGCAAGCGCACGCTCAACCGGTCCGGCGCGCCGGGTCGGTTCGCCTACGAGTGGCTGCACGGCCTGAAGAAGGGCCTCAAGGACGTCGTCGCCCCGCAGGGGATGTTCGAGGACCTCGGCATCAAGTACGTCGGCCCCGTCGACGGCCACGACGTCGAGGCCATGGAGCACGCGCTGCGCCGGGCCAAGGCGTACGGGGCGCCCGTGATCGTGCACGCGATCACCGAGAAGGGGCGCGGGTACACGCCCGCCGAGCAGGACGTCGCCGACCGCTTCCACGCCGTCGGGAAGATCCATCCCGAGACCGGCCTCCCCGTCGCGCCGTCCCGTTTCGGCTGGACGAGCGTCTTCGCGGACGAGATCGTGCAGATCGGACGCCGCCGGTCCGACGTGGTCGCGATCACCGCGGCCATGCTCGAGCCGGTCGGCCTCAAGCCGTTCGCCCAGGCGTTCCCGGAGCGCACGTTCGACGTCGGGATCGCCGAGCAGCACGCGGCCACCTCCGCGGCGGGCATGGCGTTCGCGGGGCTGCACCCCGTCGTCGCCGTGTACGCGACGTTCCTCAACCGCGCGTTCGACCAGGTCCTCATGGACGTGGCGCTGCACAAGGCCGGCGTGACGTTCGTCCTCGACCGCGCGGGCATCACGGGCGACGACGGCGCGAGCCACAACGGCATGTGGGACATGGCGATGCTGCGCGTCGTGCCCGGTCTGCGGCTCGCCGCGCCGCGCGACGAGGAGACGCTGCGGACGGCGCTGCGCGAGGCCGTGGACGTGGACGACGCCCCCACGGTCGTGCGCTACCCCAAGGGGGCGCTCGGGGACCCGCTGCCCGCCGTCGACACGGTGGACGGCGTGGACCTGCTCGCGGTGCCGGGCGAGGCGCCGGCGACCGCTCCGCAGGCCTCCGGCCCCCGCGCTCGGGTCCTGCTCGTCGGCCCCGGATCCATGGCGCGGGTCGTGCTCGACGCGGCGGAGTCGCTCACGGCCCACGGGGTCGACGTCACCGTCGCGTCCCCGACCTGGGTCCTGCCGATGCCGAGCGCGCTCGTCAAGCTCGCCGGCGAGCACGACCTCGTCGTGAGCGTCGAGGACGGCGTCGCCGACGGCGGCGTGGGCGCCCTCCTCGCCCAGCGCTCGCTCGAGGGCGGCGTCCGCACGCCGGTGCACGCGCTCGGGCTGCCCGCCCAGTTCTTGGACCACGCGACCCGGGACCAGGTCGCGTCGGCCAACCGGCTCACGTCGGCCGACGTCGCGCGCGACGTCCTGGACGCGCTCGCCGCGCTCACGCGCGGCTGAGCCGTCGGCGTCGGGGCGCCCGCCGCGGACGTCCGGGCGGCGCCCGGGTCGTCCGCGCTAGGGTCCGGGCGTGATCTGGCTCCTGGACCTCGACAACACGCTCGTCGGCCGCGACGACGCGTTCGCCGCCTGGGCGGCCGACGCCGTCGCGCGCGCCGGACGCGCCGCCTCCGACCTCGCCGCGATCGTCGCCGCCGACCAGGGAGGCTTCGCGGTCAAGACCGACGTGGCGCGCGTGATCGTCGACCGCCTCGGCTGGGACGAGGACCTGCTCGCCGCGGTCGACCGCTTCCGCGCCGGGATCCTCGACCACGTCCGCGCGTACGACGGCGTGCTCGCCCTGCTCGACGCGCTGCGCGCCGACGGCGACGCGGTCGTCGTGGTGACGAACGGGACGTCCGCGCAGCAGCGCGGCAAGCTGGCCCGCTGCGGGATCGAGGCGCACGTCGACGCCGTCGTCGTGTCGGGCGAGGAGGGCGTGGACAAGCCGGACCCGCGGCTCCTGGAGGTCGCGCTCGAACGGGTCGGCGCGGCCGACGCCGACCGTGCGCAGGTCTGGATGGTCGGGGACGCGGCGCACGCCGACGTCGCCGCCGGCCGGGCCGCCGGCACGCGCACCGGCTGGGTCTCCCACGGGCGCGCGTGGACGGGCGGGCCGCTGCCCGACGTCCTGGGGGCGACGGTGCACGACGTCGTCGCCTGCGCCCGGGAGGCGGCGCTCACCGCGCCGTAGTGCGCGCCGGCGCACGGCCGCCGGCTCACCGCCGGGCCGGGCGTCAGGAGTGCGTGACCTCGACGGCCTGCTCGACGACCGCACGCAGGTCGCCGCCGGACGCGGCGTGCCACGCGCGCTGGCGCTGGGCACCGTTCCCGCCCGCCCAGAGGCGCCCGAGGAGCTCCGTCACGGCGTCGAGGTCGCCCGCGTCGACGAGCGCGTCCCGCACGTGCGCGACGAGCAGCCCGACGACGTCGTGCGCCGGAGCGGGGCGCCACGTGAGCGGGGAGACCAGGTCCTCCTCGAGGCCCGAACGCCCGGCGCGCCACGACGCGGTCCGCAGGATCTCGGGGCGCAGCTCCGGAGGCGCGACGCCGTCCGCGGCCTCGCGCGCCGCCGTCTCGACGAGGCCGCGGCTGAGGGCTGCCAGGAGCGTCGCCGTGTCGGGGTCGAGGCACACGTCGGCGACGCGGATCTCGACCGTCGGGTAGCGCGAGGACAGCCGCGCGTCGAAGTAGACCATGTTCTCGTCGAGGATCGTGCCGGTCGCGACGAGCCCGTCGACGGCCGCCCGGTATGCCTCGGGCGTGCCGAACGCCCGGGTCGGGCCCGAGGTGGGCCAGCGGGACCAGACCTGGGACCGGAAGCTCGCGTACCCGCTGTCCTGGCCCTGCCAGAACGGGGAGTTGGTGCTCAGCGCGAGGAGCGTGGAGAGCCACGGCCCGATGCGGTCGAGGACGGCGACGCCCTCGGTGTCGTCCGCGACGGCGACGTGCACGTGGCACCCGCTCGTGAGCTGCTCGCGCGCCGTGAGGCCGAACGCGGCGCGCGCCTCGAGGTAGCGCAGGCGGGACACCGTCGTGCCCTCGAACGGGAGGGGAGACGTCGAGAGCGCGGCGACCCGGGCGCCGACGCGGTCCGCGGCCTCCTGGGCGCGGCGACGGCCCTCGCGGATCTCCGTCGCGAGGTCGTCGAGCTCGCGACGCGGGTGCGTCGCGGTCTCGAGCTGCTCCTCCATGAACTCCGACTCGAGCGAGCCGGTCCCGCCGCCCTTGTCGTCGGTGCCGGACGCCTCGAGGGCCTCCGCGGCCCGGGCTACCGGATGCCCGTCGTCGCCGACGAGCAGGAACTCTTCCTCGACCCCTACGGTGCGCTTCACCCGGGCAGTCTCACACGGAAGCCGGGAGCACGTCGGGCGAGGGTGTGACGCGCGTCCGTGTCGTACGTCACGGGCGCGTGCTGCCGCGGTCGTCGCGGGGTTCCCAGCCCTTGTGAAGGTCATCACAAGGGCTGGTCGCGAGGGGATGTCGATGGGGCGGGAACCGCGAGATATCAACGATCTTGCGGGGTCCCGCCCGGCTCGGGACCTAGGTCCCCGGACACCCCGAAACTCCTCCGCGGGGAGCGTCGTGAACCTAGCCTGGAGGTGGCGAAGGAGCCCGTCGGAACCTCGGTCGAGGGCCTCCACCCGAGGCCTCGCGAGACCGGCGGGTCCGGCCGGCGCGCGGACCCGCGCGTCAGGCACGAGGGAGGTCCAGATGACCAGCGTTTCCGAGGCACCCGGCACGACGAGCGGCGGCCGTGCGGTGGAGAGCAGCGTCGACCCGCAGCACGACACCGCGCACGTCCCCGCGTGGGAGGGCTTCACCGACGGCCCGTGGCGCGACACGGTCGACGTGCGCGACTTCATCCAGCGCAACTACCGCCCGTACACGGGCGACGCGTCGTTCCTCGCCGGCCCCACGGAGCGCACGACGGGCATCTGGAGCACGCTGTCCGCCATGTTCCCGGAGGAGCGGGAGATGGGGATCTACGACGTCGACACCCACACGCCCGCCGGCATCACGGCGCACGCGCCGGGCTACATCGACAAGGCGCACGAGGTGATCGTCGGTCTCCAGACCGACGCCCCGCTCAAGCGCGCGATCATGCCGAACGGCGGCTGGCGCATGGTCGAGGGCGCGCTCCAGACCTACGGCTACGAGGTCGACGAGACCCTGCGCAAGGTCTTCACCGAGTACCGCAAGACGCACAACCAGGGCGTGTTCGACGTCTACCCGCCGAACGTGCGCGCAGCCCGCAGCTCGCACATCATCACGGGCCTGCCCGACGCCTACGGCCGCGGCCGGATCATCGGCGACTACCGCCGCGTCGCGCTCTACGGCGTGGACGCGCTGATCGCCGCGAAGAAGCTCGACAAGCTCGGGCTCGACACGCAGCCCTTCAGCGAGAAGGTCGTGCGCGAGCGCGAGGAGCACGCGGAGCAGATCCGCGCGCTGGGCGAGCTCAAGGAGATGGCCGCCTCGTACGGCTACGACATCTCCGGGCCCGCGACGTCGGCCCGCGAGGCCGTGCAGTGGCTCTACTTCGCCTACCTCGCCGCGGTGAAGGAGCAGAACGGCGCCGCGATGTCGCTCGGCCGCACGTCGACGTTCCTCGACGTGTTCATCGACCGTGACCTCGAGGCCGGCCGCATCACGGAGTCCGAGGCGCAGGAGATCATCGACGACTTCGTCATCAAGCTGCGCATCGTGCGGTTCCTGCGCACGCCCGAGTACGACGCCCTGTTCTCCGGCGACCCGACATGGGTCACCGAGACGATCGGCGGCATGGGCGAGGACGGGCGCCCGCTCGTCACGAAGAACTCGTTCCGGTTCCTCCAGACGCTCTACAACCTCGGCCCGGCACCCGAGCCGAACATGACGGTCTTCTGGAGCCCGGAGCTGCCGCAGGGCTTCAAGGACTACTGCGCGCAGGTCTCGATCGACACCTCGGCCGTGCAGTACGAGTCGGACGAGCTCATCCGCCAGCACTGGGGCGACGACGCGGCGATCGCGTGCTGCGTGTCCCCGATGCGGGTCGGCAAGCAGATGCAGTTCTTCGGCGCTCGCGTGAACCTCGCCAAGACGCTGCTCTACGCGATCAACGGCGGCCGCGACGAGATCTCCGGCAAGCAGGTCTCGCCCGTGGCGGCGCCCGTCGAGGGCGACGTGCTCGACTTCGACGACGTCATGGCGAAGTTCGACGCGACGATGGACTGGCTCGCCGAGACCTACGTCGAGGCGCTCAACTGCATCCACTGGTCGCACGACAAGTACGCGTACGAGCGCATCGAGATGGCGCTGCACGACAAGGACGTGCTGCGGACCATGGCGTGCGGCATCGCGGGCCTGTCCGTCGCGGCGGACTCGCTGTCGGCGATCAAGCACGCGAAGGTCTCCGTCGTCCGCGACGAGCGCGGGATCGTCGTCGACTACGTGACGGAGGGCGAGTACCCGACCTTCGGCAACGACGACGACCGGGCCGACGCGATCGCCGTCGACCTCGTCGAGCGGTTCATGGCGAAGGTGCGCACGCACCCGACCTACCGCGACGCGGTGCCGACGCAGTCGGTGCTGACCATCACGTCGAACGTCGTGTACGGCAAGGCGACGGGCAACACGCCCGACGGTCGTCGCGCCGGCGAGCCGTTCGCCCCCGGCGCCAACCCCATGAACGGGCGCGACACGCACGGCATGCTCGCGTCGGCGTTGTCGGTGGCCAAGCTGCCGTACGACGAGGCGCAGGACGGCATCTCGCTGACCAACACGGTCGTGCCGAGCGGCCTCGGGCGCACCAAGGAGGAGCAGGTCACCAACCTCGCCGGCCTCCTGGACGCCTACATCGGGTCCGAGGGGTACCACATGAACGTCAACGTGCTGAACCGCGAGACGCTCCTGGACGCCATGGACCACCCGGAGAACTACCCGCAGCTGACGATCCGCGTGTCCGGTTACGCGGTGAACTTCGTCCGCCTCACGCGCGAGCAGCAGCTGGACGTGCTCTCGCGCACCTTCCACGGCGCGCTCTGACGAACGCTGAGGAGCCGACCATGACCGTCATCCTTCCCGGCCCCGCCGTCCGCACGTCGCGCGGGTGCGGCGTCGCCGGGGGCACCCTGCCCGACGACGCCACGCGCCTCGACGTGCCGGGCGCCCCGACCTCGGCGGCCGAGCCCGCGGCGTCGGGCACGCCTGTGGGCCACGCCCGCCGGGCGGGCGCGGGCCTGGACGGGCTGACGGTCGTGGACGTGGACCGGGTCGACAAGCTCGCGGCGATGCGCGCGGGCGAGCTCGGCTCGGTCCACTCCTGGGAGCTCGTCACCGCCGTGGACGGGCCGGGGACCCGGCTCACCGTGTTCCTCAACGGGTGCCCGTTGCGGTGCCTGTACTGCCACAACCCCGACACGTTCGCGATGAAGGACGGTCGGCCGGTCACGGCAGACGAGCTCCTGGGGCGGGTCAAGCGCTACCTGCCCGTCTTCCGGGCCACCCACGGCGGGCTCACGCTCTCCGGCGGCGAGGTGCTCATGCAGCCCGCGTTCGCGGCGCGCGTCCTGCGCGGTGCGAAGGCGATGGGCGTGCACACCGCGCTCGACACGTCGGGATTCCTCGGCGCGAACGCGACCGACGCGATGCTCGACGACACCGACCTCGTGCTGCTCGACGTGAAGTCCGGCGACCCGGAGACCTACAAGAGGGTCACGAGCCGCGACCTCGAGCCGACCCTGCGGTTCGGGCGGCGGATCGCCGAGCGCGGGCTCACCGGCCACGCGCCCGAGGTGTGGGTGCGCTTCGTGCTCGTCCCGGGCCTCACCGACGACCCGGACAACGTCGAGAAGGTCGCCGCGTACACGGCGTCGCTCAACGCGATCCGGCCCGGCACGGTGACGCGCGTCGAGGTGCTGCCCTTCCACCAGATGGGCCGCGACAAGTGGGACGCGCTCGGGCGCACGTACGAGCTCGACGACACGCCCGCCCCCTCGGCCGAGCTCACCGAGCGCGTGCGCGACCAGTTCCGCGCCCACGGTTTGACGACGTACTGACCCGACCTGCCGACGAGCGCCCGCTCGCCGAGACATGAGAAGTGGCCCCGGACCGCGAAGATCCCGGGGCCACTTCTCACGTCTCGGCGGGTTCGCGCCCCCCGGGGCGGGGTCGGGTCGTAGGGTGCGCGGGTGCCTGCAGCGACCGTCGACGCCCACGACCCCCGATGGACCGACTGCGGGAGGCGGTGGACCGAGCGCGTCGCCGACGCGTTCGCCGACCTCGCGAGCCCGAACGGCGCGGGCCGGGTCGTCGTCGAGCACGTCGGGTCGACGGCCGTCCCCGGGCTCGCGGCGAAGCCGATCATCGACCTCCAGGTGCGCGTCGCGCCGCTGCCCTCCGAGGCGGAGCTCGACGCCGCGCTCGGGCCGCTCGGGTTCTCGATCGAGCGCGGCGCGCGCCCCGACTCGCCCGGCGTGTACCGGGACGTACCGCGGCCGGGCGCCGACCCCGCCCCGGAGCTCTACGCCAAGCGCCTGCTCACCCGCCCCGGTGGCGAGGGCGATCTGCCCGTCATCCTGCACGTCCGACGCCTCGACTCGCCGTTCGCCGCGTACGTCGTCGCGTTCCGTGACTGGCTGCGTGCCGTCCCCGCCGAGGCCGCGGCGTACGAGGCGACGAAGCGCAGCCTCGCCGCGCGCCACGCGGACGCCGACGACTACGACGACTACACGCGCGACAAGACGGCGTTCCTCGACGCGGCGCAGGGCCGGATGGAGCGCTGGCTCGCCGCGCGCGCCGACGCGGAGGCCCTCCCGTGAGCGGCCCGGTTCTTTGCGGCCTCGTCTCGCTCTCGCGCCACGGCGTGCTCGTCGACGACGTCGACCATGCCGCCAGCGTCGTCGTCCTGCTGGGATGACGGCTCCTGACGCGCGGCCCGACGTCGCCACCGCACGGGCGGTCGTCGCGGAGGCGGACGCCCTCGCCGCGCTGCTCGCGGGGCTCTCCGCCGCGCCGGGGACGGCTCGTGACCAGGTGCGCGCGGCGTTCGGCGACAGTCGCGAGGAGAAGGTCCTCGCGCGCCTCGACACCGTGGACGTCGCGTCGTTGCGCGACGTCACGCGCGAGCGGCTGCGGCTCGGGGCGCTCGCGGGCGCGGGCGTGCGGACGGTCGGCGAGGTCGCGCGGCTCGGGCGCGACGGGCTGGAGAAGCTCGCCGAGATCGGCCCGCAGACGGCGACGCACCTGCTCGCCGCAGCGGAGCAGGTCGCGCGCGCGGTGCGCGAGAGCCTGCGCTTCCGCATCGACCTGACGCCGACGGACCCGGTCGCCACGGCGCTCGTCCAGGCGTTGCACACGCTCGACCAGGCGGACGCCGCCGTCGCTCGGTACGGCGACCAGGTGCGCGCCGCGCTCGCCGAGCACGAGCGCGTGCGCGCCGACGCGCTCGTCGCCGTGAGCGGGCCGCGCCGGCTGATCGCGTGGGGCGAGCGGCGCCGTCGGGCGTTCGCGGCAGTGGCGACGCTCGCCGGGGTCGCGAAGCGGGCACAGGAGACGGGGCTGGCCGAGGAGGCCGGTCGTGTCGTCGCGCTGCTCACCGAGCCCGCACGCCCCTACGACGCCTGGGAGGACTTCCGCCGCCGGTCCGCGGCCTACTACGCGCTGCTCGACGGCGTCGCCCCCACCGGGCGCGACGTCGCCGCCGCGGCGGGCCACCTGCCCGCCGAGCTCGTGGACCGCGTGCGGACGCAGGCGCTCGACGAGTCTCTCCTGCGGGTCTCGCTGCGCGGGTACCAGGCGTTCGGGGCGCGCTTCGCGCTCGCCCAGCGGCGGGTCGTCCTGGGCGACGAGATGGGCCTGGGCAAGACGGTGCAGGCCGTCGCCGTGGTCGCGCACCTGGTCGCCGGCGGTGCGACCCACGCGCTCGTCGTGTGCCCGGCGAGCGTGCTGGAGAACTGGGTGCGCGAGCTGCGCGCGCACGCGGACCTCCCGGTGCACGCCGTCCACGGCGAGGACCGCGACGACGCGGCGGAGGCGTGGCGTGCGTCCGGCGGCGTCGCCGTCGTGACCTTCGCGGGCCTGCGCCGCGCCGGGACCGAGCCGTTCGCGACGGCTGACCTCGCCGTGCTGGTCGTGGACGAGGCGCACTACGTGAAGAACCCGCTCGCGAAGCGCTCGGTCGCCGTCGCGGCGCTCGCGCGAGCGACCGAGCACGTGCTCCTCCTCACCGGCACGCCCATGGAGAACCGGGTCGAGGAGTTCCGCACCCTGCTCGGCTACCTCCGGCCCGAGCTCGCCGGACGTCTCGACGCCGCGCACGGCGCGGCCGGGCCCGACGCGTTCCGGCGCGCCGTCGCGCCCGCCTACCTGCGGCGCAACGCCGACGACGTGCTCGAGGAGCTGCCCGAGCTCGTGCAGGTCGACGAGTGGGAGTGGCTCGGGGCCGTCGACGGCGCCGCGTACCGGGAGGCCGTGGCGGCGGGGTCGTTCATGGCGATGCGCCGCGCGGCGTTCGCCGTCGACCATCCGGAGGACTCGGCGAAGCTGCGTCGGCTCGTCGAGATCGCGCGCGAGGCGGCCGACAACGGGCGCAAGGTCGTGGTGTTCTCGTACTTCCGGGACGTCGTCGACGTCGTCGTGCGCGCGCTCGGCGGCCTCGCCCTCGCCCCGCTGACCGGTTCGGTCCCGGCGCGCACGCGCCAGACCATCGTCGACGACTTCACGGCGGCCGAGACGCCGCGCGTGCTCGTGAGCCAGATCGACGTCGGGGGAGTGGGCCTCAACCTCCAGGCCGCGTCCGTGGTGATCCTGTGCGAACCCCAGACCAAGCCCACGACGGAGGCGCAGGCGGTCGCCCGTGCCCATCGCATGGGGCAGGTCGAGACCGTCCAGGTGCACCGCCTGCTCACGGTCGACAGCGTCGACGAGCACCTCGTGCGCCTGCTCGGGACGAAGGCCCGGCTGTTCGACGCGTACGCGCGCCGCAGCGCGCTCGCCGAGGAGGTCGCGGGCGCGGTCGACGTGTCCGAGGCGTCGCTCGCGCGCGCCGTGGTCGACGCCGAGCAGGCCCGGTTGTTCGTCGACCCGACGGTCACGTCCGTCGAGGATGCGCCCGTCGTCGACGCCGTCGTGGAGGACGGACCGGTCGATCGCTGACACGGCGGCGCCCTGGCACGCGGTCGGCGCGCCCGCAGGCGCGGCGCGGCATAGCGTGGCGTCATGACCGCGACGGACGCATTTCCCCCGCTCACCCCGCTGCCCGAGGACTGGTCCACGGCGCTCGCCGTCGTCGCCCATCCCGACGACATGGAGTTCGGCGCCGCCGCGGCGGTCGCGCGGTGGACGGGCCAGGGCAAGCGGGTCGTGTACTGCATGGTGACGAGCGGCGAGGCCGGCATCGACGGCATGGACCCGGACGAGGCGCGACGTGTGCGGGAGGCGGAGGAGATCGAGTCCGGGCGGATCGTCGGCGTCGAGGAGGTCGAGTTCCTCGGGCTGCCGGACGGCGTGCTCGAGTACGGGCTGCCGCTGCGGCGGGCGATCGCGGCGGCGATCCGGCGCCACCGGCCCGACGTCGTGATCACCGGGAACTACCGCGAGACGTTCCCGGGCGGGATGCTCAACCAGGCCGACCACGTCGCGACCGGGCGGGCCGTCGTGGACGCCGTGCGCGACGCGGGGAACCGGTGGGTGTTCCGCGAGCAGGTCGAGACGGACGGGGTCGAGCCCTGGGGTGGCGTGCGCCAGGTCTGGGTCGCGGCCTCGCCCGACGCCCGGCACGGCGTGGACGTCAGCGCGACCTTCGACGCGGGCGTCGCGTCCCTGCGCGCGCACGCCGCCTACCTCGACGGCCTCGGCTGGGCGGACTTCGACCCGGCGGCGTTCCTCGCGTCGATGAGCGCGCCCACCGGCGAGCGCATGGGCGTCACGCACGCGGTCGCGTTCGAGGTGCTGCGCATGGGCTGGGAGGACTGAGTCAGGCGGGGTCGGGCTGGTCCTCGATCTCCACGACCTTGAGCTCGGGCGCGAACCCGTAGAGCCTGCCGTCCTGCGCGCCGACCCACCACGTCCCGCACATCGCGGTGGCGCCCTGCTCCGTGCCCTCCTCCCACCACGACGCCCTGAGCGTCGCCGTCGTGCGGTAGTCGGCGGCGGTCAGGCCGCCGCGCTCGGGTCGAGGCTCCAGGGGGTGCTGCGCCGAGACGGGTGTGCAGCTCGCGGGCAGCGCGCCGAGGTCGGCCGTCATCGTGAGGATCCGCTCGTCGCCCGTCGTGCGGACCACCTCGCGCACGTCGGTGGCGGAGTCGGGGACCCAGTCGGGGAGCACGGCATCGGCCTTGCCGGCCTTCCCGGTCGCGAACTCGTAGGTCTTGGTGTGACCCGCGCGGTTCTCGGCGGCCGCCTCGCCGATGCTCCCGCACGCGGACAGGAGGAGCGCGGCGCCGGCGGGCGCCGAGCATCCGGCGCTCGGTCGTGCCGCGCGGGGTCGTGGTCAGGGGGAGGTCGGTCGCGGGCAGGGTGGGGGTGCGGTTCGTCATGCCCCGACGCTACGGAGCGCGCGACGGCGACGGATCGGGCCGCGAGCGGAACCTCCGCGCGGTCGTCGTACGACCATGGGAGGGCGCTCGCGGCCCGGCGTCCGACCGCGGTCGGTCAGACGCGCGACCCCGCGGGGACGTTCGCGACGCCGTCGGGCAGGAAGCGCCGGCCCAGGACCCTCTCGCTGTACCCCGTGCGGTCGAGGTACGGCGTGATCCCGCCGAGGTGGAAGCCCCACCCGGCGCCGAGGATCATGCACAGGTCGATCTGCGACGGGCTCGCGACCACGCCCTCGTCGAGCATGAGCCCGATCTCCTGCGTGAGCGCGGTGAGCACGGAGTCGAGGACGCCGGCCTCGTCCAGCGCTCCCGGGCCGCCCGCCTCACCCGTGCCGAACACGGCTTGGATCGCCGGGTCGACGGGCTTGGGCAGGCCCTTCGGGGCGTCGAGGACGACGGGGATCTGCTCGTCGACGATGCGCTGGAGACCGGGGGACTCGGGGAACCGCTCGCCCAGGTCCTCGCGCAGCGACGTGAGGACGTGCAGGCCGACGGCCGGGCCGACGAGGTCGAACAGCGCGAACGGCGGCATCGGCAGCCCGAGCGGCGCGACCGCGCGGTCCGCGACCTCGACCGACGTGCCGTTCTCGACCGCCTCGACGATCTTGCCCATGAGCAGGATGAGCAGGCGGTTGACGACGAAGCCGGGGCGGTCGGCGACGAGCACCGCCGTCTTGCGGAGCTTCTTCGTCATGGCGAACGCCGTGGCGAGCGCGGCGTCGTCGGTCTTCGCCGCCTGGATGATCTCCACGAGCGGCATCTGGGCGACCGGGTTGAAGAAGTGCATCCCGACGACGCGCTCGGGGTGCTGGAGGTCGGCCGCCATCTCCGTGATCGAGAGCGCGGACGTGTTGGTCAGCAGCACGGCCTCGGGCGAGAGGACGCCCTCGAGCTCGGCGAAGACCTTCTTCTTGAGCCCCAGGATCTCCGTGACCGCCTCGATGACGACGTCGCAGCCCGCGAAGTCGCCGAGCTCGGTCGTGCCGTGCACGGAGCCGACGATGCGCGCGCCGGTGTCCGCGGACATGCGGCCCGAGCCGACGAGCTTCTCGACCGTCGCGCGCACGTAGCCGAGGCCCTTGTCGACGCGCTCCTGGTCGAGGTCCCGCATGACGACCGGCACCTGGAGGCGCTGGGCGAACAGCAGCGCGATCTGCGCGGCCATGAGCCCCGCGCCCACGATCCCGACACGGGTGACGGGGCGGGCGAGCTTCGCGTCGGGCGCGCCCTGGGGCCGCTTGCCCTTCGAGACGAGCTGGAACGCGTAGACGCTCGCGCGCATCTCGTCGCTCATGATGAGGTCCGCGAGGGCCTCGTCCTCGGCGGCGAACGCCTCCTCGCGCGACGCGGTGCGCGCGGCCGCGACGAGGTCGAGCGCGCGGTACGGGGCGGGGCGCGAGCCGGCGACGACCGCGTCGAGCCGCTGGCGCGTGCCGGCGACGACGGCGTCCCACACGGGCTGCGGGTCGAGCTGGCGCCGCTCGACGACGATCTCCCCGCGCAGCACGGCCTCGGCCCAGCGCAGCGAGGACTCGAGGAAGTCGGGCGCCTCGAAGAGCGCGTCGACGAGCCCGATCTCGTACGCCTCCTGGGCCTTGAACGGCTTGTTCGCGGCCGGGCGGGCGAGGATGACGTCCATCGCCTTCTCGACCCCCAGCAGGCGCGGCACGAGGTAGGCGCCGCCCCAGCCGGGGACCAGGCCCAGGCCGACCTCGGGCAGCGCGAGCGCACCGGCGTCGGACGCGACGGTCCGGTACGTGCAGTTCAGCGCGACCTCCAGGCCGCCGCCGAGCGCGACGCCGTTGACGAACGCGAACGTCGGCACGCCCATGTCCTGGAGGAGCGAGTACGCGGCGTGCCCGGCCCGCCCGAGGGCGAGCGCGTCGTCGCGCACCTGGACGGCCGCGGCCTGCGTGAGGTCCGCGCCCGCGGCGAGGAAGTACGGCTTGCCCGTGATCGCGACGGCGACGATCTCGCCGTCCGCGGCCCGGCGCCGCAGTGTCTCGAGGGCCGCGTGCAGCTCCGCGAGGCCCTCGGGGCCGAGCGTCGTCGGCTTGGTGTGGTCGAGCCCGTTGTCGAGCGTGAGCAGGGCGAGCGTGCCCGTCCCGCCGGGGAGCGCGACGTCGCGCACGAGCGAGTGCGTGACGCGCTCGCCGCGGGGGGCGTCCTGCGTCGCGTCCTGCGAGGCCGCGGGGGTCTGGGTGTCGGTGGGTGCGCTCATCGTCAGTTCTCCGCGGTCTCGAGGGTGTGGCCGGAGTAGTCGGCGTGGTGCGGGTTCTCCCAGATCACGGTGCCGCCCATGCCGAGCCCGACGCACATGGTGGTCAGGCCGTAGCGCACCTCGGGGTGCTGCTCGAACTGGCGCGCGAGCTGCGTCATGAGGCGCACGCCCGACGACGCGAGCGGGTGACCCATGGCGATGGCGCCGCCGTACTGGTTGACGCGCTCGTCGTCGTCCGCGATGCCGAAGTGGTCGAGGAACGCGAGCACCTGGACCGCGAACGCCTCGTTGATCTCGAACAGGCCGATGTCGTCGATCGTCAGGCCCGCGGACGCGAGCGCGCGCTCGGTCGCGGGGACCGGCCCGATGCCCATGACCTCGGGGTCGACGCCCGCGTACGCGTAGGCGACGAGGCGCATGCGCGCCGGCAGGCCGAGCTCGTCGGCGACGTCGCCCGCGGCGAGCAGGCACGCCGTCGCGCCGTCGGTCAGCGGCGAGGCGTTGCCCGCGGTGACCTTGCCGCCGGGGCGGAACGGGGTCTTGAGGTCGCGGATCGAGTCGACCGTGGTGCCGGGGCGGGGCAGCTCGTCGGCCGTGGCCAGGCCCCACCCGAGCTCGGTCGACCGGGTCGCGACCGGCACGAGGTCGGGGGAGATGTCGCCGTTCGCGAGGGCCTTCGCGTACTTGGCCTGGCTCGCGACGGCGTACGCGTCGGCGCGCTCCTTGGTGAGGTGCGGGTACCGGTCGTGCAGGTTCTCGGCCGTCGCGCCCATGACGAGCGCGGAGGAGTCGACGAGGCGCTCGGCGACGAACCGCGGGTTCGGGTCCGACCCCTCGCCCATGGGGTGGTGGCCCATGTGCTCGACGCCGCCCGCGACGACGACGTCCTGCGCGCCCACGGCGACGTTCGCCGCCGTCGTCGTGACGGCGGTCATCGCGCCCGCGCACATCCGGTCGATCGCGAAGCCGGGCACCGACTTGGGCAGCCCCGCGAGCACGGCGACGCTGCGGCCGAGGGTGAGGCCCTGGTCACCGGTCTGCGTGGTCGCGGCGAGCGCGAGCTCGTCGATGCGCTCGGCGGGCAGCTCGGGGCGGCGGCGCAGGAGCTCGCGGACCGTCTTCACGGCGAGGTCGTCCGCGCGGGTCTCGGCGTAGATCCCGTCGGGGCGCGCCTTGCCGAACGGGCTGCGGACGCCCTCGACGAAGACGACGTCGCGCACGGGGCGGCGGCGCGCGGCCTGGGTGGGTGCCGAGGTGGGAGAGGGGGCCTCGTTGGCCACGGTCATGGCATCTCCATCCGATGCAGATGGTCGGGACGGCGGTGTCCGGGAGCGGCACCGCTCGGGGGTCGTACGTGCGATACACGCTACCGCGGGTATCGGGAAAGCACGAGACCGATGCTACGACATGAAGAGACCCGGTATCGCATCGCGCGATACCGGGTCTCTTCGGCGTTCGGGGTGCTCGGGAGCCCGCGTCAGCGGCTCCCGCGGAGCTTGCGCACGACCTTCTTCGCGGTCGGCAGGCCCTTGTTCCACGCGGAGTACCACATCGAGAACGGCACGTCGACGCTGTGCACGAGCTCGTCGTCGTGCTGGGCGAAGCTGCGCTTGAACTCGCTGATCCCGTCGTTGAGCAGCCCGTTCATGTCGTACCGGACCAGCCCCGCCTGCTGCGCGAGCGTGATCGCGTGCCACTTCACCGGCGCGTTCGCGCGCAGCTTGCGCCCCGCGTCGTTGATGCCGCCGTAGAGCTCGAACGACGTCGTCGCCGACGACACGCACCACACGAACGACACCGGCGCGCCCTCGGAGAACGCCGCGACGAGCACCGAGTGCTCGCCGAGCTCGCGGTGGATCGCGAGGTAGTACTCGTCGTCGTGCAGCGCGAAGCCCGCGCGCTCGGCGGTCTCGTGGTAGACGTCGAGGACCTGGCGGACCTCGGCCTCGTCCGTCACGCGGCGCACCTCGAGGCCCGTGCGGGCGGCCTTGCGGATGTCGTACCGCGTCGACTTGCCCATGGCCTTCGTCAGCTCGTCCTCGGACTTCGTCAGGTCGAGGATCAGCGTCACCGGGTAGAGGATCGGGTTCGCCGCGGGGCGGGCGTCGGGCAGCGCGAGGTGCGTCCCGACCGGCCAGTCGGGCTCGATCGTGACGCCCACGCCGCCCACCGTCGTCTTGCACCACGCGACGACCGCACGGGTCACGGCGTCGCGCGTCGCGTCGTCGCCCACGCCCGGGCCGGCGCCCCAGCCGTCTCCGGTCGGCGCGATCACGGGCCCGCGGGGCACGTGGCACAGCGCCTTGAACTGCGCCGGGAGCGACCGCACGAGGACCTGCGCCAGGCCGCGGACGCGGCCGTCGCCGTCCACCGCCTCCACGCGGTGCGGGGTCCACGCTCCCGTGGCCTTGACCTCGCCCCAGCCCCAGAGCTGGAGGGGGTGGCCGCCGAGCTCGTTCACCCGGGCGTCCCAGGAGGCGCGGTCGGTGACTGTCCGGATCGTCAGGTTCGCGTCGTGCACGCGGACGACCCTACCCGCTCGCTACGCCCTGCCGATGCTCGCGAACGCCTCCGCGAGGGGTTCGGCGACGAGCGCCACCTGCCAGTCGCGCGCGCCGCGCCCGTGCAGGAACGCGGCGATCCCTGCCGCGTCGAGCGGGTCCGGCGGCGTCCAGCACAGGCGACGCAGCGCGTCGGGCTGGAGCACGTTCTCCACAGGGACCGTGAACCGCTCCGAGATCCCCTGGACGACGCCGCGCGCCGCCTCCAGGCGGGCCGCGGCGCCGGGGTCGCGGTCGGCCCACGCGCGCGGCGGCGGCGGGGCGTCGGTACGCGGTCCCCGCGTCGTGGGGAGGGCGCTCGCTGGCAGCGCGAGCGCGGCGTCGATCGCGCGCTGCCAGTACGCTGCCCGGCGGCGCGTGCCCTTGCCCGCGAACGGGGGGAGCTCGACGAGCTGGCCGGCCGTTCGGGGCAGCGCCTCCGCCGCGGCGACGATCGCGCGGTCGGGCAGCACCCGGCCCGGGGCGATGTCGCGCGCGCGGGCGGTCGCGTCCCGGGCCTCCCACAGGCTCCGCACGACCGCCAGGCGGCGCGGGTCGCGCAGCGTGTGCGTGCCGGACGTGCGCCGCCACGGCTCGGGACGAGGTGCGGGCGGTCCGGCGGTGCGCACCGCCTCGAACTCCTGCGCCGCCCAGCCGGCCTTGCCCGCCTCCTCGAGCCGCTCGCCGAGGGCACGGCGCAGCGGGACGAGCACCTCGACGTCGAGCGCGGCGTACCGCAGCCAGTCGTCCGGGAGCGGGCGGGTCGACCAGTCGACCGCCGAGTGCTCCTTCGCGAGGCCCAGGCCGAGCACGTCCGCCACCACGGCGGCGAGGCCGACGCGCTCCATCCCCAGCAGGCGGGCCGCGAGCTCGGTGTCGAACACGCTCGCGGGGACCACGCCGTGCTCGGCGAGGCCCGGCAGGTCCTGCGACGCGGCGTGCAGCACCCACTCGGCGTCGCCGACCGCTTCCCGCAGCGGCGACAGGTCGGGCACCGCGACCGGGTCGACGAGCGCCGTCCCCGCGCCCTCGCGGCGCACCTGGACGAGGTAGGTGCGCTGACCGTAGCGATAGCCCGACGCGCGCTCCGCGTCGGCCGCGACCGGGCCGCTCGCGGCGGCGAACGCGTCGACGACGCGGGCGAAGGCCGCCTGCGTGTCGACGACGCGGCCGAGCCCGTCGGACGGCTCGGTGAGCGGCGTGACGACCGTCTGGTGCGTGCCGGTCGCGGGGGTCGGGTCGAGCGGTGGGGGTGCGGGTGCTGCGGTCGAGCTCATGGGTTCACGGTATTGCGTCGGGCAGGGGGTCGAGCACCGAGGGGCGTCACGCCGTCGGGCAGGGGAGGCAGCCCGGCGGCCGTGCACAACAGCTGCGCCCACGCCGCGAGATGGTCACCGAGGTCCGCCGCACCGGCGCTCCCCGCGGGCACCGGGGTCCACGACGCGCGCATCTCCAGCTCCACGTCGTTGTGCTTGCCGGCGAGCGCGCCGAAGCTCTGCGACAGGACGCGCGTCACCGTGCCGCCCTCCGCGCGCACGGCGGCGCCGGTGTCGTGGAGGGCGTCCTCGAGCCACGTCCACGCGACCTCGGCGAGCATCTCCTCCGACGCCATCTCCGGCTCGAGCGTGGCGCGCACCATCGTCACCACGCGGAAGGTGCCCTGCCACGCCTCCTGGCCGTCAGGGTCGTGGAGCACGATGAACCGGCCCGACGCGAGGTCGGGGTCCTCGGAGCGTGCGGCCTCCACCTCGCCCGTCAGAGCGACCGACCACGGCGCGATCCGGCGGGGGGCGGGGACCTCGCGCAGCGTCACCTCGGGTCGCAGCCGCCGCGCGCCGAGGGCGTCGAGGACGGCACGGAACTCCGGGGGAGCGTCGGTCCCGTGAGCGGTGATCACCCTCGGCACACTACGAGCCGACCGGACGAACCGGACGCGCGCCGCGCGGGTGTCATCGAATCGTGATCCCGACTTCGTCAAGAACGCTTCCGGTGACCGGATCGTGGCCGCTCGGGAGCGGTGCGGCGCACGAGGACTAGGCTGGCCGGGTATCCATCACCGGTGCACCCGGCCGCGCTCCCGCCCGGCCCGGTCCGGTTCCGCGCCCTCCCCGCGCGGCCGTCGTGCGCCGGGACCGACCCTCGAGGAGCAGGGAAGCAGATGTCAGCACGCGCACAGATCGGTGTGACCGGACTCGCCGTCATGGGTCGCAACCTGGCCCGGAACTTCGCCCGGCACGGCTACACGGTCGCGGTGCACAACCGCTCGTATGCCAAGACCGAGTCCCTGATCGCCGAGGCGGGCACCGAGGGCGACTTCGTCCCGTCCGAGTCGATGGCCGACTTCGTCGCGTCGCTCGAGCGCCCGCGCAAGGTCGTCATCATGGTCAAGGCCGGCGCGGCGACCGACGCCGTCATCGACGAGCTCGTGCCGCTGCTGGAGGAGGGCGACATCGTCGTCGACGCCGGCAACGCGCACTTCCCGGACACGATCCGCCGGGAGAAGGCGCTCGCGGCCCAGGGCCTGCACTTCGTGGGCACCGGTGTCTCGGGCGGCGAGGAGGGCGCGCTCAACGGCCCGTCGATCATGCCCGGCGGTACCCGCGAGTCCTACCAGAGCCTCGGCCCGATCCTCGAGGACATCTCGGCGAAGGTCGACGGCGTGCCGTGCTGCACCTACGTCGGGCCCGACGGCGCCGGCCACTTCGTCAAGATGGTGCACAACGGCATCGAGTACGCCGACATGCAGCTCATCGCCGAGGCGTACGACCTGCTCAAGCAGGGGCTCGGCGCGTCCGCGCAGGAGATCGGCGAGATCTTCGCGCAGTGGAACACGGGGGACCTCGAGTCGTTCCTCATCGAGATCACCGCCGACGTGCTCCAGCACGTGGACGCGGAGACCGGCAAGGCGTTCGTCGACGTCGTGCTCGACCAGGCGGAGCAGAAGGGCACCGGCCGCTGGACGGTGCAGAACGGCCTCGACCTCGGCGTGCCGATCACGGGCATCGCCGAGGCGACGTTCGCCCGCGCGCTGTCGGGGTCCGTCCCGCAGCGCGAAGCCGGCCGCGCGGCGCTGCCCGCCGACGCTGCGGCGTGGGACGTGCAGGACCGCGACGCGTTCGTCGAGGACGTGCGCCTCGCGCTCTACGCGTCCAAGGTCGTCGCGTACTCGCAGGGCTTCGACCAGATCGCGGCGGCGTCCGCCGAGTACGGCTGGGACATCGACCGCGGGGCCATGGCGCGCATCTGGCGTGGCGGGTGCATCATCCGCGCGCGGTTCCTCAACCGCATCACCGAGGCGTACGAGCGTGACGCGCAGCTCCCGCTGCTCCTCGCCGACGAGTACTTCACCGGCGCGGTGGGCAACGGCCTCGCCGCGTGGCGTCGCGTCGTCGCGCAGGCTGCCCTCAACGGCGTCCCGACGCCCGCGTTCTCGTCGTCGCTCGCCTACTACGACGGCGTCCGGGCCGAGCGTCTGCCGGCGGCCCTCATCCAGGCCCAGCGCGACTTCTTCGGCGCGCACACCTACCGCCGCGTCGACAAGGCGGGCACGTTCCACACCGAGTGGTCGGGCGACCGGACCGAGTCCGACGCCTGACGGCTCACCACCGCACGCCCCGACGGCGGTCGTCGCGCTCCGGCGCGGCGGCCGCCGTCGGCGCGTGCGGCCTAGGCTCGACCCGGCACGACGGCGCGCGTGAGGCCCGGGCCGTACGCGCCTCCGACGTGGCAGGCTAGTCCCGGCCGGCCGCCGCGTCGGCCCCACCCTGACGCCGGACGACACGGAGAACGATGAGCCGCCACCCGCAGGACGCGACCGCGACGAGGATGCTCGCCGACCGGACGGGCACCGACCCGGCCGACTGGTTCCTCGTCTTCAAGGCCCGCTACGGGATGGAGGTCGTGTTCCGCGCGCTCGCCGCGGCGCGCGGGGCGGGCGAGGTGGTCACCCAGGTGTTCACGTGCTCGACGGCGGTCGATCCCGTCCTCGTCGCCGGGCTGCGGCCCGTCTACGCCGAGGTCTCCCCGGCGACGGTCGCCATCGACCCCGACCGGCTCGCCGTCGGGCCGGCCACGCGCGCCGTCGTGCTCCAGAACACGTTCGGCATCGTCGACGACGCGACCGCGCTCCGGCTGCGCGCCGCGGCGCGCTCCGTCGGCGCGCTGCTCGTCGAGGACAGCGCGCACTGCGTGACGCGCCTCGCGCGCGACGCCGACGGGTCGCCCGTCGCGGACGTGTCGTTCCACTCGTTCGGTGTCGAGAAGATGCTCCCCACGCGGTTCGGGGGCGCCGTCTGGGTGAACCCCGCGCTCGAGCCCGCGCTGCGCGCCGCGGTCGTCTCCGCGCTCGACGCGCTGCCGGTCGTGGGCGCGCGGCTCGACCTCGCCGCGCGCAGCTTCCGCACGCAGGTCCGCGTGCTCAACCGGCTCCCGGGCGGGGCGGCGGGGAAGGTGCGCGGCGCGCTCACCGCCGTCGGCGCGTACGAGCCGGCGATCGCCCCCGTCGAGAACCGGGGCGGGCTCGCGCACCCGCCGCAGCGGCCGTCGTCGTGGGTCACCGGCCGGATGGTCGACGCGCTGCGGTCGAGCGGCGACGTCGAGGCGCGCCGCGCGGACACCGTCGCGGAGTACGTGCGCGGGCTGTCCGACGTCGTCGAGGTGCCGGCGGGCATCGGCGAGCGCGCGCCGCTGGTCCGGTTCCCCTTCTTCGCGCCCGACGCGCCGACCGCCGACCGGCTCGTGCGGGAGCTCACGGCCGCCGGGTTCTACGTCGGCAAGTGGTACCGGCCCGCGCTGTTCCCCGGCCCGGACGACCCGACGGTCTACGGGTACACGCCCGGCGACCCCGCGCTCGCGACGACCGAGGACCTCGTGGCGCGCGTCGTCAACCTGCCGACCACGGTCGGGGTCGCGACGGCGCGCCGGATCGTCGAGGCAGTGCGGTCCGCGCTGAGCTCCTGACCCCGGACGGCCGAGCAGGCGGTCCTGGTGCGTCCGTGACACGGGACCGACCGAGACCGCCTGCTCGGCGCGGCGCCTCCCGGGGTCACGCAGACGGACGCGAGCGCGCGAACTTCACGTAGTCGAGCGTGTGGCGCAGGTCGACGCGCCACACGTCGACCCGACGGCGCAGGCTCCTGTCCGGTGCGTAACGCAACGTGTGCCAGACGCCGTGCTTGCGGGCCTTCTTCACCCGGTGGCGCAGCGACACCGGCACGAGGGCCCGGACGACCGGGTAGGGCACGTTGACCCACAGCCGCGCCTCCGACGTGACCTGCTCGGGCAGCTCGCGCCCGTGCACCAGGTCCTCGACGTAGCAGCGCGCGAGGTTGCCGCCCGCGGCCATCGTGTAGAAGCTCGCGGCACCCTGGCGCAGGTTGACCTCGAGGATCTTGCTCGTGCCGGTGCGGCGGTCGTACATGACGTCGAGGTTCGCGGCGCCCACGTAGCCGAGGCTGTCGAGCAGGTGCCGGATCGACTCGGTGAGCTTGTCGTCCTTCATCGTCACGACGGCGTTGTAGTTGCCCACGAGCTTCGGGTCGTACTCGCCGAGCACGATCTGGGCGGCGGACAGGAACCGCAGCCGGCCGTGCCGGTCGGAGTACGTGTTGACCACGCGCATGACCGACTCGTCGCCCGCGAGGTACTCCTGCACGATGAGGTCGTCCGTGTAGCCCGCGGCGTAGATGCGGCGCGCGACGTCGCGCAGCTCCGCCGCGTCCTGGACGAGGTAGACCTTCTTCTTGCCCTCGAACTGGAGGCGCGGGTAGGTGTCCGTGTCCGACGGCTTGAGGATGAGCGGGTAGGGGAACGGCAGGTCCTCCCCGAAGCCCGGGGCGTCGACGTGCGCAGCCGTGGCGATCACCGTCTCCGGGTGCGGCACGCCCAGCTCGGCGCACGTGCGGTAGAAGTCGGTCTTGTTCATGAGCCGCGCCGCCAGCTCCTGGCCGACGAGCGGGATGAGGTAGAGGTCCTCGAGCTCGGCGCGGTGCGCGATCACGACGTTCGTGTAGAACTCGATGTTCGCGATGAGCAGGCGCTTGCGGCCCGGGAACTCCTGGGCCAGCTCGCGCAGGACCGCGACGATGCGCTCCGGGTCGTCGAAGTCGCGGTAGGTGCGCACGTCGACGATGCGGGAGTCCGCCGTCTCCCGCAGGGGGAATCGGCCCAGGGCCAGCGTGCGGACGCCGTACGCCTCGTGCAACGATCTCGCGATGTTGTAGGTGTTGAGGTTGGTCCCCAGGACGATGGGGAGGAACTCGGCGTTGCCGTACGTCATCGCGAAGAGTCGTCCGTTTCTCTGTGTGGTCGGCGGGCGTCCGCCATCCTACGGGCCGGGTACGGCCGGGCCCGGGCCGGGGCCCTCGCCCACGACACCCACACCCGTGGGGTCCTGACCGGCGCGGACGACGACGCCGTGCCCGGCGAGCACGCGCACGAGCTCGTCGTGGCCGCGCGAGACGTCCCAGTGCACCCCGACCATGCCGGCGACGCGCGCACCCTCGACGTTGCGCACGGTGTCGTCGACGAAGAGCACCTCGCCCGGGTCCGCGCCGATCCGCGCCGCAGCCTCGCGGAAGAACCGCGGGTCCGGCTTGGCGAGCCCGAGCTCGCACGAGTACCAGCTCGTGTCGAACTCGGCGTCGTAACCGAGGGTCCGGCGCATGAACGGCACGCGCCGGCTCTCCTGGTTGGTGCCCAGGTGCACGCCGTAGCCGCTCGCGCGCAGCGCCCGCACGAGGTCGAACGACGTGTCCACGACCTCGAGCGCGTCGAACCAGATCGCGCGGTACACGTCCTCCGCCGGCTCCGTCACGCCGTACCGCTCCAGTCCGGCGGCGAGCACGGGGAGGTAGTCGCCGTCGCCCACGAGCATGGGCAGCTCCTCGCTCCAGGTCTCGAGCAGGAACTCCCGGGTCCGGTCACCGAGGTAGCGCTCGACCGCCGCGTACCAGCCGTCGGGGATGTGCTGGAGCACGCCGTCGGCGTCGAACAGGACGTGGCGCAGTGTCATGGCCGTCACCCTAGCGGCGGGGTCGTCGGGCCGGGACCGGTGGCCGTGGCGATGGGCGGGGCGGGCCGCCGTAGGATCCACGGGTGACGTCGCGACCGGACCAGGACCACGCCCAGCCCCTCGTCGGAGTGCTCGGAGGTGTCGGGCCGCTCGCCACGGCGTACTTCCTCCAGCTCCTCGTCGAGCTCACGGAGGCCGAGCGTGACCAGGACCACGTGGACGCCGTCGTGCTCAACCACGCGACGATCCCGGACCGCACGGCGTTCATCCTCGGGCGCTCGGACGCCGACCCCGGCCCGGTGCTGGCGCTCGACGCGGGACGGCTCGAGCGCTTCGGGGCGGACTTCCTCGTCATGCCGTGCAACACGGCCCACTACTTCACCCAGCAGGTGCTCGACGCGATCAGCGTCCCGTTCGTGTCCATCATCGACACGACGGTCGACGCCGCCCGGACGCGCGTCGCCGACCTGCGCGCGGTGGGCCTGCTCGCGACGGCGGGCACCGCGGCGTCGGGCGTCTACCAGGACGCCTTCGCGCGCCACGGCGTCGACGCGCTCGTCCCGGACGACGCCGACCAGGCGCTCGTGTCGCAGATCATCTACGAGCAGGTCAAGGCCGGACGGCCCGTCGACATCGAGACGTTCCGCGCCGTCGCGGGTCGGCTCGTCGAGCGCGGTGCCCAGGTGATCGTGCTGGGCTGCACGGAGCTGTCGGTGGTCGCGGTCGACCACGACCTGCTCGCCGACCCGCTCTACCTCGATTCGACCGACCAGCTCGCCCGCGCGACCATCCGCCGCGCGGGGCACCGCGTCCGCGGGGAGTGACCAGGCCGCAGGTGCGGCGCGAGGGGCCGGGTCAGCCGAGCTCGCTCGTGCCCGAGTACAGGTGCAGCACCGGGACGTGGAGCTCCTCGCGCGCGCGGGACGCCCAGTCGGTGTGGAACGTGTCCTCGACCGCGTGCGGGTACGTCACGACGACGATCTCGCGCGCACCCCCGGCCGCCACGGCCGTGCGCAGCGCCGGCAGAGGGTCGTCGTCGACCACGACCCCGTCCGCCTCGCGACCCGCCGCGCGCAGCTCGGCCACGCTGCGCTCGAGCTGCTCGCTCGCCTCCGCCTTGGCCGTCGCGGGCGAGGGCTCGCGCCCCAGGACCTCGTCCCACGCCTCCTTGAGCTCGCCCACGCTCAGGTGGTCGATGATCCCGGAGATCACGTTGCGCTCCGTGTCCGCGGGCACGAGGACCCGGTAGGCGAGCTGCTCGTCCTCGTGCAGCGACAGGATGTGCTGCACGTCGGCCGGGTTCAGCGTGTCTTCGGTCAGGACGAGGATCGTGTCGGTCACGCGGGTCAGCCTATCGGCAGGAGCCAGCGCGCGGCGGTCGTACCGGCGGGGGAGCCCGGCCGGTCCTCGGGGCTGTGCAGCAGGTGGGCGAGGCGCGCGCCCCGGGGCGGGAGCGCCGTCGTGCCGGACGGCGCCGTCCCGGCCACGATGCGGCCGGGACCGCGTCCGACGACGGTCGGGGTCGTGGTGACGCACAGCTCGTCGACGAGGTCCGCCGCGAGCAGGTCGCCCAGGAGGGTCGGCCCGCCCTCGGTGAGCACGCGGGCCAGGCCGCGGTCGGCGAGCGCGGCGAGCCCCGCGGCCAGGTCCACGCCGACGCCCGGCTCGGGCTCGTCCTGCACGCCCGCGGCGTCCTGCCCGACGACGAGCACCCGGTCCGCGGGCACGTCGCCTCTCGCCGTGGCGGCCCCGGCAGGCCCGGTGAGCACGTACGGCGGCCGGTCACCGTGCGCGAGCGGCTCGGGCACACGACCCGTCCGGGTCACGATCGCGAGCTCGAGCGGGGCGTCGTGCAGGTGCCGCAGGCCGCGCGGCCGGTCGAGCGCGGTGTAGCCCTCGGCACGGGCGGTCCCCGCGCCGACGAGCACGACGTCGGCGAGCGCGCGCAGGACCCGGAAGACCCGCCAGTCGGCGTCGTCGTTGATGGACCCCGAGCGGTGGTCCGGGCCCCACGCCGCGCCGTCGGCGCTCGCGACCATGTTGGCGCGCACCACGTGGGCGGCGCGCGACGGCGGCCCGTACGCGTAGAGGACCGCGAGACGTTCCTCCCGCGGGTCGGGAAGCAGGTGCTCCGCGGCGGGCAGGAGCACGTCGAGCGGGGGAAGGTCCGTGCGTCCCGCGGGCGGCTCGGTGGGCGCCGCAGCGGGCTCGTCGGAGGGTGCCGTGGTGGAGGTCACAGCGGCCAGGCTAGCCGCAGGCGTAGGCTGGATCCTCGTGACTGCGCCCGTCGCCGGTGGCGCCTCGGCCCCGGCAGCCCTCCCCGGCACCGCCCGCGCGTCGGCCTCCGACGCGGCTCCCGCCGTGCCCGGACGCGCGCGCGCCCTTGCGGACGTCCGCCCGTCCGTCCCGCCCGCACGGCTCCTGGCCGACCTCCTGCCGCCGCGGCACTTCGCCGACGCCCGCTTCTCGACCTACCGCGCGAACCCCGCGTACCCGAGCCAGGCGCGCACCGTCGCGCGGCTCGAGGAGGTCGCGGCCGCCGTCGTGAAGCCCGCGCGCAAGGGACTCTTCGGCGGCCGCAAGCAGACCGCGCCCGCGGTGTACATGGACGGCGGGTTCGGCGTCGGCAAGACCCACCTCCTCACGTCCCTCGCGCACGCCGTGGGCCTCGACGTGAGCGCCTACGGCACGTTCGTCGAGTACACGAACCTCGTGGGCGCGCTCGGCTTCCAGGCGACCGTGGACGCGCTCGCCACGAAGAAGCTCGTGTGCATCGACGAGTTCGAGCTCGACGACCCGGGCGACACCGTGCTCATGTCCCGGCTCCTGCGCGAGCTCGCCGACCGCGGCGTCGCGCTCGCGGCGACGTCGAACACGCTGCCCGAGGCGCTCGGCGAGGGCCGCTTCGCGGCCGAGGACTTCCTGCGCGAGATCCAGGCGCTCGCGGCCCGGTTCGAGGTGCTGCGCGTCGACGGCGAGGACTACCGCCACCGCGCGGTCGTCACCGACTCCGCCCCGCTCCCCGAGGACGCCGTGCGGGCCGCCGTCGCAGGCCGGCCCGGGGCCACGCTGGACGGGTTCGACGACCTGCTCGGGCACCTCTCCCAGGTGCACCCGAGCCGCTACCGCGCACTGCTCGACGGCGTCGAGGTCGTCGCGCTCACCGGCGTGCACACCGTGACCGAGCAGTCGGCCGCGCTGCGCCTCGTCGTCCTCGTCGACCGCCTCTACGACCGCGACGTGCCGGTGCTGCTCGCCGGGTCGGGCGACTACGCGGGCGAGCGGAGCCTGTTCACGGAGGAGATGCTGCGCGGCGGGTACCGCAAGAAGTACTACCGCGCGCTCTCCCGCCTCGGTGCGCTGGCCGAGGACGGTCGCGCGGTCGCGCGCGCGTCCGCCTGACGCGAGCGCGCACGGTCCCGCGGCTCACGTCGCGGCGAGGCGCTTCTTCTCGACCTCGATGTCGAAGTCGGCCGGGGGCCAGCCGAGGTCGAGGCGACGCAGCGCGTCGAGCAGCAGCTCGCTCACCGCGAGACGCGCGAACCACTTGCGGTCGGCGGGGACCACGTGCCAGGGCGCGGCCTCCGTGCTCGTCCGGTCGAGGACGGCCTGGTACGCCTCCTGGTACGCGGGCCACTTCTGGCGCGAGTCGACGTCGTTCGGGTTGTACTTCCAGAACTTGTCCGGTCGCTCGAGGCGCTCCATGAGCCGCGCGCGCTGCTCCTCGTAGGAGACGAGCAGCGCGACCTTGACGATCGTGGTCCCGGACGCGACGACCTTCTCCTCGAACCGGTTGATCTCGTCGTACCGCGCCTCCCAGACGTCGGGGGCCACGAGGCCGTCGACGCGCGCGACCAGCACGTCCTCGTAGTGGGAACGGTCGAAGACGCCGATGTACCCGGGCTCGGGCAGGGCGCGGCGGATGCGCCAGAGGTAGTGGTGCTTGCGCTCCTCGGGCGTCGGGACGCCGAACGAGCGGTGCGCGACGCCCTGCGGGTCGACGAGGCCGACGACGTGCCGCACGATGCCGCCCTTGCCCGCGGTGTCCATGCCCTGGAGCACGAGCAGCACGGAGCGCGAGCCGCCCGACCGGCCCTCGGCGAACAGGCGCTCCTGGAGCTCGGAGAGCTCGTCCGCGTGCCGCGCGACGAGGGCCTGTCCGGCGGCCTTGTCGCCCGCGAAGCCCGGGGTCGAGCCACGGTCGAACGCTGCCAGGTCGAACCCGGCGCGCACGCGCAGCGACTCGGTCGGGGCGACCTCCCAGTCGGTGTCGAGCGCCGCCGACGCCGAGCCCGACCCTGCGCCGGCACCGGAGCCGGACGTCGAGCCCTTGCCGTGCTTCTTCTTCGACTTCTTCTTCGTCGTCGACATGGGCGTGAGCGTAGTCACACCCAGGCCAGGACGGCGACCGAACGCGCGGGGAGGTCGACGCCGCGCCGGTGCACGCTCGTCGCGGGGTCCCACGCGGCGAGCACGCGCGGCGTACCGCCGAGCGCGAGCCGGAGCCGCCGGGGCTCCTCGCCGAGGTTGACCGCGACCGCGACGGTCCGCCGGTCCACGACGAACGCGGGACCGCCGTGCGGGGCGGACGCCGCGGACGGCTCCTCGCCGGACGCGTCGTCCTCCACGCCGTCGGGCCCGTGCACCCGCACGACCGAGAGGTCGCCCGAGCGGACGTCCGGGCGCGACCGCAGCGCCACCAGCGCCCGGTACCAGGCGAGCAACCGCGCGTGCTCGCCCCGGTCGCGCTCGTCCCAGTCGAGGACGCTGGCGTCGCGGGTCTCCCGCGCCTGCGGGTCGGGGACGGGTGCGCCGTCGGCCCACCCGTGGTCGGCGAACTCGGCGGCACGGCCGCGCCGGACCGCCTCGGCGAGCTCCGGCTCGGCGTGGTCGGTGAAGAACTGCCACGGCGTGGACGCGCCCCACTCCTCGCCCATGAAGAGCAGCGGCGTGAACGGGGAGACGAGCACGAGCGCCGCGGCCGTGGCGAGCCCCCCGCCGTCGAGCGTGGCCGACGTCCGGTCCCCGAACGCGCGGTTGCCGACCTGGTCGTGGTTCTGCGCGCTCACGACGAACGCGTGCCCGTCGGCCCCCGCGGGTACCGGGTGGCCCCACGTGCGGCCGCGGAAGGTGGAGAACGTGCCGTCGTGCACGAACACGCCCGTGAGGGCCTTGCGCAGCACCGCGACCGAGCCGAAGTCGACGTAGTAGCCCTGCCGCTCGCCGGTGAGGAGCGCGTGCACGGCGTGGTGGACGTCGTCGGCCCACTGGGCGCGCATGCCCCGCCCGCCCTGCTCGACGCCCGTGACCGTGGCCGGGTCGTTCTCGTCCGACTCCGCCACGAGGGTGAGCGGCCGCCCGAGCTCCTGCTCGACCCGGTCGACGCGTCGCGCGAGCTCGGCCAGCAGGTGCGTGGGGGAGTCGTCGACGAGCGCGTGCACGGCGTCGAGGCGCAGCGCGTCGACGTGGAACTCGACGAACCATCGCTCGGCGTTGTCGATCACCCACTCGCGCACCTCGCGGCTGCCCGGGCGGTCGAGGTTCACCGCCGAGCCCCAGGGAGTCTCGTGCGCGTCCGTGAAGTACGGGCCGAACTCCGGCAGGTAGTTCCCCGACGGACCGAGGTGGTTGTAGACGACGTCCAGCACGACCGCGAGCCCGCGCGCGTGCGCGG
Source organism: Cellulosimicrobium sp. GQ32 (assembly GCF_059758455.1). Taxonomy (NCBI): domain Bacteria; kingdom Bacillati; phylum Actinomycetota; class Actinomycetes; order Micrococcales; family Promicromonosporaceae; genus Cellulosimicrobium; species Cellulosimicrobium sp. GQ32. The sequence goes on along the minus strand of NZ_JCAXEP010000002.1, from coordinate 437,077 downwards.
CGTCCACGAACCGCTGGAGCGCGCGGGGACCGCCGTACGGCTCGTGCACCGCGTACGGGTGCACGCCGTCGTAGCCCCAGCCACGCTCGCCGCCGAACGCCGCGACCGGCAGGAGCTCGACCGCGCCGACGCCCAGGTCGACCAGGTGGTCGAGCCGGTCGATCGCGGCGTCGAGCGTGCCCTGCGGCGTGAACGTCCCCACGTGCAGCTCGTAGAGGACCTCGCCCCGTACGTCCCGGCCCTCCCACGCGTCGTCGGTCCACGCGAACGCCGCGTCGAACGTGCGGCTCGGACCGTGCACGCCGTAGGGCTGCCACGGGCTGCGGGGGTCTGGCCGGCCCGGTCCGCCGTCGACGGCGAAGCCGTAGTCCGTGCCCCACGGCAGCTCGTGGTCGTAGCCCCACCAGCCGGGCACGTGCGCGCCCACGAGGCGCAGCGGTCGTCGCTCGGCGCCGTCGAACGTGCCCGAGCCGGGCTCGGGCAGGAGCAGCTCGACGCCGCGCGCCGTCGGCGCCCAGACGAGGGGTCGTGGCCCGGGCACGGAGAGCATGGGGGTCGCGCGGGGCGGGGGGACGCGGGGTGCGGGGGCGCCGGACGTCGGGGTTCTCGGATCGGTCGTCACGGCGCGTCCTCGGCGGGCTCCCGCGTCTCGCCCGGGCTCGCGACGGCGGCGCTCCCGGCGTCGCCCCGGTCGACGAGCAGCGCGACCGGCAGGTCGGCGAGCAGGTCTGCCACGCGCACCGTGCCGGACGGGTGCTCGCGCCCGGTGAGCACGTCGACCCACGCCCCCGTGCCCTCGGGCAGCGCGACGACGTGGTCGCGCCACCCGCCGAGCCGGTCGACCGTGCCGGCGAGGCGCGTCGCGACGGTCACCACGCGCGCGACGGGCGCGGCGTCCGCGTCGGCGCCCGTGCGCGGGCCGCGCGGCGTCGTGCGCGCGAACGCGAGCGCGCACGGCGTCGACGACGCGACGGGGGCGTACCCGGCGCCCTCGCCCACGAACGCGTCGGCGAGGGCTCGGCGCAGCCGCAGCGCGCGCGCCGTGACGAGCAGCTTCTCGTCCGCGAGCGTGCGCGCGGGCGCCCCGCCGTCGAGCCGCGCCAGCCGCTCCGTCAGCGCCTCGACGTCGACCGGGCGGCGGTTGTCCGGGTCCACGAGGGTCGGCGCGTAGGACTCCGCCCCCTGGTACACGTCCGCGACGCCGGGCGCCGTGAGCCGGACGAGCGTGATCCCGAGGCTCGCGGCGCGCAGCTCCTCGCGGTGCTCCCGGGACCACCGGGCGAAGGCGCCTGTCACGGCCGGGTCGGCGAGCGCGCGCCGCGCGAGGTCCGCGACGGCCTCCTCGTAGGCGTCGTCCGGGCTCGTCCAGGACGTCGCGACCTTGGCCTCGCGGAGCGCCTTGCGCAGGTAGTCGACGAGGCGGTCGGGCGCGATCGCCGCGACGGCCGTGCCGGCGGTCGTGACGACGCCCGGGTCGGCCCCGGCGCCCGCGTCGGGCAGCCACGTCCCCGCGACCGTCTGCCACAGCAGGTTCTCCGCGAGCCCGTCCACGAGCACCCCGCGGTAGGGCGCGGTCGCCGCGCGGACCTCGTCGACGAGGCGTGACCAGCCCGCCGCGTCCTCGGAGAGCACCCCGAGCGCGGCGCGCGTGTCCTCGCCGCGCTTGGTGTCGTGCGTGGAGCCCGCCGTGAGGGCGTGCGGGGTGAGCGCGGCGAACCGCTGCGCGAACGCGTGCCAGTCGTGCACGCCGAGGCTGAACCGGTCCGGCTCGCCCCCCACCTCGCACAGGCTCACGAGCTCCGGCCAGCGGTAGAACGCGGTGTCCTCCACGCCCTTCGCCGTCACGGCCCCGCACACCTGCTGGAAGCGCACCACGAGCTCGTCGCGCCGCGCCTCCCGGCGCCGTCCCGCGCTCCCCACCTCCCGGCCCAGGACGAGGTCGACCACGACGGCGAGCGTCTCCGCGCGCTCCGGGTCGAGCCGTGCCCGCGCACGCTCGGCCGCCTCCTCGACCGCCCGGACCGCCTCGTGCCGCGGCGGCGTGCCCGGGACGACGTACGCCCGGTACCGGTCGAACGCGACGAGCAGCTCGCGCAGGCACTGGTGCAGGCCGCGCCACGTGTGGTCGCGCAGCCGCGGGTCGTCGTGGCAGACGGCGGCCGCCAGGTCGGTCAGCCGGTGCACCTCCGCGTACAACGGCCCTGCGACGACCTCGCGCTTCGCCTCCTCGACGAGGGCGCCCAGGCCGCCCGGCGCCGCGCCCGTGAGGCGCGTCATCACCGCGTCGAGGCCCGACCGGCCGCCCGGGTCGACGAAGAGCTGCTGGAGCCGCCACGCGACGTCGTACCCCGTGGTCCCGACCGTCGCCCAGTCCGGGGGCACCTGCTCCTCGCCCGCGAGGATCTTCTCCACGACGACCCAGGCGCCGTCCGTGCGGTCGGCGAGGCGCTGGAGGTACTGCGCCGGGTCCGCGAGGCCGTCCGGGTGGTCGATGCGCAGGCCGTCGACCGTGCCGTCCGTGACGAGGCCGAGCACGAGCTCGTGCGTCGCGTCGAACACCTCCTCGTCCTCGACCCGGACGGCGACGAGCGAACCGACGTCGAAGAAGCGCCGGTAGTTGAGCTCCTCGTCGCCGACGCGCCAGTACGCGAGGCGGTAGTGCTGGCGCTCCACCAGCTCGGTGAGCGGCAGGTCCTCCGTGCCCGCCCGCACCGGGAAGACGTGGTCGTAGTACCGCAGCACGCGCCGGGACCCCGGCCACCCGGGAACCTGGACCTCGTCGAGCACGATCTCGCCCGCCGCGAGAGCGTCGCCCAGTCGCGCGCCGAGGACCGGCATGAGCACCGCGCCCTCGCCCGCCGACCAGTCGACGTCGAACCACCGGGCGTAGGGCGAGTCGGCGCCGTCCTCCAGCACCGACCACAGCGCGCGGTTGTGCCAGGCGGGCGTCGGCACGGCCATGTGGTTCGGCACGACGTCCAGCACCAGGCCCATCCCGGCCGCGCGGGCGCTCTCGGCCAGGCGCTCCAGGCCCTCGCGGCCGCCGAGCTCGTCGCTGACGCGCGTGTGGTCGACCACGTCGTACCCGTGGGTCGAGCCGGGCGCGGCCTGGAGCACGGGAGAGAGGTAGAGGTGCGTGACCCCGAGCGACGCGAGGTAGGGCACCTGGCGCACGGCGTCGTCGAACGTCAGGTCGGGGCCGAGCTGCAGCCGGTACGTCGAGACCGGGACGCGGGGCGGCGCGCCGGTCGCGGCTGCGTCGCGTGCGGGGACCGTCATCGCAGCGGCGGGCGGGTCAGGACGATGACGCTGCGTCCCGTCACGGAGACCGTGTCGCCCGGGCGCAGGGAGTCGCCGACGTCGACCGTGCCGTCGGTGTCCAGCACGACGTCCCAGCCCTCCCCGTACGCCGCGGGCGGCACGGTGAACTCGAGGGCGTCCGAGTGGGCGTTGAGGAGCAGCAGGAACGAGTCGTCGACGATCGGCTCACCGCGCCGGTCCTGCTCGGGGATCGCGTCGCCGTTGAGGAACACCATGACGGTGCGCGCGTACGCGTGGTCCCAGTCCTGCTGGTCCATGCGCGACCCGGTGATGTCGAGCCACTCGATGTCGGGCAGCTCGTCGTCGGTCGTCCCGGCGCCGCCGCGGCCCAGGAAGAAGCGCCGCCGGTGCAGCACGGGGTGGTCGCGGCGCAGCCACACGACGCGGCGGGCGAAGTCGAGGAGCGCGGCCCGCTCGTCGTCGAGGCCCTCCTCGCCGCCCCAGTCCATCCACGTGATCTCGTTGTCCTGGCAGTACCCGTTGTTGTTGCCGCCCTGCGTGCGCGCGATCTCGTCGCCGTGCGCGAGCATCGGCACACCCTGGGAGAGCAGCAGCGTGGCGAGGAAGTTGCGGCGCTGGCGCGCGCGGAGCGCCCGCACCTCGGGGTCGTCCGTCGGCCCCTCGACCCCGCAGTTCCACGACCGGTTGTGGCTCTCGCCGTCGTTGTTGCCCTCGCCGTTGGCCTCGTTGTGCTTCTCGTCGTAGGAGACGAGGTCGTTCAGCGTGAAGCCGTCGTGCGCCGTGACGAAGTTGATCGACGCGATGGGCTTGCGGCCGCTGTGCTCGTAGAGGTCGGACGAGCCCGTGAGCCGGCTGGCGAGCTCGGGCAGCGTCGAGGGCTCGCCGCGCCAGAAGTCGCGCACGGTGTCCCGGTACTGCCCGTTCCACTCGGTCCACAGCGGCGGGAAGCCGCCCACCTGGTAGCCGCCGTCGCCGAGGTCCCACGGCTCGGCGATGAGCTTCACCTGGGAGATCACCGGGTCCTGCTGCACGATGTCGAAGAACGCCGAGAGGCGGTCGACCTCGTGGAACTGCCGCGCCAGGGTCGCCGCGAGGTCGAAGCGGAACCCGTCGACGTGCATCTCGGTCACCCAGTAGCGCAGCGAGTCCATGATGAGCTGGAGCACGTGCGGCGAGCGCATGAGGAGCGAGTTGCCCGTGCCGGTCGTGTCGAAGTAGTGCGCCTCGTCGCCGTCGACCAGCCGGTAGTACGCCTTGTTGTCGATGCCGCGGAAGCTCAGGGTCGGACCGAGGTGGTTGCCCTCGGCGGTGTGGTTGTAGACGACGTCGAGGATGACCTCGATGCCCGCCTCGTGCAGCGCCTTGACCATGGTCTTGAACTCCATGACCTGCTGCCCCCGCGTGCCGTACGCCGCGTAGCCGTTGTGGGGCGCGAAGAACCCGATGGTGTTGTAGCCCCAGTAGTTCGACAGCCCCTTCTCGACGAGCGTGGGGTCGTTGACGAACTGGTGCACCGGCATGAGCTCGACCGCCGTGACGCCGAGCGTCACGAGGTGCTCGATCACGGCGGGGTGCGCCATGCCCGCGTACGTGCCGCGCAGCTCGTCCGGCACGTCCGGGTGGAGCATCGTCATGCCCTTGACGTGCGCCTCGTAGATCACGCTGTCGTGGTAGTCCCGGTTCGGCGGGCGGTCGTGCCCCCAGTCGAAGTAGGGGTTGATGACGACCGAGACCATCGTGTGCCCGGCCGAGTCGTCGTCGTTGAGCGGGGGAGCGGGCGCGTCCTCGGCGTCCTCGTCCTCAGGGGTCTCGTCCGCCGGCGTCGCGTCGCCGCCGTCGGCGAAGCGGTAGGAGAACAGGGACTCGTCGCCGTCCACCCGGCCCTCGATCGCCTTCGCGTACGGGTCCAGGAGCAGCTTGGCCGGGTTGCAGCGGTGGCCGTTCGCCGGGTCGTACGGGCCGTGCACGCGGTAGCCGTAGCGGGTGCCGGGGCCCTTCCCAGGGAGGTAGACGTGCCAGACGTGCGCGTCCACCTCCTCGAGGTCGACGCGCGTCTCGGTGCCGTCGTCGCCGAGGAGGCAGAGCTCGACGCGCTCCGCGACCTCGGAGAACAGGGCGAAGTTCGTCCCTGTCCCGTCGTAGGTGGCGCCCAACGGGTAGGGGTGGCCTGGCCAGGTCTGCATGCCCCTGAGGATTCCACGCACCCCGGGTCTCTGTCGTCGCAGGAGGCGCCTGATCCCGAGTGACGGGGGACACGCAGACGAAATAGTGTGCCAAGCGCGGAGGATGTCCGGCGCACGTCACGTACCCGTCCCACCACGGGGGCCCTGACCGCGCCGCGCCGCGGACGGTCGTGCATGGCGGCGTCGGACCTGGTAGACCCGTGCCTATGAGCACCCACGCAGACCACCGCGACGATCTCAACGAGTCCGACGTCGCCTCCGCACGACTGTCCCCCCGCCGCGAGGAGGAGGGGGAGGCCGTCGGTGACGTGCTGACCGGTGGGGACGCGACCAAGGCACCGCAGTCGCTCTCGGAGAACGAGCGCCGGCCGATCGACGGCGCGTCGTCGGGCACGTCCTGGGACGACCCCGACGAGCTCTGAGCATCAGTCCACGCGCGGCAGCCGGTCGGCGTCGACCGGGATGAGGCGGGGCATCCCCGCCGGCGCGACCGCGCTGAGAGCGAGGTAGCGCGCCTCCGCGCGATGGAGGCGGATGTGCTCGTCGACGGTCCAGTCCGGGCCGTTCGTCAGCGACATGCCGCACGAGCAGTCGATCGTCACCCGACCCGCCCGGTCCTCACGGACCTGCCCGGTGGTCACGTGCGCCGAACGAGCGTCCGCCTTCGCGCGACGCATGCTCGCGCTGACGGGTTCGGGGCGCGTGGCCTCGGGCGGCGGGGTCGGGGCGGGTGCGACGCTCACAGAGTCCGAGCCTAGACGGAGTCGCGCGGGCAGGTGCACGCAGCGCACGTCTGCGACCGACGGGACCGCGGGTCCGTCGGCCGTCTCAGTGGGTGTGGGCGATCCCCAGGGCGTGCGCCCGCTCGTGCTCGAGCTCGGCGGCCTCGCGCGCGGCGATGCGGGCCCGGACCTCCTCGCGCCGGAGCGGGGGGACGGTCGTCGGCGGGTTGCGGCGCTCCGGCAGCTCGCCGAGGAGCCGCGCGACGATGGCCGTGACCTCGTCGACCGCCCGCTCGAACGGCTCCTGCGTCGCGGCGCTCGTGCGCTGGATCCCCGTCACCTTCCGGACGAACTGGCGAGCGGCCGCCTCGATCTCCTCGTCCGTGGCGGGGGGCTCGAGGCCGCGCAGGGTCGTGATGTTCCGGCACATGCCCTCGACGCTACGTGCGGGCGCGGAGCACCACAAGGGCGTCCCGCCTCGTCAGGCGAAGCGCGCCGAGAGGGCAAGGGTCTCGCCGACGTCGACGCGGACGTCCGCGAGGCGGACGCCCGGCGGGAGGTCGGACACGAGGTCGACCTGGCGACCCTCGACCTTGGCGAGCTCGCCGCGCGCCGCGACGAGCAGCGCCGCGACGACGGGGTTGCGGCTCGACAGCTCGAGGTCCCGGACGGTCAGCACCATCTGCGCGTCGACCACGGCGGTCGCCGTCGCGCGGACGCTCGCGGAGAGGATGCCCTTGCGGACCCGGGCGAACCCGCGGAGCGTGACGCTGCGGGGTCCCGCCGACTCGAGCTCGACGTCGAGCGACGCGAGGGTGAGGCCGAGGTTCTGGAGCTCCGTGGCCACGAGCCGCCGGGCGGTCGCGACGATCGCGTCGCGCGGCGCCGCGACCCGGACGTGGCCGGTCAGGGGCGCGGCGTCGTCCGGCTCGACGCCCTCGACCCCGAGGCCGCCGGCGGTGTCCTCGACCCAGCGGAAGCGCAGACCTGCGGCCTCGGCGACGACGTCCACCGGCACGTCCTCGACGACGAGCGGGTGGGCGTCGACGCGCAGCCGGCGCAGAACGGCGTCCTCGCGCGAGCGCACGTCCTCGACGTCGGAGGTCGTGGGGCCGGACGAGGTCGCGTCCGTCGGCGTGCCCCGGGGCGCGCCGCCGACGCGCACGTGCACCCCGGTCAGGTCGACGTCGAGCCGCGCGACGTCGGCGCCGTCGAGGTCGGCGTCGATCCGGGCACGCTCGGCGCCCTGGACGGTCGGTCCGAGCGCGTCGAGCAGGACGGGGCGCAGCCGGGCGAGGAGCTCGGCGGCGGTCGTGGGGCGCGGGGCGGTGCCGAGCGGCAGCACGTCGTGGGCGGGGCGCAGGTCGGGCATGGGCCGAGAGTAGTGGACGACGAAGGCCGCCCCGCGGAACGCGGGACGGCCTTCGTGCTGGTGGGCGATACTGGGATCGAACCAGTGACCTCTTCCGTGTCAGGGAAGCGCGCTACCGCTGCGCCAATCGCCCGGGTGATGCTGCACTGCCTGCGAGGTGGAGATGGGATTCGAACCCACGTATACGGCTTTGCAGGCCGCTGCCTCGCCTCTCGGCCACTCCACCTTGAGACGCGTCCTCTCTCACGCTCCCGCAGGAACAGGCCAGAGAGTGGGCCTCCGAGCGGATGACGGGACTCGAACCCGCGACCCTCACCTTGGCAAGGTGATGCTCTACCAACTGAGCCACATCCGCGCGGCCGGTCCGTCGGGCTCCTGAGAGCCTTGGTGATCCGGCGCGAAGCACATACTAGCCGACTTCCCGCCCGGACCGTGCATCCGGTCCAGGTGATGATCGGCACGCGAGAGGCCGCTCCGGACGGTGCCGGGGCGGCCTCTCGCGTCGTGCTCGTGGGCGATACTGGGATCGAACCAGTGACCTCTTCCGTGTCAGGGAAGCGCGCTACCGCTGCGCCAATCGCCCCAAAGGTGGTGCTGCTGCGAGGTGGAGATGGGATTCGAACCCACGTATACGGCTTTGCAGGCCGCTGCCTCGCCTCTCGGCCACTCCACCGCGACCTGCTCTCCGCCGCCGCGAGAGCGACAGAGAGTGGGCCTCCGAGCGGATGACGGGACTCGAACCCGCGACCCTCACCTTGGCAAGGTGATGCTCTACCAACTGAGCCACATCCGCGCGGCCGGACCGTGGAAGGTCTTGAGGAATCGCTTCCTGTTGCCCTCCGGCGTTCCGGCGCGTCCCAGACATTAGTCCACGTTCGCGCTCGGAGTCCAACCGGCGCCGTCCCGTGCACGCCCTGCGGGTCCCGGGCCGCTGCCGGGCGGTGCGCACGGGGTCGGTAGCGTGGTCCCGTGCCAGGACCTGGGAGAACGTCGTCGAGGCCGGGGCTCGCGCGCTTCGCCGGCCGCGCCGCCACCGGCGTGGTCGAGGTCGTCGACCTGTGGCGTGAGCCGGAGCGGCTCGCCGGCGAGGGCCCGTGGTTCGTCGTGGCGGACTTCGACGCCCCTGCTCACGGTGGCCGGGCGCGCGCCTGGCGGTTCACGGAGCGCGTCGACCCGGCCGAGCTCGCGCGCGAGGAGGGCGGCGGAGACACGTGGCGCGGCCCCGCGCCGTCCGACTGGACGAGCTCGATGGAGCGGGCTCGTTACGAGGCCGCGGTCGCGCGCGTGCGCGAGGAGGTCCGCGAGGGCCAGGTCTACCAGGCCAACGTCTGCCGGGTGCTGTCCGCCCCGCTCGTCGCCGCGGACGGGGGCGAGCCGGACGCCGTGGCCCTCAGGCGCCGTCTGGCCCGGGGGAACCCGGCGCCCTACGCGGGCGTCCTGCACGTCCCGGCGAGCTCCGGCGTCGACCCGGTGTGGGTCGTGACCGCGTCCCCCGAGCTCTACCTCCGCGTCGCGGGCGGGACGGTGACGTCCGGCCCCATCAAGGGCACCGCGCCGACCCCGGACGGGCTCACTGCCAAGGACCGCGCCGAGAACGTCATGATCACCGACCTCGTGCGCAACGACCTCCAGCGCGTGTGCGACCCGGGGACGGTCGAGGTCACCGACCTGCTCGTGGTCGAGCCGCACCCCGGCCTCGTCCACCTCGTGAGCACGGTCGCAGGCCGCCTGCGCCCCGGGCTGCGCGGCGCGGGAGCGCTGTGGCCGGCGCTGCTCGACGCGACGTTCCCGCCCGCGTCCGTGTCCGGCGCCCCGAAGTCGTCCGCGCTGCGGATCATCGACGCGCTCGAGCCCGTGCCGCGCGGCCCGTACTGCGGCGCGATCGGGTGGGTCGACGGAGACGAGGCGGTGCTCGCCGTCGGGATCCGGACGTTCTGGTGGTCCGACGGCGTGCTCCGGTTCGGCACCGGCGCCGGGATCACGTGGGGGAGCGACCCCGCGCGCGAGTGGGAGGAGACCGAGCTCAAGGCGCGGCGACTCGTCGGCCTCGCCTCCGGCACACTGGAGCCATGAGCACTCCTGCGGCCACGACGCCGACGTCCGACCGACCGTCCGAGAACCTCGTGATCTGGGCGGACGGGCGACTGGTCCGTCCGGGCGAGGAGGCCCTGAGCGCCGTGGACCACGGCCTGACGGTCGGGGACGGCGTGTTCGAGACGTGCGCGGTGTTCGACGGGCAGGCGTTCGCGCTCACCCGGCACCTGCGCCGGCTCGCGCGGTCCGCCGCCGGCCTCGGGCTCGACGCGCCGGACGAGCAGCGCGTGCTCGACGGCGTCACGGCCGTGCTCGCGGAGGCGGACGACAGGGCACGGGCGGGGGCGGGCGGCGTCGGGCGGCTGCGCATCACCGTGACCGCCGGTGTGGGTCCGCTCGGGTCCGGTCGGACACCGGGCGCGCAGACGGTCGTCGTCGCCGCGGGACCCGCGACCATCAGCCCCGCCGGGCGAGCCGTGCGCTCACCCTGGACGCGCAACGAGCGTTCGGCCGTCGCCGGGCTCAAGACGACGTCGTACGCCGAGAACGTCGTCGCGCTCGCCGACGCCGTCGCGAAGGGTGGCGACGAGGCGCTCCTGGCGAACACGGCGGGCGGCCTGTGCGAGGGCACGGGGGCGAACGTCTTCGTCGAGCGCGGGGGCGAGCTCGTCACCCCGCCGCTGACGTCGGGCTGCCTCGCCGGCATCACGCGCGAGCTGCTGCTCGAGTGGGCCGCGGAGGAGGGACTGCCGGTGCGCGAGGCCCGGCCCGGAGAGCTGCCGTTCGCGGTGCTCGACGAGGTGACCGCGGGGGACGCCGCCCTGCTCCTCACCGGTTCGGTCCGCAACGTCCAGCCCGTGACCTGGCTCGACGGTGTCGACGTGGCGGCCGGAGACCTGTCGCTCGCCGCGCGCGAGCTGTTCGAGCGGCGCCGTCGCGAGCGCCTGGACCCCTGATCGCGGCCGGTTTTTCGATCCGGTCCGTTTCAGGCTAGTATCGACCTCGCACTCGGGCGATTGGCGCAGTGGTAGCGCGCTTCGTTCACACCGAAGAGGTCACTGGTTCGAACCCAGTATCGCCCACCGAGATCGAGGCCCGGAACCGTCATGGTTCCGGGCCTTCGTCGTGTCCGGACCGAGCGGGAGCGCGGCCCGTCGTGCGCGTGGAGCAGGCGGAAGCCGCGCGAGCGGCGCCGCGCCCGTCGCTCGTCCCGCCACCGTTGCTGGGGACACCTGACCGTCGCACCGTCGAAGGAGGCGTGGCTCGACGCCGAGCGTGCCGCCGGGAGGCGTCTCGTCGCCGTCGAGCTCGCGGAGGGCGCGACGCCGTTGCCACGGATCGCGCCCGCACGCGTGCCGACGGTGCTGCTCGGGCACGAGCGCCACGGTGTGCCCGACGACGTCCTGGCGGGCGTCGACGAGTGCGTCGAGATCTTGATGGCGGGCGGGGGCGCGAGCCTCGACGTCGCCGTCGTGGGCAGCCTCGTGCTGTACCGGCCGACGGGCCTGGCGTGAGGTCGACCGGCCCGGCCCCGGCGTGCCCCTCACGGTCCGCACCCGCCGTCCGATGCGAGCGGTCGGCATCGCTCCTAGGGTTCCGAGCATGTCGAGCAGGGGGTCGTACGTCCTCGCGTCCGTGTCACGCACGGTGCGCACCGTCGAGCTGGTCGCCGCGTCGGGAGCGATGCGCCTGGCCGATCTGGCGTCGTGTCTCGGCGTGAGCCGCCCCGGGGCGTTCCGGATCGCGCAGACCCTGGTGGCGCACCGGTGGCTCGTGCAGGGTGCGGACCGCCGCTACCGGATCGGGCCTGCCGCACGAGCGGTCGCCGACGAGTCGCAGCGTCCGGGGGGCACGCCCGGCGGTTGAGAGCGGTGTCGTCTCGCCATGTGAGCGATGCCATCGACGGGACCGGGTGAATGTTCGCGACAAATCGTCCGCGCTTTCGGGGCAAAGTTCCGGTAATTGGCGGAAACGGGCACATCTGGACAGATGTCCAGTCTGCGAGCGCTCGGAGTGCCGTGCACGCTGCTCGCATGTTCTGGGTGACGGTCGGCTGGGTGCTGGTCGTCCTCGGTGCAGCGATCGCGGTGTTCCCTGCCGAGCGTGCGCGTCGGCGTGGTGCGACGGGTGCCGAGGGCCTCGCCATCGGGTGCGGCGGAGGACTCGCGCTCTGGGGTGCGGTCGTGGTGGTCGTCGTCTCGGTGCTCCAGCGACCGTGACGGCAGCCGGTCCTCCTCCTTGTGCAGGGGGCAGGGAGGCGGACCGGTCACCGCCGCAGGGCGGCGACGAGCCGCGCCGCCTCTGCCTCGATGCGGTCGAGCACCCGGCGGTAGACATCCTCCGGCCGCCCGTAAGGATCCTCGACGTCCGGCGCGTCGTGCTCCAGGTCGACGCTCGCGCGGGCGCGCGGCGCGCCCAGGACGACCTCGGCGAGCCGCGCGGCGTCCTCGGACCGGGCCGCGCCGGGTCCCAGCCGTTCCGCGATCACCGCGAGCTCGGTGAGGAGGAACGACCGCCGGAGCGCCGAGGGCGCGAGCTCGAGGACCGCGGCACGGTGGCGTCGCGTCATCGTGAGCACGACGTCCGCCGACCTCACCAGGCTCTCGGTGAGCGGGCGGGCGACGAAACCCGACGGGTCGAGACCGCGGTCCGACAGGAGGCCGGCCATGCTGGGCGCGACGGGAGCGCCGACCACGGCGCCCGTCCCGGCGCTCGTCACGACCACGGAGTCGTCCAGCGCGGAACCGAGCACGAGCTGTGCCGCAGGCGAGCGGCAGATGTTCCCGGTGCAGACGACGAGGACGGAGAGCACGCTTCAGACCTCCTTGCGACCGTGGGTCTGGGTAATGTAGCGCGAGCGGCGGCCCGCACCGGAGCCGTCGCACCGGGGGCGAGTCGCGGGGGGCGGCATGGTGCACGACGGATGGGGTCCACTCTGGTCAGGGGGAGCGACGCTGGTCGCGCCGCCCGAACGAACGGGGCCCGGCCACGAGGGTCCCGGGGCGCGGATGCCGCGCCGACGAGGGGCGTCGCGACGGCTGCGTAGACGCCTCGCCGTGGCCACCGGCGTCGTGCTCGTCGTGGTGCTGGCATGGTCCGCCTGGCTGGTCACGGACGTCCTGCGGGCGCGCGCCGCGCTGGAGGACGTGGCCTCGACCCTTCCCGAGCTCCAGGAGCAGGTACGGACGGGTCAGGACGCCGGGGCAGCGATCGAGGAGGTCCGGCTCGCCGCGGGGGTCGCGGCGTCCGCGACGCACGGGCCGCAGTGGACGGTGGCCCACGCGCTGCCCTTCGTCGGCGACGACGCACGAGCCCTCGGCGAGGTCACGGGCGCGGTGGAGCGGGTCGCCGAGGACGCGCTGCCGCGCCTCGCCGACGCGGTTGCCGTCGCGTCGCCGACGGCCCTCGCACCGTCAGGAGGAGCGGTCGACCTGGAGCCGCTCAGCCGCGCGCGCGACGACGTCGTCGCGGCCGACCGGGCCGTGACGGCGTCGTTCGAGACGGTCGCGGCGATCGACACGTCGGCGCTGGTCGGACCCCTGGCCTCCGCGGTGGACGACCTGCGCGAGCAGCTCGGCGGCGTCGCGTCCCAGACGGCCACGGCGGCGCGTGCGGTCCAGCTCGTCCCGCCGATGCTCGGTGCCGAGGGCGCGCGCGACTATCTCGTGCTGGTCCAGAACAACGCCGAGCCGCGTGCGACGGGCGGGATCGCCGGGTCGGTGCTCCACCTGCGGGCCGACTCGGGAGCGGTCGAGCTCCTCGACGTCCGCCCGGGCAGCGCGCTCGGTCCGTTCCCCGAGAGCGTGGTCGACCTGAGCGGCCCCGAGGCCGCGCTGTTCGGCGACGACCTCGGCAGGTACATGCTCAACGTCACGTCGACCCCCGACTTCCCGCGCGCCGCGCGGGTGGCGCGCGAGGCCTGGCTGCGAGAGACCGGCCAGGAGGTCGACGGGGTCGTCGCGGTCGACCCCGTCGCCCTCGCGAGCGTGCTCGGCGCGACCGGGCCGGTCGAGGTCGCGACCCCGGACGACGGGACGCTCCGGCTCACGGCGGACGACGCGGCGGGGTACCTGCTCAACGGCGTCTACATCGACCACGCGGACCCCGCGGAGCAGGACGCCGTGCTGGCACTCGTCGCCCGGCAGGTGCTCGACAGTCTGACCGCGGGGTCGGCCGACGCGGCGCCCCTCGTCGCCGCGCTCGCCGGGTCGGCGCAGGACGGTCGTGTGCTCGTGTGGTCCGCGCGGGCCGCGGAGCAGGACCTCCTCGCCGGCACGGTCCTCTCCGGCGAGCTCGTGGGCCGTCGCTCCGGACCGGCGGGCGGACCGTCGTCGCCCGTCGTCGGCGTCTACCTCAACGCGACGACCGCGTCCAAGAGCGGCTACTACCTCGACTCGAGCGTGGCCCTCGGTGACGCGACCTGCCGGCCCGACGGCTCCCAGGCCTTCACCCTGCGGGTCACGCTCACCTCCACGCTCACGGAGGCCGAGGCGGCACGGCTGCCGGAGTACGTGCTCGGTGCCGGAGGGGACGGCACGATCCGGACCAACCTGCTCGTCTACGCCCCGGAGGGCGGCGGGATCCGTGGCGCGTCCCCGGGGGACGCGGGGCGCGGGCTCTTCGCCCAGGTGCACGACGGGCTCGTCGTCGGAGCGCGGTCGGTGGCGGTCGCCCCGGGGGAGTCGGTGACGTACGAGTACGAGGTCGTGAGCGGCAAGAACCAGCGCGCAAGTGTTTCCGTGAGGAAAACTCCTGGTGTCAGGGACGAGAAGACCCCCCTCCCGGCTATCGGGTGCGGCGCAGGTGTGTTCTCCTGAGGGAGCACGGCGGGGGCACGTGCGAGGGACGGGCTCGACGACGCCGTCCGCACCGCCCCCGCACGAGTCGACGAACGCAGGGGGCCTTGACATGAAGCTTCGACGCGCAGCGACCACGCTGCTCCTCGCCGCGGCGCTCGCCGCGGCACCGGCCGTCGCGACCGCCTACGAGGCGGACGAGTACGAGGTGGGTGTCTCCACGACCACGCCCGTGATCGGCGAGACGTTCACCGTGACGGTCGGCGGCCCGGCGGGCAACCCGACGATCACGCTGACGATCTCGTCGCCCGACGTCCCCGACGGCGCCATCTCGATCGCCGGGACCAAGGCGCTGACCAAGAACACCACCGACGGCTTCGCGTCGTTCTCGGTGACGCTCTCCGAGCCGGGCACGTACTCGCTCGTCGCGACCGACGCGAACGGCACGGTGCTCTCCAGCCAGCAGATCGTCGCCGTCCCCGCCTCCGACGGGTCCGGCGGCACCGGCTCGGGGGGCGACTCGGCCGACGGCGCCGGTGACGCGACCTCGGGCGGGCTCGCCGAGACCGGGTCCGACGACGTGATGCTGCTCGGCGGTGCGGCGCTGCTCGTCGCGGGCGGCGCGGCGGTCGTCCTGGTCGCGCGCAGCCGGCGCCGGTCCGCGGGGACCAAGGGCTGAGGTCTTCCCGCCCTCGGGCGGGACCTTCTTGCCCAGCGGTCGCCACGCGACCGACCGTCGCCGCGACGATGACGTCCCGGTCCGCGACGGTGAGACCCGGCAGGCCGTCCGGCGACGGCGGCGCGCGCATGCCCCACGGGCGGCCGCGTCGTCGCCCACGGGCGACCTCCACCACGGACGTCGCAGGGGGCACCATGACGTTGGAGAAGGATCAGGACATCGACGCCGTCGACGTCGGCGGCACGGGACGGCAGGTCGCCACGCCGTCCTTCGACACCGGGCAGCTCGTCCGGATCGCGCTCGGCGCCTACCGGCGCCCGGGCTGGAAGACACGGCTCGCGCGGCGCGTCGCCGCCGTCGACGCGCTGGCCGTCGGTGCCGCCGTCGCGACGGCGTACCTCGTCCGGTTCGACGGGATCGACGGGACCGTGCTGGACCTCCAGTACGGCGCCATCTCGGTCGCGCTGCTCACGGTCTGGTGGTGCGCGCTGCGGGCGGCGTTCTCGCGCGACAGCCGCAGCCTGGGATCGGGTGCGCCGGAGTACGCGCGCGTGGTCAACACGACGGTCGCCGTGTTCGGCGTGGTCGCGATCGCCGCCTACCTCGTCCGGTACGACCTGGCCCGGGGGTACGTCGCCATCGCGCTGCCTGTCGGCCTGGTCCTCCTCCTGCTGGGGCGGTGGGCGGTCCGCCGCCGACTGGTCCACCTGCGTCGGCGCGGCCGTTGCCGGTCCCGGACGCTCGTCGTCGGCGGGCGCGACGGAGCCGCCCATCTCGTGGAGAGGCTGCGCGAGGCGGCGGACAGCGGCTACCAGGTCGTGGGTGCGTGCGTCCCGGGGGGTGCCGTCGAGCCGCACGAGACGGTGGCGGGCGTCCCGGTCGTCGGCGAGGTGGGGGACACCGCCCGCCTCGTCGAGCCGCTGCGGGCCGACACCGTGATGGTCACCGGGTCCGACCTCGTGACGCCCCGGACCGTCAAGCGGCTCGCGTGGGACCTCGAGCCCTGGGGGGCGGACCTCGTCCTCGCGCCGGCGCTGACCGACGTCGCGGGTCCGCGCATCCGGACCAGGCCCGTCGCCGGGCTGCCGCTCCTGCACGTCGAGGCGCCCGGGTACTCGGGCCCGCAGCACGTGCTCAAGCGCGCGTTCGACGTGGTCGGCGCGCTCGGGCTGCTCGCGCTCTTCTCGGTCCCGCTCCTCGTGACGGCGCTCGCAGTGCGCCTGACGAGCCGTGGTCCGGTCCTGTTCGCCCAGGAGCGGGTGGGGCTGCGCGGCGAGCCGTTCACGGTCCTCAAGTTCCGCTCGATGGTCGTCGACGCGGAGTCCCGGCTCGAGGACGTCCTCGGCGCGGGCAACGTGGGCGTGTTCTACAAGCCCAAGCAGGATCCCCGGGTCACCCGGGTGGGTGCGTTCATCCGCCGCTACTCGATCGACGAGCTCCCGCAGCTTCTCAACGTGCTCGGGGGTTCCATGAGCCTCGTCGGGCCGCGCCCGCAGGTCGCGCTCGAGGTCGACCAGTACGACGACGAGATCGGCCGGCGGCTGCTCGTCAAGCCCGGTCTGACGGGACTGTGGCAGGTCTCCGGCCGCAACAACCTCACGCTCGAGGAGAGCGTGCGGCTCGACCTCTACTACGTCGAGAACTGGACCATGACCGGGGACCTCCTCATCCTCCTGCGGACGCTCCGAGCGGTGGTGGGGCGTGACGGCGCGTACTGATCGTGGGGCGCCGTGATCGGCGCGTTCGCCTGGCTCACCGCCGGCCGGCTCGCGGCCGCGGCGCTGCAGGCGGTGACGTTCGGTGCGCTCGCCGTGCTCGTCGGGCCGAGCGAGCTGGGCGTCGTGGGGTCGGTCGTCGCCACGCTCACGGTCCTGCAGGCGGTCTGGGACCTCGGCCTCTCGACCTACCTCGTGCGGACGCGCGCCGAGGCCCCGGACGACGGGCGCGTGCGGTCGGCGGTCGTGCTCAACCGGCTGACGACGGGGCCGCTGCTCGCCTCGGCCGCGCTCGCGGGCTGGCTCGTCCTGGTCGTCCTCGGTGGTGGCAGCCTGGCCCCGGTCCTCCCGCTCGCCGTGTGGGCCGCCGCCGAGCGCAACGCCGAGACCGTCGCGGGCATCGCGATCGCCGACGGACGGGCGCCCCTCGCGACAGCCAACCTCGTGGTCCGCCGAGCGGTGGCCGCAGCGGGGTTCGCCGCGCTCTGCGCCGGAGGCATCGAGCCCGTCCTCGCGTACGGGTCGGCGATGGCGACGGGCTCGCTGCTCTCCGTCGTCTGGCTCAACGCGGCGAACCGCCGCCGGCTCCCGGGGGGCCGCCGGGCGCCGCTCGCCCAGGTGGTCCGCGAGGCGAGGCCCTTCTGGGTGAACACCGTCGCGGTGCAGGCGCGGAACCTGGACGTCCCGATCGTCGCCCTGACCGGCGGCACGACGGCCGGGGGCCTGTACTCGCTGGCGAGCCGGATGACCGTCCCGCTGCGGCTCGTCCCCACCTCGCTCGCCGTCGCGCTGCTCCCGCACGCGACGCGCGCGTCCGACACCGCCGCGCGTCGGCGCGTGCTGTCGCACCTCGCCTGGCTCGTGTCCGGCGTGGCCGCCGTCTACGTGCTGCTCGCGGCGTACGTCCCGGCGCTCGTCGAGGCGCTCCCCGTCCTGCACGAGTACCGCCCCGCCGTCCTCCCGGTGCAGATCATGCTCCTCGCGCTGCCGTTCGGCGCTGTCGCCTCGGTCTGCACGTCGCTCCTCCAGGCGTACGGCGACGCCGGGTTCGTCTCGCGTGCGGCGGTGACGATGTCGGCGGTCGCGCTCGTGGGGGCCGGGGTCGGGGCGCTGGTCGCGGGTGCGGCAGGGGCGGCCCTGGCCTACGGGGTGGCGCTCCTCCTCCAGGCGGCCCTGCTGGCCCGGAGGCTGATCGGGCACCACCGCGCGACACCGACCGTGCGCGCGACGCCGGTGAGCACCACCGAGCGGGCCGAGGAGGCGCGGCCATGACCGTCGTGGGCTTCTGCTCGATCCTGGCCCAGGAGGACAACCTGGGGGACGTCGTCATCCGGCAGGAGATGCTGCGCGTCCTGCGGGAGTGCTGCGACGAGGTCGTGGTGTTCGCGGGACGGGCGGGCCGGTCCTACCGGGCCTCGTACGACCTGG
Organism: Cellulosimicrobium sp. GQ32; assembly: GCF_059758455.1. Taxonomy (NCBI): domain Bacteria; kingdom Bacillati; phylum Actinomycetota; class Actinomycetes; order Micrococcales; family Promicromonosporaceae; genus Cellulosimicrobium; species Cellulosimicrobium sp. GQ32. The sequence continues at coordinate 418,866 of NZ_JCAXEP010000002.1, read as the reverse complement.
ACGGGACGACCGTGGTCACGCGACCGTGGGGCTTCCAGGCGCGGCTCCTGCGGACCGTCGTGGGCCGCGAGCGCCCGCTCCTCGTCTTCGCGCCCGGGCCGGCACGTCTGGACGGGCGCCCCCGTGCGCTGCTCAAGAGCCTCGCCAACCTCGCCAACGTCGTGCTCGTACGCCTCGGTCGGGGCGAGTCGCTGACGCTCGGCCGTGCGGTGCGCGGCGACAGCCGGGCCGGTCGGTTCGTCGAGTCGGCCAGCGTCCGCCTGCAGTCCCTGTACGTGGCGCGCGACGAGGTGACCCGAGAGCTCCTGGGGCCGCGCGTCCGGGTCGGGCCGGACCTCGCCCTCGCGAGCGACGACGGCGCGTCGTCGTCGGGAGAGCGGAAGGACGCGATGGTGCTCTCGTTCCGCGGTGACCGGCCGGTCGACGAGGCGCTGGTCCGGGACGCGCTGGAGGCGGCGCGGCGCACCGGGACCCGCCCGGTGCTGGTGACCCAGGTCCGCCGTGACGGCGAGCAGCACGCCCGCCTCGCCCAGGTCCACGGGATCGACCACGTCGCGTGGGTCGGCGACCATCGTGAGCAGCTCGCCCGGGTGACCCGGGCGATGCTCTCGGCCCGGGTGGTGGTGAGCGACCGGCTCCACGCGCTGCTGCTCGGGGCCCGCAACGGGGCCGTCGTCGTGCCCGTGAGCACGCCGGCGAGCGACAAGCTGCCGACGACCCTCGCCGTGCTCCCCACGACGGAGCCGCCCGGCGGCGTCGGTGCGCACCTGGCACCGCTGGGCGACCCGGTCGCGGTCGACCGCCGGGCCGCCCGGGCGGCGGTCGACGAGGTGCGGGCGCTCGTCGTCGCGCGCGCCGAGGGACTGAAGGGTGGCTCCTGAGATGTCGCCGACCGTTCCTGTGCTGACCACCGTCCTCGGGGCGGTGCTCCTGCTCGCGCTCGGGGGGACTCGGCGCGGGGTGCTCGTCGGCCCGCTCGGCCTGTCGGTGTTCATGCTCGTCGCGATCTACGGGTTGCGCCCGTTGCTCATGATCGACCGTGCGGCCTACGACTTCTACGGTCTGCGGGTCACCGACGGGTTCCAGCAGGCGACGTGGGTGGGGCTGGTCGCCGTGGTCTCCCTCTTCGTGGGGTACGCGGCGCGCGCCGCGCGGCGCGCGCCGACGCCGGCGCGCGGGGTGGTCTCGCGCGACGACGACGGACGGGCCGGGGCGGCGGACGCCCTCGCACGCGTGCCGCTCTGGGGTGCCGCCGCGTTCTGCGTGGCGACGGTCCTGCTCTGGTTCGCGGCGATCGCCGCCTACGGTGGCGGCGCGGGCTTCCTGTCGCTCATGTTCTCGGGGCGGTCGGCCGCGGTCGACGCGCGGCTCGAGGGCATGCCGGCGATCGTCATGGCGCTGCCGGTCGTGGGCGCGCTGGCGCTCGCGGCGGTGCGCGTCGTGCGCGACCGGCGCGTGCGCCCCACGACCGGCGAGCACCTGCTCTACTGGGCTGCGGTGGCGTTCGCCGTCGTGCCGACCACCGCGCTCGGCACCCGGCGCTTCCTGCTCCCGGTGGTCCTCCTGGCCGTCGTCGCGGCGTCCGCGAGGGCGTGGGAGCGCCGGGTCCGGCCGAGTCACGTCGCCCTGGCGGTCGTCGGTCTCCTCGCGCTCGCGATCGTCCCGTTCGTGCGCAGCGCCGGTTCGCGCTCGGAGGGGGCGTCGTTGGGGACGGCGATGCAGGAGTTCTACGAGGTCGAGGGCACCCGGGGGGTCGCGGAGAGCTTCCTGCTGTCCTACGACACGGAGATGTTCTCCTACGTCGCGTACGCGGCGCCGCGCCTGGGCGGAGACCTGCCGGTCGGGTGGGGACGCGGGACCGTGCTGGAGCTGGTGCTCGCACCGCTGCCGGCAGGCGTCCTCAGCACGGAGACCTGGAGCAACGTGCGGCTGCGCGCCATGTTCGGCGGCTCGTGCGCCGAGTACCTGTGCCCCGTGCCGAGCCTGCCGGGCGCCCTCTACCTCGACTTCGCCTTCGCGGGGGTCGTGCTGGGCATGCTCGTCTTCGGGTGGTTCGTCCACGCGAGCCAGGCGGCCCTGCCCTCGGCGCGGGGCGCGAGGCTCGTCCTGACCCTCGGCTTCATCTCCTTCGTCCCGAACGTCGTCCGCGGCAACCCGGCCGCGCAGCTCGCCATCCTGGCGCAGGTCGTGGTCGTCACGATCGTCGGCCTCTGGTTGCTGCGGCTCCTCCTGGGCCCGGGACCGCCCCGGTCCCGCCACGCAGACCCGCCCGACGCGGGTGAGGCGGCCCCGCCGCCCCCGCCCCGAGTACCCGACCACCTGACGAAGGGTGTGCCATGAGAGAGAGCGCAGGCTTCTACCTCGCCGTGATGCCGCGCTACCGGCGCGCGTGCACGGAGATCGTCCGGGAGAGGTATCCCGGCGACCTCTCCGTGTGGGTGAGCGAGGCGCACCAGGACCCGAGCGTGCGGACCGACACGGGCGTCGGGTGGTACGAGCGGGTGCGCATGGTCCGGTTGCGCCGCCCCGCGGTCTTCCTCCAGGTGGGGCACTGGCGCGACGCGTGGCGCCAGGGCACGACCGTCATCGACCTGAACCCGCGCAGCCTGACCGCGTGGCTGCTGCTCGGTCTGCGGCGCGCGACGGGGCGACGGGTGCTGGTGTGGGGCCACGTGCACCCCCGGGCGGGGCAGGACGCGCGGACCGCGCCGGTGCGCCGCCTCATGCGCCGCCTCGCGCACGGCACGATCTCCTACACGGTCGCCGACGCCGCCGACGCGCGGGCCGAGCTGCCCGGCTCGCCGGTCTGGGTCGCGACGAACGCGCTCTACCCTCGCGACGCGATCCGGGTGTCCTCGGACGCGGGCGGTGTCCGGGACGAGCTCGTGTACGTCGGCCGGTTCGTCCGGGCCAAGAAGGTCGACCTGCTCGTGCGAGCGTTCGCCGCCGCGCACCGTCGGCGCGCCGGGATGCGACTCACCCTCGTCGGCGACGGCGAGCAGAAGCCCGAGCTGGAGCGGCTCGTCCGCGCCGAGGGGCTGGACGACGTGGTGACGTTCGCGGGATGGGTCGACGAGGTCGAGGAGCTCCGGGCGGTGTACGCGCGCGCCTTCGCGGCCGTCTCCCCGGGCTTCGCCGGTCTGTCCCTCACGCAGGCCGCGGGCTTCGGCGTGCCGACCCTCGTGTCGCGCGACGAGCCGCACTCGCCGGAGATCGAGCTGGCCGACCACGGTGCGGTCCGGTGGTTCCCGACCGACTCCGTGGAGGGCCTCGCGCACGCTGCGCTCGCCGCGTGGGACGAGCGGGAGCAGGTCCCCGACCGCGAGCTGTCCGCATGGGTCCGCGAGGCATACTCCGCGGAGTCGATGGCCCAGGGCCTGGTCGACGCGCTCGGTGCGAGCGTCGCACGGACGCAGGAGGTGGGGGTCGCGTGACGAGCGACACGACGCCGGTGTACGGCACCCGCACCCAGCTGTCCCCGCTCCTCGTGCGGCCGGTCCGCGCCGTCATGCGCCGCCTCGCGGTGCGGCAGCACGTGACCTACGGCCGGGGCCTGAGGCTCGGCCGGTTCGCGGTGGTCAGCGCGCCCCACCGGCTCGTCATCGGGGACGACGTGTCCATCGGCCCGTGGTCGATCGTCGAGGTCGACGGCGAGATCGGCGACTTCACGCTCATCGGCCAGGCGGTCCAGGTCGTCGGTCGCGACGATCACGCGTTCGACGAGGTGGGGACCCCGGTCTCCGAGTCGACGTGGTCCGGGGACCGGCCCGCGACGCCGCGCGACGCGGTGCGCATCGGGCGCGACGTGTGGGTCGGAGGGGGGTCGGTCGTGCTCAGCGGGGTCTCGATCGGGGAGGGCAGCATCGTGGGCGCGGGCTCGGTCGTCACCGAGGACGTCCCGCCGTACTCGATCGCCGTGGGCTCGCCCGCGCGGGTCGTGCGTCGACGCTTCGACGCCGCGGACGCGGCCCGGCACAGCAGGGCGCTCGACGAGCGAGCCCGGAGGAGGCAGCGATGACCCAGTGGGTCGACCGGTCAGAACCTGCGGCGCTCGGTGAGCGCCCGGCCCTCCCAGACGCGGCCGTCCGGCACCTGGCCGCGCACGACGGAGGCGGGGGCGACGAGCGCGGAGCGGCCGATGTCCGTACCGCCGAGCACGACGCAGCGCGCCGTCACCCAGGAGCCGTCACGGATCCGCACGGGGGCGGTGACGAGCCCCATGTCCGTGCGGTGCCGGTGGCTGCCCGTCGTGACGAAGGTGTCCTGGGAGACGACCACGTCGCGACCGACGTCCACGAGGTCCTGGTTGTGGAACCAGACGCCCTCCCCGATCCACGAGCCGTCGCCGACGCGCAGCTTCCACGGGAAGCGGACGCGGGTACGGGGTCGGATGATCACGCCCTCCCCGATGCGGGCGCCGAAGGCACGCAGCGCCGCGACGCGCAGGCGCGAGCTGATCTGCCAGGGGTTCGTCACGAGCAGCAGCTCGACGACGCCCCACAGGTACACGACGGCGGCGGGTCGGTCCCACGCCTGCCTCTCGCCCGGCGCCCGCCGCAGCGGGACGACGGGCACGTCGTGGTCGTTCCGGTCGGTCGTCAACACAGCCCCCGGGGTCGAGACGATCGGTCTGTCGCTGCCGACCCTACGGTGCCGAGGATGCGCGTGCTCGTGATCGGCGCGAACTACGCGCCTGAGCCGTCGGGCAACGCCCCGTACACGTCCGCCCTCGCGCGGCGGCTCGCGGAGCGCGGGCACGACGTCCGGGTCATCACCACCCACCCGCACTATCCGGAGTGGCGCGTGCGCGCCGGCTACGGCGCCTGGTCCTCCCGCGAGGTCGTCGACGGGGTACCGGTCCGGCGCCTGCGGCACTACGTGCCGCGCGTGCCGACACCCGGTCGCAGGCTGGCCGCCGAGACGTCGTTCGGGGTCCGCTCGGCCGCGGTGCGCTGGCCGGCGAGCGACGTCGTCCTGCTCGTCTCGCCGTCGCTCTTCGCGGCCGCCGCCGCCCTGGCCCGCGCACGGCTCTCGCGCGTCGTGGGACGCGAGCGCCGGGTCGTGCTCTGGACGCAGGACCTGTACTCCCTCGGGGTCGAGGAGACCGGGACCGCGACCGGTGCCGTCGCGCGGGTCGTCCAGGCCGTGGAGCGCGCGGTGACGCGCGGGTCCGACGCGGTCGTCGCGATCCACGACCGGTTCGCCGCACACCTCGTGCGCGTCCTGGGCGTGCCGGCGGAGCGCGTCACGACCGTTCGCAACTGGACCCACCTGCCGGAGCGCGCGCCCGTCGACCGCGCCGCTGCACGGCGCGCGCTGGGCTGGCGCGACGACGAGGTCGTCGTGCTCCACGCGGGCAACCAGGGCGCGAAGCAGGGGCTCGAGAACGTCGTCGAGGCCGGGCGGCTGGTCGACCGGCGCGGGCTGCGGGTCCGGTTCGTGCTGCTGGGCGACGGCAGCCGTCGCCGCGAGCTCGAGGCGGCGGCGGGCGGGGTCAGGTCGGTCCAGTTCGTCGACCCGCTGCCCGACGAGGGCTTCGTCGCGGCGATGGCGGCGGCCGACGTCCTCCTGGTCAACGAGCTGGCCGGGCTGTCGCAGATGTCCGTGCCGAGCAAGCTGACCTCCTACTTCGACGCCGGGCGGCCGGTGCTCGCCGCGACCGCCGCCGGGTCGACGACGGCCGAGGAGCTCGCGGCCGCCGGTGCGGGCCTGCGCGTCGAGCCGGAGGACCCGGGAGCGCTCGTCGACGCGGTCGTGCGGCTCGCGGACGACCCGGCCGGCGCGGACCGGCTCGGGGCGGCCGGGCGGCGGTACCGCCGCTCCGTCCTCTCCGAGGACGCGGCGGTGGCGCGCTTCGAGCGATGGCTGTCGCGATGGCGTGCGGGAGGGCCGGGGGACGAACCGCCCCGGCCCGTGCGGGACGACGAGGAGAGGGTGCTCACCGGTCCGGGTGGGCTCGCGGAGAGCAAGGGGGAGAAGGTATGACGAAGAAGGCACTGATCTCGGGGATCACGGGGCAGGACGGCTCGTACCTCGCGGAGCTCCTGCTCCGCAAGGGGTACGAGGTGCACGGGCTGATCCGCCGCGCCTCGACGTTCAACACGGCGCGGATCGACCACCTCTACCAGGACCCGCACGAGGAGGACGCGCGGCTGTTCCTGCACTACGCCGACCTCTCCGACGGCGCGCGCCTCGTGTCGCTCATCGCGCAGATCTGCCCGGACGAGGTGTACAACCTCGCGGCGCAGTCGCACGTCCGGGTCTCGTTCGACGAGCCCGAGCACACGGCGGACACCACCGGGACGGGGGCGATCCGCCTGCTCGAGGCGGTGCGTCTGGCGGGCGTGGAGACGCGCTACTACCAGGCGTCGTCGTCCGAGCTCTACGGCGCGACGCCGCCGCCGCAGAACGAGACGACGCCGTTCTACCCGCGGTCGCCCTACGCGGCCGCCAAGCTCTACGCGTACTGGATCACGAAGAACTATCGCGAGGCCTACGACATGTTCGCGGTCAACGGGATCCTCTTCAACCACGAGAGCCCGCGCCGCGGCGAGACGTTCGTGACCCGCAAGATCACGCGCGCCGTGGCGGCCATCCAGGCCGGTCGTCAGGAGCACCTGTACCTGGGCAACCTCGATGCGGTCCGCGACTGGGGGTACGCGGCCGAGTACGTCGAGGGCATGTGGCGCATGCTGCAGGCCGAGCAGCCGGACGACTACGTCCTCGCCACGGGGATCGGGCTGTCGGTGCGCGACTTCCTCCAGGAGGCGTTCGCCCACGCGGGGCTCGACTGGGAGCGGCACGTGCGGTTCGACGAGCGCTACCTGCGTCCGACGGAGGTCGACGCCCTCATCGGCGACCCCAGCAGGGCGCACGCCGACCTGGGGTGGAAGCCGACCGTCGACGGGCGCGAGCTCGCGCGCATCATGGTCGACGCGGACGTCGAGGCACTGGGCCACGCCGGGTCGCCGTGGATCGACAGGGTCGCTCTCGCGACGTGGGACGCGGCGTGACGACGCCCGACGAGCGCGACCTCGTCCGCCACGAACCGGCACCGCTCGACCGGGACGCCGTCTTCTACGTCGCCGGCCACCGCGGCCTGGTCGGTTCGGCGATCTGGCGCCGGCTGGAACGCGCGGGGTTCTCCCGGCTCGTGGGACGGACCTCCGCGGAGCTCGACCTCACCGACCGCGACGCGGTGCACGACTTCTTCCGTGCGCACCGCCCGCGCTACGTCGTCCTCGCGGCGGCGAAGGTCGGCGGGATCATGGCGAACGCGGCGTACCCCGTCGACTTCCTCAGCGAGAACGTCCGCATCCAGGCGAACGTCCTCGACGCGGCGCGGACGACCGAGGTCGAGCGGCTGCTGTTCCTGGGCTCGTCGTGTATCTACCCGCGGCTCGCGCCGCAGCCCATCGTCGAGGACGCGCTGCTGACGGGGCCCCTCGAGCCGACCAACGACGCCTACGCCATCGCGAAGATCACCGGCATCCTGCACGTCCAGGCGGTCCGCCGCCAGGACGGGCTGCCGTGGATCTCGGCCATGCCGACGAACCTCTACGGCCCCGGTGACAACTTCTCGCCGACCGGCTCGCACGTGCTGCCCGCGCTGATCCGGCGCTACGACGAGGCCGTACGGACCGGTGCCCGGGAGGTGACGAACTGGGGGACGGGGTCGCCACGGCGAGAGTTCCTGCACAGCGACGACATGGCGGACGCGTGCCTGCACCTCCTGGAGCACTACGACGGCCCCGTCCAGGTCAACGTCGGTACCGGGCAGGACGTCACCGTCCGCGAGCTCGCCGAGACGGTCGCCGACGTCGTCGGGTACGACGGCGCGACGCACTGGGACACGTCGAGGCCGGACGGCACGCCGCAGAAGCTGCTCGACGTGTCCAGGCTGCGCGCGAGCGGCTGGGAGGCGAGCACCGGTCTGCGCGAGGGGATCGAGCGCACCGTGGTGTGGTACCGCGAGCAGGCCGGAAGGGTCCGCGCGTGACCCCGGTGCGGGCGGAGACGCCGCCCAGGCTCGCGACGTGCGGTGCCCTGTGCGAGATTGAGGCGGTCGTGGGTGGACGCTCAGGGGGAGCGGCCCGGTGAGGGGGACGACGATGGAGCTCAGGGACTACCTCGTCCTGCTGCGCAAGAGGTGGGTCACGATCGTGGTCGCCGGTGCGCTCGGGCTGGCGATAGCGGGTGCGTACTCGCTCCTGACCACGCCGACGTACTCCGCGCGGTCCCAGGTGTACGTGTCGGTGCAGGGCTCCGACTCCACCACGGACCTGCTCCAGGGGTCGAACTTCACCGTGCGCCAGGTCAAGTCGTACATCGAGCTCGTGACGAGCCCGCGGGTCCTGGACCCGGTGGTCGAGGAGCTGGGCCTCGCGGACGACGCCGGCTCGCTCGCGCAGCGCGTCCGCGCCGACTCCCCGCTCGACACGGCGCTCATCAACGTCACCGCGACGGACGAGTCCCCGCAGCTCGCGGCCGAGATCGCCAACGCGACGGCCCGGTCTCTCGCGTCGGTCGTGGGTGAGCTCGAGACCCCGACCGGGGGCGGGGACTCGCCGGTGCAGATCAGCACCGTCCGGGCGGCGACCGTGCCGACCTCCGCCGCGTCGCCGAACGTCCGGCTCAACCTGGCGCTGGGGCTGGTCGTCGGCCTCGTGCTCGGCGTTGCGGTGGCGGTCGTGCGCGAGCTCCTGGACACGCGCGTCCGGTCGACGGCCGACGTCGAGGACGTGACGGACGCGCCCGTGCTCGGGGTCATCGGGTACGAGGAGGACGCCCCGCAGCACCCGCTCATCGTGCAGGAGTCGCCGAAGGCGATCCGGGCCGAGTCGTTCCGCCGGCTACGCACCAACCTGCAGTTCCTCGAGCTCGGACCTGCCGCCCGCACGTACGTCATGACGTCGGCCCTGCCGGGCGAGGGCAAGACGACGACGAGCATCAACCTGGCGATCACCCTCGCGGACGCGGGCCAGCGCGTGGTCCTCGTCGACGCGGACCTCCGCCGACCCTCCGTCGCGCGGTACATGGGGATCGAGGGATCGGTCGGGCTCACCACGGTCCTCATCGGCAAGGTCGAGCTCGAGGACGCCGTGCAGCCGTGGGGCAACGGCAACCTCGACGTGATCGCCGCGGGGCAGGTGCCGCCGAACCCGAGCGAGCTGCTCGGCGCCGCCCCGATGGCCGACCTGCTCGACCGGCTCCGGACGGAGTACGACGCGATCGTGATCGACACCCCTCCGCTGCTCCCGGTCACCGATGCGGCGGTCCTCGCGAGGGCCGTGGGGGGCGCCATCCTCGTCGTCGGGGCGGGGACCGTGCACCGCAACCAGCTCGAGACCGCCCTCTCGGCGCTCGGCACGGTCGGCGTGCGGATGCTCGGGGTGGTCGTGAACCGGGTACCCGTGAAGGGTCCGGGCGCGCACGAGTACGGGTACTACGAGTACGTGGCGGAGACCGGCCCGCCCACCCGGTCGGGGCGTCCCGCCGACCGCAAGGGGCGGGCGCACCAGCACGCGCGTCGGCCCGCGCCCGCGCCGGGAGGTGGCGGGACGCCGGGGAGCGAGGGCGCTCCGCCCCCGCCGCCTCCGGTCGCGGACCGGGGGTTCCCGGCCGCGGTGCCGTCCGGGCCCGTCCGGTCGTTCGACGACGTCGTGGTACCGCGCAAGAAGTAGGACAGCGGTCGGTTCGTGCCCGCAGCTGTCGGCCACGACCGCGCCGACAGGGTGACGGCCGACGTTCGAGCAGGGGGAGCACATGAGGATCTCGGTGATCGGTTGCGGCTACCTGGGGGCGGTGCACGCGGCGTGCATGGCGACGCTGGGCCACGAGGTGGTCGGGGTGGACGTCGACGCACGGAAGGTCGGCGCGCTGCGCGACGGGCGGGCGCCGTTCTACGAGCCAGGGCTCGACGGGCTGCTCGCGGAGGCGAGCGCCTCCGGACGGCTCACCTTCACGACCGACCCCGCCGCGGCGGCCGACGCCGAGGTCCACTTCGTGTGCGTGGGGACGCCCCAGCGCGCCGACTCGTACGCCGCCGACCTGTCGGCCGTCGACGCCGCCTTCCAGACCCTCGTGCCGCACCTCGCGACGGACGCGGTCGTCGTCGGCAAGTCGACCGTCCCCGTGGGCACGGCCGCGCGGCTCGCGGACGAGCTCGCCGCCGTCCACCCCACCGCGACGCTCGTCTGGAACCCCGAGTTCCTGCGCGAGGGGTTCGCCGTCCAGGACACGTTGCGGCCGGACCGGCTCGTCTACGGCGTGCCCGACGACGCGGCGGGCGCTCGTGCCGTCGACGTGCTCGACGCGGTCTACGCCGCAGCCCTCGGCGACGGCACGCCGCGGCTCGTGGTCGACCGGGCGACGGCCGAGCTCGTCAAGGTCGCGGCGAACTCCTTCCTCGCGACGAAGATCTCGTTCATCAACGCGATGGCAGAGCTGTGCGAGGTCGCCGGGGGAGACGTGACGCTCCTGGCCGATGCGATCGGCCTCGACGAGCGCATCGGTCGGCGCTTCCTCAACGCCGGGCTCGGGTTCGGCGGCGGGTGCCTGCCGAAGGACATCCGCGCGTTCATGGCACGGGCCGAGGAGCTGCACGCCGACCCCGCCGTGAGCTTCCTGCGGGAGGTCGACTCGATCAACCTGCGCCGGCGCGAGCGCATGGTCGACCTCACGGTCGGCGTCCTCGACGGCCGCCCGCTGGCGGGGGCGCGGATCGCGGTGCTGGGCGCGGCCTTCAAGCCGGACAGCGACGACGTCCGCGACTCGCCGGCGCTCGACGTCGCGGAGCGCCTGCACCACCGGAGCGCGCGCGTCGTCGTCACCGACCCGCGAGCGCTCGCCAACGCGCGCGCCAAGGCCCCGGCCCTGGGCTTCGCCGAGACGGTCGAGGAGGCGGTGGACGGTGTGGACGCCGTGCTGGTCCTCACCGAGTGGCAGGAGTACCGGGAGCTGGACCCGGGCAAGCTGTACGGACTCGTGGCGGCGGCGCGCGTCGTCGACGGCCGGAACGCGCTCGACGCGACCGCGTGGCGCGACGCGGGCTGGACGTATCGCGCGCTCGGCCGGCGGTGAACGGCGTGCCGGCGGCGCGCGTCGGTTCCGGGCGCCGCGCCGGTGCGCGCAGGCTCGGGGTGCTGGTGATCACGCTCGCGAGCCTGTTCGTCGGGGCGTGCGCGCCGAGCCACGACGGTGGGCACGGGGCTCCGAGCGCCGCCGACCTCCCGCCGACACAGCAGCGGGAGCCCACGGAGTACGCCGCCCGGCTGCTGGCAGCGACGCAGGAGGAACGCGACGAGGCGGGGGTTCCCCGGCTGGAGGAGAGCGGCTGCGCGACCGAGGCGGCGCTCTCGCGTGCCACGGCGCTCGTGGGAGCCCCGCTCGAGCACGCACCGCTCGACGACGTCGTCATGGCGTGCCGGCCGGCCGGCGGCACGGCGGCCGAGAACCTCAGCCGTGCCGATGCCGAGCCGGAGGCCGTCGTCGACGCGTGGATGGCGTCCCACGGACACCGTGCGAACCTCCTCGACCACGCGCTGACGTCCGTGGGGGTCGCGTGCGTCGCGGACGCCTCGGAGGGCGCCGGAGGCCTCGTCTGCGCGCAGGTGTTCCTCGGCTGACGACGGTCTCCGCCCCGGCACCCTTGACCCGTCGCGACGGCCGACCTAACGTCTCTTTCAACGGGTGTTGAATTCATCCTGCGCGACGACGCGCGGGGAGTCGGGGAGGTCGCCGTGCGTGCGATGGTCGTCAAGGAGTTCCGCGAGCTGCGCCGGGACCGGCGCACCGTCGCGATGCTCGTCGGGATGCCGCTGCTGCTGCTCGTCGTGTTCGGGTTCGCGGCGAACTTCACGGTCGAGACGCTGACCGTCACCGCCGTCGGGCCGGGCGCCGAGCAGGCGGTGGACGCGATCGAGGCCAACCCTGCTGCCGCGGACGCGCTCGACGTCGTGAACGTGGACCCCGCGGGCACGGACGCCGACGCCCGCGCGGCGCTGCGCGACGACCGGAGCGACGTCGCGGTCGTCGCGCCGGCGCCCGGGCAGGACCGGCCGACGGTCTACATCGACGGGTCCAACCTGTTCGCGGCGCAGTCGGCGAAGGTGCTCGTCGCCTCGCTCGGGGACGCCGTGGACTCGGAGATCCTCTTCAACCCGGACCTCGACACCTCGTGGGTGATGGTGCCGGCGCTGATCGGCCTCATCCTCACGTTCATCGGCACGATCATCACGTCCATCGGGCTCGTCAAGGAGCGCGAGGCGGGCACGTTCGAGCAGCTCGCGGTGATGCCGCTGGGCCCCGCCGCGGTGATCCTCGGGAAGATCACGCCCTACTTCCTGCTCGCGTGCCTCGACATGGTCGCCGTGACGCTGCTCGGCATGTGGATCTTCGACGTGCCGTTCGCGGGACCGGTGGGTCCGTTCGTGGTGGGCGCCGCGCTGTTCCTCTTCGTGGTGCTCGGCATCGGCGCGCTCATCTCGACCGTGTCGCAGACCACCGGGCAGGCGGTGCAGGTCGCGCTCATGACGATGCTCCCGCAGGTGCTGCTCTCGGGCATGATCTTCCCGCTCGACGCCATGGCGGCCGGGGTGCGCTGGATCGGGTACCTCCTGCCCCTGACGTGGTTCACCGAGGTCTCGCAGGGCGTGATGGTCCGCGGCGCGTCGTGGTCCGCGCTGTGGCTGCCGCTCGTCGTGCTCGCGGCGATGGCCGTGGTCGTGTTCGGGCTGGCCGTCCTGCGGCTCTCGCGCGAGCTCTCGCCCGCGCGGGAGCGCCGCCGGCACCGCCCCGCCGCGCCCGAGGCCGTGACGCCCGCGACGAGCGGAGCGGTCCGGTGACCTGGGGGGTGCGCGGTCTCGACGTCGTCTTCGGCACCGGGCACGGGCACGTGGTGCGCGCCCTGGCGGGCGTGGACCTCGACCTCCCGCAGGGGCAGGTCACCTCCGTCGTGGGCGGCGACGGAGCGGGAAAGACCACGCTCGTGCGCGCGCTGCTCGGGCAGGTACCGGTCGCCGGGGGCTGCGTGGACGCCCCGACCCGCGACCGGGTCGGCTACCAGCCGTCGTCGAGCGGCGTCTGGCCGGCGCTGACCGTCGCGGAGAACGTCCAGCTCGTCGGCGACGCGTACCGCATGCCGACCCCGCGCCGGGAACGGCGCGCGGACGAGCTGCTCGAGCGGGCAGGCCTCGCCGAGGCGCGCGACCGCCTCGGGTCGCAGCTCTCCGGAGGGATGCGGCAGAAGCTCGGCGTGTGCCTCGCCATGCTGCACGATCCCGACGTCCTGCTCCTCGACGAGCCGAGCACCGGGGTGGACCCCGTGAGCCGCGTCGAGCTGTGGCGGCTCGTCGCCGAGTCGGCGGCGTCCGGCGCGGCGGTCCTCGTCACGACGACGTACCTCGACGAGGCCGAGCGGGCCGCCGACGTCGTCGTGCTCGACGCGGGCACGGTCCTCGCCGCGGGGACGCCCGACGACGTGCGCGCCGCCGCGCCTGGGCGGATCACCGTCACCTCCGTCCCGCCCGCGGGCGGGGACGGGCGGACATGGCGCCGCGGCCCGACGTTCCACACCTGGTGGCCCGACGGCGCGCCGACGTCCTCCGCGGGCACCGCGGACGTCGACCTGGAGGACGCCGTCGTGGCCCTCACGCTCGGTCGCGGCGCGCACGGCACCGACGACGCCGACGACGACCCTGCGAGCCCGGCGACACCCCGCACGGAACGTCCGGCGGGAGGCGGGCCCGCGCCGGACGCGCCCCTCGTGCGGGTCGAGGGTGCCGAGCGGAGGTTCGGGGACGTCGTGGCCGTCGACGACGTCTCGCTCGTCGTGCGCCCCGGCGAGGTGGTGGGCCTGCTCGGCGCGAACGGCGCGGGCAAGACGACGCTCCTGCGCATGATCCTCGGCCTCGACCGGCTCGACGGCGGGCGCGTCGAGGTCCTCGGCGCACCGCCGTGCCGTGCGGGCCGCCGGTCGGTCGGCTACGTCCCGCAGGGCCTCGGGCTCTCCGGCGAGCTGAGCGTCGAGGAGAACGTCGAGTTCGTGGCGGCGGTGTACGGGGTGCGGGACGTGCCCGCGCTCCCACCGGCGCTCGCGGCCGTCCGCCGTCGGCCCGTCGCGGAGATCGGGCTGGGACGGCGGCGCCAGCTCGCGTTCCACTGCGCCCTGCTGCACGCGCCGCGTCTCCTCGTCCTCGACGAGCCGACGTCCGGCGTCGACCCGCTCGCGCGGGCGCGCGCGTGGGGCGCGATCCACGCGCAGGCCGACGCGGGCGTCGGGGTCCTGGTGACGACGCACTACCTCCAGGAGGCCGAGCAGTGCGACCGCCTGCACGTCCTGTCGCGTGGGCGCTCGGTCGCGTCGGGAACGGTCGCCGACGTCGTGGGCGGCCGCGAGGCGGTCGTCGTGCGGTCCCGGGACTGGCAGGCGGCGTTCGCGGCGCTCGACGCCGCAGGCCTGCCCGTGATGCTCGACGGCCGCGCGGCGCGCGTGGCGGGGACGCCGCCCGCGACCGTCGGGGACGCGCTCGCCGCGGCGGGCGTCGCGGCGAGGTGCGACGTCGTGCCTGCGACGCTCGAGGAGACCATGGTGCTCGTGGACCGCGGGTCGGCGAGCCCGGCGGGTGCGGCGTGAGCGGGCGGCGAGGGCGACGCCCGGGCCGCTCGGACACGCGCTCCGACATCCTGTCCGCCGCGCGGGACGCGTTCGCGGAGCACGGCTACGACCGCGCGACGGTCCGCGACATCGCCGCCCGGGCGGGCGTCGACGCCGCGATGGTCCACCACTGGTTCGGGACGAAGGAGGGGCTCTTCCAGGCTGCGGTCGAGGTGCCCTTCGACCCGCAGGAGCTCCTGCTCGACGGCGTGTCCGACGACGTGGCGCGCCTGGGCGAGCACGTCGTCCGCACGCTCTTGCGCGCCTGGGACTCGCCGCGCGGTCGGGTCGCGCTCGCGCTCCTGCGCTCGGCGACGAGCTCCGAGCGCGCCGCGCGGATGCTGCGCGAGTTCGTGCTGGCCCGGGTCGTGCGACCCACGGTGGCGCGGAGCGAGCCGGACCCGCACCGGGCCGCGTGGCGAGGCGCGCTCATGGCGAGCCAGCTCGCCGGGCTCGTCGTCGCGCGGTACGTGCTCCGGGTCGAGCCGCTCGCGGGGGCTCCCGCGGAGACCGTGGTCGGGGCGGTCGGTCCGACGATCCAGGGCTACCTCACCGGCACGCTGCCGGTAGCCGTGACCGAGGACGCGCGCAGCGCCGGAAACGTTGAGATTTCAACTGAGAGGCATGTTGCGCCGTAGGTCGTCTGTCTGTAGGTTGAGCCCCGCCGGCCGAGGCTCGGCGCGGGGCCAAGCGCGCAGGGGGAGCTTGGCGTCGAGCCACGGCGGCCGGTCTCAGACGCCCGCGAGGACGCGGGTCGTCCCCTCCCGGTTCGTCCGGTCGCGCAGCGCGCGCCCCAGCCGACGCAGCGCGTCGTCGTCCGCGAGGAGGGCGGACCAGTCGTCAGGATCGAGACTCGGCGCGTCGCCCCGGGTCTTGCGGATCGCGGCGACCTGGAGCTGGTAGGCGAGGATCACCTCCCGCGGGCTCCCCGGGACGGCGATCCGCACGTGGTCCACGTCGTCGCGGCGCGAGTGGAGGGCGAGCGTGGTGAGGCCGTCGAAGATCTCGATGGTCCGGTGGTACTCGTCCACGGCGGCGCTCGACCCGCGCAGACCGCCGTCGCCCACGACCGCCCGGAGGAACGTGTGGAGGTGCCCGAGGTCGCGGCGGCGCTCGCGCGCGAAGGCGGCGGACGACGCGAGCTGGCCCACGATGCCGACGGTGAGCAGGACCGCCGCGACGAGCACGAGGTACCGGGTCCGCAGGCCGAGGACCAGGTACGGCTCGGTGCTGCCCGGCTCGTGCTGCACCATCGCGACGAAGCTCACGACGGCCCACGCGACCGCGACGACGGCGCCCGCCCCGGCCACGTCCATGCCCCAGCGCAGCCGGAGCGGCCGTCGCGAGCGGGTGCGCAGGCAGGAGACGGCGAAGGTCGCGGTCGCCGTCACGAACGTCCCGTAGTAGAGCGCCCAGTAGCCCCACATGAGAGGACGGTCGTGGACCTGCGCGTCGAGGTCGTGGGTCGTCCAGGGGCCGCTCGCCGCGGCGAGCACCACCATGGCGGCCCCGACGCCCGTGGCCGCGAGCGCCACGTGCCGGGTGCGTGGTGCCCGGCCGGTGGTGGCGCTGTACGCCCACACGCCGACGAAGAGGCAGCCGGTGACGAGCGCGACGTGCTTGGCGACCTCGTGGGTCCCGGCGGGGGCGTGCTCCTTGAGGAGGTCCGCCACCACCGGCACGCGCAGCGCGTTCGCGATCGCGACGAAGCCCAGGCCGAGGGGGAGGGCCGCGTCGGCGCGCGTGCGGGCGCGCACGCCGGTCCACACGGTCGCGATGGCGAAGAGCACCACGACGAGCAGGCCGAGGGCGTGGGTCACCGGTAGAGCTCCAGGGACGTGAGCCGGGTCGCCGAGCTGCCGTGGGACGCGATCGAGATCATGAGCTCGCTCGCGAGACGCTCGACGCGCAGCTCGTCGGGGTCCTCGTACCCGTCGCGGCACGCCCCGACGCGGGGCGCGCCCGCCGTGGCGGCCGCATCCAGGACGTGGACGAGCTCGTGCGCGACGACGTGGTCGCGGTGCGGCCCGGCCAGGGTCTGGCGGGCGTCGACGAGGACGAGGTCGCGCTCGGGGAAGGCGAGCCAGAGCCCGGTCACGCCGGGGCCGAGGTCGCCCTCGACGACCTCAAGGGGCCGGCCGCGCACCGCCGCGACCAGGCGGCACGCCTCCTCGATGCTGCGGGCGCGGTCCAGGCCCGCGGAGCGCAGCAGGTCATCCACGGTCGTCGTCCGGGACGGGCGGGGTGACGGGAGGGAGGTGCTCCAGGCGCCGTACTCGGTCGACGATCTCGATGATCGCCCGGACGTTCTCGGGCGACAGGCCCTGGGCGCGCAGCGCGAACTGCTCGACGCCCTCGTCGGCGAGCGCCGCGCGGAGCCGGTCGTCGGGGTCCTCCTCCGGATCGACGAGGCTGCCCGTGCTCACGTGGAAGAACGCGGCGATGCCTTCGACGACGCGCAGGCTGGGCGAGGAGCGGTGGCCGCCCCGCAGCGCGCTGAGGTAGGCCTCGTTGATCGAGTAGCCGCGTTCGGTCATCCACTGGGCGGCCTCGCGGTTGGTCACGGGCCGCCCGCTGCGCCCGCGTGCGAAGAGCTCGTTGAGCCGACGGCGGAAGACCCGCGCCGTCCGCTCGCCGGGTGCCACGTCGTCGTCCATGGCGACGATTGTGACAGGCCGCGGCACGTGGCGGCACGGCGCGGTGCGGGCACGCGACGGCGCGGCGCGGCGCGGCGCCCGGCGGCGCGGCTCGCGTCGCGGGGTGCCTCGGCCGCGGGTAGCGTTCCGGGCGGGCGCGGGAACGGTCCGGCGCCCGGCGCGGGACGCGCGCAGACCATCCTCGAGGGAGCCGACATGAGCGAGCAGACACCGAAGGGCCAGGGGGGACTCGACGACCTCCTCGGCAAGGCGAAGGAGTTCCTCACCGACGACCGCATCGACGACGTCGCGGAGAAGATCAAGTCCGTCGCCCCCGACTCGGTCGACCAGCACGTCGACACCCTGGCCGAGAAGGCCAAGGAGGCCAACGACTGACCTCCGGGTCGGTACGATCGAGGGGCGCCGTCCACGACGGCGCCCTTCGTGCTGTCGGGCAGGGCCCGCCGGCCGCAGGACTCGACCGGGCGCGCGCCGCGCGCCTCCCGCCAGCAGATCGGAGCACGGACGTGTCTGACGTCGTCTCGTCACCCCTCACCATCACCCTCGACGCCGAGGAGACCACGGTGACGACGGGCACGACGGGCACGGACCTGTTCGCCGCCCGTCGCGACGTCGTCGTGATCCGCGTCAACGGCGTCCTCAAGGACCTCGACACGCCGGTCGCCGACGGCGACGTGGTCGAGGGTGTGACCATCGACTCGCCCGACGGCCTCGCGGTGCTGCGGCACTCGGCCGCGCACGTGCTCGCCCAGGCCGTCCAGCAGGTCAACCCCGACGCGAAGCTCGGCATCGGCCCGCCCATCACGGACGGCTTCTACTACGACTTCGACGTCGAGACGCCGTTCACGCCCGAGGACCTCAAGGCTCTCGACAAGGCGATGTCCCGGATCGTCCGGGAGGGCCAGACCTTCCGTCGCCGGGTCGTGACCGAGGACGAGGCGCGCGCCGAGCTGGCCCACGAGCCGTACAAGCTCGAGCTCATCGGGCTCAAGGGCGGCGCGGCCGACGACACCGAGGGTGCGAGCGTCGAGGTCGGCGGCGGCGAGCTGACGATCTACGACAACGTGCGCGGTGCCGGGCGCGAGAGCGAGACGGTGGTCTGGAAGGACCTGTGCCGCGGCCCGCACCTGCCGAGCACGCGCCTGATCGGCAACGGCTACCAGCTCATGCGCTCGGCGGCAGCCTACTGGCGCGGCAGCGAGAAGAACCCGCAGCTCCAGCGCATCTACGGCACGGCGTGGCCGACCAAGGACGAGCTCAAGGCCTACCTCGACCGCCTCGCGGAGGCCGAGCGCCGCGACCACCGCCGCCTCGGCACCGAGCTCGACCTGTTCTCCTTCCCGGAGGAGATCGGCTCGGGTCTGCCGGTGTTCCACCCCAACGGCGCGACGATCCGCATGGAGATGGAGGAGTACTCGCGCAAGCGGCACGTGGAGGCGGGCTACTCGTTCGTCAGCACGCCGCACATCACCAAGGCGAACCTCTTCCAGACGTCGCGCCACCTCGACTGGTACGCGGACGGCATGTACCCGCCCATGCACCTGGACGAGGAGCTCGACGACGAGGGCAACGTCAAGCGCGCCGGCCAGGACTACTACCTCAAGCCGATGAACTGCCCGATGCACAACCTCGTGTTCAACTCCCGGGGCCGCTCGTACCGGGAGCTGCCGCTGCGGCTGTTCGAGTTCGGCACGGTGTACCGGTACGAGAAGTCGGGCGTCGTGCACGGCCTGACCCGCGCGCGCGGCTTCACGCAGGACGACGCGCACATCTACTGCACGCGCGAGCAGATGAAGGACGAGCTGTCCTCGACCCTCACGTTCGTCCTCGACCTCCTGCGCGACTACGGTCTCGAGGACTTCTACCTCGAGCTGTCGACGCGCGACCCGGAGAAGTCGGTCGGGGACGACGCCACGTGGGAGGAGGCGACCGAGATCCTGCGCCAGGTCGCGACGGAGTCCGGCCTCGAGCTCGTCGCCGACCCGGGTGGCGCGGCGTTCTACGGCCCCAAGATCTCGGTCCAGGCGAAGGACGCGATCGGCCGCACGTGGCAGCTCTCGACGATCCAGCTCGACTTCTTCGAGCCGGAGCTGTTCGAGCTCGAGTACACGGCGTCCGACGGCACGCGCCAGCGTCCGGTGATGATCCACCGCGCGCTGTTCGGCTCGATCGAGCGGTTCTTCGGGATCCTCGTCGAGCACTACGCGGGCGCGTTCCCGGCGTGGCTCGCGCCCGTCCAGGTCGTCGCCGTCCCGGTCGCCGAGCCGTTCAACGACTACGTGGCCGACGTCGTCGCGCAGCTCAAGGCCCAGGGGATCCGCGCCGAGGTCGACTACTCCGACGACCGGTTCGGCAAGAAGATCCGCAACGCGAGCACGCGCAAGGTGCCGTTCGTCCTCATCGCGGGCGGCGAGGACGCCGAGGCGGGCGCCGTGTCGTTCCGGTACCGCGACGGCCGCCAGGACAACGGCGTGCCCGTCGCGGAGGCGGTCGAGCGCATCGTCACCGCCGTCCGCGACCGCGTCCAGGTCTGACGGCGCGTGAGCGACGAGCGCACGGGGTCGCCCGACGCGGCCGACGCGGCCGCGCCGGGCGGCGTCCCCGACCCTGCCGACGAGGCGACCGTCGAGCTCCCGGACACCCATCCGCGGTTCGACGACGGCCTCGACCGGCTCTGGACCCCGCACCGCATGGTGTACATCGGCGGGCAGGACAAGCCCGTCGACGACTCGCGCGGTCAGTGCCCGTTCTGCCGCATCCCGGACCGGTCGGACGAGGACGGGCTGATCGTCGCGCGCGGCGAGTCCGCGTACGTCGTGCTCAACCTCTACCCGTACAACCCGGGCCACCTCATGGTCGTGCCCTACCGCCACGTGTCCGACTACACGGACCTCACCGAGGCGGAGACGGTCGAGGTCGCGCACCTCACGCAGACCGCGATGCGGGTCGTGCGTGCCGTGTCGGCGCCCGACGGGTTCAACCTCGGCATGAACCAGGGCGCGGTCGCCGGGGCCGGCATCGCCGCCCACCTGCACCAGCACGTCGTGCCGCGCTGGTCGGGCGACGCGAACTTCCTGCCGATCGTCGCGCAGACCAAGGCCGTGCCCGAGCTGCTCGCGGACACGCGGGCGCGGCTCGCCGCGGCGTGGCCGACCGCCCGACCCGACGTCCCCGCGGAGGGAACCGCCTGATGTTCGGACGCCTGCGCGCGCTCACGACCCGCCTGTTCACCCCGCTCGCCGCGCTGCTGCTCCGCCTCGGCGTGAGCCCGGACGCGGTGACGGTCGCCGGCACCGTCGGCGTCGTCGTCGGCGCCCTGTGGCTCTTCCCGACGGGCCACCTGTTCGCCGGGGTCATGGTCGTCATGGTCTGCGCCTTCGCCGACGTGCTCGACGGCGTCATGGCGCGCCGCGCGGGCCGGTCGGGGCCCTGGGGCGCGTTCCTCGACTCGACGCTCGACCGGCTCGCCGACGCCGCCGTGTTCGTGGGCCTCACGCTGTGGTTCGTGCGGGCCGACGACCCGCGGCTGACGCCCGACCTCGCCGCCTGGGGGACCGGCGTCGCGCTCGCGTGCCTCGCGCTCGGCGCCGTCGTGCCATACGCACGTGCCCGTGCCGAGAGCGTCGGCATGACGGCGCAGGTCGGGATCGCCGAGCGCGCCGACCGGCTCGTCGCCGCGCTCGTCGCCGCCGGGATCGTGGGGCTGGGCGTGCCGCCCGTCGTGCTCGTCGTCGTCCTGGGGCTGCTCGCCCTCGCGAGCGCCGTCACGGTCGTGCAGCGCGTGGCCACCGTGCGCCGCCAGGCGCTCGCGCTCGTGACCACGCGCCCCGAGGAGAAGGAGGACGGTCGCTGATGGCCCTCGACGCCGGCAAGGCGTTCACGTTCGCCTGGCGCAACGCGCGCAAGGTCCCTGAACCGATCCTGCGCGGCCTGTTCAGCGCGATCGCCGACGTGACCTGGCTCCTGCACGGCGGGGGGGTGCGCCAGCTCGAGCGCAACCTCGCCCGGGTGCGCCCGGAGCTCTCGCCACGCGCCCTGCGTCGGCTCTCGCGCGCCGGGATGCGGTCGTACATGCGCTACTACCGCGAGGCGTTCACCCTGCCCGCCTGGACCCCGGAGCGGGTCCGGGCCCGGGTGCGGGTCGTGGGTCTCGACAACCTCGCGACGCACCTCGGCGGCGACCGGAGCCCGGTGCTCGCGCTGTCCCACCAGGGCAACTGGGACCTGGCGGGCGCGTACGCGACCCCGAACATCGCGCCCGTGCTCACCGTCGCGGAGCGGCTGAAGCCCGACGAGCTGTTCCAGGAGTTCCTCGCGTTCCGGAACTCGATCGGGCTGGAGATCCTTGCGCTCGGTGACGGCGACGTCTTCCGCGACCTCGTCCGCGGGGCGAGCAGGCCGGGCAAGATCATCCCGCTGCTCGCCGACCGCGACCTCACCCACCGCGGCGTGGAGGTCGACCTGTTCGGCCACCGCGCGCGTGTCGCCGCCGGCCCAGCGGCCCTCGCGGTGAGCACCGGGACGCCGCTGGTCCCGGCCGGGATCTACTACGAGCGGCTGCGGGGCGCACGACGCCGCGCGGCGGGCTCGCCGTGGGGCCTCGTCATCCGCTTCTTCCCCCGCGTGGAGATCGCGCGGGACGTCCCGCGCTCGGAGCAGGTCGCGCTCGCGACCCAGGGCTGGGTGGACGCGCTGAGCGTCGCCATCCGCGAGCACCCCGAGGACTGGCACATGCTCCAGAAGGTGTTCGTCGACGACCTCGACCCCGCGCGCTACGCCCGGACCCGGGCCGCCGCGGGCGAGCCGGACGCGGAGCGTGCCGCATGAGCCTGCGCGTGGGCATCGTGTGCCCCTACTCGTTCGACGCCCCCGGCGGGGTCCAGTTCCACGTCCGTGACCTCGCGGAGGCGCTCATGGCCCAGGGCCACGAGGTCTCCGTCCTCGCCCCCGCCGACGACGACACGCCCGTGCCGGACTACCTGACGCCCGCCGGTGGCGCGGTCCCGGTCCGGTACAACGGGTCGGTCGCGCGCGTGACGTTCGGTCCGCGCACCGCGGGCCGGGTCCGACGCTGGCTCGAGGCGGGCCGGTTCGACGTGCTCCACATCCACGAGCCCGTGAACCCGTCGCTGAGCATGGTCGCGCTGTGGATCGCCCAGGGCCCGATCGTCGGGACGTTCCACACCTCGATCGTGCGCTCGCGCGCGCTCCAGGTCGCGTACCCGCTCGTCCGGCAGAGCCTGGAGAAGATCGACGCCCGCATCGCCGTGTCGGAGGACGCGCGGCGCACGCTCGTGGACCACCTCGGCGGGGACGCCGTCGTCATCCCCAACGGCGTGTACGTCGACACGTTCGAGTCCGCGCCCGCGAACCCCGCGTGGCGGGGGACGCCCGACGCACCGACCATCGGGTTCCTCGGCCGCCTCGACGAGCCGCGCAAGGGCCTGCCCGTGCTCGCCGCGGCGATCCCGGCGATCCTCGAGAAGGTCCCCGGCGCACGCTTCCTCGTCGCGGGCCGCGGCGACGACGGCCGCGAGGCCGCGATCGAGGCGCTGGGGGAGCACGCCGGGTCCGTCGAGTTCCTCGGCGGCGTGAGCGACGAGGACAAGGCGAGCATGCTCGCGTCCGTCGACCTCTACATCGCGCCGCAGACCGGGGGCGAGAGCTTCGGCATCGTGCTCGTCGAGGCGATGAGCGCCGGCGCGTGCGTGGTCGCGAGCGACCTCGGCGCGTTCCGGCGCGTGCTCGACGACGGCGCGGCCGGGGCGCTGTTCGCCGTGGGCGACCCGGACGCGCTCGCCGCCGCCGTGCTCGACGTGCTCGCCGACCCGCCGCGGCGCGACGCCTACCGGGCCCGCGCGAGCGAGTTCGTGCGGCGCTTCGACTGGTCCGCCGTGACCGCCCAGGTGCTCGCCGTCTACGAGACCGTGCTCGCGGCGTCCGAGGCGGTCATCCCGGTCCACGAGGACCCGCGCTCGCGCCGGGGCGGACGCCTCCTGGGCCGGGCGCGTGACGACGAGGGAGGCCGCCCGTGACCTGGTCCGAGATCACCGTCCTCGTCCTGGTGGTCGCCGCGCTCGTGGCGTGGCTCCTGTGGGTCGCCGCGTCGCGGCTCGACCGGCTGCACCGCAAGGTCATGGCCTCCCGGCTCGCGCTCGACGCGCAGCTCGTGCGCCGGGCGTCGGCCGCCGTCGACCTGGCTGCCTCCGGCGAGCTCGACCCCGCCAGCTCGATCCTCGTCGCCGAGGCGGCGCACGCCGTGCTCGACGACGACGACGACACGAGCCGGCTCGCCGACCAGGTGCCGGGTCTGGCGGCCCCCGAGGGACCGCGGCCCCGGCGGCTCCTGGGCGGCATGGCAGAGTCTCGCGCCCTCGCCGAGAGCGACCTCACGGCCACGCTCCGCTCAGCCCTCGAGGACGCGGACGACGTGGCCGAGCTGCGGTCCGGGTCCGCCGGTGACGAGCTCCTCGGCTCGCTCTCTGCGGCCTGGTACCGCGCGCAGCTCGCCCGCCGGTTCCACAACGAGGCCGTCGCCCAGGCGCAGCGCGTGCGGCGCAAGTGGTGGGTGCGGCTCTTCCACCTCGCCGGGCACGCGCCGATGCCCGCGACGGTCGAGCTCGACGACGCCGCGCCCGACGTCCTCGTGCGCCCCGCCGCGTCGGCGGGCACGCCGGACTGACTCCTCGGCGGACCGCCCGCGCGGCTCTGCGCGCGGGTCGGGGGCGGTCTTCGGGCCGGGGTCGGGTGGACGCCCCGGCGATAGGATGGGAGCGCGTGGGAGCATGTGCCGTCGAGCCTGTTCGACGGCGTCCGTGCGCGTGCGCGCGACGTTCCCCTGACCTGAAGGTGTGAGGTACCGGTGACCAACGTGGCCGACCAGAACGTCCCTGCCGAGAGCGCCCCGGGCGCCGCGACCGCGGAGGGCGCCGGCGCCGTCGGCACCGCCAAGGTCAAGCGCGGGATGGCCGAGATGCTCAAGGGCGGCGTCATCATGGACGTCGTCACGCCCGAGCAGGCGAAGATCGCCGAGGACGCCGGCGCGGTCGCGGTCATGGCCCTCGAGCGCGTGCCCGCGGACATCCGCGCGCAGGGCGGCGTCTCGCGCATGTCCGACCCCGACATGATCGACGGCATCATCGAGGCCGTCTCGATCCCGGTCATGGCGAAGGCCCGCATCGGCCACTTCGTCGAGGCGCAGGTGCTCCAGTCGCTCGGCGTGGACTACGTCGACGAGTCCGAGGTGCTCACGCCGGCCGACTACGCCAACCACATCGACAAGTGGCAGTTCACGGTGCCGTTCGTGTGCGGGGCGACGAACCTCGGCGAGGCGCTGCGCCGCATCACCGAGGGCGCGGCGATGATCCGCTCGAAGGGTGAGGCCGGCACGGGCGACGTCTCCAACGCGACGACGCACATGCGCACCATCCGCGCCGAGATCCGCCGACTCACCTCGCTCCCGGAGGACGAGCTCTTCGTCGCGGCCAAGGAGCTCCAGGCGCCGTACGAGCTCGTCAAGGAGATCGCCACGACGGGCATGCTGCCCGTCGTCATGTTCACCGCCGGCGGCATCGCGACGCCGGCCGACGCGGCGATGATGATGCAGCTCGGGGCCGAGGGCGTGTTCGTCGGCTCGGGCATCTTCAAGTCCGGCAACCCGGAGCAGCGTGCCGCCGCGATCGTCAAGGCGACGACGTTCTACGACGACCCCGACGTGATCGCGAAGGTCTCGCGCGGCCTGGGCGAGGCGATGGTCGGCATCAACGTCGACGACATCCCCGTGCCGCACCGCCTCGCCGAGCGCGGCTGGTGACGGAGCGTCCCCCGGCACAGCCGTCCGTCGTCGCGCCGGCGACGGACGGCTGAGCCGTCGTGGCCGAGGCCGCCGGAGCGCCGTCGTCCCTGGGCCCCGACTGGGTGCTCGGGGACGACGGGCTCTACTTCCGCCGGGGCGCGCGCGTCCTCCTGCTGGACGACGCGGACCGTATCCTCCTGGCCCGCGGGCACGACGTGGACCAGCCGGAGCGCTCGTGGTGGTTCACCATCGGCGGGGGCGTCGACCCCGGTGAGAGCGACCGCGACGCCGCGCTGCGGGAGGTCCGCGAGGAGACCGGGATCCGGCTCGACCCGGGCACGCTCGTCGGGCCGGTCTACACGCGCAGCGCGATCTTCGACTTCTACCGCCAGCACTGCCGCCAGGACGAGGTGCTCTTCCTCGCGCGCGTTCCGGGCGTCGGGGGTGGGGGCGAGCTGAGTCGCGACGGGTGGACCGACGTCGAGCACGACGTCGTCGACGAGATGCGGTGGTGGGCGCTCGGCGACCTGCGCGGCGTCGAGATCGAGGTGTTCCCGGAGGGCCTGCCGGACCTCGTCGCCCCCCTGCTGGGCGGGTGGGACGGCGTGACGCACCACCTGGGGATCGCGCGCGAGGACTGAACCTCCACCGCGCGTCCCCTCCGCGCAGGACGCGCGGTCGCTACGACCGGCGCGCGACGACGCGCCACACGATCCCGCCGACGAGCAGCCCCAGGCCCACGATCACCCCGCCGATCGCGACGAACCACAGCAGGACCGTGCCGCCCACGGTCGCGAAGAACTCGCCGAACCTCCACCCCTCGGTGACGACGAACGTCGTCCCGGGCGAGGTGTCCCCCTGCGCGACGGACACCGTGCAGGTCTGGGCCGACGGCGAGGTCACCTCGGCGACGGTCGTCGCCTCGTGCGAGCCGAAGCCGGAGCTCCCCGAGACGGACGGCGCGCGCACCCCGAGGTCGCCATCCGGGCACGAGACGGTGACGTCGTCGGTGTCGAAGCCCTCGGCGCCGATCGGCACGACCGCCCACACGCTGTACGGCTGGTCGCCCGACAGCGCGACGTCCGCCTCGCCCGGGACGTCGCCGGACGCGAGGGCGGCCGAGCCCGGGGCGCCGGTGCCGTCGACCACGCCCGTGGGCAGCGCCCGCACGAACGTCGTGACACCGACGACGCCCGCGACGAGCGCGACCACGAGGAGGACCGCGCCGACCACGATCAGGACCGTCGCGCCGCGCGTGCTCCGCGGCGGACGGGGCGGGAGACCCGGGTACGGGGTCGAGGGCCCGGGGTACCCGGACGGCGGCCGCGTGGGGTAGGGCGGTGTGGGTCCGGGGCCGGGCGGTGTGGTCACGACGGCGAGGCTAGCAACAGGCCGGGACCGGGCGCGGGCGCAGACGGACGTATCATTCCCGTTCGTGACGATCACGATCGGAGTCCTGGCCCTGCAGGGCGACGTGCGCGAGCACCGCGCCGCGCTCGAGGCCGCGGGCGCGCGCACGGTCGGCGTACGGCGCCCCGAGGAGCTCGCCGCGGTCGACGGGCTGGTGCTCCCCGGGGGCGAGTCGACGACCATCGACAAGCTCCTGCGCATCTTCGAGCTCGACGAGCCGCTGCGCGCCAGCATCGCCGGGGGCCTGCCGGTCTACGGCTCGTGCGCGGGCATGATCCTGCTCGCCGACCGCATCCTCGGCGGGACCGCCGACCAGCGGACCCTCGGCGGGCTCGACGTGACGGTCCGGCGCAACGCGTTCGGCCGGCAGGTCGACTCGTTCGAGACGGACCTCGCCTTCACCGGCCTGGGCCCGCAGGAGGGCCGTCCGGAACGCGACGGCGGGGCCGGCACGGTGCACGCGGTCTTCATCCGGGCGCCCTGGGTCGAGGAGGTCGGCCCCGGCGTCGAGGTGCTCGCCCGCATCCCCGACCACGAGGCGCCCGGCATCCCCGCGGCCGCCGCCGGTAGGATCGTCGCAGTCCAGCAGGGATCGCTGCTCGCCACCTCGTTCCACCCGGAGATCTCCGGGGACGCGCGCGTGCACGAGCTGTTCGTCAGAATCGCGAAGGGGTAGGAACGCATGTCAGGGCATTCCAAGTGGGCCACGACCAAGCACAAGAAGGCGGCCATCGACGCCAAGCGCGGCAAGCTCTTCGCGAAGCTCATCAAGAACATCGAGGTCGCGGCGCGCACGGGCGGCGGTGACCCCGCCGGCAACCCGACGCTGTTCGACGCCATCCAGAAGGCGAAGAAGTCGTCGGTCCCCAACGACAACATCGACCGCGCCGTCAAGCGCGGGTCCGGCACGGGCGCCGACGCCGTCGACTACCAGACGATCATGTACGAGGGCTACGGCCCCAACGGCATCGCCGTCCTGGTCGAGTGCCTCACCGACAACAAGAACCGGGCGGCCTCCGAGGTCCGCCTCGCGTTCAGCCGTAACGGCGGCAACCTCGCCGACCCGGGCTCCGTGTCCTACCTCTTCTCTCGCAAGGGCCTCGTCGTCGTGCCGAAGGCGGACGGCGTGACCGAGGACGACGTCATGCTCGCCGCGCTCGAGGCAGGCGCCGAGGAGGTCACCGACTCCGGCGAGGTCATCGAGGTGCTGTCCGAGGCGAGCGACCTCGTCGCCGTGCGCAGCGCGATCCAGGAGGCGGGGATCGAGTACGACTCCGCCGACTCGATCTGGCACCCGTCCATGGAGGTCGAGGTCGACGCGGAGGGCGCGCGCAAGATCCTGCGCCTCATCGACGCGCTCGAGGACAGCGACGACGTGCAGAACGTCTACGCGAACTTCGACGCGTCGGACGAGGTCATGGCGGAGCTCGAGAACGACGACTGATCCCGTCGGCTCGGTCACCGAGACCGACGACGTGGTCCCCCTGGGTGGCGGGGCGGGTGAGGCGCGCGCGGTCTACCATCCGCGGTGCTCGTCCCTCGCGCCGCTCCCGCCAGGCCCGCCACGACCGCGCGCACCTCACCCGCCCCGCCGGTGTCGGCTCGCCGTGGTCGGCGGCCCGCGAGGCGGACGGGTTCCGTGGTCGGGTCGTGGGAGGGTACTGGGGTGCGCGTTCTCGGTGTGGATCCTGGGCTGACCCGGTGCGGTGTCGGGGTGGTGGACTCCGCGCGGGGGCGGCGGGCCGAGCTCGTGGCCGTAGGCGTGATCCGGACAGACCCGGACCTCAGCGTGGACCTGCGGCTCCTGCGGATCGCGGAGCGGCTCGACGCGTGGTTCGACGAGCACGTGCCGGACGTCGTCGCGGTCGAGCGCGTCTTCGCCCAGCACAACGTCGGGACCGTGATGGGCACGGCCCAGGCCGCGGGTCTGGCGATGGTCGGGGCGGCGAAGCGGGGCGTCCCCGTCGCGCTGCACACGCCGTCCGAGGTCAAGGCCGCGGTCACCGGGAGCGGGCGCGCGGGCAAGGAGCAGGTCCAGCGCATGGTCGCGAGCATCCTGGGGCTCGCGGAGCCGCCGAAGCCCGCGGACGCGGCTGACGCGCTCGCGCTCGCCATCTGCCACCTGTGGCGGCCGTCGGGTGCGCTCCAGGGCGGCGAGCGGCACGAGCTGACCCCGGCGCAGCGCGCCTGGGCCGCGGCGGAGCACGCGGCGAAGGGCCGGCGGGCACCGCGCTGACGGCTCCCGTGTCGCTCGGCCGGGGCGTGGGCGCACCTTGCTAGAGTGACCGCGGTCGTACGGGTGTTCGACGCACTCCTCGGCGCCGATCGAGGTCGTCGGACCGGCGGACCAACGGACCAGGTCGGCGCTGCCGACCGGAAGAGGAGCCTGGGTGATCGCGTCGCTGAGCGGAGTCGTGGCGAGCGTCCAGCTCGACCGCACCGTGCTCGAGGTCGGGGGTGTGGGCTACCTCGTGCATGCCACGCCCGCCACGCTCGCGGGTCTGCGCGTCGGCGAGGACGCCCGGCTCGCGACGAGCCTCGTGGTCCGCGAGGACTCCTTCACCCTCTACGGGTTCGCCGACGACGACGAGCGCAGCGTCTTCGAGACCGTGCAGACCGTCAGCGGCGTCGGGCCGCGGCTCGCGCTCGCGATGCTCGCCGTGCACACGCCCGACGCGCTGCGCCGCGCCGTGGCCGGCGCCGACATCGCGGCCCTCGTGCGCGTCCCCGGCATCGGGAACAAGGGCGCGCAGCGGATCGCGCTCGAGCTGGGCGACAAGCTCGGGCCGCCCACCGGTGCCGACGCCCCCGAGGCCGGCGCGACCGCCGTCGGGACCGGGCCGCGTCAGGTCGACGACCGACGCGACCAGGTGGTCGAGGCGCTCGTGGGCCTCGGCTGGAACCTCAAGGCCGCGGACGACGCCGTCTCCACCGTGCTCGCGGAGGCGGGCGTCGACGTCGTCGAGGCGCCCGACGTGGCCGGCGCGCTGCGCGCCGCGCTCCGTGTCCTCGGCGGACCGAGGGGCTGACCGTGGCGAACTTCGACCAGGTGGGCGTGGACGGGTTCGGCGGGGACGGGACGTTCTCGTCCGAGCGGATCGTCGCGGCGGGTGCCGACGACCTCGAGCGTGCCGCCGAGGCTGCGCTGCGCCCGCGCCGGCTCGAGGAGTTCGTCGGGCAGGCGGTCGTGCGCGACCAGCTCTCGCTCGTGCTCCAGGCCGCGCTCGCGCGCGGGAGCTCGCCGGACCACGTGCTCCTGTCCGGGCCGCCCGGGCTCGGCAAGACGACGCTCGCCATGATCATCGCTGCCGAGCTCGGGACCTCGCTGCGCGTGACGTCCGGCCCGGCGATCCAGCACGCGGGCGACCTGGCAGCCGTGCTCTCCTCGCTCGAGGAGGGTGAGGTCCTCTTCATCGACGAGATCCACCGCCTCGCACGGCCGGCGGAGGAGCTCCTCTACATGGCGATGGAGGACTTCCGGGTCGACGTCGTCGTGGGCAAGGGCGCGGGCGCGAGCGCGATCCCGCTCTCGTTGCCCCCGTTCACGGCGGTCGGCGCCACGACGCGCGCGGGGCTGCTGCCCGCGCCGCTGCGCGACCGCTTCGGCTTCACCGGGCACCTCGACTTCTACTCGAGCGACGAGCTCGAGCGCGTGCTCTCCCGGTCCGCCGGGCTGCTCGGCGTGGCGCTCGACCCGGACGCCGCGCGCGAGATCGCGGGCCGCTCGCGCGGCACGCCCCGCATCGCCAACCGCCTGCTGCGGCGCGTGCGCGACTGGGCGCAGGTCCGCGGCGACGGGAGCATGGACCTCGCGGCCGCGCGGGCGGCGCTCGAGGTCTACGAGGTCGACCCCATCGGGCTCGACCGCCTCGACCGGGCGGTCCTCACGGCGCTGTGCACGCGGTTCAACGGCGGTCCGGTCGGGCTGACGACGCTCGCCGTGACGGTCGGCGAGGAGGCAGAGACGGTCGAGACGGTCGCCGAGCCGTACCTGGTGCGCGAGGGGTTGATCGGGCGGACCCCCCGGGGGCGCGTCGCCACGCCGGCCGCGTGGGCCCACCTCGGGCTCACCCCGCCGCGCGAGGGAGGCACCCTGTTCGACGCCTGACGACCGGTCCGTCGCGGGCCTCCTGGCGGGCCCCGTGACGGCGGTCACAGGCGCGCCGAACGTGGTCCTAGAATGGTCGGGACCCGAGCGGGCGGAACTCCGCGGCGAGACGGCTCGTTGGTGAACCGTGCGCGCACGCCTAGACTGCGCGCAGATCCCGCACAGAACAGGACACGAGACTCCGTCATGGATATCAGCTTCATCCTCATCCTCGCCCTCGCGGCGGGTGCGATGTTCCTCATGACGAGCCGCACCCGCAAGCAGCAGCGCGAGGCCCAGAACTTCCGGGCGACCCTCGCCCCCGGGCAGGAGGTGATGACGGGTTCGGGCATGTTCGGCACGATCGTCGACGTCGACGACGAGGCCGACGTCATCACGATCGAGTCCACGCCGGGCAACCAGTCCCGGTGGCTGCGCGCGGCCATCGCGAAGCTCGTCGACCCGCCGGTGGAGACCGAGGAGCCGGAGACGGACGAGTCGTCGGAGCCCGCGGCCGTCTACGGCAGCGCGGACGCCGACCCCAGCACGTCGAAGGGGGACGTCGACGACCTCGTCGTCCCCGACGACCTGTCCGGTCTGACCGACGACGGGTCGGAGAAGGACCGCGGGCGCCGGGAAGACGGCACCGACACCAAGTGACCCTATGCCGGTCGCTGCCGCGACCGGTCTGACGCGGTGGGCCGCGAGGCCCACCGCACACGCACGAGAAGAGACGGACAGTTGGCCACCAGCAGCACACGAGCGAGGCCCGTACGGACCCTCGTCACCCTGGGAATCCTCATCGTCGTCCTCTTCGGGTCCCTCTTCGCGGGCACGAAGCTCGACCCGAAGACCGAGGACAACCCGGGCGGGGCGAGCCTGACCCCGGGCCTCGCGCTCGATCTCGAGGGTGGCACGCAGATCATCCTGCGGCCCGTCACCACCGACGGCTCGCAGCCGACGGCCGAGGACATCAACCAGGCGATCAACGTCATCCGCCAGCGCATCGACGCGCAGGGTGTCTCCGAGGCGGAGATCACGAGCCAGGGTCAGAACAACATCGTCGTCGGGATTCCCGGGCAGCCCTCGCAGGAGACGATCGACCTCGTCAGCACGTCGGCGCAGATGCGCTTCCGGCCCGTCCTGACCGTGGGCATGCCGACCGCGACGCCGACCGACGAGGCGACCGACGCGGCCGCGGGCGACGACGCCGCAGCCGAGGACGCGCCTGACGCGACGGAGTCCGCGGACGCGGCCACCGACGGTGCGACGGACCCTGCGGCCGAGGACGGCGCGGACCCGGCGGCCGACGCAGCGACGGACGCCCCGGCGGACGACACGGCGACGGACCCGGCACCGGAGACGACGCGCCCGGAGAACCCGAGCGACCTCGCGCAGATCACGCCGGAGCTGCAGGCGCAGTTCGACGCGCTCGACTGCACGCTCCCCGAGAACCTCGTCGGTGGCGACAGCGGTCCGACGGACTCCGCGTTCGTCGCGTGCGCCGACGACGGCTCTGCCAAGTACATCCTGGGCCCGGTCGAGATCGAGGGCACGGACATCTCGAACGCCAGCTCCGGCCTGCGGGTCGGCCAGAACGGCGTCGTCACCAACGAGTGGGTCGTCAACATCGAGTTCGACTCCGAGGGCACCAAGGCCTTCCGCGACGTCACGACGCGTCTCACGTCGCTCCCGTCGCCGCAGAACCAGTTCGCGATGGTCCTCGACGGCCTCGTCATCTCCGCGCCCGTGTCGCAGACCCCGATCCCGGACGGCAAGGCCGAGATCTCGGGCAGCTTCACGCGCGACAGCGCGGCGACGCTCGCGAACCAGCTCAACTTCGGCTCGCTGCCCCTGACCTTCGAGGTGCAGAGCCAGGAGCAGATCTCCGCGACGCTCGGCTCCGAGCAGCTCGAGAAGGGCCTCCTCGCGGGCGCCATCGGCATGCTGCTCGTCGTCATCTACTCGCTCTTCCAGTACCGGACGCTCGGGCTCGTGACCGTCGCGTCGCTCGGTATCGCCGCCATCATCACGTTCGGCGTCATCTCGGTCCTGTCGTGGACGATCGGGTACCGCCTGTCGCTCGCCGGCGTCGCGGGACTCATCGTGGCGATCGGTATCACCGCGGACTCGTTCATCGTGTACTTCGAACGCATCCGCGACGAGCTGCGCGACGGCCGGACGCTGAACTCGGCGGTCGAGAAGGGCTGGCAGCGCGCGCGCCGCACGATCCTCGCCTCCGACGCCGTGAACTTCGTCGCCGCGATCGTCCTGTACTACCTGGCGGTCGGTGGCGTGCGCGGCTTCGCCTTCACGCTCGGTCTGACGACGCTCGTCGACCTCGTCGTCGTGTTCCTCTTCACGCACCCGCTGATGCAGCTGCTGGCGCGAACCAAGTTCTTCGCCAACGGGCACCCGGCCTCGGGGCTCGACCCCCGGCGCCTGGGCGTGCGGACCGCGCGCTATGCGGGCCGCGGTCGCGTCGTCGGTGCGACCTCCGCGGAGGGCGCACCGGTGGCGGGCGCGGAGCCCGAGGACGCGCCGGTGACGGACGCCCCCGAGCCCACGCGCGCGGCGCCGGTACGGGAGACCGTCGGCGCCGGCGTGGGCCGCGCCGACGGGCCGCGCATGACCATCGCCGAACGCCGGGCGGCCGAACGGCGCGCCGCCGCGGCGTCCGGCGACGACGGGTCCCCTTCCGCTGACGCGGCGGGCGACGAGAACGAGGAGAAGCACTGATGGCCAGCGGTTTCGCCCAGTGGGGCAACGACCTGTACACGGGTCGCCGGTCCTACGCCATCGTCGCCAAGCGACGCACCTACTTCGTGGTGGCGCTCGTCCTGGTCGTTCTCTCCCTCGGCATCATCGGGGTCCGGATCGCCGGTGACGGGCTCAACCTCGGCATCGAGTTCCGGGGCGGGTCCGAGTTCACCGTCTCCGGTGTCTCGGACACCTCGCAGCAGCCGGCGCTCGACGCCGTCGCGGCGGTCGCCCCCGAGGAGGTGCCGCGCGTCACCTCGGTGGGCTCCAGCACCGTGCGGGTGCAGACGGCGCAGCTCAGCAACGCGCAGGTGGAGCAGGTAGCGGTCGAGCTGGCGAGCGCGTACGACGTCTCCGAGGGGGAGGTGACGAGCTCGTACATCGGCCCGACCTGGGGCAAGGACGTCTCGCAGAAGGCCGTCGTCGGCCTCGTCGTGTTCCTGCTCCTCGTCAGCCTGGTCATGACGATCTACTTCCGGAACTGGCGCATGGCGCTCGCTGCGGTCATCGCGCTGTTCCACGACCTGATCGTCACGGTCGGCATCTACGCGCTGATCGGCTGGGAGATCACCCCGGCGACGGTCATCGGGCTCCTGACGATCCTCGCGTACTCGATCTACGACACCGTCGTGGTGTTCGACAAGGTGCGGGAGAACACCGCGGGCGTCCTCGACCAGACACGCAGCACCTACGCCGAGCGGGCTAACCTCGCGATCAACCAGACGCTCGTGCGCTCGATCAACACCTCGATCGTCGCGCTGCTCCCGGTCGCGGGCATCCTCTTCATCGGTGCGTTCCTCCTCGGAGCCGGCACGCTGCGCGACATCGCTCTCGCGCTGTTCGTCGGCATGGCCGTGGGCGCCTACTCGTCGGTCTACCTCGCGACCCCCCTCGAGGTCGCCCTGCGCGAGCGCGAGAAGCCGATCCGGGACCACACGACGAAGGTGCTCGCGCTGCGTGCCGAGCGCGTCGAGGCGGCGGGCGACGACGAGGACGCCGCGCTCGCGGCGGCCGGCGTCGGTGCGGGGCACCGCCAGCTCCAGCCGGGCGAGCACCTGGGCAACAAGGCGCAGCCGCGCCGCCGTCGTCCCCGATGACGGACCAGCACCACACGCCGACCGGCGAGGTGGACGGCCTGCGGGCCGTCGGCCTCGCCGGTCTCGGCGCGCAGCGGGCGTCCCGCGTGCTCGAGCTCGTCCGCGCCGTGCCCGACTACCCCGGGCCGGGCATCACCTTCCGTGACATCACCGGGCTCCTCGCCGACGGCGAGGCCTTCGGGCACGTCGTCGAGGCGCTCGGGGACGTGGCGCGCGCGGCGGGCGATATCGACCTCGTCGCGGGCATGGAGGCGCGGGGCTTCCTGATCGGCGCTCCGCTCGCGACGCACCTGGGCGTCGGGTTCGTGCCGTTGCGCAAAGCGGGCAAGCTGCCGCCGCCCTTCGACGCCGTGACGTACGACCTCGAGTACGGGACCGCGACGATCGAGCTGCGGTCGGGAACACTGCCGACCGGTGCGCGTGTTCTGGTGGTGGACGACGTGCTCGCGACCGGGGGCACGGCGGCCGCAGGTGCCGAGCTCGTCGAGCGCGGGGCAGGCGTCGTCGTCGGCCTCGCGTTCCTCCTCGAGCTCGAGGGCCTGGGTGGGCGTGAGCGGCTCGCGGGCCGTGACGTGACCACTCTGGTCCACGTCGAGTCGTAGGATTGCCACTCCGGTCGTCTCGGCTGGTCGTCGGCACGGTGTCGGCGATCGCCGGCCTGCGGAAGGAGGCGCGCATGAGCGAGAACACCCGGACGTCGCGCGCCCCGGAGAAGGCGGGCGCGCAGCCCACCCCCGGCCAGGGCGGCTCGGGCGGTCGCGGGGTGCGGTCGCGCCTCGTGCGCTTCGGGGCCCGTCCGAACGCGGGCAGCCCTGCGCTCGAGCCCGTGCTCCAGGCCGTCCGCACCAACCATCCCCGGACCGACCTCACGGTCATCGAGCGCGCGTACGAGACCGCGGAGCGCGCGCACCGGGGGCAGCTGCGCAAGAGCGGCGACCCGTACATCACGCACCCCGTCGCCGTCGCGACGATCCTCGCCGAGCTCGGCTTCGACGGGTCGACGCTCGCCGCCGCGCTGCTGCACGACACGGTGGAGGACACCGACTACTCGCTCGCGCAGCTCACCGAGGAGTACGGCGAGGAGATCGCCATGCTCGTCGACGGCGTGACCAAGCTCGACAAGGTGACGTACGGGGACGCTGCGCAGGCCGAGACGGTGCGCAAGATGGTCGTCGCCATGGCGCGCGACATCCGCGTGCTGGTCATCAAGCTCGCCGACCGGCTGCACAACGCGCGCACCTGGAAGTACGTCTCGTCGTCGTCGGCGGGCCGCAAGGCGCGCGAGACGCTCGAGATCTACGCGCCGCTCGCGCACCGTCTCGGCATGAACACGATCAAGTGGGAGCTCGAGGACCTCTCGTTCCAGGCCCTGTACCCCAAGGTCTACGACGAGATCGTGCACCTCGTGGCCGAGCGGGCACCCGCGCGCGAGGAGTACCTCGCGGTCGTGCGCGAGCAGGTCACGGCCGACCTGCGCAGCGCGAAGATCAAGGCGACCGTCACCGGCCGGCCCAAGCACTACTACTCGATCTACCAGAAGATGATCGTGCGTGGCCACGACTTCGCGGAGATCTACGACCTCGTCGGCGCGCGCGTCCTGGTGGACAGCGTCCGGGACTGCTACGCGGCGCTCGGTGCGCTGCACGCGCGGTGGAACCCCGTGCCCGGGCGGTTCAAGGACTACATCGCGATGCCCAAGTTCAACATGTACCAGTCGCTGCACACGACGGTCATCGGGCCTGGTGGCAAGCCGGTCGAGATCCAGATCCGCACGCACGAGATGCACCGGCGCGCGGAGTACGGCGTCGCCGCGCACTGGAAGTACAAGGAGACCGCGAAGTCGGGCGGGAAGACCACGAAGGACGACACCGCGGCGAACGACATGCGCTGGTTGCGTCAGCTCGTCGACTGGCAGCGCGAGACGGCGGACCCCGCGGAGTTCCTCGACTCGCTGCGCTTCGAGATCGGCGGCGCCGAGGTCTACGTCTTCACGCCCAAGGGCGACGTCATGGCGCTGCCCGCCGGCTCGACCCCGGTCGACTTCGCCTACGCGGTGCACACCGAGGTCGGGCACCGGACCATGGGCGCGCGCGTCAACGGGCGCCTCGTGCCGCTCGACTCGACGCTGGAGAACGGCGACTCGGTCGACGTCCTCACCTCGAAGTCCGAGAACGCGGGGCCCAGCCGCGACTGGCTCGCGTTCGTCAAGAGCCCCCGTGCGCGCAACAAGATCCGCCAATGGTTCTCCAAGGAGCGCCGCGAGGAGGCCGTCGAGCACGGCAAGGACGCGATCGCCAAGGCGATGCGCAAGCAGAACCTGCCGATCCAGCGCCTGCTGTCGCACGAGTCGCTCGTGGCGCTCGCCAACGAGCTCCGCTTCGCCGACGTCACGGCGCTGTACGCCGCGATCGGCGAGGGTCAGGTGTCCGCGGCGAACGTCGTCTCCAAGCTCGTCCAGGCGATGGGCGGCGAGGAGGGCACGGTCGAGGACGTCGCGGAGACCGCACGCCCCGGGCACACCGCGCGCCGCGTGCGCACGGGGGACCCCGGCGTCATGGTCAAGGGCGTCGACGACATCTGGGTCAAGCTCGCCAAGTGCTGCACCCCTGTCCCGGGCGACGAGATCATCGGCTTCATCACGCGCGGCCAGGGCGTGAGCGTGCACCGCGCGGACTGCGCGAACGTCGTGGGGCTGCGCAACCAGCCCGAGCGCATCGTCGACGTCTCGTGGACCACGGGCAGCAACGCGATGTTCCTGGTCCAGATCCAGGTCGAGGCGCTCGACCGGGCGCGCCTGCTCTCCGACGTCACGCGCGTCCTGTCGGACAACCACGTGAACATCCTCTCGGCGACCGTGTCGACGTCGAACGATCGCGTCGCGATGTCCCGCTTCGTCTTCGAGATGGCGGAGCCGGCCCACCTCGCGCAGGTGCTCAGCGCGGTCCGCAAGGTCGACGGCGTGTTCGACGTCTACCGCATCACCGGGACGAAGGCCGCAGAGGCGACGCAGCTCCCCGCCTGACACGTCGCGCCCGCGCGGCGCGAGCGGCCGTGCCTGGCGAGCCGGACGTGTCGTCGTGCCGCGCGCTGCGGCCGGTGGCAGCATCGGCACATGGACCTGCCCGTCATGCCTCCCGTGCTGCCCATGCTCGCGAAGTCCGTGCCCGACGTGCCCGAGCCCGACGCCGTGGAGGGCGGGTACGTCTACGAGCCCAAGTGGGACGGGTTCCGCGCGATCGTGTATCGCGACGGCGACGAGGTGCGCCTCGACAGCCGCAACGCGCGGCCGATGGAGCGCTACTTCCCGGAGGTCGTCGAGGCGGTGCTCGCGACCCTCCCGCCACGCTGCGTCGTCGACGGGGAGATCGTCGTCGCCCGGGACGGGCGTCTCGAGTTCGAGGTGCTCCAGCAGCGGATCCACCCTGCGGCCTCCCGGGTCCGTCTGCTGTCGGAGCAGACGCCCGCCGCGCTCGTCGTGTTCGACGTGCTCGCGCTCGGTGACGACGACCTCACGGGCGAGCCGCTGGCGCGCCGTCACGAGGTGCTGGACTCGCTCGGTCTCGACGGCCCCGCCGTGCACGCCACCCCCCGCACCCGTGACGTCGCGGTCGCGCGCGAGTGGTTCGACACCTTCGAAGGAGCGGGGCTGGACGGCGTCGTCGCGAAGCCGCTGGACGGGACGTACCAGCCCAACAAGCGCGCGATGCTCAAGATCAAGCACGGGCGAGAGGCGGACGTCGTGCTCGCGGGGTACCGGCTGCACAAGACGTCGACGCCCGCGAAGCCGCTGCTCGGTTCGCTCCTGCTCGGGCTGTACGACGACGGCGGTCAGCTCCAGTTCGTGGGCGTCGCCGCGTCCTTCCCGGCGGCGCGCCGGGCCGCGCTCGTGACCGAGCTCGCCCCGCTGGTCGTCGAGCCGGGCACGCCGGAGGCCGACGCGCACCCGTGGTCGGGATGGGAGAATCCCGCGGGCGAGCGGATGCCGGGCGCGGTGTCGCGGTGGAGCTCTGGCAAGGACCTGTCGTTCACTCCGCTGCGCGTCGAGCGCGCGCTGGAGGTGGCGTACGACCACATGGAGGGCACGCGGTTCCGGCACACGGCGCAGTTCCGGCGCTGGCGCGACGACCGCGACCCGGCGTCGTGCACCTACGACCAGCTCGAGGAGCCCGTGCGCTACGACCTCACCGACATCCTCCCGGGCGCTCCGGGCGTCGTCTGACGCGCGGGACGCGCTGCGGCCCGCGCCGGCCGGGGACGCCGGCCGCTAGGCGTGGGGCCGGTCGCGGTCCTTGCTCGGCTGCACGCGCTTGGGCTCGCCCGGCATCTTCGGGTACTCCGGGGGATAGGGCAGGTCTCCGAGCCCGTGCTCGGCCTCGTCGCGCCGGGACAGCTCCAGGGCGGGCTCGAGCGACGCCCCCGGGTCGTCACGGTCGGCGCGCAGCGGCGCGAACAGGTCGCCGACCTCGGCGAAGCGCGCAGGCATCGACAGCACGTCGAAGTCGTCAGGGTGGACGTCACCGAGCTCCTCCCAGCGCAGGGGAGCGGACACGGTCGCACGCTGGTTGGAGCGGATCGAGTATGCCGAGGCGATGGTGCGGTCGCGAGCCATCTGGTTGTAGTCGACGAAGATCTTGGCGCCGCGCTCCTCCTTCCACCACTTGGTGGTGACCTGCTCCGGGAGGCGACGCTCGAGCTCGCGACCGATCGCGATCGTCGCGCGGCGTGCCGCGACGAAGTCCCACTCCGGTGCGATCGGCACGAAGACGTGGATCCCGCGCCCTCCCGACGTCTTCGGGTACCCGGGAAGGCCCAGCTCGTCGAGCACCTCGCGCAGGTGCGGTGCGACGCGCACGGCGTCGTCGAAGTCGGTCCCGGGCTGGGGGTCGAGGTCGATGCGGAGCTGGTCCACGGCCTCGACGTCCTCGCCTCGCACGGGCCACGGGTGGAACGTCAGGGTCCCCAGGTTCGCGGCCCACACGACGACGGCGAGCTCGGTCGGGCACACCTCGTCGGCGGTCCGTCCGCTCGGGAAGGCGATGCGTGCGGTGCGCACGTAGTCGGGCGCGCCCTTGGGGATGCGCTTCTGGTAGAACGCGTCGCCGGTGTTGTCGGTGCGGGTGCTCATCCGCGCCCCCTCGAACACGCCCTTGGGCCAGCGCTCGAGCGTGGTCGGGCGGTCGACCAGGGCACCGAGGATCCCGTCCCCGACGCTGAGGAAGTACTGCACGACGTCGAGCTTGGTCACTCCTCGCGCGGGGAAGACGACGCGGTCCGGGCTCGTGACGCGCACCGTCCGACCTCGGACGTCGAGCTCCACAGGAGGTGTCGTGGCTGCGGCCATGCCGACCAACCTAGACCGGGTCGTCCTCCCCGGCGAGCAGGAGCGCGAGGGTACGTCGCGCTCGCGGCCGCTCGGCCCACCGGTGGCGCAGCTCGAGCGAACGGGCCGCGAGCCGGGGTTCGAGCCCGCACACGTGGCGCAGTCGGCGGAGGATGCCCAACGCCTCGTCGGTCTCGCACCGCGTCGCGACGTCGAGGGCGGTGCGTACGACCGACGTGACCAGCACCCCCGCGACCAGGGTCCGGTCGTCGCGCAGCACGTGCGACTGGCGCAGCGCTCGGCCCGCGAGCGGTGCGGGGCGGTGCCGACCCGGCGGGTACACGACGTCGAGCACGCGCGGCGCCGGCGAGCCGCACAGCACCCAGGCCGCGGCGCTCCCGGCGAGGACCGTCCCCTGCGGAACCAGGTCGCGGACGGCGACCGCGCGGAGGGTCGGCGTGTCCGGCACGCGCGCGGGCGCGGCGACGTCGCCCCAGAGGGCTCGGAGCGCGCCGGACCTCACGAGGTCCTGGAAGGCCGCGCGCCCGCCGACGTCGGCCGGTACGACCAGGAGCCCCACGTCGGAGCTGCGCGGCGTGAGGAGGTGCGCCAGGGTTGCGGCGGCTCCGGTGGCGGGTGCGGTGGCGCGAGGGGCAGGCAGCATGCGCACACCGTGCACCCTCGGCCCCGGTACGCGAAAGGGGCCGGCGCTCGCCTGTGGACGAGTGCCGGCCCCTCCGGGCCGAGCAGATGGTGAAGGACGGCGGCGTCAGCCGCGCGAGTCCTCCGCCGCACGCACGACCTGCTCGAGCCAGGCACGACGCGCGGTCAGCGCGGTCTCGAGGTCCTTGACCGCGCGTGCGTCGCCGCGGCCCTGCGCGGCCGCGAGGTCCGCCTCGAGCCCTTCGATCGCGGACTCCAGCTGCGCCGCAGCGCCCTCGGCGCGCGCACGCGTCTCGGGGTTGGTCCGCGTCCACTGCGCCTGCTCGGCGTCGCGGACGGCGTTCTCGACGGCGCGCAGGCGGCCCTCGACGCGCTGCAGGTCGCCGCGCGGCACGCGGCCGGCCTCCTCCCAGCGCTCCTGGAGGTCGCGCAGCGCGGCCTTCGCCGCCCCGAGGTCCTTGACCGGGACGAGCTTCTCCGCCTCGGCCAGCAGCGCTTCCTTGACCTCGAGGTTCGCGGCGTACTCGGCGTCGGTGGCCGAGTTCACCGCGTCACGAGCCTGGAAGAACGTGTCCTGCGCGGCGCGGAACCGGGCCCACAGCGCGTCGTCGTCCTTGCGGCTCGCGCGACCGGCGGCCTTCCATCGCGCCATGAGGTCGCGGTACGCGCCGGCCGTGGGCCCCCAGTCAGTGCTCGACGAGAGCGCCTCGGCCTCGGCGACGAGCTTCTCCTTGGCGGCCTTGGCGGAGGCGTTGCGCTGCTCGAGCTCGGCGAAGTAGTGCCGGCGCTCGCGGTCGAACGCGGTCCGGGCGTGGCTGAACCGCTTCCAGAGCGCCTCCTCGCTCGCCCGGTCGATGCGCGGGCCGGAGCGCTGCGCCTCCTTCCAGCGGTCGAGCAGGCCGCGAAGCTCCTCGCCGGCGGGCCGCCACTGCATGCGGCTCGGGTCGGTCGCGGCGATCTTCTCGGCTGCCTCGATGATCTCGGTCCGGGCCTCGAGAGCGGCCGCCTTGGCGGCGGCGCGCTCCGCCTCGAGCTGGCCGCGGCGCTCGGCCGCGGCACCGCGCAGCGACTCGACGTGTGCGCGCAGGCCGTCGAGGTCGCCGACCGCGGACGGCTCGGCGGTCTCCTCGGTGAGACGGGCGATCGTCTGGTCGATCTCCTTGACCGACAGGTCGGTGCTCGTCAGACGCGCCTCGAAGAGCGCGACCTTCGCCTGCAGGTCGAGGTAGCGCCGCACGTACAGCACGAGCGCCTCCGCGGTGTCGACACCGGGGAACTGACCGACGGAGCGCTCGCCCGCGCTCTCGCGGACGTAGACCGTGCCGTCCTCGTCCACGCGGCCGAACTCCGCGGCGGCCTTCGCTGCCGCCGAGTCGTCGGCGAGCGCGGGGACCGCAGGCACCTCGGGCGCGGACGCCGGGGTGGCCTGGACGCCCGCTGCCGCCGGGGCGGGCTTGCGCGGCGGGTGGGGCACGGCGGACGGCTTGGGGCGGGGGCCCGGTCGCGGAGCGGCGGGCTTCGGCACCGCCGCGGCCTCGGTCTCGGCGGCGTCCGTGTCGGCGGCGGAGGGCGCTGGGTCCTCGGCCGCAGGGCTCTCGGCGTCGTGCGCCTCGGCAGGCTCGGTCTCGGTGACGGGCTCGGCGGTCGGCTCCGTGTCGGCGACGGGCGCGTCAACAGTCTCGTCGGCGGGCTCGGCGACGGCCGGAGCAGTCTCCTCGGCGCTCGCCGCGGCGTCCGCGTCTGCGGCCGCATCATCTGCTGCTGCTTCCGGCGACGCCGCATCGGGCTGCTGCTCGGTAGCGGAGTCCTCGGCGGGCAGCTCGGCGGCGGACTGCTCGGCCGTGGGCGACGGCGTCTGCGGCGTCGAGACCTCGGTCGCGTCGGCGGCCTCGGAGGTCGCGTCGGTGGCGGCGGGGGCGTCCGTCGGCTCCACGTCTGTCGCGTCGACCCGTCCGGTCTCGCTCGCCTCCGCGGGCTCCGGTGCCGGCGTGCTCGCCTGGTCCTGGGCGGGATCGCTCACTGGGTCTCAACTCCTTCGATGGTGACCGGGGTGGCGGGGGAGCCGTCGCCGGATCCGTCCTGCGTCCCCGCGTCAGCGACTGCCTGGACGACGTCCAGGCCGGACGTGATGGTGCCGAACACCGTGTAACCACCCGCCGCGTCGGACGGGATGGTCGAGTCCTCGTAGACGAGGAAGAACTGGGAGCCCATCGACTCGGCGTTCCCGCCCTGGCGCGCCATGGCGACGGTCCCCGCGGGGTACACGTCGTCGGACGGGGCGTTCTCGATGGGGCCGAACGAGTAGCCCGGGTCGCCGGTCCCCGTGCCGGTCGGGTCGCCGCACTGGAGCACGTAGATGCCCGACGTCGTGAGACGGTGGCACGACGTGCCGTCGAAGTACCCGGACTCCGCGAGGGACACGAAGCTTGCGACAGCCTGCGGGGCCGCGGCGCCGTCGAGCGTCAGCGTGAGGTCGCCCGCGCTCGTCGTGAGCGTCGAGGTCCACTCGCGCCCCTCCGCCGCGGACGCGGGAGGCAGCGTGTGCTCGCCGGAGGCCGAGGGCGCCGTCCCGTCGCCGGTGCCACCCGCGTCGGTGCCCGGCGCCTGGGTGGCGGACAGCGCCCACCACACGGCGACGCCGATCACCACGAGCGCCGCGACGACGCCGACGATCGACCAGGCCCGCTGGCGCTTCGCGCGGAGCTGGGCCACGTGACGGTCCCACTTCTCCTCACGACGGCGCGCCTGCTCGCGCTCGCGACTCTTCGTCGACACCCCAGCTCCTTCGTCCGGCGCCGTCGTGGCGCGCACGGTCGACCCCGGTGCGGCCGCGGTCGGTAGGGGACAGTCTAGGCACCGAGCGCCCTGGTGGCGGGTGGATTTGCCGTGCGCAGGTCACGGTCCGGTATCGACCGGCCGGGTGCCCCGCAGGTCCCGAGCCCGCGGACGGCGACCCGCTGACGCCCGCGGGCTACGCTCGGGCGCGTGGACCGACCCTCCGGCACGACGCCGCAGCCCCCGCCCGACGACGCGGCGGGCGCCCCCGCGGTGACGCTGCACGTCGTCGTCGCGCCCGTCTTCGGGACCAACTGCACGGTCGTGGGCGCGCCGAGCGGCGACTGCGTGGTGGTCGACGCGGGCGCGGGGACCGCCGACGACGTCGCGGCGCACGTCGCCTCGTCCGGCCTCGTGCCGCGGGCCGTGCTCGCGACCCACGGGCACGTGGACCACACCTGGGACGCGGCGGTGCTCGCGGACCGGTTCGACGTGCCCGTCGTCCTGCACGTCGCCGACGCGTACCGGCTCGCCGACCCGTTCGGCAGCCTCGAGCACGGATCGTCCACCGGCGACCGCGGCGAGCGCTCGCTCGTCTCGGGTCCGCTCGGCGCGGCGCTCGCCGCGGCCGGGGCCCGTCCAGAGGACTATCGCGAGCCCGCGCGCGTGGAGACGTTCGACCTCGCGGCGGGCGAGGAGGGGGAGCTGCGCTGGGGCGACCTCGTCCTGCGCGGGGTCGGCGCACCGGGCCACACGGAGGGGTCGACCCTCTACGTCGTGGGCGAGCCGGGCGCGGGGATCGTGCTGAGCGGTGACGTCCTCTTCGCGGGGTCCGTCGGTCGCACCGACCTGCCGGGCGGGGACGGCGCGACGATGGCCCGCACGCTGCGCGACGTCGTCGGGCGCCTCGACCCCGCCTGGGACGTGCTGCCCGGCCACGGCCCCGCGACGACGGTCGCGCGCGAGCTCGCGACCAACCCCTTCCTCGCCGGTTGACGTGCGCGGTCCGGCCCGTCCGTCGGCCGGGACGATGCG
Organism: Cellulosimicrobium sp. GQ32; assembly: GCF_059758455.1. Taxonomy (NCBI): domain Bacteria; kingdom Bacillati; phylum Actinomycetota; class Actinomycetes; order Micrococcales; family Promicromonosporaceae; genus Cellulosimicrobium; species Cellulosimicrobium sp. GQ32. Next base: position 374,611 of record NZ_JCAXEP010000002.1, on the reverse strand, counting down.
GACGACCGTGCCCGGGTCTGGGAAGATCTGACCCATGGCCAGGCCCACACCCCTCTCAGGTTTCCCCGAATGGCTCCCCGACGGACGGATCGTCGAGCAGCACGTCCTCGACACCCTGCGGCGGGTGTTCGAGCTGCACGGGTTCGGCGGGATCGAGACGCGCGCGGTCGAGCCGCTCGACCAGCTCCTGCGCAAGGGCGAGACGTCCAAGGAGGTGTACGTCCTGCGTCGCCTCCAGGAGGAGGCCGGCGAGACGGAGGGTGCCAGCAGGAGCGACAAGCAGCTCGGCCTGCACTTCGACCTCACGGTCCCGTTCGCGCGCTACGTGCTCGAGAACGCCGGGCACCTCGCGTTCCCCTTCAAGCGGTACCAGATCCAGAAGGTGTGGCGCGGCGAGCGCCCCCAGGACGGGCGCTTCCGCGAGTTCACGCAGGCGGACATCGACGTCGTCGGCGCGGGTGAGCTGCCCTACCACTACGAGGTCGAGCTGCCGCTCGTCATGGCGGAGGCGCTCGGCGCGCTGCGCGAGATCGGTGTGCCCGAGGTCCGCGTCCTGGTGAACAACCGCCGCGTCGCCGAGGGCTTCTACCGCGGCCTGGGGATCGGTGCCGTGGACGAGGTGCTGCGCCAGATCGACAAGCTGGACAAGATCGGCGCCGAGAAGGTGGCGGCGCTCCTCGTCTCGGAGGCAGGCACCACGACCGAGCAGGCCGAGGCGTGCCTCGCCCTCGCCGCGATCAGCGGGAGCGACGCGGGCGTCGTCGACCGCGTGCGGGCGCTCGCTACCCAGCACGGCGTGGAGAGCGACCTGCTCGAGACCGGGCTCGGCGAGCTCGGCGCGCTGATCGAGGCCGCGAGCGTGCGCGCCCCGGGCGTCGTCGTCGCGGACCTCAAGATCGCGCGCGGGCTCGACTACTACACGGGCTCCGTCTACGAGACCGTGCTCGTGGGCCACGAGCAGCTCGGGTCGATCTGCTCGGGCGGCCGGTACGACACGCTCGCGTCCGACGGCGCGAACACCTACCCCGGCGTCGGCCTGTCGATCGGCGTGTCCCGCCTCGTCTCCCGACTGCTGTCCGCGGGCCTGGTCCGGGCGACGCGCTCCGTGCCGAGCGCCGTCGTCGTCGCGGTCACGAGCGAGGAGACGCGCGGTGCGTCCGACGCCGTCGCGTCCGCCCTGCGGTCACGGGGCGTCCCGGTCGAGGTCGCGCCGGCCGCCGCCAAGTTCGGCAAGCAGATCCGCTACGCCGACCGGCGCGGGATCCCGTTCGTCTGGTTTCCCGGGCGCGTCGAGGAGGACGGGACGCGCTCGCCGGACCAGGTGAAGGACATCCGCTCGGGCGAGCAGCTGGACGCCGACCCGGCGACGTGGGAGCCGCCGGCCGAGGACCGTTTCCCGCGCGTGGTGCCGGCGGCCGACTGACCGACCGACGACGGCGGCCCGCACGCCCGGGCGCGAGGGGAGGCGACGTGACCGGACCGGTCGAGCTCGCGCTGCCCTTCACCGGGACCTGGCTCGTGCAGAACAGCCCGGCGCGGCGCGTCCCGAGCCACGGCACGCACCTGTTCGCCACGACGTACGCGATCGACTTCGTCGCGGTCCGCGGCCGGCGCACCGCGGACGTGCGCGACTGGCGCACCGTGCTCGGCACCGAGCCGCCGGAGCGGTTCCTCGCGTTCGGCCTGCCCGTCCTCGCCCCCGCCCCTGGCACCGTCGTCGCGGTGCACGGCGACGAACCCGACCACGAGGCCCGGCGCTCGCCGTCCGCGCTGCTCGGGTACGCGCTCACGCAGGCGTCCCGAGCACGCGCGGGCGGCGCGGCGCTCGCGGGCAACCACGTGGTGCTCGCGCTGGGCACGCCAGGGGTCTTCGTGGTGCTCGCCCACCTGCGGCGCGGGTCGGTCGCGGTGCGCCCGGGACAGCGGCTCACGACCGGCGACGTGGTGGGACGGTGCGGGAACTCGGGGAACTCGACGCAGCCGCACGTGCACGTCCAGGTCATGGACGGCCCCGACGCCCACGTCGCGCGGGGCGTGCCGCCCGCGTTCCGCGCCTACCGCGAGCACGGGCGGCATGGCCGGACGGGCACGGTCGAGATCGGGGTCCCGGCCGAGGGAGCGGTGGTCGAGCGCGCCTGAGGCTGTCCGGGCCCGCCCGACGCGCTCGCCTCAGGCGGTGAGCGCGCCGATCCCCGTGACCCACCCCGCCAGGACGCCGATCGCGACGAGCGCCCCGGCGAGGGCGAGCACCGCGCCCGCCGCGGCGACGTCGGGCGCGCCCAGGGTCACGGGGCGCGACGTCGACCGAGGGCCGGCGCCCAGGCCGCGCGACTCGAGCGCGACCGTCAGCCGCTCGGACCGGCGCACCGCTCCGACGAGGAGGGCGAAGGCCGCCGCGCTCAGCGACCGCGGGGATCGGGGGAGCCGGCCGCCACGTCGCCGGGGGTCGCGCACCGCCTGGGCGCAGCGGATCGTGTGCCAGGCGTCGGGAAGCTCGACGAGGAGCCGGTGCGCGGCGAGCACCGCGAACGTCCAGGTCGCCGGGAGGCGAGCGTGCTGGTGGAGGCTCGTCATGAGGCGCACGGGGTCGGTCGTGAGGACGAGCACGAGCGACAGCGCCCCGACGAACAGCGTGCGCAAGGCGAGCGCGGCACCGATCGTGACGCCGTCCGCGCCGACGGTGAGCGGCCCGAGCGCGACGTCGTCGCCGCCCGGGCGGGTCACGACGTTGACGACGAGAAGGCTCGCCGCGAAGACCCCGAACGGGACGTGGGCCAGCGCGAGCGTGCCCACCGGCACTCGGCCGAGCACGAGCAGGGCCGCGACCGTCAGCAGCCAGGCGGTCGCGGGGGTGACCGGGTCGGTGACGAGCAGCGCGCCGGTGGACAGGAGGAGCACGGTGGCGAGCTTCACCGTCGGGTTCCAGCGCTCGAGGACGGACGGAGGGAGCGCGGTCACGGGGCCACCTCCGCGGGGACGAGGGCCCCGGGTTCCGGTACGCCCGGACCTCCGGTGCTCGCTACGGCGTCGCGCGCCGCGTCGCAGGCGGTGTCGAGAGCGCGTACGAGCGCGCCCGGGTCGACGCCGCGCGCACGACCGGTCCGTGCCCACCAGTCGAGCAGCGGGGTTCGGCGCAGTCCCGCGAGCGCGCACAGCGCGTCGTCGGCGAGGACCGCGGGCGGCTCCGCGACCGTGGCGAGCGCGCCGTCCACGACCACGGCGACCCGGTCGGCGATCGCCGCGACGAGCGAGAGGTCGTGCGAGACGAGGACCACGGCGCCTCCCGCGTCGGCGCGGTCGCGCAGGACGCGGGCGGCCGCGTGGGCCTGGGCACGGTCCAGGCCGAACGTCGGTTCGTCGGCGAGGAGGACCGGCGGGTCGAGCACGGTCGCCGTCGCGAGGGACAGACGCCGCTGCTCGCCGCCCGAGAGCCGGTACGGGTTCGCGTCGGCGAGGTGCGCGAGCCCGAACGCGGCGATGGTCGCCTCGACGCGCGCGGCGACGTCGGAGAGGCGGGCGAGGCGCGCCGACCAGGCGACCTCCTCGCGCACGGTGCGGGCGACGAGCTGGTGCTCGGGGTCCTGGAAGACCATCGCGACGGGATCGCCCGTCGCGGTCGCGACCTCGCCCGTGGTGCGCTCGAGCCCCGCCAGGCCGCGCAGGAGCGTCGACTTGCCGCCTCCGTTGGGCCCGACGACGGCGAGCACCTCGCCCGCGCGGACGTCGAGGTCGACGTCGCGCACGACGGGGTGCTCGCCCCGGCGGGTGCGTCCCGCGCCGAGGCCGCCTCGGTGGACGGCGAGCCCGCGCGCCCGGAGCACGACCGGGCGCGTTGCCGCAGGGGCCGCGTCCAGAGGGCGGTCCGTGGTCGTCGAGCGCACCGGCGAGGCGTGCACGAGGTCGACCAGCCAGTCGTCGGTCTCGGGCGAGCCGAGCGGCTCCGGGGCGCCCGCCTGCTCCAGGCGGACGGCGAGCGGCAGCCAGCACCCCAGGTCGGCGAGGTCGCGCGCGTGCTCGCGCAGGACGCGGTGCGTGGGGCCGTGCGCGACGACCCGCCCGTCGCGGCCGAGCGCCAGGGTCGCGTCGGGCAGCGCGCCCAGGTCGTCCAGGCGATGCTCGACGAGCACGACGGAGCGGTGAGGGGACCCGTGGGACGACCCCTCGCCGTCGGGCCCGGGTGCCCGGGCGAGGCCGGCGACGAGCGCCCCGACCTCGTGGGCGGCAGCGGGGTCCAGGAGCGCGGTGGGCTCGTCGAGGACGACGAGCTCCGGGTCGGCGACGAGCGCGGCGGCGACCGCGACGCGCTGCGCCTCGCCGCCCGACAGGGCGTGGGTCGGGCGGTCGTGCAGGTGCGCGGCGCCGACCGCGGAGAGCGCGGCGACCGCGCGGTCGTCCATGGTGCGGGGGTCGGCGCCGCGGTTCTCGAGCGCGAACCGCAGCTCCTCGTCCACGCGCGCCAGGCAGAGCTGGTCGCCGGGCCGCTGCTGGACGAGGCCCACGCGGGCCGCGAGCACGGGCGGCGGCACCTCGCGCGGGTCGAGGCCGGCCACGCGGAGCCCGCCCGCGACGGTGCCCGGGAGCGTGTGCGGCACGACGCCGACGAGCGCACGCAGGAGGGTCGACTTGCCGCACCCGGACGGGCCGAGCACCAGCAGGCTGGACCCGGCCGGGACGGTGACGTCGACGCCGTCGAGCACCAGGGCACCGTGGTGCCCGAGGTGCACGGTCACGGCCTCGGCGGTGACGGCGTCGCCCGGGGCGACGTCCGGAGAGGCGGTCTCGGGTGCGTCGGGGGCGGCGCGCTCAGCCACGGTGGGCAGCGCCGATCGCGAACGCGTCGAGGGCACCCGTCCGGGCGAGCGCGTCGCCGAGGACGCGGGCCGCGAGGCCGCACAGCACGACGCACGACACGACCTGGACACCCAGCCGGAGCATCGCGTAGTCCTGTCCGAGCCAGCCGAAGCGCACCGCGTTGAAGGCGAACGTGACGAGCGCGGCGCTCACGCCGGACGCGACGAACACCCACCAGCCGAACCGGCGGTAGCGCGTGAGCGCGAACGGCAGCTCGGCGCCGAGGCCCTGGACCAGGCCCACGACGAGCAGGAGCGGCCCGGCGGGGGAGGCGAGGAAGACGACCTCGACGAGCGCGGCCAGGGTCTCGGCGAGGATGCCGACCCCCGGCTTGCGCACGATGTACGTGGTCAGCGGGCCGACGACGATCCACGCGCCCGCGAGGACGTTCGCGGCGAGGTCCGCGAGCGGGCCCATCGCGAGCTGCAGAGGGGCCCAGAGCTGTACGAACGCCCAGTACACGAACCCGAAGACGACCCCGAGGACGGCGACCAGCACCGTCTCGTGCAGGGTCAGGCCTCGGCGGCGCGCGGCACGCGGGGGCGTCGCCGGGAGGGCGCGGACCGCCGTCCCGGTGGTCGGGTCGTCGGTCGTCCCGACGGCCGCCCCGGGGGCGGCGCTCGGGGTCGTCTGCTGCGGGGTGGTGCGGGGCTCGGCCATGCGGTTCCCTCCGTCGGGCCCCCGGGGCGAGGGGTGCACGACGGCGCGCCACCGCCTCGGTCCGCACGCACGGCCTCGCGCGGGGCGCGCGGGCACGAGCGCGCAGGGGACGGTGACGTCGGCCCTGCTCCCTTCGCTGGTACGAACCAGATCAGGTTCCACGGGTCTGCAGGGGGGACGGGTGTCCGGCCTGCACTCTCAGCGCTCGTGCGCTCCCCGGGGGCTGTGTACCCGCGACCCTAGGGCCTGGGCCGCGCGTCGACAAGCACGGCGGCCCGGTGTGACGTCAGCAACACCGCGCCTGCTACTCTGCGTCCGCTCGTGCGAGAGAGCCGCCAGGTCGGGTGCCGGGTGGGAGCGCGCACCGTGTCCGGAGAAGGTGCCATGACCAGCTCGTCCGCCGGGGCCCCCACCCTCGGTCCGCCGATCGTCGACGCCTTCGACGCGGTCCCCGTGCTGGCCCCGTTCCGGGAGACGGCGCGCCGTGGGGACTGGGACGCCCTGCGATGCATGCTCCACGGGGTGGGCAGCGTCGACGACCTGGTGGCGGTCGTCGAGCACCTGGCACGACTCGACGGCATCGAGTCAGGGCTGGAGCGCAGCGTGGCGGACCGTCCGGACGACGTGCTGGTCACCCTGCTCGCCGCCCGCTACGTGCGGGCGGGGTGGGAGGTCCGCACGCGAGACCGTGCACGGCACGTCTCTGCCGCCCAGTTCGAGCAGTTCCACGCGATGCTCGGACGCGCCGAGCGGCTGCTCGTCGACGTGTGCGCACGGCGGCCCGACCTCGCCCCGGCGTGGAGCACGCGGCTGGCCACGGCGCGAGGGCTCGAGCTCGGGCACGGTGAGGCGCGGCGGCGGTATCGCCGCCTCGCGGCTCACCATCCGCACGTCTTCGCCGCACAGGCGCAGCTGCTCCAGCAGCTGTGTCCCAAGTGGGGCGGCACGTGGGAGGACGCCTTCGCGTTCGCACGGGAGTGCGCGGCCGGCTCCCCCAGCGGCTCCCCGGCGGGCGCCCTGGTCGCGACGGCGCACCTCGAGCGCTGGGCCGACTCCGACAGCAGGTCCGGCCGGGCGCACCTCGCGTCCGCGGCCGTCCGGGACGAGCTGCGAGAGCACGCCGCACGATCGGTGCTGCACCCGGACGCCTCCCTCGGCGTGCAGGGGGCCGAGGCTCACGGAGCCTTCGCGCTCGTCTACTCGCTCGGCGGGCACGCGGCCGCCGCCGCACCGCACTTCCGCGCGATGGGGGAGCGGGTGCCCCCCGAACCGTGGGACTACCTCGAGGACCCGGCGGGTGACCTCGTGCGCTTCCGAGAGGCAGCGTTCCGCAGCGAGACACAAGGAGAAGCATGAGCACGGCACCGAGCGGCACGAGCCCGTCGGCGCCCGGGAACGACGCGGCCGGCCTGACCGACCTCGCGGGCTTCGTGGGGTCGACGACGGTCGACGGCGTGCCGGTGCTGCTCGCCCCACGCCGGGGAGACGTGACGGCAGGGCTCGTGTTCCGGGTCGGCCGGGCGGACGAGACGCTCGCGACCTCGGGCATCACCCACCTCGTCGAGCATCTTGCGCTCTTCGACCAGAACCTCACCGAGGTGCACTCCAACGGCCTCACCGCCGACACGTACACCCTGTTCCACGTCACGGGGACTCCCGACGAGGTCGTGCGATTCCTCGGTGGGGTCTGCTCCGCGCTGCGCGATCTGCCCACCGACCGGCTCGAGGTCGAGAGGGGGATCCTACGGACCGAGGCCGCGGGCCGGTCGGGGGCCCGGCGCGGGCGATGCGGGTCTGGCGCTACGGAGCGCGGGGATACGGCCTCGCCGGGTACGACGAGCTCGGCGCAGCGCGCGTCACCGCGGAGGACGTCCGTGCCTGGGCCCGGGAGCGGTTCACGCGCGACAACTGCGTGCTCTTCCTGACCGACGACCGAGTCCCTCCCGGTCTCGCGATCGATCTGCCCGCGGGTACGCGGTTCGCCACCCCGGCGCCGACGACCGCGCTACCGACGACCCCGGCGTCGTTCGTCGGGCAGGACGGCTCCATCGTCCTCGACGCGGTCGTGCCGCGCACCGCGGCAGCGACGGCGTTCGCGCAGGTCGCCGGCCGAGCGCTCTTCCGCGACCTGCGCCAGGACGGCGGCTACTCCTACACCGCCGACGCGGACTACACGCCGCGCGACGGCGAGCACGCCACGATCACGCTCTACGCCGACACGCTTCCCGACCAGCAGGACGCCGCCGTCGGCGCGTTCGTGGACACCTTGGCGCGCCTGCGCGCGGGGCGGATCGAGCAGGACGAGCTCGACGTCGTGCGCTCGCGCATGCTGCGCGAGCTCGACGCGCCGGAGCTGGCAGCGCAGATGCTGCCCGGCTACGCGTTGAGCCTCCTGTACGGCCGCCCGCTGGAGCACCCGGACCACGGCCGGGCGGAGATCGAGGCGCTGTCGGTCGACGACCTGCGCGCCGTGGCCCGCGAGGTGTGGTCCGACGCCCTGGTCCAGGTGCCCGCCAGGACGCTCGAGTGGGCAGGTCTCGACGCAGCCCCGTCCTGGTCCGAGGCCGTGCTCGTGGGCAGGAGGTTCCCGCGTGCGGGATCGCCGGTCTTCCTGGTGGTGGCTGACGTGGGCGTCAGCCTCGTCACCCCGCAGGGGGCGTCGACGGTCCTGTTCGACGAGTGCGAGGTCATGACGTGCCGTCCCGACGGGGCGCGGTTCCTCACCGGGGCGGACGGGTTCACCGTCCCCGTCGAACCGACCTTGCACCCCGGGCTCACGCGCGACGTGGTCGCCACGGCGATCGACGCGCGCGTCCGCGCCGACGTCGTCGTGAACCTGCCGGCGCGCGACCCCGACGTCGTTCCTCGCCCGCCCGACCCGTCCGCACCGACGGCGCGCGTGCGGACGGCGCTCGCCGACCTCGGCGCCCGGGCGCGCGGGTGGCTGGCGCCGCGGTTCGGGTACGTCGTCAGGGTCTTCGTCGGTGTGTCGGCTCTCGTCGTCTGGCTCCTCGGCCGTGCGCTCATCGCCGCGGGCGAGGCCTCGACCACCGACCTCGTCGTCGTCCTGACGACCGCGATCGCCCTGGCCGCGATCCCGTGGATCGCCCGCTGGTGGCTGCGCCGGGAGCTGCGTCGTTGACAAGGATTCGAACATCTGTTCGAATCAGTGCGTGCGGTGGGACGGACAGACGCTCGGTGCGGACGACGGCGCGCTCCCGGGGCTGGAGCGCGTCGGCCTCGTGCGCAGCGTCCGCACGCCAGAGTTCGCAGGCATCACCTTCCACGAGGTGACCGCCAAGAGCGCGCTGTCCAAGGTCCCGGCGATGTCGCGCATGCCGTTCCGCTGGACGGTCAACCCGTACCGGGGATGCAGCCACGCGTGCTCGTACTGCCTCGCCCCGTCGACCCCCGTGCTCCTGGCCGACGGCCGCCAGCGCCCGATCGCTGAGCTGCGTGTCGGCGACGAGATCATGGGGACCGTGCCGCACGGCGCGTACCGGCGGTACGTGCGCACGCGGGTGCTCGATCGCTGGACCACCCGCAAGCGCGCCTACCGCGTGACCCTCGCGGACGGCACGCGCCTCGTCGCGAGCGGCGACCATCGGTTCCTGACGGAGCGCGGCTGGCGCCACGTCGTCGGCGGCGCGGGCCGCCGCGCCCACCTCGCTCTCGGCGACGTGCTCGTCGGCCCGGGCGCCGCGGCGCTCGCTCAGGAGGGGGCGGCGCTCGAGGGGCGCGACGTCACGGGCGGCGACGCACTGCGCGTCGACTCGCTGGAAGCCCTCGACGGGCCGGGGGAGGGGACCGAGCTCGTCGACATCACGACCGGCACGCGCGACTTCGTCGCGGCGGGGGTCGTGAGCCACAACTGCTTCGCGCGGCCCACGCACGAGTACCTGGACCTGGACGCGGGCGAGGACTTCGACCGCGAGGTCGTGGTCAAGGTCAACGTCGACGAGGTGCTGCGCGCCGAGCTCGGCCGGCGGTCGTGGGACCGCGACGCTGTCGCACTCGGGACCAACACCGACCCCTACCAGCGGGCCGAGGGTCGCTACCGGCTCATGCCCGGCATCATCGAAGCCCTCGCAGGGTCCGGCACGCCGCTGTCCGTCCTCACCAAGGGGACGCTCCTGCGTCGCGACCTGCCGCTGCTCGCCGACGCCGCTTCGCGCGTCGAGGTCGGGATCGGCGTCTCGCTCGCGCTCCTCGACCCGGCGCTCCAGGCGAGCGTCGAACCCGGCACCCCGTCGCCCCGCGCCCGGCTCGACCTCATCCGGGCCGTCCGCGAGGCAGGGCTGCCGTGCGGCGTCATGGTCGCGCCCGTGCTGCCCTGGCTGACCGACTCGACCCGCGCGCTCACCGACCTGCTCGACGCGGTGAAGGACGCCGGCGCGACGGGCGTCACCGTCCTGCCCTTGCACCTCAAGCCCGGCACGCGCGAGTGGTACATGGGCTGGCTCGCGCGCGAGCACCCGCAGCTCGTGCCGGGGTACGAGCGCGTCTACGCGCGCGGGACCTACGCCTCGAAGGCCTACCGGTCGTGGCTGTGGGACCGCGTGCGCCCGATGCTCGAGGCGCGTGGCTTCGCGGTCTCCGGGCACCGTGGCCCCGCGGGCGTCGAGGGCCGGTACCGCCGGGGCGAGCTCGGCGGTCTCGGCGACCGTCACCACGACGCGGGGCCGCCGACGGACGGCGCCTACCCGACCGGGAGCCTCGCCGGGGTGCCTCCGGAGCCCGACCGGCACGGTCACGACGGCGCCCTCGCGGGCATGCCGGTCGACGGCGGGGGCCTGGACGTCGTCGGCGGGGGAGTCGAGCAGGTGCTTTTCTGACCAGGTGGCACCGACCGGGCGTCGCGGACCCTGTGACGCCGGGACCGCGGTCCCGGCGGGTCCCGTGGTCGAGTCAGGAAGGCTGGTCGCGGTGCGGGACGGCACCGACCCGGACGATGTCCGTCCGTGCCACGGCCCTGGCCCGGACGTCGGCGAGCGCCACGCGGGCGGGGTCGGCCAGGTACGCGGCGAGCGCGTCGTCGTCGGGCATCTCGATGACCTGGACCTCGGTCGGCAGCGAGGCATCCTGGCCGGGTAGCGCCCGCACGCGCGACAGCAGCCGACCGCCGTGGACCGGCACCAGGGCGAGGACGTCGTCCTCATACTCGCCCAGCAGGTCGGCGTTACCCTCCGTGGGCCACAGCAGGACGCACAGCGTGATCGGCATGGTCGGCACGCTACGCCGCCGCGCCGCCGGGAACGTCAGCCGTCCGCGAGGCGCGCCGGGAAGCCGCCCGTCGCGACCGGGCCCCAGCGCGTGATCGTCAGGCGCACGAGGGACTTGCCCTGCGCGACCATCGCGGCGCGGTACTCGTCCCAGTCCGGGTGCTCGCCACTGATGGAGCGGTAGTAGTCGACGAGCGGCTCGACCGAGTCCGGCAGGTCGATCACCTCGGCCTCGCCGTCGACCTGCACCCACGGGTCGGAGAAGCGCTCGCCCAACGAGAGCAGCGACGCGCGCGGGTCGCGGCGCACGTTGACGACCTTCGCGCGCTCCGGGTAGGTCGACACCACGATCCGGCCCGCGTCGTCGACCCCGTACGTCACCGGGCTGAGCTGGGGCCGGCCGTCGGCGCGCGTCGTGACCAGGACGCCGTCGTGGCGGGAGCGCAGGAACTGTTCGAGCTCGTCGCGCTCGACGCGCCGGTTCGTCGCGATGGTGCGTGCCACAGGGTCACCCCTCCTCGTGCGGACGGCGGGCCGGTCGGCGCACGCCGGTGCCGCTCGCCCGAGCGCGGGCTCCGGACGCAGGTCCCGGACGCACGACGCGGGCGGCGCCCTGGCGGCGCGGCGGCACCGTCACGGTATCCGGTCGAGCCGCCCGCCCGCCCGCACTAGACTCGTCCGGACGCGCGACCGCCCCCGGGAGCGCGAACCCCACCGCCCACCTGGAAGGAACCCTCCGTGCTGCGCACCCGAACGGCCGGCTCACTGCGGGCCGAGCACACCGGTCAGACCGTCACCCTCACGGGCTGGGTCGACCGTCGGCGCGATCACGGCGGCGTCGCCTTCATCGACCTGCGGGACGCCTCCGGGATCGCCCAGGTCGTGATCCGCGACGAGGCCGTCGCGCACCCGCTGCGCAACGAGTTCGTGCTCCAGGTGACCGGCGAGGTCTCGCGCCGCCCCGACGGCAACGAGAACCCGTCCCTGCCGACGGGCGAGATCGAGGTCGTCGCGACCGACGTCGTCGTGCTCAACACGTCCGAGGCGCTGCCGTTCCAGGTCTCCACGGCGCTCGCGGACACCGAGACGATCGGCGAGGAGGCGCGCCTCAAGCACCGCTACCTCGACCTGCGCCGCCCCGCCCCCGCGCACGCTCTGCGCCTGCGCGCCAAGGTCAACCAGGCCGCACGCCGCGTGCTGGACGCCGAGGAGTTCGTCGAGATCGAGACGCCGACCCTGACGCGCTCGACGCCCGAGGGCGCGCGCGACTTCCTGGTCCCCGCGCGCCTCGCGCCGGGCTCCTGGTATGCGCTGCCGCAGTCGCCGCAGCTCTTCAAGCAGCTGCTCATGGTCGCGGGCATGGAGCGCTACTACCAGATCGCGCGCTGCTACCGCGACGAGGACTTCCGCGCCGACCGCCAGCCGGAGTTCACGCAGCTCGACGTCGAGATGAGCTTCGTCGAGCAGGACGACGTCATCGCGCTCGCCGAGAAGATCCTCGTCGCGCTGTGGGAGCTCGTCGGGTACACGATCCCGACGCCGATCCCGCGCATGACGTTCCACGACGCGATGCGCCTCTACGGGTCGGACAAGCCCGACCTGCGCTTCGGCAACCCGCTCGTCGAGCTCACGGACTACTTCAAGGACACGCCGTTCCGCGTGTTCCAGGCGGAGTACGTGGGCGCGGTCGTCATGGCGGGCGGGGCGTCGCAGCCGCGCCGCCAGTTCGACGCGTGGCAGGAGTGGGCCAAGCAGCGCGGCGCCCGCGGGCTCGCGTACGTCACGTTCCAGGAGGACGGGACGCTCGCCGGCCCGGTCGCCAAGAACCTGTCCGACGCCGAGCGCGAGGGCCTGCGCGACGCGACCGGCGCGCAGCCGGGTGACGCGGTGTTCTTCGCCGCGGGCAAGACGTCGGACTCGCGCGCGCTGCTCGGTGCGGCGCGCCAGGAGATCGCGAAGCGCACGGGTGCCATCGACGAGGACGCCTGGGCGTTCGTCTGGATCGTGGACGCGCCGCTGTTCAAGCCGACGGGCGAGGACGATGACGTCGACCTCGGTCACTCGGCCTGGACCGCCGTGCACCACGCGTTCACGTCGCCCACGCCCGACTGGGTCGACACGTTCGAGCAGAACCCGGGCGAGGCGCTCGCCTACGCGTACGACATCGTCTGCAACGGCAACGAGATCGGCGGCGGCTCGATCCGTATCCACCGCCGCGACGTGCAGGAGCGCGTGTTCGACGTCATGGGCATCGGGCCCGAGGAGGCGCAGGAGAAGTTCGGCTTCCTCCTCGACGCGTTCAAGTTCGGCGCGCCGCCGCACGGCGGGATCGCGTTCGGCTGGGACCGCATCGTCGCGCTGCTGACGAAGTCGGACTCGATCCGCGACGTCATCGCCTTCCCGAAGTCGGGCGGCGGGTACGACCCGCTCACGCAGGCCCCCGCACCGATCACGCCCGAGCAGCGCAAGGAGGCCGGCGTCGACGCGAAGCCCGCCGCCCCGGCGCGCGACGGCGGCCAGGGCGACGACGCGACCGGGCGCACGGACGCGTAGCCGCAGCCCGCACGACGCCGAGGGCGCGCCATCCCCGCCGGGTGGCGCGCCCTCGGCGCGTCCGGACGCCGCCGGCCCGAACCCCGTCGCAGCGAGGCACGACGCCCGGACCGGTCGAGGCCGGCGCCCACGCCCCCGCCAGGCGTCCCGCCCGGATCTTGAGCAGATCCTGAGGTTTCGCTGCGCCGACGCGGCGGGTGCCTCGCGCCGGGGCGCGCAGGATCGTGCTCGTTGAACCCCACGACGAACGAGGCACTCATGACCGCCCTGCTCACCGACCGCGACCCGGTCGACGTCGACGAGCCCGCGCCCTTCGGTACGGAGCTCGACCGCTACCAGTTCACGCCCGACGAGGTCGTGGTCCAGGCCCCTGTCCGCCGCGCGACCATCGGCGCGATCATCCCCGCCTACAACGAGGGATCGACGATCAAGTCCGTGCTCAAGGGCATCCTGCGCCAGACCCGCCTGCCGGACGTCGTGCACGTCGTGGTCAACAACACGAGCGACCGCACCTTCGCCAAGGCATCCAAGCTCGCCGGGGAGCACACGACGCGCCGCCGCGGTGTCGAGCAGACCACGCGCGTGTACGTCCACGACCTCGGCCTCCTGGCCGACAAGAAGGTCGGCGCCCTGAACTACGGCTACCGGCTCGTGCACGGCGCGGACTACCTCCTCGGCGTGGACGGCGACACCGTGCTGGCCAAGGACGCCGTCGAGCGCCTCGAGGCCGAGATGTCGTCCGACCCGCGCATCGGCGGCATCTCCGCCATCTACACCGTCGACAACGTCACGCCCCGCGGTCCGCTCAGCCGGTTCCTGCTCACCGGCCAGCGCGCCCAGTTCGCCGCGTTCAACATGCAGAATCTCCTGCGCGGCCGGAACATGGCCGTCCTCGGCGGCCAGGCCTCGCTGTTCCGCATGTCGGCGCTCGAGGCGGTCATGCTCGCTCACCACCAGCGCGACCCGTGGGTCTCCGACTCCGAGGTCGAGGACTCCCTCCTCAGCCTCCAGATCAAGTCGCTCGGCTACTCGACGAAGATCTCGGCGACCGCGCGCGCGACCGTCGGCGGCATGACGACGCTGCGCGCGCTCGACGGCCAGCAGGTCAAGTGGAACTACGGTGCCATCGACCTGATGTGGCCCGGGCAGCGGGGCGACACGCGGGGCCAGCCCTTCCATCCCAACCTGCGACTGCGGTGGATGGAGAACGTCGGCATGCTCGTCAACGCCGTCACGCGCCTGCTCTTCGGCCTTCTCGTCGCCGGAGCGCTGAGCATCCACGCCTTCGAGTTCTCGCCGGTCTGGCTCGTCCCGCCGGTCGTCGCCGTGGCCCTGAACGTACGGACCGCCCTCTCGATCAAGGACCGCACGTGGCGCGACGTGCTGTTCGCGGCCACCCTGGTGCCCGCCGAGCTCTACATGTGGATCCGGGTCGGGCACTTCGCGCGCGCGTGGGCGAAGTTCCTCGCGCGGTCGCGCACGGACAACTGGGCGGCGCAGGCGAAGGCGGAGCGCGGAAGCGGCTGGGCGTTCCTGAGTCCCTTGCTCGTCGCCCTGGTCGGGCTGGCCTCCGTGCTCTGGGCCTGGACGATCCTTCCGCCGGACGCCCGGTCCTCGGTGCTGGCCGTCGGATGGCCGGTCCTCGGGATCGTCACCATCGCCCAGACCGTCTTCATGCTGCGGCGGCTGGTGCGGCGCCATCACGGACTCCTCGCGTGAAGGACGACCTGCGCAGGGCCTGGACTGCGCTCGCGGACGACCTCGACGGGGACGCGCACGCGGTCCGACGCTTCTTCGTGGCCTACCGGGACCTCCTGGTCCCGCGGATCGAGGCCGCGGCCGGCGCGCTGGCCCGCGGTGACGAGAGGGAGGCGCGCAGCACGCTCCTGACGGTGCGGTCCACGTCGCTCATGGTGGGTGCCGAGGAGGTGGGCGCGGCGGTCACCCGGGTGCTCGACCGGAGCGGCGTGCGCCGCGTCGCGGACGAGCGCCGGGCGCTCGACGAGCTGCGTGCCGTCGCCCGCACCGTGATCGAGGAGGTGACCTGGCTGCTGAGCGACCCGCCGACGGCGCTCGGTCAGCCCGTCGGGTCGAAGCGGTAGCCGACCCCGCGAACCGTGCGGATCCATCGCGGCGCCGTCGGACCGTCGCCGAGCTTGCGGCGGAGGTTGGCGACGTGGACCTCCACGCTGCGGCGGTCGGCGTCCGTGACGTAGGTACCGGCGTCGTACTCCTCTCCCCACAGGACCCGGACGAGCTCGTTCCGGCTCACGACACGGCCCGACGCCTCGACGAGGGCACCGAGGATGTCGTACTCGCTGCGCGTGAGGTGGACCGGCGAGCCGTCGACCGTGGCGGTCCGCCGTGGCACGTCGAGCAGGAGGCCGTCCGCGCCGACGAGGGCCGGCTCGTCGGGCGGCAGGGCCGTGCGCGGCCGGTCCACGCCTTCCGCGGGCAGGCCATGGCGCGGCCGCCGCAGGAGAGCCTCGATGCGGGCGCGCAGCTCGCGCGGCCGGAACGGCTTGGTCTGGTAGTCGTCGGCGCCGGCGTCGAGACCCAGGAGCGTGTCGATCTCGTCGGTGCGCGCGGTGAGCATGACCACGTACGTGTCCGACACGCGGCGGATGCGACGGCAGACCTCGAACCCGTCGATGTCCGGGAGGCTGACGTCGAGGGTCGTCACCACAGGGTTGGTACGACGGACGAGCTCGACGCCCTCGACGCCTGTCGCCGCCGCCTCGGTCGTGAATCCCGCCTGCCCGAGCACCGTCTGCAGGAGTTCACGGATCTCCGCGTCGTCCTCGACGATGACCGCGGTGCGGTTGTCGTCCGCCATCCGTCTCCCCCCGTGTGACCCGAGTGCTGCCGACCACCGTAACCGCAGGTGGCGGAGCCCGCGCACGAACGACACCCGACAGGGCCTCGTCCGGGCGGGTGATCTCAGTGCGTGATCGCGAGCCTGCGGTGCAGCCGGCGCAGCGGGCGGGGCGCCCACCAGTTGAACCGGCCGAGCAGCGTCATCGTCGCGGGGACCAGGAGCAGGCGGACGATCGTCGCGTCGATGAGCACCGCGACGGCGAGCGCGAAACCGACCTCCTTGATGACGAGGAGGTCGCCGAGCACGAAGCCTGCGAAGACGACGATGATGATCGCCGCCGCGGACGTGATGATCCGACCGGAGCGCTGGAGCCCCAGGCGCACCGCCTCGTCGTTGGGGTGCCCGGCGTCGTAGAGCTCCTTGACGCGCGCGAGCAGGAACACCTCGTAGTCCATGGCGAGGCCGAACGCGAAGGCGACGACGAGCGCGACCACGTACGTCTCGATCCCCCCGACCGAGGAGAAGTCGAGCAGGCCCTCCAGGTGCCCGTCCTGGAACACCCAGACGAGCACCCCGAGCGATGCCGCGAGCGAGAGCGCATTCGTGAGGAGTGCCTTGACCGGCACCACGACGGAGCCGGTCATGAGGAACAGCAGCACGAGCGTCGCGCCGACGACGATCCCGACGGCCCACCACACGCGCTCGCCGAGCGCGTCGAGGAAGTCGACCTGCCCGGCCGCCTGCCCCGTGACCCATACGTCGAAGGCGCTGTCGGTCGCCCGCACCTCGCGCACCACCGACACCGCCTCCGGCCCGCCGGCGTCGTCCGCGTCGACGTGCACGCCCACGACGGCGTAGTCGCCGAGCGGTGCCGCGGGGTCGACGCTCGCGACGCCGTCGAGCCCCGCGACCTCGTCCGCCCACGCCTGTGCCTCCTCGACGCTCGCGTCGACCACGGCCACCACCTGGGCGCTCTCGCTCGAGGGGTACTGCGCGGCGAGCTCGTCGACGAACTCGCGCTGCGGCGACCCCTGGGGGAGCAGCTCGATGCCGGAGTTGCGCATGTGGAGGCCGAGGACGGGCAGCGCGAGGACGACGAGCACGACGACCGTCGTGAGGAGCACCCACACGGGGTGGCGCTGCACGCGTGCCGCGAGGCGGGAGAACGCGCCCTCGTCGGACTGCACGTCCGCCGTCCGGGCGAGCACGCGGCGCAGGCCGGGGACCCGGCCGAGCAGACCGGGCTTCGCGAGGCGGCGGCCCGAGAACGCGAGCAGCGCGGGCACGAGCGTGAGCGCCGTCGCGACGGCGACGAGGACGACGCCGAGGCCGCCGGCGCCGACGGACCGCAGGATGTCGGGGCGGAACACCATGAGCCCGGCGATCGAGATCGCGACGGTGAGCGCGGAGAACGCGACGGTGCGGCCCGCCGTCTCCATCGTGCGCACGAGCGCCGCGTGGACCACGCCGTCCCCGCGTCGTCGCCGCAGCGCCGGGTCGTCGCCGGCCTCGACGAGACGGTGCAGCTCCTCCCGGAACCGCGAGACGACGAGCAGCCCGTAGTCGATCGAGAGCCCGAGCCCGAGCAGGGTGACGACGTTGACCACGGACGCGTCGACGTCGAGCACGTACGTGAGGCCCAGCAGCACGCCGAGCCCCGTGCCGATGGAGGCGACGGCCCCCGCCATCGGCATCGCGGCCGCGAGGAACCCGCCGAAGACGAGCACCATGATGAGCAGGGCGACCGGCAGCGCGACCTTCTCGCCCGTCGTCAGGTCCTCCTCGACCTGGCCCGTGATGGCGTCGACGATGAGCGCGTTCGAGCCCACCAGCCCCGTCGCCTCCCCGGCGGCGTCGGGCGCCGCCTCCGCGAGGACGCCGGGCACCGCCTCGAGCTGCTCGACGACGCGCTCGGCCACGGCGTCCGTGCGCTCGGCGTCGAGGTCGGTGCGCAGCGTCACCACGGTGAGGAACCCGTCCCCGTCGCTCGCGACGAGCGACTGCGCGGCGGGGTCCTCCACGCCGCCGGGGATCACGTACGGGTTGATGACCGTGTCCACGCCCTCGATCGCCACGAGGTCTGCGTTCACCTCGGTCATGGCCTCCACCACCTGCGCGTCCGCCGGGTCGACCTGGCTCACCAGGAGCGTGATCTCCGGGCCGCCCTCGTCGTTCTCGGCGAGGATCTCCGTCGCGCGCTCGCTGTCCGAGCCGGGGATGGAGGGCGCCCCCGTGGTCACGCGGTCGAACACGCTCTCGCCGTGCACGCCGAACAACGCGAGCGCGAACCCGAGCCCGGTGAGGACGACCCACACGACGACCGTGAGGCGGGGATGGCGGGCGACACGACGACCGAGGCTCGAGAACACGAGCGCCAGCATCCCATCCGCCCGCGCCGCGTGTCAGATCCCTCGCGACGCTGTGGACGACGTTCACCCGACCTCCCCACACCGGGGCGTCCGGGAGCGTGGGAGGCGGTGCGTAGGCTCGGGGCATGTCCACCGGTGATCTGTTCGGCGGCGACCTCTTCGGCGCCGCCACCTCCGGCGCGCAGGGCACGCCGCGACCCGGACCGGGGGCCCCGCTCGCCGTGCGCATGCGTCCCGCCGCCCTCGACGAGGTCGCGGGCCAGGCGCACCTGCTCGTCCCCGGCTCGCCTCTGCGGCGCCTCATCGAGTCGGACGCGTCCGGCGGCCGAGCCGCTCCCGGCTCCGTCATCCTCTGGGGCCCGCCCGGCACCGGCAAGACGACGCTCGCCTACCTCATCGCGACCGCGTCCGGCCGGCGCTTCGTCGAGCTCTCCGCCGTCACCGCCGGGGTCAAGGACGTGCGCACCGTCGTCGAGGACGCCCGCCGCCGCCTCGCGACCGGGGGCGAGGAGACCGTCCTGTTCATCGACGAGGTGCACCGCTTCTCCAAGTCTCAGCAGGACGCGCTCCTGCCGAGCGTCGAGAACCGCTGGGTCACGCTCGTCGCGGCGACCACCGAGAACCCGAGCTTCTCCGTGAACTCGCCCCTGCTCTCCCGCTCGCTCCTGCTCACGCTCCAGCCCCTCGGGGACGACGACGTCCGTGCCCTCGTGCGCCGCGCCGTCGCCGACGACCGGGGGCTCGGCGGCCTCGTCGCGCTCACCGACGAGGCGGAGGACCACCTCGTGCGGCTCGCGGGCGGCGACGCGCGCAAGGCGCTCACCGTGCTCGAGGCCGCGGCCGGCGCCGCGCTCTCGGACTCCCCGGTCCCTGTCGCCGCGGCAGCCTCGGAGGACGCGGCCGCCGACGGGGACGGCGAGCCCGGGACGGACCGCGCGTCGTCCGGCCCCGTGAGCGTCGACCTCGAGGCCGTCGAGCGCGCCGTCGACGTCGCCGCCGTGCGCTACGACCGCGACGGCGACCAGCACTACGACGTCGTGTCCGCGTTCATCAAGTCGATGCGAGGCTCGGACGTCGACGCCTCCCTGCACTACCTCGCGCGCATGATCGCGGCGGGGGAGGACCCACGCTTCATCGCCCGGCGCATCGTCATCGCGGCCGCGGAGGACGTCGGCATGGCCGACCCGTCCGCGCTCCAGACCGCAGTCGCCGCCGCCCAGGCCGTCCAGCTCATCGGCATGCCCGAGGGGCGGATCGTCCTCGCGGAGGCCGTCGTGCACCTCGCGACCGCGCCCAAGTCCAACGCCGCCTACCTCGGGATCGACGCGGCGCTCGCGGACGTGCGCGCCGGGAAGGCCGGGTCCGTCCCGACGCACCTGCGCGACGCGCACTACCCGGGCGCGAAGCAGCTCGGGCACGGGACCGGGTACCGGTACGCCCACGACGCGCCCCACGGCGTCGCGGCGCAGCAGTACCTGCCCGACGCGCTCGTGGGGTCGCGGTACTACACGCCGACCGACCGCGGGTACGAGCGCCAGGTGTCCGACCGCCTCGGGAGGATCCGGGACATCCTGGCGCAGGACGAGCCGGCGCGCTGAACCGGGGGATCGGCGCCCCGCGGGTGCGGTAGACTTCTCAGGTTGCCTTCACGGCGACCACCTGGGACCTCGGCCCCGACCCGCCGTCTCTCCTCCGGAGAGGCACGTGGTCCATCGGCTGGTCCCGCACCCGGACCCGACTCCTCGGGACCAGGTGTGACGTCAGTTCACACACGACAGGAATGAGATACCGCTGTGACGTCTGTCAAGCGCTCGCGCCGCCAGGTCCGCCTGAGCCGCGCCCTGGGCATCGCCCTCACCCCGAAGGCCGTCAAGCACTTCGAGAAGCGCCCGTACCCCCCGGGTGAGCACGGCCGCGCCCGCCGCCGCACCGAGTCGGACTACGCGGTCCGTCTCCGCGAGAAGCAGCGTCTGCGCGCCCAGTACATGCTCCGCGAGAAGCAGCTCGCGCGTGCGTACGAGGAGGCCCGCAAGGACAAGGGTCTGACCGGTGAGGCGCTCGTCGAGAACCTCGAGACCCGCCTCGACGCGCTCGTGCTGCGCGCCGGTTTCGCCCGCACCATCCTGCAGGCGCGCCAGGCCGTCACGCACCGCCACATCCTCGTCGACGGCAAGATCGTGGACCGCCCGTCGTTCCGCGTGAAGCCCGGCCAGACCCTCCAGGTCAAGCCGAAGAGCCAGGCGACGACGCCGTTCCAGGTCGCCGCCGCGGGCGCGCACCGCGACGTGCTCCCGGCCGTCCCGGGCTACCTGGACGTCCAGCTCGAGAAGCTGAGCGCGATCCTCACGCGTCGCCCGAAGCGCGCCGAGGTCCCCGTGCAGTGCGAGGTCCAGCTCGTCGTCGAGTACTACGCTCGCTGACCTTCGCTCCGGACGCCTCGCTCACCGCTTCGTCGGCGAGCGAGGCGTTCGTGCGTCCGGACGTGTGCGCACGCCGCACCGCAGCGACGCCGTCGTCGTGTCGTGCCCGACGGCGGTCCCCGCCCTGGTGCGGGTAGTGTTTCGCGAAGTCGTGGGCACGTCCGCGAGGACCCCGCGACGAGATGGACCGTCCCGCGCACGACGCGCGACGTCCGCGCACAAGGCACCGTGACTGGCACTGGAGGAAGAATGTCCCTGGGAGACGTGGCCGGCCTCATCGCAGCCATCGCGTTCGTGCTGCTCGTCGGCCTGCTCGCGGTGCCGCTCCTCAAGCTCGGCCGCGTGCTCGACGAGGCGCGCGCGAGCATCAAGGAGGTCACGGACCACTCGGTCCCGATCCTCGACGAGGCCGCGACGACCGTCGCCACGACCAACAGCCAGCTCGTCAAGGTCGACACGATCACGACGTCGGCCGCCCAGGTGAGCGAGAACGTCTCGGCGCTCACGGGGCTGTACGCCGCGACGTTCGGCGCCCCGCTGGTCAAGGTCGCCGCGTTCACCTACGGCGTGCGCCAGGCCGCCGCCCGGTCGTTCGGCGGTCGCCGCTCGTCGGACGGCCCCGGATCCGCCGGGGGGTCGCGCTGATGCGCCGCGTCTTCTGGGTCGGCGTCGGGGTCGCGATCACGGTCGTTGTCGTCGTCCGCGGCAAGAAGATCCTCGCGCGGTACGCGCCCGCGTCGCTCGTGGACCAGGCGACGGAGCAGGTCAACGGCCTGGGCGAGAAGGTCGTGGCGATCGCCCGCGACTTCCGCACCGAGTTCACGCTCGCGCGCGACGCGCGCGAGCAGGAGCTCATGGCGGCGCTCCTCGCCGAGGGCCAGGAGGACCCGGACGTCGTCCGAGCGCGCCGCGCGGCCGGCCGCCACACGCGCCCGGCCGCGGGAGACCCCAGCCCGTTCGACGACACGGACGACGTCGAGGACCTCCTCGGTTACTCCTTCTAGGACGCGCGGCCCGGCCGCCGCGACTCACAGCACGCACCCCCGCACGACCCACCGACTGCCCCGAAGGACATCATGCGCACCGCCGAGATCCGCAAGCGCTGGCTCGACTACTTCGCCGACCGCGACCACACCGTCGTGCCCTCGGCGTCGCTCGTCTCCCCGGACCCGTCCACGCTGTTCACCATCGCGGGCATGGTCCCGTTCATCCCGTACATGACGGGCGAGCAGACCCCGCCGTGGGACCGTGCGACGAGCGTCCAGAAGTGCGTGCGCACGCTCGACATCGACGAGGTCGGCAAGACGACCCGTCACGGCACGTTCTTCCAGATGAACGGCAACTTCTCCTTCGGGGACTACTTCAAGGAAGGCGCGATCACCTACGCCTGGGACCTCGTCACGGGCTCGCGCGAGGAGGGCAAGTACGGGTTCGACCCGGAGACCGTCTGGGTGACCGTCTACCACGACGACGACGAGGCGCGGCAGCTCTGGAAGCGCATCGCCGGCCTGCCGGACGAGCGCATCCAGGCGCGCGGCAAGAAGGACAACTACTGGTCCACGGGTCAGCCCGGTCCCGCCGGCCCGTGCTCGGAGATCTACATCGACCGCGGCCCGGAGTTCGGTCAGGAGGGTGGCCCCGTCGTCGACGAGGACCGCTACCTCGAGATCTGGAACCTCGTGTTCATGCAGTACGCGATCGACGACGTGAAGTCGAAGGAGGAGTTCCGGATCGTCTCGGAGCTCGCGCGCAAGAACATCGACACGGGCATGGGCCTGGAGCGCGTCGCCTACCTGCTCCAGGGCAAGGACAACCTCTACGAGATCGACGAGGTCTTCCCCGTCATCGCGGCCGCCGAGGCGCTCTCGGGCCGGCGCTACGGCGCGAACCAGGAGGACGACGTGCGCATGCGCGTCGTGGCCGACCACGTCCGCTCCGCGCTCATGATCATGAGCGACGGCGTGCGTCCCTCCAACGAGGGCCGCGGCTACGTGCTGCGCCGCCTGCTCCGCCGCTCCGTGCGCGCGATGCGTCTGCTCGGCGTCGAGGACCGCGCGATGCCCGCGCTGCTCCCCGTGAGCCGCGACGCCATGGCCCCGTCGTACCCGGAGGTCGCGACCGACTTCGAGCGCATCTCGAACGTCGCCTACACCGAGGAGGACGCGTTCCGCCGCACCCTCACCTCGGGGACGACGATCCTCGACACGGCCGTGTCGAAGGCCAAGACGGCCGCGGGGGCCGGCGGGGTGCCGGTGCTCGGCGGCGACCAGGCGTTCGCCCTGCACGACACGTACGGCTTCCCGATCGACCTCACGCTCGAGATGGCCGCCGAGCAGGGCGTCCAGGTCGACGAGAAGGCGTTCCGCGCGCTCATGACCGAGCAGCGCCAGCGAGCGCGTGCCGACGCGCTCGCCAAGCGCTCGGGCGGCGTGGACACCGCCGCCTACGAGTCGCTCGCGGGCGAGCTCTCGGCGCCGGTGGAGTTCCTCGGGTACACCGAGTCCTCGGCGGCCGTGCGCGTCGCGGGGCTGCTCGTCGACGGCGTGCCCGCGCCCGCCGCGACCGCGCCTGCCGACGTCGAGGTCGTGCTCGACCGCACGCCGTTCTACGCGGAGGCCGGCGGCCAGCTCGCCGACCACGGCACGATCGTGCTCGACGGCGGCGCGACCATCGAGGTCGACGACGTCCAGCGCCCGATCAAGGGCCTGTCCGTGCACCGTGGCCGCCTCGTCGAGGGGACCGCGGCGCTCGGCGACCCCGGCACCGCGACGATCGACCGCGACCGCCGCAAGGCGATCAGCCGCGCCCACTCGGCGACGCACATGATCCACAAGGCCCTCCAGGAGTCGCTCGGCAAGGACGCGACCCAGGCAGGTTCGGAGAACGCGCCGAGCCGCATCCGGTTCGACTTCCGTCGCTCGTCGGCCGTGCCCGCGGGCGCGCTGTCGGAGATCGAGGAGCGCGTCAACGTCCAGCTCCAGGAGAACCTCGAGGTCACGGACCAGCTCATGCCGATCACCGAGGCGCGCGCCCTGGGCGCGATGGCGCTGTTCGGCGAGAAGTACGGCGACGTCGTCCGCGTGGTGTCGATCGGCGGCGACTGGTCCCGCGAGCTGTGCGCGGGCACGCACGTGCAGCAGACTGGCCAGCTCGGCCTCGTGACGCTGCTCGGCGAGTCGTCGATCGGCTCGGGCGTGCGGCGCGTCGACGCGCTCGTCGGCGACGGCGCATACGGGTTCCAGGCCAAGGAGCACGCGCTCGTGGGTCAGCTCACCGGCCTGCTCAACGTGCGGACCGAGGAGCTGCCGGACCGCGTGGGCGCGCTCGTGTCCCGTCTGCGCGACGCCGAGAAGGAGCTCGCGCAGCTCCGGCAGGGCCAGCTCCTCGCGGTGGCCGGCACGCTCGCCGCGGGCGCGGAGCTCGCGGGCGGTACGCGCGTCGTCGTGCACGACGCCGGTGAGGTCGCCTCCGCGGACGACCTCCGCGCGCTCGCGCTCGACGTGCGCGGCCGCCTCGGCGAGTCCGAGCCCGCTGTCGTCGCCGTCGGCGGCGTCGCGAAGGGCCGCCCGCAGGTGGTCGTCGTGACCAACGCGTCGGCCCGTGCCGCAGGCCTGCGTGCCGGCGTGCTCGCCAAGGCCGCCGCCCAGACGCTGGGCGGCGGTGGCGGCGGCAAGGACGACATGGCCCAGGGCGGCGGCACGGACGTGTCCGCGCTGCCGGCCGCCCTCCAGGGCGTGCGTGACGGCGCCGCGGTCGCCGCGTGACGGCCGTCCCCTCGCTGCCCGGTGACGACGAGCGTGCCCCCCTCGCTCGGGGGGCGCGCCTCGCCGTCGACGTCGGCAGCGTGCGTGTCGGGCTCGCGGCGAGCGACCCCGACGGGCTCGTGGCGACCCCGGTCGAGACGCTCGCGCGCGACACGCGCACCGGCGTTGCCGTCCCTTCGGACATCGCGCGGATCGCGGCCGAGGCCGAGGAGCGCGGGGCCCGCGTGGTCTACGTGGGTCTTCCTCGTCACCTCTCCGGGAGCGAGGGTGCCGCTGCCCAGGGTGCGCGGGCGTACGCTGGACTGGTGGCACGCGTCGTCGCACCGGTGCCGGTGCACCTCGTCGACGAGCGGATGTCTACCGTCAGCGCTCACCAGGCGCTGCACGCGTCGGGGCGCGCCGGCAAGAAGCACCGCAGCGTCGTCGACCAGGCCGCCGCCGTTATCATTCTGCAATCCGCTCTCGACGCCGAGCGGGGCGCGGGGGTGCGCGCCGGAGAACCTGTAGACCCGACAGGAGACCACCGACCGTGACCGACCTGTTCGAACGGCCCGCCGTCCAGGGCGAGCAGCAGCCCGCGCGCTCGTCGCGCTCGGAGCAGCGCGCCCGCCGAGCGGCGAAGAAGCGACGCCAGCGCCGGCGTCGCCGCGCCCTCGTGGTGCTGCTCGTCTCTCTCCTCGTGGTGGGCGGCGCGGGGTACCTGTTGCTGAACAACGCCTCCGACCTCTTCGGGTTCGACAACCCGCTCGAGGCCAAGGACTTCGAGGGACCGGGCACCGACCCCGTCGACGTCGTCATCGAGCCCGGCTCGACCGGCCGCGACATGGGGGCGGTGCTCACCGAGGCGGGCGTCGTCGCCAGCTCGGCGGCGTTCGCCAAGGCGTTCGAGGAGAACCCCAACGCGGGGAAGATCCAGCCGGGCACCCACACCCTGCTCCTCGGCATGCCCGCGAAGGACGCCGTCGCGCGCCTCGTCGCGAACGACTCGCGCGTCGAGACGAAGATCACCATCCCCGAGGGCTTCACGGTCAAGCAGATCCTCGAGCGCTCGTCGTCCGTCACCGGTATCCCGGTCGCGGACTTCGAGGCTGCGATGGCCGACACCGCCGCCACGGGTCTGCCCGCGGAGGCGAACGGCAACTACGAGGGCTGGCTCTACCCGACCACGTACGTCCTCGAGCCGGGAGACGTCAACGCCACGGGCATCATCCAGGGCATGGTCAGCCAGACCACGAGCGAGCTCGCCGACCTCGGCGTCCCTCCGGAGCGCTTCCAGGAGGTGCTCACGATGGCGTCGATCGTCGAGTGGGAGGGCAAGAACGCGGAGCAGCGCGGGATGGTCGCGCGCGTGATCTACAACCGCATCGAGGACGGCATGCCGCTGGGCATGGACGCGATCGACGTCTACGGGCTCGGCAAGCCGGCAGACCAGATCACGACCGAGGAGTTCCAGAACTCCGACCTGCCCTACGCGTCGCGCGTCCACCAGGGCCTGCCCCCGACGCCGATCGGCAGTCCGAGCCGCGAGAGCGTGGACGCGGTCATGAATGCCCCCGCCGGGCCGTGGCTCTGGTACGTCACGGTCAACCTGGACACCGGCGAGACGAAGTTCACCGACAACTACGCGGAGTTCGAGCAGTTCAAGCAGGAGTACCGGCAGTGGCTCGCGGAGAACGGCGGGTGAGCGCGAGACGCGCGCCGCGGCGGGCGGCCGTCCTCGGCCACCCCGTCGCGCACTCGCTGTCCCCGGTGCTGCACCGGGCCGCGTACGACGCGCTCGGCCTCGACGGCTGGACGTACGAGGCGATCGACACGACCGAGGAGCAGCTCCCGGCGCTGGTCAACGGGCTCGACGCGTCGTGGGCGGGCCTCAGCCTCACCATGCCGCTCAAGCACGCGGTGATCCCGCTGCTCGACCACGTCGACCCGCTCGCGAACGTCGTCGGCGCCGTGAACACGCTCGTCGTGCAGCCCACGGGCGGCCGGCGCCCGACCTTCGTCGGGACGAACACCGACGTGCACGGGCTCGTCGCCGCGCTCCGCGAGGGACTGGGGGAGCAGGACGCGAGGACCGCCGTCGTGCTCGGCGCGGGCGCGACCGCCGCGTCCACGCTGGCCGCCCTCGCCGAGCTCGGCTGCACCGCGCCGACGGTCCTGGTGCGCTCGCTCGGGCGCACCGGCACGCTGCAGCGTGCCGCGCACCGCATGGGCGTCGAGCCGCGCTTCGAGATCCTCGACGCGTCGTCCCGGGCTCTCGTCGATCGCCTCGGGCAGGCCGACGTGGTCGTCGCGACCCTTCCGTCGCGCGCGGCCGACCCGGTCGCGGAGGCGCTGGCACAGGCTCCCACGCCGGTCGCGGGCGTGCTGCTGGACGTCGTCTACGACCCCCGTCCCACGGCGCTCTCCTCGGCGTGGGTCTCGGTGGGCGGCATCGTCGTGGGCGGCGAGCGCATGCTCCTGCACCAGGCGGCCGAGCAGGTGCGCCTCATGACGGGAAAGGTGGCCCCGCTGGCCGCGATGGACCAGGCGCTCGAGGCCGCGCTCGGCGTCGCGGCCTGACGGCCGGGTCGCAGACCGTCGGTCAGGGTCGCGCGCGCCGGACGCCGCGGTCAGGCGATCGCGTACGCCCGGAGCGCCGCGTCGCCGAGCACGGCGGCGACCCCCGCCCCGACGACCATGAACGGGCCGAAGGGGACCGCGGTGTCACGGCGCGCGCGCCGCGTGACGACGAGCGCGAGCGCCCACACGCCGCCGAGCACGAACGGCAGGACGAGACCGGCGACGAGCTCGCCCCACCCGAGCCAGGCGAGCGGCGTGCCGAGCATCCCGGCGAGCTTCACGTCGCCGAAGCCGAGGCCCGGCGGGTGCGCGATCCGCAGCGCGGCGTAGGCCCCGAAGCCCAGGAAGCCACCAGCGAGAGCGCGACCGAGGGCGGCACCGTCACCGGTACCGAGCGCGGCCACACCGAGCAGGAGCACGGCGCCGAACCACGTCGGCAGGACCAGCACGTCGGGCAGCCGGTGCGTGCGCGCGTCGATCACGGCGACGAGCGCTCCCGCCGCCGCAACGAGCACGAGGGCCGGCGTGGCCCACGACGGACCCGACCACCACGCCGTGCCTGCCGCGGCGACCCCTGCGAGCGCGGACCCGAGCAGCCCGGAGAGCCGGAGCTCGCCGACCAGGTCGTCGCCGCGGCGTCGCGCCCAGGGCCGCTCGACGTCGGCCACCACGCGTTCGACCGCCGCCCGTGCGGTGCCCCGCGCCGGTGCGCCGCCCGTCCTCGTGCCGTCCCCCTGCTGGACCATGCGCGGCACCGTAGCGCGCCCGCGACCGCGCGCGCCGCCGTCGTCCACAACGCGCCGGACCGCGCCTCCCCGAACCCGGGGTCCCGGCGCGCCCGGATGTCCGTCCGCGACCGCCGGTCCGTACTGCGGGCGCCCGCCGGGACGTGCGTGCCGACGTGGGAGGATGGCGATCATGCTGCGTTGGTTGACATCGGGTGAGTCGCACGGTGAGGCGCTGGTCGGGATCCTCGACGGGCTGCCCGCGGGCGTCGCGCTCACGACGGACGACGTGAAGGCCGCGCTCGCGCGCCGTCGCCTCGGGTACGGGCGCGGCTCGCGCCAGAAGTTCGAGCAGGACGTGCTGCGCGTGCTGGGCGGGCTGCGTCACGGTGTGACCCAGGGCGGCCCGCTCGCGCTCGAGATCGCGAACTCCGAGTGGCCCAAGTGGGTCGACGTCATGTCCGCCGACCCGGTGCCGCCCGAGGCGCTGCTGGTCGACGCCGGCACGGGGGACGTGCGCGAGATCGCGCGCAACCGGCCCCTCACCCGCCCGCGCCCCGGCCACGCCGACCTCGTGGGCATGCGCAAGTACGGGTTCGACGACGCCAGGCCCGTGCTGGAGCGGGCGTCGGCGCGCGAGACCGCGACACGCGTTGCCCTCGGCGCCGCGGCGGCGAAGTTCCTCGAGCAGGCGCTCGGCGTCCGGCTCGTGTCGCACGTCGTGGGCATCGGCCCCGTCGAGGTGCCCGAGGACGCCGCGGTGCCCGGTCCGGACGACGTCGCCGCGCTCGACGCCGACCCGGTGCGCTGCTTCGACGCGGCCTCGTCAGCGGCGATGGTCGCCGAGATCGACGAGTGCCAGAAGGCGGGCGACACGCTCGGCGGCGTCGTCGAGGTGCTCGCCTACGGCGTCCCGTCGGGCCTCGGAACCTACGCGCAGAGCGACCGTCGCCTGGACGCCCGGCTCGCCGCCGTGCTCATGGGCATCCAGGCGATCAAGGGCGTGGAGGTCGGCGACGGCTTCCGCACCGCGCGCCGCCGCGGGTCCGCCGCGCACGACGAGATCGAGCGCGGCACCGACGGGCGCATCCACCGCCTGAGCAACCGGGCCGGCGGCGTCGAGGGCGGGATGTCGAACGGCGAGGTCGTGCGCGTGCGCGCCGCGATGAAGCCCATCTCCACCGTGCCGCGCGCGCTCGCGACGGTCGACGTCGTGACGGGCGAGGTCGCCAAGGCCCAGCACCAGCGCTCCGACGTGTGCGCCGTCCCGCCGGCGGCCGTCGTCGCCGAGGCGATGGTCGCGCTCGTGCTCGCGGAGCAGGCGCTCGAGAAGTTCGGCGGCGACTCCGTCGCGGAGGTCCGCCGCAACGCCGAGGCCTACCTCGCCGCGATCCCGGAGCTCCAGCGCTGATGACGCCCGTCCCCCCGGGCACGCGCCCGGTCGTCGTCCTCGTCGGCCCGCCCGGGAGCGGCAAGTCGACCGTCTCCCGGCAGCTGGCCGACCTGCTCGGCCTCGCGCAGCGCGACACGGACACCGACGTCGAGACCGCGGCGGGCAAGCCCGTCGCGGACATCTTCGTCGACCACGGCGAGCCGCACTTCCGCGAGCTCGAGCGCGAGGCCGTGACGACGGCGCTCGCCACCCACGACGGCGTGCTCGCCCTGGGCGGCGGCGCCGTCCTCGACGAGCACACCCAGGCCGCCCTCGCGGCCTACGTCGCGGCGGGCGGCGCCGTCGTGTTCCTCGACGTGAGCCTCGCGCACGCGGCCCCGCGCGTCGGGCTCAACCAGTCCCGCCCGCTGCTCCTGGGCAACCCCCGCGCGCGGTGGGCCGCGCTCATGGAGGCGCGGCGCCCCGTCTACGAGCGGGTCGCGACGTTGCACGTCGTCACCGACGCGCGCACGCCCGCACAGGTCGCCCAGGAGATCCGGGCGCACCTCGACGACGGCGCCGCGGTGCCCGCCCCCGCCGACACCCCGGCCGAACAGGAGAACGCGTGAGCGACACGACCCCCGCCCCGGACACCGAGCCCGTCGCCGGGCCGACGGACGAGCGCCCCGCGCCGACGCGCGTGCGGGTCGCCGGGGACCAGCCGTACGACGTCGTCGTGGGCCGGCACCTGCTCGGCGAGCTCCCCACCATGCTCGGTGACCGGGTGCGCCGCGTGCTCGTGGTCCACCCCGCGGCCCTCGCCGCCACGGCCGAGGTCGTCCACGAGGACCTCAAGGCCTCGGGCTACGAGGCGTACGTCGCCGAGGTCCCGGACGCGGAGGAGGCCAAGACCGCGCAGGTCGCGGCGTTCCTGTGGGGCGTGCTCGGGCAGCTGGACTTCACGCGCACGGACGCGGTCGTCACGGTCGGCGGCGGCGCGACGACCGACCTCGGCGGGTTCGTGGCCGCGACGTGGCTGCGCGGCATCCGCGTGGTGCACGTGCCGACGACGCTGCTCGCGATGGTCGACGCTGCCGTCGGCGGCAAGACGGGCATCAACACCGCCGAGGGCAAGAACCTCGTCGGGTCGTTCCACCCGCCCGCGGGCGTGCTGTGCGACCTCGCGGCGCTCGAGTCCCTCGGGCGCTGGGACTTCGTCGCCGGCATGGCGGAGGTCGTCAAGACGGGCTTCATCGCGGACGAGCGCATCCTCGAGCTCGTCGAGGAGCACGCGGACGCGCTGAGCGGCTGGGGCACCCGCCCGACGACGGACGAGACGTGGGCTGTCGTCGCCGAGCTCGTGGAGCGCTCGATCGCGGTCAAGGCACGCGTCGTGGGGGAGGACCTCAAGGAGGCGGGCCTGCGCGAGATCCTCAACTACGGGCACACGCTGGGCCACGCCGTCGAGCTCACGGAGCGCTACCAGTGGCGCCACGGCGCCGCGGTCTCCGTCGGCATGGTGTTCGCAGCCGAGCTGTCGCGCCTCGCGGGGAAGCTCGACGACGCGGTCGTCGAGCGGCACCGCGCGATCCTCGGCTCGCTCGGCCTGCCGCTCACGTACCGCGGCGACCGCTGGGAGCAGCTCCTGTCCGCCATGCGCCGCGACAAGAAGTCGCGTGGCGACCTCCTGCGCTTCGTCGTGCTCGACGACGTCGCGCGCCCCACCCGGCTCGAGGGCCCGGACCCGACGCTCCTCGCGGCGGCCTACGCCGAGATCGCGGCCGACGCCCCGGTGGGACGCGGCCCCGTCGCGCTCTGACGCGCCGCGTCCGCGCGTCGGTCGGCGCGGGCCGGTCCGGTCACGCCCACAGCCCTCGCGCGCGGAGCACGTCGCGCAGCAGGTCGGCGCGGTCGGTGACGATCCCGTCGACCCCGAGGTCGAGCAGCCGGTGCATCGTCGCGCGGTCGTTCACCGTCCACGCGTGCACCGCGACACCTGCCCGGTGCGCGGCCCGGACGAACCCCGAGTCGACGACGCGCACCCAGCCCCCGCGCACGGGGACCTGCAGGCAGTCCACCGACCGGGCCGCGCGGCGGGCCAGAGCGTCGGCCCGCGCTCGACCGGCGAGGAGCATGCCGACCACCGCCCCGCGCGCGCCCGAGACCGTCACAGGGCGCGACAGCCGCGCCACGGTCGCCTCCCGGCGCGAGGCCGCGAACGACGCGACGCACACGCGGTCGTGCGCACGTGTGCGCTCGATCGCCCGGGCGACGGGCTCGGCGGCCGCCGCCGACTTCACGTCGACGTTCACCCGCAGGTCCGGCCACGTGCCCAGCACGTCCTCGAGCGACGGCACCGGCTCCGTCCCGCCGATCCGCGCCGCGCGCACGGTGCGCCACGGGAGGTCGGCCACGAGCCCGTGCGCGTCCGTCGTGCGGTCCAGCGACGCGTCGTGGAGCGCGACGGCCACGCCGTCCGACGTCGCGTGGGCGTCCGTCTCGACGTACCGCAGCCCGAGGTCGCGAGCGGCGGCGAACGCCGCCATCGAGTTCTCCAGGCCCTCGCGCGAGAACCCGCGGTGCGCGAGCGCGACGAACGGCGCCTCCAGGTAGCCGCTGCCGGAACGGCTCGTCGCGGCGCTCACGCCGGCCCCCGGGCGGTGCGGTCGACGAGCCTGCTGACGCCCGCGGTGCCGCCCGGGCGCCGCACCGGAAGCCCGAGCGGCTGCCGCCCCGCGGTGGGCACGTGCCGGACCCGGCGGGCACGGGGGACGGCGGAGAGGCTCACCCGGCCAGCGTGCACGACGGCGCCGCCCGACGCTCGTCGAGCGGCGCCCGCCCCGTGGTCCGGTCACGGGACGAGCCCGCGCGGCACGGACGGAGGCTGCGCCGCTAGGCTCGGGCGCCATGGAACGCGTGCTGGTCCTCAACGGACCCAACCTCGGCCGGCTCGGTGTGCGCGAGCCGGAGATCTACGGCTCGGCATCGATGGCCGACCTCCAGGAGTCCGCCCTCGCGTGGGCGAGCGCCCTCGGCCTCACGGTCGACGTGCGGCAGACCGACGACGAGTCCGAGCTCGTGGGATGGCTCCACGAGGCCGTCGACGCCCGCGCCCACGTGGTGCTCAACCCGGCCGCGTTCACGCACTACTCCTACGCGGTGCGCGACGCCGCGGCGCAGGTCACGACCTCCGGCCTCCTGCTCGTCGAGGTGCACCTGAGCAACCCTGCGTCGCGCGAGGCGTTCCGCAGCCACTCCGTCGTCGGGGCGGTCGCGACCGGCACGATCGCGGGGTTCGGGTTCGACTCGTACCGGCTCGCGCTCGAGGCGCTCGCGGCTCGCCTGCGCGGCTGACCGGGCGATCTCGTCGGCTCCGCGTGTCCTTGATCTCGTCTTATCAAGTCCTCATGCTTGATCTGTTCATCTCAAGGGTTTAGCCTGGATCTCATGTTCGTCCTGACCGTCGACCAGCGGGGGAGCACCGGTCACCGCGACCGCGTGCCCGAGGTGCTCGCGCGCCTCGAGGTGCTCCTGGCCGGTCGGCCCGGGCTCGTGGTCCCGTTCGACCGGACGGTGGGCGACGAGGTCCAGGGCGTGCTCGACGACCCGGCGACGGTGGTCGACGCGGTGCTCGACCTGCTGCGTGACGGCGGCTGGAGCGTCGGCGTCGGTGCGGGGGCCGTCGACCAGCCGCTGCCCGCGGTCTCGCGCGAGGCGTCGGGCGAGGCGTTCGTGCGGGCGCGCGAGGCGGTCGAGCAGGCCAAGTCGCGTGCGGCCACGGCGCCCGTCGCCGTCCGCGGCGAGCCGGCCGCGCGTGCCGCCGAGGTCGAGGCGCTCCTGCGCCTGCTCGCCGCGGTCGTGGACCGGCGGACCGCGCCGGGGTGGGAGGCGGTCGACACGCTCGCGCGTGTGGGCGGCACCCAGAAGGATGTGGCCCGTGCGCTCGGGGTGTCCGAGCAGGCGGTCAGCCAGCGGCTGCGTGCGGCGCTGTGGCCCGAGGAGGCGGCGGTGCGGCCCGTGGTCGCGAGGCTGCTCGGCGAGCTCTGCCCGAGTCGTCGGGGCGAGCCGCCGGAGGAACGGCGGGAGGACAGGGAATGACGGACCCGGTGTCGGTCGTGCTGGTGGTCGTGGTGTGGGTCGTCGCGCTCGCCGCGAGCGTGCTCGGGGGAGGCCTGGTGACGCAGTGGGTGCTGCGTGCCGCGGCGCGCGCGGGCGACCCGGCCCGTCGGCGCCCCGGCCGCGCCGCGCGACCCCGGGCCGCGACGGGTGCCGCCGACCCGGCGGCCGTCCCGGTGCCCCCGCCCCCGCCGCCGGCGACGGGGCCCATCGGGACGGAGGCCGTCAAGGCGCTGCGGGGCGGCACGTGGATCGGGATCCTCGAGCGGTTCGCGATCACGGGCTGCCTGCTCGCCGGCGAGCCCGGCGGGATCGCCTTCGTCGTCGCGATCAAGGGCCTGGGGCGCTACCCGGAGCTGCGCGAGCACCCCGTCGCGTCCGAGCGCTTCGTCATCGGGACGCTCGCCTCGATGTGCTGGGCGGCGACGGTCGGCGTCGCGGCGAACGCGGTCCTCGTCGCGCTGGGGTAGGACGCTCCGGTAAGATCGTCAAGGCCCATTTCCCGCTCCGCCCTCGTGCGCCCGGTCGACTCGCGTCGTCCGGTGCCGCGGAGCCCGTAGACCCTCCGACAGGAAGACGAACGTGGCGACCACCAACGACATCAAGAACGGCACCGTGCTGCGACTCGACGGCCAGCTGTGGACCGTGATCGAGTTCCAGCACGTCAAGCCCGGCAAGGGTGGCGCGTTCGTCCGCACCAAGATCAAGAACGTCATGACGGGCAAGACGATCGACAAGACGTTCAACGCCGGTCTCAAGATCGAGACGGCCAACGTCGACCGCCGCGACTTCCAGTACCTGTACCAGGACGGCGCGGACTACGTGTTCATGGACACCTCGACGTACGACCAGATCACGGTCGGGGCCGAGATCGTGGGCGACGCCAAGGACTACATGCTCGAGAACCAGAACGTGCTCATCGCGTCCAACGACGGCCAGCCGCTCTACATCGAGCTCCCGGCCTCGGTCGTCCTCGAGATCACGTACACCGAGCCCGGCCTCCAGGGTGACCGCTCCACGGGCGGCACCAAGCCGGCGACGCTCGAGACGGGGGCGCAGATCCAGGTCCCGCTCTTCCTCGAGCAGGGCACCAAGGTCAAGGTCGACACGCGCGACGGCTCGTACCTCGGCCGCGTGAACGACTGACCGCCGGCACGACGGGCTGACGACACACATGGCCGCACGCACCAAGGCGCGCAAGCGCGCGCTCGACGTCCTCTTCGAGGCGGAGCAGCGTCAGGTGGACCCGACGACCCTCCTCGCGGAGCGCGTCGCCGACCCCGGCACCGCGCAGACCGCCCTGCCGCAGTACGCGGTCGACATCGTCGAGGGCGTGCTCGCGCACCGCGACCGCATCGACGAGCTCCTCGAGACGTACTCCCACGGGTGGACGCTCGAGCGGATGCCGGCGGTCGACCGGGCCCTGCTGCGCATCGGCGGGTGGGAGATCCTCTTCAACGACGACGTCCCGGACGTCGTCGCGATCGACGAGGCCGTCGACCTCGCGCGCTCCCTGTCGACCGACGACTCGCCGTCGTTCGTCAACGGGCTGCTCGCACGCATCGTCGAGATGAAGCCGACGATCACGGCCTGAGCGTTCCACGGCCCCGCTGCGGGGTCGGCACGACCTCTCGACGCGGCGTCGGTCACGGGTGTGACCGACGCCGCGTCTTATCCGGCGGGACGCGTACCCGCCGCCGCGGCGCGCGGCGGTAGGGTGGGTGACCGTCAGACATCCTTTAAGGCCCGTCCCGTGAGGCGGGGAAGGAGGTCGCCGGACATGAGCTCTGGCGCTGCTGTGCCCGCACCACCCCCATCGACCCCTGAGGCGACGCCCGAAGTCGGGACCGTCGTCCTGACGGCCGCCGACATCTCCCGCGCGCTGACGCGCATCGCCCACGAGATCGTGGAGCGCAACAAGGGGGCCCACGACCTCGTCCTCCTCGGGATCCCGACGCGCGGCGTCCCGCTCGCGACGCGGCTCGCCGAGCGCCTCGCCGCGATCGAGGGGACGCCCGCCGACGGCGCGCCCGACCCCCACGACATCGTCGGCGAGCTCGACGTCACGATGTACCGCGACGACCTCCACCGGCACCCGACGCGCACGATCGGCGCGACGCGGCTGCCCGCGTCGGGCATCGACGGCAAGGTCGTGGTCCTCGTCGACGACGTCCTGTACTCCGGGCGCACGATCCGGGCCGCGCTCGACGCGATCAGCGACCTCGGCCGCCCGCGCGCCGTGCAGCTCGCCGCGCTCGTGGACCGCGGCCACCGCGAGCTGCCGATCCGGCCCGACTTCGTCGGCAAGAACCTGCCCACCTCGACGTCCGAGCGCGTCAGCGTGCGCCTCGCCGAGATCGACGGCGCGCCCGCGGACGGGGACGCCCCGGCGGACGCCGTCGTCATCCGGTCCGCCGTCCCCGGGACGGAGGCCCGCGCATGAGGCACCTGCTGTCCACCCAGGACCTCGCCCGCGCCGACGCGGTGCGCATCCTCGACACGGCCGCGCAGATGGCCGCGACGCAGGCACGCGAGATCAAGAAGCTCCCGACGCTGCGCGGGCGTACCGTCGTCAACCTCTTCTACGAGGACTCGACGCGCACCCGCATCTCGTTCGAGACGGCGGCCAAGCGCCTGTCGGCCGACGTCATCAACTTCTCGGCCAAGGGCTCGAGCGTGTCCAAGGGCGAGTCGCTCAAGGACACCGCGCTGACCCTGCAGGCAATGGGCGCGGACGCGGTCGTCGTCCGCCACCAGGCCTCCGGGGCCCCGCACCTGCTCGCCCACGCGGGCTGGCTCGACGCCGCGGTCCTCAACGCCGGCGACGGCACGCACCAGCACCCGACGCAGGCGCTGCTCGACGCGTACACGCTGCGCCGCCACCTTTCCGGGACGGGGCTCACCGCCCCCGGCGCGAGCGGGCCGGACGACGCGGCCGCGCGCGGCGCGGGCCTCGACGGGCGGCACGTGGCGATCGTCGGCGACGTGCTGCACTCGCGCGTCGCGCGCTCCAACGTGCACCTGCTGCACACGCTCGGCGCGCGCGTGACGCTCGTCGCCCCGCCGACGCTCCTGCCGGTCGGCGTCCAGACGTGGCCGTGCGAGGTCTCCTACGACCTCGACGCGACCCTGGCGGGCGACACCGCGCACGGCGGCCCGGACGCCGTGATGATGCTGCGCGTCCAGCGCGAGCGCATGAGCGGCTCGGGAGCGGGCGGGGGAGCGTTCTTCCCCAACCCGCTCGAGTACAGCCGTAAGTACGGGCTCGACGCCCGGCGCCTCGGGCTGCTCGCCGAGCACGCGATCGTCATGCACCCCGGCCCGATGAACCGCGGGCTCGAGATCTCCGCGCAGGCGGCGGACTCGCCGCGCGCCGTCATCGTCGAGCAGGTCGCGAACGGCGTCGCCGTGCGCATGGCCGTGCTGTACCTCCTCCTCGCGGGCAGCGACGAGGCCGACGCCGCCCCGGCGGCCGCCGCGCCGCTGTCGCCCGCCCAGCCCGTCCCCGCCGTCGAAAGGGTCCCCGCCTCGTGAGCAGCGCCGCAACCACCACGTACGTCCTGCGCGGCGCGCGCCCGCTGGGCGGCGACCCCGTCGACCTCGTGCTCTCCGGCGGCGTGATCGCCGAGATCGCGCCGGTCGGCGCCGCGCTCGCCGGGTCCGAGTACGGCGAGACCGTCGTCGTCGACGCGACCGGCCTCGTGGCGCTGCCCGGCCTGGTCGACCTGCACACCCACCTGCGCGAGCCGGGCCGCGAGGACGCCGAGACGATCGAGTCCGGCACGCGTGCCGCCGCGGCGGGCGGGTTCACGGCCGTCCACGCCATGGCCAACACGACGCCCGTCGCGGACACGGCCGGCGTCGTCGAGCAGGTGTGGCGCCTCGGGCGCGACGCGGGCTGGGTCGACGTGCACCCGGTCGGGGCGGTCTCCGTCGGGCTCGCGGGCCAGCAGCTCGCCGAGCTCGGGGCCATGGCCGACTCCGCGGCCCGCGTGCGCGTGTTCTCGGACGACGGGAAGTGCGTCGACGACCCGATCCTCATGCGCCGGGCCCTGGAGTACGTCAAGGCGTTCGACGGCGTCGTCGCCCAGCACGCGCAGGAGCCGCGCCTCACCGAGGGCGCCCAGATGAACGAGGGCGTCATGTCGGCCGAGCTGGGCCTCGCGGGCTGGCCCGCGGTCGCCGAGGAGGCGATCATCGCGCGCGACGTGCTCCTCGCGGAGCACGTCGGGTCGCGCCTGCACGTGTGCCACCTGTCGACCGCGGGCTCGGTCGAGATCGTGCGCTGGGCCAAGGGCCGCGGCATCGACGTCACCGCCGAGGTCACGCCCCACCACCTCGTCCTCACCGACGACCTGGCGCGCGGCTACGACCCGACCTTCAAGGTCAACCCGCCGCTGCGCACCGCCGCGGACGTCGAGGCGGTCCGCGAGGGTCTCGCGGACGGGACGATCGACATCGTCGCGACCGACCACGCGCCGCACGCGCGCGAGGACAAGGACTGCGAGTGGGCCGCGGCCGCGTTCGGCATGACGGGCCTCGAGACGGCGCTGAGCGTCGTGCAGCAGACCATGGTCGACACCGGACGCATGACGTGGGCCGACGTCGCGCGCGTGCTGTCCGGCGCACCCGCCCGCATCGGTCGGATCGACACCGGCGAGCGCGCCCAGGGGCGTCCGCTCGAGGTCGGCGAGCCGGCGAACGTCACGCTCGTCGACCCGGCCGCGCGCCGCGTCGTCGACGGCGGGGGCCAGGTCACGGCGAGCACCAACACGCCGTTCCAGGGCCGCGAGCTTCCCGGCGCCGTCGTCGCGACGTTCCTGCGTGGGCGCGCCACGGTGCTCGACGGCACGCCCGTCCCGGCGGGTGCCGGCACGCGGGGGGTGCGGGCGTGAACCTGCCCCAGCCCGTCGCGGTCGGCATCTGGGTCGTCCTCGGCGTCGTCCTCCTGACGCTCGTCCTCGTCGGCCGCGGCCGGCTCGTCCGGCGCTCGGCAGGCGTCGTCCCGACGCCGCCGGCGGCGCCCGCCGAAGCGGCGCGGGGCGCGGTGCTCCTCGGGCCGCTCGACGCGCTCTACGTGTCCAGCACGCTCGCGGGCGACTGGCTCGCCCGCGTCGGTGCCCACGGCCTCGGCGACCGCTCCCAGGCCCAGGTCACCGTGCACGACGGCGGCCTGCACGTCGCGCGCAGCGGCGCCCCGGACGTGTGGGTGCCCGCCGCCGCGGTCGGGGGCGCGGCCCTCACGCCGGGCATGGCCGGCAAGTTCGTCGGCAA
The DNA here is from genome assembly GCF_059758455.1 of Cellulosimicrobium sp. GQ32. Classification (NCBI taxonomy): domain Bacteria; kingdom Bacillati; phylum Actinomycetota; class Actinomycetes; order Micrococcales; family Promicromonosporaceae; genus Cellulosimicrobium; species Cellulosimicrobium sp. GQ32. The sequence goes on along the minus strand of NZ_JCAXEP010000002.1, from coordinate 335,908 downwards.
GGAGGCCATCGTCGTCGTGACGTGGACCGTGCCCGCGGAGCCCGTCCCCGCCGACGCCACCGAGGCTCCGGCGAACCCCGAGGTGCGGCTCGACACCGGCCTCCTGCCCCGTCACGACCACGACGTCGCGCGTCTCCTGGAGGCCGTCCAGGGCCTCGCCGGACGAACCGACGGCGGGTCCCACGAGCGACGACCCGGGGCGCCGCGCGGCGCCGCCCCCGCAGACCCCGCAGACCCGGCGCCGACGCGCGAGAGCGCGACACCCGGCACCGACGAGAACGACGAGGAAGCACCGTGACCGCCTCAGTGAACACAGCGACCACCCAGGTCTCCGCCACCGCACCGCCCGCCGACCGGGCCCTGATCGTCCTCGAGGACGGGACCGTGCAGACCGGGCGCGCCTACGGCGCGCGCGGCACCACGGTCGGCGAGATCGTCTTCAACACCGGCATGACCGGCTACCAGGAGACGCTCACCGACCCGTCCTACCACCGCCAGATCGTCGTCATGACGGCCCCCCACATCGGGAACACGGGCGTCAACGACGAGGACCCCGAGTCGGGCAAGATCTGGGTCGCCGGGTACGTCGTGCGCGACGCCGCCCGTCGTGCGTCGAGCTGGCGCGCGCAGCGGACCCTCGACGAGGAGCTCGCGGCGCAGGGCGTCGTCGGCATCAGCGACGTCGACACGCGCGCCCTCACGCGCCACCTGCGCGAGCTCGGCGTGATGCGCGCCGGGATCTTCTCGGGCGACGCGCTCGTGCGCGACGGCTACCCGCGCACGGTCGAGGACCTCGTCGCCGAGGTGCAGGCCGCGCCCGCGATGGCCGGCGCAGACCTGGCGCGCGAGGTGAGTACCGAGGAGGCGTACGTCGTCGAGCCCTTCGAGGGCACGACGCCGGACGGCGAGCCCGTCGCGACGGTCGTCGCCGTCGACCTCGGCATCAAGTCCATGACCCCGCAGCGCCTCGCCCAGCGTGGCGTGCGGGTGCACGTGGTCCCCGCCGCGTCGACGATCGAGGACATCGAGGCGTACGCGCCCGACGGCGTGTTCTTCTCCAACGGCCCGGGCGACCCCGGGGCGGCGACGCACGAGGTCGAGCTGCTGCGCGGCGTCCTGGACCGCGGCACCCCGTTCTTCGGCATCTGCTTCGGCAACCAGATCCTCGGGCGCGCGCTCGGCTACGGCACGTACAAGCTCGCGTACGGCCACCGCGGCATCAACCAGCCCGTCATGGACCGCCGCACCGGCAAGGTCGAGGTCACCGCGCACAACCACGGGTTCGCCGTGGACGCGCCGCTCGACGGCGAGTCCGTCGCCCCGCACGACGGCGGGCGCTACGGGCGCGTCGTCGTGTCCCACGTCGGGCTCAACGACCAGGTGGTCGAGGGGCTCGAGTGCCTCGACCTGCCCGCCTTCTCCGTCCAGTACCACCCCGAGGCCGCGGCCGGCCCCCACGACGCCGCGTACCTCTTCGACCGCTTCGTCGAGCTCATGGCGTCCCGACGCGCCGAGAGCTCCGCAGCCGCCGACCAGAACACCAAGGAGAGCTGACCGTGCCTCGCAGAACCGACATCTCCAGCGTCCTGGTCATCGGGTCCGGCCCGATCGTCATCGGCCAGGCGTGCGAGTTCGACTACTCCGGCACCCAGGCGTGCCGCGTGCTCAAGGAGGAGGGCCTGCGGGTCGTCCTCGTGAACTCGAACCCGGCCACGATCATGACCGACCCCGAGTTCGCCGACGCGACCTACGTCGAGCCCATCACGACCGAGGTGCTCACCTCGATCATCGCGAAGGAGCGCCCGGACGCGCTGCTGCCCACGCTCGGCGGGCAGACCGCGCTCAACGCGGCGATCGCGCTCGACGAGGCGGGGGTCCTCGCGGAGTACGGCGTCGAGCTCATCGGCGCGAACATCGAGGCGATCCAGAAGGGCGAGGACCGCCAGCAGTTCAAGGACGTCGTCGAGAAGTGCGGCGGCGAGTCGGCGCGCTCGGTCATCGTGCACACGGTCGACGAGGCGATCGCGGCCGCGGGCGACCTCGGCTACCCGATGGTCGTGCGGCCGTCCTTCACGATGGGCGGCCTCGGCTCGGGCTTCGCGTACGACGAGGAGGAGCTGCGCCGCATCGTCGGGCAGGGCCTGCACTACTCCCCGGTGACCGAGGTGCTCCTCGAGGAGTCGATCCTCGGCTGGAAGGAGTACGAGCTCGAGCTCATGCGCGACAAGCACGACAACGTCGTGGTCGTGTGCTCGATCGAGAACGTCGACCCCGTCGGTGTGCACACGGGCGACTCGATCACGGTGGCGCCGTCGCTGACGCTCACGGACCGCGAGTACCAGAAGCTGCGCGACATCGGCATCGCCGTGATCCGCGAGGTCGGCGTCGACACGGGCGGCTGCAACATCCAGTTCGCCGTCGACCCGGACACGGGCCGCATCATCGTCATCGAGATGAACCCGCGCGTCTCGCGCTCGTCCGCTCTCGCGTCCAAGGCGACCGGCTTCCCCATCGCGAAGATCGCGGCGAAGCTCGCCGTCGGCTACACGCTCGACGAGATCCCCAACGACATCACGCAGGTCACGCCGGCCTCGTTCGAGCCCACGCTCGACTACGTCGTCGTCAAGGTGCCCCGGTTCGCGTTCGAGAAGTTCCCCGCCGCGGACCCGACGCTCACGACGACCATGAAGTCCGTCGGCGAGGCCATGGCGCTCGGGCGCAACTTCACCGAGGCGCTCGGCAAGGCGCTGCGCTCGATCGACAAGGGCGGCTCGGTGTTCCACTGGGACGGCGAGCCCGTCTCGGGCGCGGACCTCGACGAGCTGCTCGTGCGCATCGCGCGCCCCACGGAGAACCGCATCATCGGCGTCCAGCAGGCGCTGCGCGCCGGCGCCAGCGTCGAGCAGGTGTTCGAGGCCACGAAGATCGACCCGTGGTACCTCGACCAGATCCAGCTGGTCAACGAGGTCGCGGCGGCAGTCGCCGACGCACCCGCGCTCACGGAGGACGTGCTGCGCGAGGCGAAGAAGCACGGCCTGTCCGACGCGCAGGTCGCGCGCCTGCGCGGCATGGGTCCGGCCGGCGAGGCCACGGTGCGCGAGGTGCGCTACGCGCTCGGCGTGCGCCCCGTCTACAAGACGGTCGACACGTGCGCGGCCGAGTTCGCCGCCCGCACGCCGTACCACTACTCGTCGTACGACCTGGAGACCGAGGTCGCCCCGCGCGAGCGCGAGGCCGTGATCATCCTCGGCTCGGGCCCCAACCGCATCGGCCAGGGCATCGAGTTCGACTACTCGTGCGTGCACGCCGCGCTCACGCTGCGCGAGCGCTACGAGACGGTCATGGTGAACTGCAACCCGGAGACGGTCTCGACGGACTACGACACGTCCGACCGCCTCTACTTCGAGCCGCTGACGTTCGAGGACGTGCTCGAGGTCTACCAGGCCGAGCTCGCCGCCGGGCCGGTCAAGGGCATCATCGTCCAGCTCGGCGGGCAGACGCCGCTCGCGCTCGCGCAGCGCCTCGCGGACGCGGGCCTGCCGATCCTCGGCACGAGCCCCGAGGCGATCGACGCCGCGGAGGACCGCGGCGAGTTCGGCCGCGTGCTCGTCGAGGCGGGCCTGCCCGCCCCGGCGTTCGGCACGGCGCGCTCGCTGGACGAGGCGAAGGACGTCGCGGCCGGCATCGGCTACCCGGTGCTCGTGCGCCCGTCCTACGTGCTCGGTGGGCGCGGCATGGAGATCGTGTACTCGGCCGAGCAGCTCACGGGCTACGTCGAGCGCGCGCTGGCCGCGGCCGCCGCCGAGGACCGCACGGCCGGGACGCTGCCCGCGCCGCTGCTCATCGACCGCTTCCTCGACGACGCGATGGAGATCGACGTCGACGCGCTCTACGACGGCACCGAGCTGTTCCTCGGGGGCGTGATGGAGCACATCGAGGAGGCGGGCATCCACTCGGGCGACTCGGCGTGCGTCCTGCCGCCCGTGTCGCTCTCGGAGCAGGAGATCGAGCGCATCCGCCGCTCGACCGAGGCCATCGCGAAGGGCGTCGGCGTGCGCGGCCTGCTCAACGTGCAGTACGCGCTCGTCTCCGACGTGCTCTACGTCCTGGAGGCCAACCCCCGCGCGTCGCGCACGGTGCCGTTCGTCTCGAAGGCGACGGGCACGTCGCTCGCGAAGGCCGCGGCGCGCGTGATGGCGGGCGAGTCGATCGCCGAGCTGCGTGCCGCGGGCGTGCTGCCCGCCGACGGTGACGGCGGCACCCTGCCGCTGGACGCGCCGATCGCGGTCAAGGAGGCGGTCCTGCCGTTCAAGCGCTTCCGCACCGCGGACGGCGTGGTCGTGGACACGGTGCTCGGCCCGGAGATGCGCTCCACGGGCGAGGTCATGGGCTTCGACCGCGACTTCCCGCACGCGTTCGCCAAGTCGCAGGCCGCCGCGTTCGGCGGGCTGCCGACGTCGGGCCGTGTGTTCGTCTCCGTCGCCGACCGCGACAAGCGCTCGATCGTCTTCCCGGTCAAGCGCCTCGCGGAGCTCGGGTTCGAGATCCTCGCGACGGACGGGACGTCGAGCGTGCTGCGCCGCAACGGCATCGCGTCGCGCGTGGTGCGCAAGTTCTCCGCGGGCCGCGGGGCGGACGGCGAGCCGACGATCGTCGACCTCATCACGGCCGGCGAGGTGGACATGGTGATCAACACGCCGTCCGGCCAGGGCGCGCGCGCCGATGGCTACGAGATCCGCGCGGCCACGACGGCGGCCGACAAGCCGATCGCGACGACGGTCGACCAGCTCGCCGCGGCGGTGCAGGGCATCGAGGCGGTCCTCGCGGGACCGTTCGCGGTGGCCAGCCTCCAGGAGCACATGGCGGGCGAGGGCCTGACGGCCGGCGTGACGCTGCCGGCCGCCGCCGCGGAGCGGGTGGGCGCGTGAGCGGGGGCTTCGGCGCGCGCCTCGCGGCCGCGACCGACGACCACGGTCCGCTGTGCGTGGGCATCGACCCGCACCCGGGCCTGCTCGCGGGCTGGGGCCTGACCGACGACGCCGCGGGGCTGCGCGAGTTCGGCCTGCGGGTCGTCGAGGCGGTCGGCGGGCGCGTGGCCGCGGTGAAGCCGCAGTCGGCGTTCTTCGAGCGGCACGGGTCGCGCGGCGTCGCGGCGCTCGAGGAGGTCCTCGCGGCGGCCCGCGCGGCGGGCACGCTCGCGATCATGGATGCCAAGCGCGGCGACATCGGCTCGACCATGGCCGCGTACGCCGACGCGTACCTGCGCGACGGCTCCCCGCTGGCGGCGGACGCCCTGACGGTCTCCCCGTACCTCGGGTTCGGCTCGCTCCAGCCCGCGGTGGACGTCGCGCTGGAGACCGGGCGCGGGCTGTTCGTGCTGTGCCTCACCTCGAACCCCGAGGGGGCCGAGGTGCAGCACGCGCGGCGCGGCGCCGGCGCGGGCGTGGAGTCGGTCGCGGCGCACGTGGCACGCGAGGCCGCGCGGGTCAACGCGCCGGTCGTCGAGTCGGGCGCCGTGCTGGGCCCGGTGGGGCTCGTGGTCGGCGCCACGATCGCGGACGCGGCGGCCCGCACCGGCACGGATCTCGCGGCGGTGCAGGGCCCGCTCCTGGCCCCCGGCGTGGGTGCGCAGGGCGCGGGAGCGGCCGAGCTCGCGGCCGTGTTCGGGGAGGCGCGCCGCCAGGTGCTCGCGTCCTCGTCGCGCGGCGTCCTGCGCGCCGGACCGACCGTCGACGCCCTGCGCGCCGCGGCACGCGCGGCCACGGACGAGGCGGCGCAGGCCCTGCGCGGCTGAGAGGCCGACCCGGGCGGCGGGGCCGGCACCTGCGGGTGCCGGCCCCGTCGTCGTGCCGTCGTCAGGGCGTGGGCGTGGGCGTCGTCGTCGCGCCAGAACCGCCCTGACCGTCGTCGTGCCGTGCGAGACTGCGCCCATGACCTCCCACGACACCTCCCGCGACGCGGGCCCGAGCACCTCCGGCGCGCCCACGGAGGCGGCTGCCGTCGTACCAGCGTCCGAGGCCGCTGCGGTGCCGGGCGCCCTCGACGTGCCGGGCACGTGGAACGCGCGCGACGTCGGAGGACGCGCGGTCCCGGCCGGCCACGACGAGCCTCTGCGCACCGGCGTGCTGCTGCGGACGGCGAGCCTGTCGCATCTGACGCCTGCAGGCCAGGCGGCGCTCTCCGACCTCGGGGTGACGACGGTGCTCGACCTGCGCGGTGACGACGAGCTCGAGCGCGACGGCGCCGACGCGGTGCCGGGCGGCGTCCGGGTGCTGCGCCGCGGCATGGACCCCGCGCGGGGCATGCAGGTCGGGGGCGGTGACGGCGGGGGAGCGTCGGCCGACCCCGCGGCGCTCATCGCGGGCCTGCTGGCGGCGGACGACCCGACGGCGGTCGCGCGCCGCATGATGCACGGCGTCTACGCGACGTTCGTCCAGGACCCCGGCATCCGCGCGACGGTCGGGCGCGTGCTCGGCGAGGTCGCGTCGTCGCAGGGGGCCGCGGTCGTGCACTGCTCGGCGGGCAAGGACCGCACCGGGTGGGTGGTCGCTCTCGCCCAGTACGTCGCGGGCGTCGGGGAGGAGGACCGCCTGGCGGAGTACCTTGCGAGCCGCGCTGCCGTGGGGGGCCTCGCCGCGCTCGTGCCGCCCATCCCGGGTCTGTCCCCGGACGCCCTGGCCCCGGTCCTCACCGTGGAGCCGGAGTACCTCGAGGCCGCGTGGGAGCTCGCCGCCCGCGAGCACGGGAGCGTGGACGGCTACCTCGTCGCGTGCGGGGTGACCACGGCCGTGCGCGACGCGCTCGTCGCACGCCTCGTGGAGTCCTGAGGGTCTCTCGCGGACGCGTCACATCGCCGCTCGCCGCGCCGACGGCGCGCGACGCGCCCTGCCCAGTCGTTGCCCGATCGGTCGAGGCTCGCTACTTTCGAGGGGTCGGCTCCGTGCGTCGGCGCAGGTCGCCCGGGTGATTCACCCGATTAGGGCTCCTCGTCGGGGAACGCCGGGACGACTGAGTGGGCCCATCCGCCTGACGACGAGTAGGTGACTTGCGTGGCACTTCCACCCTTGACCCCAGAACAGCGCGCGGCGGCGCTCGAGAAGGCCGCAGAGGCCCGACGCGTGCGCGCCGAGGTGAAGAACAGGCTCAAGTACTCCCAGGGCTCCCTGAAGGAGGTCATCGAGCGCGGGCAGACGGACGACATGATCGGCAAGCTCAAGGTGGTCTCGTTGCTGGAGTCGCTGCCCGGCGTGGGTAAGGTGAAGGCTCGGGCGATCATGGAGGAGATCGGGATCGCCGAGACACGTCGTGTCCGCGGCCTCGGCCCCCACCAGTCCGCGGCCCTCATCGAGAGGTTTGGCTGACATTTCCGCGCACCCGTCCGAGCCGACGCCGTCCGTCCCCGCCGAGGGGGCGACGGCGCCGGTGGTCTCACCCAGCCCTGCCCGTCTGACCGTCCTGGCCGGACCGACCGCCGTCGGGAAGGGGACGGTGTCGGCCGACATCCGCGCCCGGTACCCGGAGGTGTGGCTGTCCGTGTCGGCGACGACGCGCGACCCGCGGCCGGGCGAGGTGGACGGGGTGCACTACCTGTTCGTCGGCACGGACGAGTTCGCCCGCATGGTCGCGGAGCGCGAGCTGCTCGAGTGGGCGGTGGTGCACGGTCGCAACAGCTACGGCACGCCCCGGCGCGCGGTCGAGGAGAAGCTCGCCGCGGGCGTGCCGGCGCTCCTGGAGATCGACCTCCAGGGTGCGCGCCAGGTCCGCGCCTCGATGCCCGAGGCGCGGTTCGTGTTCCTCGCCCCGCCGAGCTGGGACGAGCTGGTGCGCCGGCTCGTGGGCCGCGGCACGGAGGACGCGGAGGAGCGCGAGCGCCGGCTCACGACGGCGCGGGTCGAGCTCGCGGCGGAGTCGGAGTTCGACCACGTGATCGTCAACGACGAGGTGCACCGCGCGACGGACGAGCTCGTGCGCGTCATGGGGCTCGAGCCCCGGCCCGTCGAGGGCGGGACGGGCGGCGCCGCGCGAGCAGCGGATCCTGCGCCGTCCGCGCGCACCGAGCAGCGCACCGAGCAGCGCACCGAGCAGCGCACCGAGCAGCGCACCGAGTAGACTGTCCTGCGGTGCCCGCGCGCGGGCCCGCTCCCCGGTGGGCCGCAGGCCCGGTCCGCGGACCCGGCGGCTGCCGGGGCCGCGCCGCCCGGCCCCGGACGGAGCGGTCGCCGCGCCGCCGCCATCGACCAGCTGTAGCCGCGGCTACAGACCCTTGAACCCACGGAGCGAACTGTGTCCGGAACCGTCGCCGCCCCCGAGGGCATCACCGACCCGCCGATCGACGACCTGCTGGAGCACGTCGACTCGAAGTACGCGCTCGTCATCTACTCGGCCAAGCGTGCGCGCCAGATCAACGCGTACTACTCGCAGCTCAGCGAGGGCCTGCTGGAGAACGTCGGGCCGCTGCTCGAGACGCGCAACCAGGAGAAGCCGCTCTCGATCGCGATGCGTGAGATCAACGCGGGCCTGCTGACGATCGAGGCCGAGCCCGACGAGGCCGACGAGGCCTGAGCCCGTACGCCGCGCACCTCCGCAGGAGGGCGCGGCGTTCGTGCGTCCGCGGCCGTGCACGGCCGGGCGGGCGCGGTGTGGAGCCGGACGGCGGGAGGAGCGACATGCGGATCGTGCTCGGGGTGAGCGGCGGGGTCGCGGCGTACAAGGCCGTGCTGCTGCTGCGGCTGCTGCGCGAGCAGGGTCATCGGGTGCGCGTGGTGCCCACGGCGTCGGCCCTGCGGTTCGTGGGCGCCCCCACGTGGGAGGCGCTGTCGGGCGAGCCGGCGACGGACCAGGTGTTCGAGGACGTCGAGCACGTGCCGCACGTCGCACTGGGCCAGGGCGCGGACCTCGTCGTCGTGGCGCCGGCGACCGCGGACCTCCTCGCGCGGGCGGCGTCGGGTCGGGCGGACGACCTGCTCACCTCGACGCTGCTGACCGCGCGCTGCCCGGTCGTGATGGCGCCGGCGATGCACACCGAGATGTGGGAGCACCCGGCCACGCGCGCGAACGTGGCGACGCTGCGCGAGCGCGGCGTGCACGTGATCGAGCCGGCGTCGGGCCGCCTGACGGGCGCCGACACGGGCCCGGGCCGCCTGCCGGAACCGGACGAGATCGCGCGCGTCGCACTGGCCGTCGCGGAGGGCTCCGGTGACGGTTCCCGCGCCGGGGACGACGCTACGGTCCGCGACCTCGCGGGCCGACGGGTCGTGGTGTCCGCGGGCGGCACGCGCGAGCCGATCGACCCGGTCCGCTTCATCGGCAACCGGTCCAGCGGGCGCCAGGGGGTCGAGCTCGCGCGGGCGGCTCGGGCGCGGGGCGCCCACGTGACGCTCGTCGCGGCGAACCTCGCCCCGGACGTCGCCGCGCTGGTGCAGGGAGCCGACCTGGACGACGTGGTCGGGGTCGAGACGACGGCCCAGCTGCGCGACGCGGTGCGCGCCGCGGCGGCGACGGCGGACGTCGTCGTGATGGCTGCGGCGGTCGCGGACTTCCGGCCGGCGCACGCGCCCGGGGCGAAGATCAAGAAGGTGCCGGGTCGTGGTCCCGAGCCGATCGCGCTCGTCGAGAACCCGGACGTGCTCGCCGAGCTCGCGCACGACCGGCTGCGCGCGGGCCAGGTCGTGGTGGGCTTCGCGGCCGAGACGGGGGACGCGGACGGGTCGGTCCTCGACCACGGCCGGGCGAAGGCGCGCCGCAAGGGCGCCGACCTGCTCGTCGTGAACGCGGTGGGTGAGAGCCTCGGGTTCGGCGTCGACGCGAACGACGTGACCGTCGTCGACGGGGCCGGCGAGGTCGTCGCGACCGCGGGTGGCACCAAGCGCGCGGTGGCGGACGCCGTGTGGGACGTCGTCGCGGGCCGGGTGGCCGCGGGGTCCCCGGGCAGCGGGGTCGCACGGGCCGAGTGACCCGCGTCTCGTCTCGCCTACCGGATGCCCGCGCCCACGCCTCGGGACAGTAGGCTGTGCGGCATGGCTGATCTGCGTCTGTTCACGTCCGAGTCCGTCACCGAGGGGCACCCGGACAAGGTGTGCGACCAGATCTCCGACTCCATCCTCGATGCGCTCCTGGCGCAGGACCCGACGTCCCGCGTGGCGGTCGAGACCATGGTCACCACGGGCCTCGTGCACGTCGCGGGCGAGGTGACCACCGACGCGTACGTCGAGATCCCGCAGATCGTGCGCGACGTCGTGCGCCGCATCGGGTACACGTCCTCGGCGATCGGCTTCGACGCGGACTCGTGCGGTATCTCGGTGTCGATCGGGCAGCAGTCGCCCGACATCGCGCAGGGCGTCGACAAGAGCCTGGAGGAGCGCGACGACCAGCGCGACCACGACCCGCTCGACGCGCAGGGCGCGGGCGACCAGGGCCTGATGTTCGGGTACGCGAGCGACGACACCCCGAGCCTGATGCCGTTGCCGGTCTGGCTCGCGCACCGCCTCGCGGAGCGCCTCGCGCTCGTGCGCCGCGACGGGACGGTGCCGGGCCTGCGCCCGGACGGCAAGACGCAGGTCACCATCGGATACGACGGCGACCGTGCGGTCACGCTGGACACCGTGGTCCTGTCCACGCAGCACGACCCGGACGTGCGCCAGGACGCGCTGCACCGGCTCGTCGCGGACGACGTCGTCGCACCGGTCCTGGAGGCCGCGGGGGTGGACCTCGACACCCGCGAGACGCGCCTGTTCGTCAACCCCACCGGGACGTTCGTCGTCGGCGGGCCGCAGGGCGACGCCGGCCTGACGGGCCGCAAGATCATCGTCGACACCTACGGCGGCATGGCCCGCCACGGCGGCGGCGCGTTCTCGGGCAAGGACCCGTCGAAGGTCGACCGCTCTGCCGCGTACGCGACGCGCTGGGTCGCGAAGAACGTGGTGGCGGCGGGCCTCGCGCGCCGCTGCGAGGTGCAGGTCGCGTACGCGATCGGCAAGGCGCACCCCGTCGGCCTGTACGTCGAGACGTTCGGCACGGAGAAGGTGCCGGTCGAGCGCATCACCGCGGCGATCCGCGAGGTGTTCGACCTGCGCCCCGCGGCGATCATCCGCGACCTGGACCTCCTGCGCCCCATCTATGCCGCGACGGCCGCGTACGGGCACTTCGGGCGCGAGCTGGAGCAGTTCACGTGGGAGCGCACGGACCGCGTCGCGGACCTGCAGTCCCAGGTGTGACGAGCCCGGCCCGGCCTCGCACGGCCGCGCCGGTCCGCCTGCTGGTCAACCTGCTGGCGTGCCCGATCGTCCGTGTGCTCGTCGAGGCGCTGCCCGACCGCCCGGTCGTGACGGCGGCGCGTGGTTCGATGACGTCGTGAGAGAGCCGGAGGACACGTCGCAGGCGGTGCAGGACACCCTGCCCGGAGTCTCCGTGGCCCCCGCGCCGCGGCGTCCCGCCGCGGCGCTGTCGCAGGAGGTCGCGGCGCACCTGCCCGTCGCGCGGCTCGCGCTCGACCTGGCGCCCCCGCACCTGGACCGCGCGTTCGACTACCTCGTGCCCGCCACGATGTCCGACGACGCGCGGCCCGGCGTCCGGGTCAAGGTGCGGTTCGCGGGCCGCGACGTCGACGGGTACGTCCTGGAGCGGACCGAGCGGTCCGACCACGACGGCCGTCTGCTGCCGCTGCGCCGCGTCGTCTCTCCCGAGCCGGTGCTCTCGCCTGCCGTGGCCCGGCTCGCGCGCTCGGTCGCCGACCACTACGCGGGCACCCTGTCGGACGTGCTCCGGCTCGCCGTCCCCCCGCGGCACGCGCGCGCGGAGCAGTCGCTCAAGGCCGCGGTCGCCGCGGCGCCCACGAGCGACGCGCGCGGGGGCACGGTTGGGGCCGGCGGGGCGCATCTCGCCCCGCCCGACGCCGAAGGGCCCGGGGCAGCGTCCGGCGGTTCCGTGTGGGCCCCGTACCGCGCCGGCGCGGCGTTCCTCGCGCACGTCGCGGGCGGGGGCGCCCCGCGGGCCGTATGGACCGCGCTGCCCGGCCTCGCGCCGCCCGCCCCTCCTGGCTCGGGCGCAGGCTCGGTCGAGCGCGGGCGTGGCGCCGGGCGGGCGCGCCGGGGCGCGGACCCCCTGCCCGTGACGCACTGGGCCGCCGCGGTCGCGGAGGCGGTGCGCGCCGCGCGGGCAGGCGGGCGAGGGGCGCTCGTCGTCGTGCCGGACGCGCGGGACGTGGACCAGGTGTGCGCCGCCCTGGACGCCGCGGGCCTGCCCGCGTGGGACGCGGCCTCAGGGGGCGAGGTGGTGCGTCTGACCGCGGACGAGGGGCCGGCCCCCCGGTACCGCGGGTTCCTCGCGGTGCTGCACGGGCGGGCACGCGTGGTCGTGGGGACTCGGGCGGCGGCCTTCGCCCCGGTCGCGGACCTCGGCCTCGTGGTGTGCTGGAACGACGGCGAGGACACGCTCGCCGAGCCGCGCGCCCCCTACCCGCACGCGCGCGAGGTGCTCGCGCTGCGCAGCGACCAGGAGGGCGCGGCGTTCCTTCTCGGGTCGCACGGCCGCACGGTCGCGGCGCACGCGCTCGTCGCGCGGGGCTGGGCGCACGACCTGGCCGCGCCGCGCGACGTCGTGCGGGCGCGCGCGCCCCGGGTGCGCGCCCTGACGTCGGTGGAGCTCGCGGCCGAGGGCCCGGGCGCCGCAGCCCGCATCCCGACCGCCGCGTGGCGCGCGGCACGTTCCGCGCTCGAGCAGGGACCGGTGCTGGTGCAGGTGCCCCGCTCCGGGTACGTGCCCGTCGTCGCGTGCGGGCGCTGCCGCACCCCGGCGCGCTGCACCGTGTGCCACGGCCCGCTCGCGCTGTCGGGAGCGGGCGCGACGCCGCAGTGCGCGTGGTGCGGGGCGCTCGCGGGCGGCTGGTCGTGCGCGGAGTGCCACTGGACGGGCCTGCGGTCGGTGCGGGTCGGTTCGCAGCGCACGGCGGAGGAGCTGGGACGCGCGTTCGCGGGCGTTCCCGTGCAGGTGTCCGGCGCTGCCGCCGCGGGCGGGGTGCTGGGCGCGGTGTCCTCGCGTCCGGCGCTGGTCGTCGCGACGCCGGGTGCCGAGCCGGTCGCCGAGGGCGGGTACGCGGCCGCGCTGCTGCTCGACGCCGCGGTGAGCACCGCGCACGTCGGGCTGGACGTCGCGCAGGACGCGCTCGCGCGCTGGCTCGCCGCGGCGGCCCTCGTGCGTCCGGCGACGGAGGGCGGGCAGGTGCTGCTCGTCGGCGACGCCGCCCCGGCACCGACGAACGCGCTCGTGCGCTGGGACCCGGCGCTCCTCGCGGACCGCGAGCTCGACGAGCGGGCCGAGCTGTCGCTGCCGCCCGCCGTGCGGGTGGCGGCGGTGACGGGGGACCGTCCGGCGGTCGCGGCGCTGCTGGGGCGGATCGAGCTGGCGCGGCCCGACACCGTCCTCGGACCCGTGGAGGTGCCCGCGCCCCCGCCGCGCGGGCGTGCGCCGGGAGTCGGGCCGGGCACTGGATCGGGCACGGTGACCGGCGACGGCGCGGGGCCGGGGTTGCTGGACGCCCCACCGGTGCGTGCCGTCGTGCGCGTGCCGGTGCGCGACGGTCGGCGGCTCGCGCGCGAGCTCGCCGCGTCGCTCGCGGTGCGCTCGGCGCGCCGCGAGCCGGGTAGCGTGCGGGTGGAGCTCGACCCGAAGGAGATCTTGTGACGCACCACCCCGCGACGGCTGACGGCACCCCCGCAGGCGCCCCGGCGCGCGCGATCGACGCCGTCCTGTACGACTTCGGCAACGTGCTGGTGGGCTGGGACCCGTACGGCGCGTACGACGGGCTGGACCGGACGGTCGTCGACGCGTTCTTCGCCGACGTCGACTTCCGCGCCCTCAACCACGAGCGCGACGCCGGCGCCACGTGGGCCGACGCCCGCGCCGCCGTCGCGGCCTCCCACCCGCACCACGTCAGGCTCCTGGACCGGTACGTCGCGGAGTTCCCCGCGACGCTCACCGGTCCCGTCGAGGGCTCGGAGGAGCTCGTGCGCGAGCTGCGCGACCTCGGGCTGGGCCTGTACGGCCTGACCAACTGGTCCGCGGAGCTCTACCCGCACGCCGCGCACGCCGCGCCCGCGACGACGCTCATGGACGACGTGCTCGTCTCGGGACGCGAGGGGCTGGCCAAGCCGGACCCCGCGATCTTCGCGCTCGCGCTCGAGCGCTTCGGCGTGGATCCGGCCCGCACGCTCTTCACCGACGATAGTGCCGCGAACATCGACGCGGCGGCCCGGCTCGGCCTGCGCACCCACCTCTTCGACGGCACGCCCGGCCTGCGTGCCGCCCTGCGAGCTCTCGGCGTCCACGTCGCGCCGTGACGGTGACGACGGGCGGTCGGCGGCGGTGCGAGGACGGCGACCGCGACCGGCGACCGTCTGCGGGGCGGGAGCGGTGCGGCACCTAGACTCGGGCCCATGCGCCTGCTGTTCGCCGGGACCCCGGATACCGCGGTCCCGTCCCTCGACGCCCTCCTCGACTCCCGCCACGACGTCGTCGCCGTCCTCACGCGCGCGGACGCGCCGTCGGGCCGGGGACGGCGCCTGACCCCGAGCCCTGTCCGCGTACGCGCCGAGGAGGCAGGGATCCCCTTGATCACCGACCGTCCCCGCGGCGAGGACTTCCTCGCGCGCCTGGCCGAGCTCGGCGTCGACGCGGCGCCCGTCGTCGCGTACGGGGAGATCCTGCGCCCCGACGTGCTCGCGGTGCCCCGGCACGGGTGGGTCAACCTGCACTTCTCCGTCCTGCCCGCATGGCGCGGCGCCGCGCCCGTGCAGCGCGCGATCATCGCCGGGGACGAGGTCACCGGCGCCACGACGTTCCTCATCGAGGAGGGCCTGGACTCCGGCCCCACGCTCGGCACGACGACCGAGACCATCCGTCCCCGGGACACCGCCGGGGACCTCCTGGGTCGTCTGGCCGTGTCCGGCGCGGGCCTGCTCGTCGCGACGCTCGACGCGCTCGAGGACGGGACCCTGCGCCCGCAGCCCCAGCCCGCCGACGGCGTCTCCCACGCCGCGAAGCTCACGCCCGCCGACGCGGAGGTCCGGTGGGACCACCCGGCGCTCGCGGTCGACCGCCTCGTGCGCGGCTGCACCCCGGCGCCGGGCTCCTGGACCTCGGTCCCCGGTCCCGACGGCGCGCCCGTCCGCCTCGGGCTCGGCCCGGTGACGCCGCGCCCCGACGTCACCGACCTCGCCCCCGGGCACGTGCGGGCCGGGAAGAAGGAGGTGCTCGTCGGCACCGCGACGCACGCCGTCCAGCTCGGGGACGTCGCGCCCGTGGGCAAGAAGCAGATGCCCGCCGCCGACTGGGCGCGCGGGGCCCGCCTTCCCGAGGATCTCGTGCTCGGCGCGGAGGTCGCCCGATGAGCGGCGGCACGGCCGCGGACCGCGACGACGCGGCCCGCCGGCCGTCGCCCGGCCGATCGAATGAGCATTCGAACGCGCGTTCGAATGCTCCGGCGAGCGGGGCTCGGCGTGGGGGGCGCGACTCGAACGCGCGTTCGAACGCGCCCGGAGCGACCGGCGACAGCGACTCGAACGCCCGTTCGAACAGCGCGGGCGGTGGCCGGGACAGCCGCGACGACGAGCGCCGCGACGCGCGCGGCCGTCAGCGCGGTGCCGCCCGCTCGCGCGGCGAGACGTCCCGCAGCGCGAACGCACCCTCCGAGCGCCGCAAGGGCACCGACCCGGCCCGCGCCGTCGCGTTCGACGTCCTGCGTCAGGTCGACGGCTCCGACGCCTACGCCAACCTCGTCCTGCCGCCCCTGCTGCGCGAGCGCGGCATCCGCGGCCGCGACGCCGGGTTCGCCACCGAGCTCGCCTACGGCACCCTGCGCCTGCGCGGCCGCTACGACGCGATCCTCGCGCTCTGCCTCGACCGCCCCCTCGACCGCCTCGACCCGCCCGTGCTCGACGTCCTGCGGCTCGGTGCCCACCAGCTCCTCGGCATGCGCGTGCCCCAGCACGCGGCCGTGTCCGAGACGGTCGGCCTGGCCCGGGAGCGCACCGGCGCCGGCAGCGCCCAGCTCGTCAACGCCGTGCTGCGCCGCGTCGCCCGCACCCCCCTCGACGACTGGCTCACCGCGATCGCCGACGACGCCCCCGACGACCTCGCGGCGCTCGCGGCCACCCAGAGCCACCCCGTCTGGATCGCCCGCGCCCTGCGCGACGCCCTCGCGGGCAACGGTCGCCCCGTCGCCGAGCTCGACGCGCTCCTCGCTGCCGACAACGACGCCCCGCGCGTCACCCTCGTCGCCCGCCCCGGCCTCGCCGACCCCGACGAGCTCTCCGGCGGCGACGACCGCGTGACGCCCTCCCGGTGGGCCCCCACCGCACTGCGCCTCGAGGGCGGCGACCCCGCCGCGTTCGGCGCCGTGCGCGACGGGCGCGCCGGCGTCCAGGACGAGGGCAGCCAGCTCGTCGCCCTCGCGCTCGCTGCGGCGCCGCTCGCCGGGACCGACGACGCCCGCTGGCTCGACCTGTGCGCCGGCCCCGGCGGCAAGGCCGCGCTCCTCGCGGCGCTCGCGGCCGAGCGGGGCGCGCGCCTCGTCGCCAACGAGGTTCAGCCGCACCGCGCCCGCCTCGTGGAGAAGGCCCTCGCCGCCGTCCCGGCCGACGCCGTGGAGGCGGTCCGCACGGGCGACGGCCGCGCCGTGGGGCAGGACGAGCCGGGCGCCTACGACCGGGTGCTCCTGGACGCCCCCTGCACGGGCCTGGGGGCGCTGCGCCGTCGCCCCGAGTCCCGCTGGCGCCGCACCCCCGCGGACCTCGCGACCCTCACCGGGCTCCAGCGCGAGCTCCTCGACTCCGCCCTCGACGCCGTCCGGCCCGGGGGAGTGGTCGGCTACGTCACGTGCTCGCCCCACCTCGCCGAGACCCAGGTCGTCGTCGCCGACGTGCTGCGTCGCCGCGACGACGTCGAGCTCCTCGACGCCCCGGCGGTCGTGCGCGACGTCGTGCGTCCCGAGGCGCGCGACGCCATCGAGCTCGGCGACCGCCAGGACGTCCAGCTCTGGCCGCACGTCCACGGCACCGACGCCATGCACCTGACGCTCCTGCGCCGGACCGTGTGACGGCGGAGCCCTCGAAGGGTGTCGGCATATCTCGACAACACCAACGTGTCGGAGTAACCTGACACCCAGGAGCGTCAGGGAATCCTGACGCCGCAGCGCGCGCCCCGTGCGCCCACGGCAGGAGAGCGAAGCATGGCCGACACCTGGACCACCCCCCGCAGCCCCCGCGACCTCGGCGCCTACCTCAGCCGCGTCCGCCGGACCCGAGGGCTCACACAAGCACAGGTCGCCGACGAGCTCGGCATCACCCGCCAGTACCTCTCCGAGCTCGAGAACGGCGTCGAGAACCTCTGGGTCCAACGCCTCTTCGAGCTCCTCGACACCCTCGACGTCGACCTGCGCCTCCAGGAACGCCCATGACCACCGTCACCGCCTGGCTCTACGGCACCCCCGTCGCCACGCTCGCACCCGCCGGCACACGCACCACCGACGGCACCCCCCGCGTCACCCTCACCTGGACCACCGACGCCCTCGACCGCTGGGGACACGACGCCCGCGTCCTGTCCCACCTGCTCCCCATCACCCCACCCGACGAGCCCTCGCCCCACCCCGCGCGCGTCGCAGCCTGGCTCGACGGCCTCCTCCCCGAAGGCCGCACCCGCGACGCCATGGCCATCGACGCCGGCATCGACCCCGACGACGCCCTCGCCTTCCTCGTCCACTACGGCCACGACACCGCCGGCGCCGTCCTCCTCGCGCCCGAAGGGCAGCCCCTCCCCACCCCCGGCACACCCGAACGGCTCGACGACGCCGCCGTCGCGCGACTCCTGCGCGCCGCCGTCGCCCGCAGCGGGGGAGAAGGCCGCAGCGACCACCTCACCAGCTCCCTGCCCGGCATGGAACCCAAGATCACCCTCCTCCACGACGAGCACGGCTGGGCCCGCCCCCACGGCACCGCACCCACCACCCACATCCTCAAGGTCGCGCGCCCCTCCGACTCACCCACCGCCGACCTCGTCAACACCGAAGCAGCCGCCCTCGACCTCGCCCGCCGCGTCGGCCTCACCACCGTCGACGCCCACGTCACCGAGCTCGACGGCGAACGCGCCATCGTCGTCACCCGCTACGACCGCGTCCCTGACCCCACCGAACCCAGCGGTACCGCACGCCTCCACCAGGAGGACACCGCCCAGGCCCTCGGCATCAACACCCGCGACCCCGAACGCAAGTTCCAGCACGGGCGCCGCTTCCCCTCCCTCGCCGCCATCGCCCGCACCCTCCGCGACGACGGCACCCGCCCCGACCCCCTCCTCGCCCTCACCACCTTCAACCTCGCCATCGGCAACACCGACGCCCACGCCAAGAACATCTCCGTCCTGCGCCACGCCGACGGCACCGTCCGCCTCGCCCCCGCCTACGACGTCTCCATGCACCTCCACCACGACCACGCCTCGCGCGTCTTCGCCATGGACGTCGCCGGAGAACGCGACATGGACCGCCTCACCGCCGAGGACCTCGTCACCGAAGGCACCGCCTGGGGACTGCCCCGACGCCGCGCCCAGCGCGCCGTCGCCCAGACCCTCGACGGACTCCTCGCGGCGCTCGCGGACGTCGACCGCGACGCCCACCCCGGCGTCAGCCGCCACGCCTGGCGCACCGTCGAGCAGCGCACCACCGACCTCCGTCGCGGCCTCGTGGCCTGAGCCTCGTCGTCGAGGTAGAGCCGTGGTTGCGCGAGGTAGAGCCGTGGTTGCGCGAGGTAGAGCCGTGGTTGCGCGAGGTAGAGCCGTGGTTGCGCGAGGTAGAGCCGTGGTTCTTGTGCTCGACGGCGTGTGGTCGCCCTGGGTGGGCGGGGTGGGTGGTGGTGCCGCGTCTACCATCCGCCGCTCGTTCCTCGCGGCTCCCGCCAGGCCCGCCACGACGCGGCACCACCACCCACCCCACCCGGCGTCGTCTCGCCCTGGTTGGTGCTCGCCCCGGGGACCGCCCGCTTTGCCGGGATCGCCTCGCCTCGCCTCGCCGTCCGTGCCGTCGTGCACCGACCATCTAGACCCCCAGGCGCGCTGTCTGCCCTGCCAACCCAGTCCGCCGGCGGGATCGACCGCGCCGAGCCGCGTCGCGCAAGCCGCCGACCGTCGTCGGGCACTGTGACCACCGCTCTACCTCGGGCTACCCGGCCTCTACCTCGGCGAGCTGCCGTTCTCCCTCGACCGTCCACGTTTCTCTCGGCGAGCCCCGGGCCCCGGGTTGCGCCTCTGCCGACTTCCACCGCGAGCCCCGACCACGGGTTCTCCCTCGACCGGTCGCGCGGCCCGGGTCAGAGGGAGCGCTGGAGGAGGATCGTGTCGACCCAGCGGCCGTGCTTGTGGCCGACGGCGGTGAGACGGCCCGTCTCGACGAAGCCGAACCGGCGGTGGAGGGGGAGCGATCCCGCCGCCTCGGGGACGTCGGCGACGACGGAGACGACCTGGCGGATCCCCGCAGCTGCACAGGCCCCCAGGAGCGCTGCGAGGAGAGCGGTGCCGACACCGCGCCCTGCATAGGACGGATCGAGGTAGATCGTGTCTTCTGCGGTGTGCCGGTAGGCAGGCTTCGGGCGCCACGCGGACGCGTAGGCGTAGCCCGCGACCACCGGGTCGCTCGTGCCGTCCGGTCGTGTCGGGCCGTCGACCTCGGCGACGAGGAACGGCAGGCCGCGCGCGGTGACGTCGTCGAGCTTGCGCTGCCACGCCGGGACGTCCCAGACCTCCTCCTCGAACGTCACGCACGTGTCGCGGACGAACGGGGCGGCGATCTCGGCGATGCGCCCGAGGTCGTTCGCGGTGGCGGGTCGCACCGCCGCCGGGTGCTCCCCGGTCGACGTGGACGGCGAGGCGGTCGGGCCGGGGGAGGGGAGGGTGCTCACGGGAGGAGCCTACGAGCGCGGCGACCGGCCGGGCGCGCCCTAGGCTGGAGCCCATGGCAGCCCTCATCGCACCGAGCATCCTGTCCGCCGACTTCGCGAACCTCGAGCGCGACCTGAACGCGATCTCGACCGCGGACTACGCGCACGTCGACGTCATGGACAACCACTTCGTGCCGAACCTCACGCTCGGGCTGCCGGTCTTCGAGCGTCTGGCGCAGGTATCGCCCGTCCCGATCGACGCGCACCTCATGATCGAGGACCCGGACCGCTGGGCGCCGGCGTACGCGGAGGCGGGGGCGGCGTCCGTGACGTTCCACGCCGAGGCCGCTGCTGCCCCTGTACGGCTCGCTCGCGAGCTCCGGCGCCTCGGATCCCGAGCAGGGGTCGCGCTGCGCCCTGCGACCCCTGTGGAGCCCTTCCTGGACCTCCTGGCGGAGGTCGACATGATCCTCGTCATGACGGTCGAGCCCGGCTTCGGCGGGCAGTCGTTCATCGACGGGACGCTCCCCAAGATCCGGCGGGCGCGCGAGGCCGTGAGCGAGTCGGGCCTGGACGTGTGGATCCAGGTCGACGGGGGAGTGTCGCGCTCGACGATCGAGCGGGCGGCCGACGCGGGGGCGAACGTCTTCGTCGCGGGGTCGGCGGTGTACGGGGCGGAGAGCGTGCCGGACGAGATCCGGGCGCTGCGCGAGCTGGCGGACGCCTCGGCGCACGCGCACTGACGGCCGACCCGAGAAGGAGCCCGAGCGGAGGGCTCCTTCTCTCGTACCGAGAAAAATAGTGTGCCAAGCGGTCACAACCACCCCACCGAATCGAGAAACCTCACCGACCAGCACGGAGGAGCCGGGGTGGCCCGGTTCACGTTCGCTCGACGGGCGGACGTGTCGGTCCGGAGGAATGCGCGAGTAGCATGCTCGGTTGAAAGCAGCAGTACGCACGAACGTGCTCCGGGGTCGGTGCAATTCCGAGCCGGCGGTGACAGTCCGCGACCCGCGCCCACGCGCGGTTGACCTGGTGGAACTCCAGGACCGACGGTGAAAGTCCGGATGGGAGGAAGCACGTGCGGCGCGGCCACGCCCAGAGCGTGGTGCTCCGGCGACCCGTCGGGGCACCCGTTCGTGACGGCGACGGCCGCACCGTGGTGAGCGACGCCGTCGGGCCGGTCCAGGCCTGACCCCGCCGCCCGCCCTCACCCCGGAGCGCTCGTGCCCGGGAGGAGGACGATGGGCGAGCACCCCAGCACCCTGACGATCGACGCCGCGATGGCGC
Organism: Cellulosimicrobium sp. GQ32; assembly: GCF_059758455.1. NCBI lineage: Bacteria > Bacillati > Actinomycetota > Actinomycetes > Micrococcales > Promicromonosporaceae > Cellulosimicrobium > Cellulosimicrobium sp. GQ32. Next base: position 314,705 of record NZ_JCAXEP010000002.1, on the reverse strand, counting down.
GCGCGCTCGAGCTCGCGGCTCGCGGGCCCGGGCACGGGCCCAACCCCCGGGTCGGCTGCGTGCTCCTGGGCCCCGCTCCAGGCGGTCGGCCGGTGCCCGACGGCGCCCCACCGGAATCTCTGGACCCGCACCCGCGGCCCGTCCTCGCCGAGGGATACCACCGTGGTGCGGGCACGCCCCACGCCGAGGCCGCGGCCCTCGCCGACGCCCGGGAGCGCGGCGTCGACGTCGCCGGTGCGACCGCCGTCGTCACGCTCGAGCCGTGCGCCCACACGGGCCGCACCGGACCGTGCGCCGACGCGCTCGTCGCCGCGGGTGTCGCCGAGGTCGTGCACGCCGTCGCCGACCCCAACCCTGTGGCGACGGGCGGCGCCCACCGCCTGCGTGCGGCGGGTGTGCGAGTCGTGCGGGGTCTGCGCGCCGCGGAGGGCGAGGAGCTCCTCCGGGTGTGGCTCACGTCCGTGCGCCGGGGCACGCCGTACGTGACGCTCAAGATCGCGACGACGCTCGACGGCTACGTCGCCGCCGAGGACGGGACGAGCCGCTGGATCACCGGACCCGCGGCACGCGAGCACGCGCACCGCGTGCGGGCCGAGGTCGACGCGATCCTCGTCGGCACGGGCACTCTCCTCACGGACGACCCGGCGCTCACCGCCCGGGTTCCTGCCCGTGACGCCGCGAGCGCCGGGCGTCTCGCGGCGCACCAGCCGCTGCGGGTCGTCGTCGGGCTGCGCGGGATCCCCCCGTCGGCGCGGGTGCGCGGGGAAGGGGGCGAGCTGGTGCACCTGCTGACGCGCGACGTCGGTGAGGTGCTGGCCCGGCTCGGGGACCGTGAGGTGAGGCACGTGCTCGTGGAGGGGGGTCCGACGCTCGCGACGGCGTTCCTCGCGGCGGGCGCGGTGGACGAGCTGCACGCGTACGTGGCCCCGGTGCTGCTGGGGGGCGGTCGGCGGGCCGTGGACGGACTGGGCGTGGCGACGATCGGCGACGCGCACCGGTTCCGCACGGTCGAGGTGAGGCGCGTCGGGGACGACGCGCTGGTGGTGTCCAGGAAGCGCACGGAAGGACGGGGCGGCTGATGTTCACGGGGATCGTGGAGGAGATCGGGAAGGTCCGGGACATCGGGTTCCCGGGCGGCGAGGGGGAGGACGCGGTGCTCACGGTCGAGGGGCCGCTCGTCACGTCGGATGCGACGCTGGGCGACTCGATCGCCGTGAACGGTGTGTGCCTGACGGTCGCGAGCCTCGGAGGTGACGGGTCGTTCACGGCGGACGTGATGCCGGAGTCGTTGCGTCGCACGGCCCTCGGTGATCTCGTGGCGGGGTCGCCGGTGAACCTGGAGCGGGCCGTCCGGGCGGACGCGCGGCTGGGCGGGCACGTGGTGCAGGGACACGTCGACGGCGTCGGGACGCTCGTGAGCCGGGACCCGGGGGAGCGCTGGGACGACCTGGTGCTCTCCGCTCCGGCCGGGCTGACACGCTATGTCGCAGAGAAGGGCTCGATCGCGGTGAGCGGGGTGTCGCTCACGGTGACGCACGTGGACGACGAGACGTTCGGCGTCTCGCTGATCCCGACGACGCTCGAGGCGACGATCCTCGGTGCGCTCGCCCCGGGCGACCGGGTGAACCTCGAGGTCGACGTGCTCGCGAAGTACGTCGAGCGCCTGCTCCTGTCTGGCGTCGTCCCCGGGAGCGCGTCGTGACGGGCGCGGGGTCCGCGAGCGCCGCCGTGCCGGAGGGGTCGGGGGCCGTGCGACTGGGGTCGGTCGAGGAGGCGCTGGCGGAGATCCGGGCGGGTCGACCGGTTCTGGTGGCGGACTCGCCGGACCGGGAGAACGAGGCGGACGTGGTGTTCGCGGCTCAGGGGGTGTCGGCGGAGTGGGTGGCGTGGACGATCCGGCACTCGTCGGGGTACCTGTGCGCGCCGATGCCGGCGGCGCGGGCGGACGCGCTGGAGCTGCCGTTGATGGTGCCGCACAGCCAGGACCCGCGGCGCACGGCGTACACGGTGACGGTGGACGCGGCGACGGGGGTGACGACGGGGATCTCGGCGGAGGACCGGGCGCGGACGTTGCGGGTGCTGGCGGACCCGGCGTCGGGTCCGGTGGACCTGATCCGGCCGGGGCACGTGCTGCCGTTGCGGGCGGTGCCGGGGGGTGTGCTGCACCGGGCGGGGCACACGGAGGCGGCGGTGGACCTGGTGCGCCTGGCGGGGATGGGCGAGGTCGGCGGGATCGCGGAGCTGGTGCACGACGACGGGACGATGATGCGTCTGGGGGACGCGGCGGCCCTGGCGGAGCGTGACGGGCTGGTGCTCATCACGATCGCGGACCTGGTGGCGTGGCGGCGGGTGCACGACCCGGCGTCTGCGGTGGCCGCGGAGGTTCCGGGTCGGGAGGCGTTGGCGCGGCGGGTGCACCGCACCGCCTCGGCGGATCTCCCCACGGCGCACGGCCGGTTCCGGGTGGTGGGGTACCGGGACCTGCGCACGGGGGCGGAGCACGTCGCTCTCGTCCCCGCGGGGGCCGCGAGCGCCGTCGGGCGGGAGGGGGTGCCGGTGGTGCGGGTGCACTCGGAGTGCCTGACGGGTGACGCGTTCGGGTCGTTGCGGTGCGACTGCGGTCCGCAGCTGCAGGCGGCGATGGAGCGGGTCGCGGCGGAGGGTGGCGCGGTGGTGTACCTGCGGGGGCACGAGGGGCGTGGCATCGGGTTGCTGGCGAAGATCGGGGCGTACGAGCTGCAGGACGCGGGTCTGGACACGGTGCAGGCGAACCTGGAGCTGGGGTGGCCGGTCGACCGCAGGGAGTACGGGGCGGCGGCGGCGATCCTGGCGGACCTGGGGCTGTCGCGCGTGCGGTTGCTGACGAACAACCCGGCGAAGGTGACGGGCCTGGTGGCCTCGGGCATCGAGGTCGAGGGGACGGAGCGGATCGAGGTGGGTCACGGTGAGCACAACCGGGCGTACCTGGTGACGAAGAAGGTGGCGATGGGTCATCTGCTGGACACGGTGGCGGTCCCGGAGGGGGCCGGCTTGGTGGAGCCCGGCGAGGGGCCGGGCGTCGAGACGAAGGAGGACGAGGGATGAGCGGGGCAGGTGCGCCGACCTTGAGCGTGGACGGGTCGGGGCTGCGGGTGACGGTGGTCGCGGCGAGCTGGCACACGGAGGTGATGGACGGGTTGCTGGCAGGGGCGCGCCGGGCGTTGGCGGCGGCGAACGTGTCGCACGTGAGCGTGGTGCGGGTGCCGGGGTCGTTCGAGCTGCCGGTCGCGGCGGCGCGGGCGGTGGAGCACGGTGCGGACGCGGTGGTGGCGCTGGGGGTGGTGATCCGTGGGGGGACGCCGCACTTCGAGTACGTGTGCCAGGCGGCGACGTCGGGTCTGACGGACGTGAGCGTGCGGACGGGGGTGCCGGTGGGGTTCGGTGTGCTGACGTGCGACGACGAGCAGCAGGCGCTGGACCGGGCGGGCCTGGAGGGGTCGCGCGAGGACAAGGGTGCGGAGGCGGCGGAGGCGGCGGTCGCGACGGTCGTGGCGCTGCGCGACCTGTGACGGGGGTGGTCGGGGCGTGCCCGCTGGGCGGACCGCGCCCCGGCCCCGCCCGGGTGGCGGATACCCTGGGGCGCGTGAAGACGTTCGAGTCCCTGTTCGCGGAGCTGTCCGAGAAGGCCACGACGCGACCTGCCGGTTCCGGCACGGTCGCGGAGCTGGACGCCGGCGTGCACGCGATCGGGAAGAAGGTGGTCGAGGAGGCCGCCGAGGTGTGGATGGCGGCCGAGTACGAGGGCGACGTGAAGACGGCGGAGGAGATCTCGCAGCTCCTCTACCACCTGCAGGTCCTCATGCTGGCGAAGGGTCTGAGCCTGCAGGACGTGTACGAGCATCTGTGAGCGGCCGTGCCGGTGAGCGTCCCCGCTCCCGGACGCGAGCGCCGCTCGCCCCTCGCTCGTCCCTGCCGTTCCCCGCTCCCTGCCCGATCCCCTGAACGAAGGTCCTGTCATGCTGCGTATCGCCGTCCCCAACAAGGGGTCCCTGTCCGAGCCCGCCGTCGAGATGCTGCGCGAGGCGGGGTACCGCCAGCGTCGTGACTCGCGCGAGCTGGTGCTGGCCGACCCGGACAACGACGTCGAGTTCTTCTTCCTGCGTCCGCGCGACATCGCGGTGTACGTGGGGTCGGGCACGGTCGACGTGGGGATCACGGGCCGGGACCTGCTGCTGGACTCGGGTGCGGACGCGGTGGAGCACATGCAGCTCGGCTTCGGCGGGTCGACGTTCCGGTACGCGGCCCCGGCGGGCACGGTGACGTCGCTGGAGCAGGTGCAGGGGCTGCGCGTCGCGACGTCGTACGAGGTGCTGGTCGAGGGGCACCTGCGTTCGCACGGGGTGGAGGCCACGGTCGTGCACCTGGACGGCGCGGTGGAGTCGGCGGTGCAGCTCGGGGTGGCGGACGTCGTCGCGGACGTGGTCTCGACGGGGACGACGCTGCGGGGTGCGGGCCTGGAGGTGTTCGGGGACCCGATCCTCGTGTCGGAGGCGGTGCTGATCCGTCCGCGCGCGGTCGCGGAGGCGGACGTCCCGGCGGGGGTGGAGGTGCTGAGCCGTCGCCTGCAGGGCGTGCTCACGGCCCGCCAGTACGTCCTCATGGACTACGACGTCCCCGTCGCGCTCGTGGAGCGCGCGGTCGCGATCACGCCGGGCTTGGAGTCGCCGACGGTTTCCCCGCTGCACGACCGTGACTGGGCGGCGGTGCGGGCGATGGTGCGGCGCGACCAGACGAACCAGGTCATGGACGCCCTGTACGACGTGGGGGCGCGCGCGATCCTCGTGACGCGGATCCACGCGTCCCGCCTCTGACCCGGCTCACCCCCCCCGGGAGAGGCGCCGGTGAGCGTCGTGCGGGTGTGAGACGGTGGCGGCATGAGCACCGACCCGTTCCCTGATCCTGGCCTGCCGGGGGAGCGCCGCGATGACCCGTACCGGCCGTTCCGTCCCCGGTTCGGGCTGGTGTCGGCGTGGGCGACCGGTGTCGTGGTCGTCGGCGGGTGCGTCGTCGTCGGGCTGTCCGCGACGGGCCCGCTCGGTACCTCGTGGGTGAACCGGCTGTCGCTGGCGGCGTTCGCGTTGTTCGCGGCGTGGCTGCTGTGGCGTCTCGGGGGCGTGCACGCCGTCCCGACGCGCGAGGGGCTGCGGGTGCGCAACGTCATCTACACGCGCGAGCTCGAGTGGGCGCAGGTCGTGTCGGTCCGGTTCGGCAGCGGCGACGCGTGGGTGCGCCTGGACCTCGCGGACGGGTCGACGCTCGCCGTCATGGGGATCCAGCGGGCCGACGGCGCCCGCGGGGACGCTGAGGCGCGGCGCCTCGCGGCCCTGGTCCAGGCGCACGGCGAGGCGCACGAGGAACCGCGCACCTGACACGCGACGGCAGGGAACGGTACGCGAACGGCCCCGGGTCCAGTGGATCCGGGGCCGTTCGTCTGCTCGCGTCGCGTCGCCTCGCGGCAGACGCCGGAGCGTCAGTACGCGGTGCGGTGGCGGGGCTTGCGCTCGCCCCGGTCGTCGGCACGGTCGAAGCGGTCGCGACGCTCGTCGCGACGACCGGACGGACCGTGCCCGCCGCGCGGCCCGCGCGACGCGGGCGCGCCCTCGTCCAGGCGGATGCGCAGCGCCTTCCCGGCGACCCGGGCGCGAGAGATGCGGTCCATCGTCTCCGCGTCGAGCGGCGCGGTGATGTCCACGAGGGAGAACGACGGGAAGATGTCGATCTTGCCGACGTCCGACCCGGCCAGGCCGGCCTCGTTCGTCAGCGCGCCGACGATCCCACCGGGCATCACGCCGTCCTTGTGGCCCACGGACAGGCGGTAGCGAGTACCGACGGCGTCGCGGCGGATGCCGCGTGTGCCGTCGCCCTCGCGACGTCCCGACGCACGCTCGCCGCGCGGACGCTCGCCCGTGCGCTCGGTGCGGCGCGCCTTCGCCTGCTCCCGCGCCGCGGCACGCTCGGCCTCGAACCGCTCCTGCTCCTCGCGGGCACGCGGGCCGTCGTCGCCGACCGCGAGCGCCGCCATGGCCGCGGCGAGGTCGACGGGGTCGACGTCGTGCTCGGCGAGGAACGTGCGCACCATGTCGGCGTACATGGACAGGCGGCCTGCCTCCTGGCGGGCGGGGACCTGGCCGAGCAGGGCCCGCACCTTGTGCGCCGAGACGTCCGCGGGGGAGGGGATCTCGATCTCCTCGAGCGCGGTGCGGGTGGTGCGCTCGATGGCGCGCAGGCGACCGCGCTCGTGCGGTGTGACGAAGCTCAGGGCCTCTCCGGTGCGCCCGGCACGGCCGGTGCGGCCGATGCGGTGCACGTAGGCCTCGGGCTCGCCCGGCAGGTCGAAGTTCACGACGAGGCCGATGCGGTCGACGTCGAGGCCGCGCGCGGCGACGTCCGTCGCGACGAGGACGTCGAGCGCACCGGAGCGCAGACGCTCCACGATGCGCTCGCGCTCCTTCTGCGCGACGTCGCCCGAGATGGTCGCGGCCGAGATGCCGCGCTCGACGAGCGCGGACCCGACCTCCTCCGCGGCGCCGCGCGTGCGGGTGAACACGATCGCGGCCTCGGCGTCGGACGTGGCCAGGACGCGCACGAGGGAGCCGGTCTTGTGCCGGAACGGGACGACGGCGTACGTCTGGCGCACGCTCGTGACCGTGGAGGACTGGCGGGCGACGGCGATCTCGACCGGGTCGGTGAGGTGCTCGTTCGCGACCCGGCGGATCGGGGCGGGCATCGTCGCGGAGAACAGCGCGACCTGACGCTCGCGGGGCGCGCGGGAGAAGATCGTGTCGACGTCCTCCGCGAAGCCCATGCGCAGCATCTCGTCAGCCTCGTCGAGCACGAGGAAGCGCACGTCGTCGAGCACGAGGGTGCCGCGCTCGATGTGGTCGATGACGCGCCCGGGCGTGCCGACGACGACCTGCGCGCCGGCCGCGAGCGCCCGCTGCTGCGGCTGGTAGGGGGAGCCGCCGTACACGGCGACGACGTCGACCTTGGGCAGGTGGGCCGCGAACGACTCGACGGCGTCGGCGACCTGCATGGCGAGCTCGCGCGTCGGGGTCAGGACGACGGCCTGCACGCGGCGCAGGGACGGGTCGATCGCGGCGAGCAGCGGGAGGCCGAACGCGGCGGTCTTGCCGGTACCGGTCTGCGCGACACCGGTGATGTCGCGGCCGGCGAGGAGCGCCGGGATGGCCTCGGCCTGGATCGCGGACGGCGTGACGAAGCCGAGGTCGGCGACGGCGCGCTCGAGAGGAGCGGGCAGGCCGAGCTCGGCGAACACGGGTCCGGTCGGGGCGGTCGGCTCCGGGCGGGCCTGCTCTGCGCGCTCGGGGGCGGCGTCGGTGGACTGGTCGAGGGCGTGCGAGGGCGCGAGGACGTCAGCAGTCATGAAAGGGTGAGGACCGTTCGTTTCGGGGTGTGGAGTGGCGTGCGGTCACCAGGACGGTTCTCGCAGGTCGCACTCCCGAACACACCAGGCCGGCCACCAGGACGATCAGGGATGATCGAGGGGACGGCCGCTCTCACGGACACACGCGGGACGAGCGACGAACTCCAGAGGTATCGCCATCCTACCGGAGGACGGAGGTGGGCAGCGGGGCGGACCCGGTGACGTCCCTCACCCACGGTCGCCGTCCCCGGTCGGCCAGGCCGGACGAAGCGGGTGATTTCCACCCGGGACGGGCGCCGCGCCGCGAAATGAGGGCCGGGGTTCGGGGGCCCGGTACGTAGGATGGTCCGCGCGCGGCAGGTCGCCGCGCCGGCGCGACGTGAGCACGGGGCGGTGGGTGTGTCAGCAGGGCAGCAGGTCAGCTCCCGCGTCCTGACCGTCCCGAACGTCATCAGCCTCCTGCGGCTGCTCCTCGTGCCGGTGTTCGCGGTCCTCATCGTGCGCGGCCACGACGTGTGGGCGCTGGTCGTGCTCGCGGTGTCGGGGGCGTCGGACTGGCTCGACGGAGTCCTCGCGCGGCGCCTCGACCAGGTGAGCCGCCTCGGGCAGATGCTCGACCCGGCCGCGGACCGGCTCTTCATCCTCGTGACCCTTCTCGGTCTCGCGTGGCGCGACGTCGTCCCGCTGTGGCTCGTCGTGGTCATCGTCGGGCGTGACCTGCTCCTCGCCGCGCTGCTGCCCTTGCTGGCGCGCCACGGGTACGGGCCCCTGCCGGTGAGCTTCGCGGGCAAGGCCGGGACGTTCGCGCTGCTGTACGCGTTCCCGCTCCTGCTCCTCGCCGAGATGCCCGGGTGGCTGGGCGACGTCGCCGCGGTCACGGGATGGGCCTTCACCTGGTGGGGCGTCGGCCTGTACTGGCTCGCGGGCGCCCAGTACGTGCTGCAGACGCGCGCGCTCGTCGTGCGCGACCGGGCGGCCACCGACGAGACCGGCACGACGACGCAGGAGGCGCCGTGAGCGAGAACCGTCCGGACCCGGGCGGCGCCCCGCGCCGCGCCCCCGTCGACGCGTCGATGACGCTCCTCAACGAGGTCATGCACCGCCCGCTCGACCCCGGGTACGCGGACGCCGCGGCGCGCCGCGCCGCGGGCCGGTCGCCGCACCGCGGCCGCACGGGCACCGTGGCCCTCGTCGCTCTCGCGGTCGTCCTCGGCGTCGTCACGACGGCGGCCGCGGTCGAGCTGCGCGCCCCGCAGCCGGGCGTCATCGCGGCCCGCGAGACCCTGGAGCAGGAGATCCTCGACCGGCAGGGCGCCGCCGAGGAGCTCACCGCCCGCGGTGCGGAGCTGTCCGCCGAGATCGAGCAGCTCCAGGGCGCCGCGCTCAGCGGCGCGAGCGCGGACGTGCTCCAGGGCCTCCAGGAGGAGGGCGCGCTGACCGGCACGCAGGCGGTCGAGGGCCAGGGCGTCGTCGTCACGCTCGACGACACCAGCGGCGGCCTGTCGTCCGACACCGTGGACGCGAACTCGCTCGTGCACGACTCCGACCTCCAGCGGGTCGTCAACGCGCTCTGGGCCGGCGGCGCGGAGGCCGTCGCGATCAACGGCCAGCGCCTCACCGGGCTGTCGGCCATCCGCTCCGCCGGGGACGCGGTGCTCGTCGACCTGCAGCCCCTCGTCGGTCCCTACCGGGTCGAGGCGATCGGCGACCCGGACGCCCTGCGCACCTCGCTCCTGCGCTCGGGGACGTCGGACTACCTGCAGATCCTCGGGACCCAGTACGGCATCCGGTCGAGCGTGACGACGCAGAGCCGTCTCGACCTTCCCGGACGGTCCGCACCCACGCTGTTCTTCGCGCACGCACCGGCGGCGACCGTAGACTCCGACACGCCCGCCGGGAGCACCGACAGCACGACGGACGGCACGACCGACGAGTCCGGGACGGGCTCGCAACCGCACGAGACAGGGCAGGAGATCGTCGAATGATCGCAGTCGTCGGACTGGTGGTGGGCATCGTCGCGGGCCTCGTCCTGCAACCCACCGTGCCGGTGTCGCTGCAGCCCTACCTGCCCATCGCCGTCGTGGCCGCGCTCGACGCCCTGTTCGGGGGCCTGCGCGCCCGCCTCGACGGGCTGTTCGACGACAAGGTCTTCCTCGTCTCGTTCCTGTCGAACGTCGTCGTCGCCGCCCTCATCGTCTTCCTCGGCGACCAGCTCGGCGTCGGGAGCCAGCTCTCCACCGCCGTCGTCGTCGTGCTCGGCATCCGCATCTTCTCCAACGCCGCCGCGATCCGGCGCCACATCTTCAAGGCGTGAGCGTGACCCGCGACCCCCAGGACCCCCGCGACCCGGGCACCGACGACGTGACCCCGGACTCCGCGACCACCGACGAGGCTCCCGAGACCACCGACGACGTCGCGACCTCCCTGCCGGACCCCGCCGACGTCGCGACCTCGCTGCCGGACCCCGCCGACGTCGCGGACCCCGCGGAAGCGACCGAGCCCGAGACCCCGGGGAAGGCCGACGCTCCGCACGCGACCGGCGCCGACGACCGCGATCCCGCGGTCGATCCGGCACCCGAGCGCGGCGTCGGCCCCGAGGCGCCGCAGGACGCAGGCGACGACGACGACGTCCGTGATGACGACCGTGGCGACGACGAGCCGCCCGTGGCCGACACCACCTCCGTCGACGAGGACCCGGACGCCGACTCGGCAGGGGCCGGTCCGCGCGACGGCGCCGACCACGGCTCCGAGGACGGGGACGCCCCGGACGATCCGGCGGGCGACGGCCTCGCACCGGACGACGACCCGCAGCACGCCGCGCCGCACGGTGACGACGACGCGGCCACCACGGACGCGACCGGGACGGACGCCTCGGCGCCCGCGATGCCTTCCGCGACGACGGAGCCCCCCGCGACGACGGGGACGATCGGCGCCGTGGGCCGCCACGGCTCCCCGACACGACCGGAGCCGCGCGGGCTGCGCGGTCTCGGCCGCGCGCTGCGCCCCCGCGCGTCCCGGTCCCAGATCGTCGTCGGCGTCCTGTGCGCGCTGCTCGGCTTCGCGCTCGTGGTCCAGGTGAGCCAGACGCAGGAGGACCAGCTCTCGTCCCTGCGCCAGAGCGACCTCGTGCGCCTCCTCGACGACGTGACCCAGCGCTCCGGCGAGCTCGAGGACCAGGTCTCCTCCCTCGAGTCGACGCGGGACGAGCTCCAGTCCGGGTCCGGGCGCGAGCGGGCCGCCCTCGAGCTCGCCGAGCAGCAGGCGGAGACGCTCGGCATCCTGTCCGGCCGCCTCCCTGCCGAGGGTCCGGGCGTCGAGATCGAGGTCGTCGAGGGCCCGGAGGCGCTCGACGCGTTCGCGCTCTTCAACGTGCTCGAGGAGCTGCGCAACGCAGGCGCCGAGGCGATGGAGGTCAACGGGGTCCGCCTCGTCGCGAGCAGCTACTTCGAGGACTCGGCCGACGGCGTCGTGGTCGACGGGCAGACGATCACCTCGCCGTACCGGTGGAACGTCATCGGCGACCCGTCCACGCTCGAGACCGCCCTCGAGATCCCCGGCGGCGCGATGGCGTCGCTGCGCGCGGACGGGGCGCGCACGACGATCACCCAGCAGGACCGGGTCGAGGTCGCCGCGACCGTCGAGCCCGGGGCACCGCAGTACGCGACCCCGGTCCCGGCCGACGAGTGACTGCGGCTTCCCGCATCCCCGCAGGCCGGGGTAGGTTGGGACGACCGAGGGTCGCGCGCACCGCGTGACCTGCGGGTGTAGTAGTTTTCGAGCACTGTTCCGCACGGCGGGGCCATGGCCCCGTGGTGCGGTGTTCCGAGGTCGAGCACGACGTGCGTGAGCCCCGAGGAGGCGAGATGAGTGTCCCAGGCGGTCCTGAGGTGCCGAACCGGGCGGGTAGCGACACGACGGTCAGCTTCGGCCGGATCGAGGCCCCGATCGAGGAGGGCGTGCAGCCCGGTGGCCTGAGCCCCGAGGAGCACGCCGCGGTCGCGGCGCTGCCGCGCCACTCCGCCCTGCTCATCATGCAGCGCGGTCCCGGGCAGGGGTCCCGCTTCCTCCTCGACGCCGAGCGCACCGTCGCCGGCCGGTCGGAGCGCGCGGACATCTTCCTCGACGACGTCACCGTCTCGCGCAAGCACGCCGAGTTCGTGCGCGAGGGCGAGCACTTCCTCGTGCGGGACGTCGGCTCGCTCAACGGGACGTACGTGAACCGCAGCCGGATCGACGCCGTCGCGCTCTCGACGGGCGACGAGGTGCAGATCGGCAAGTACCGGCTCACGTTCCACGCCAGCCCGCACGCGGGGGCACCGGCGGGCGGCACGGCCCCTCGGTCGTGAACGCCTCGACGGGCGCCGCGCACGCCACGGCCCCCGAGCCCGCCGACGGTGCGGAGCCATGGCCCCAGGGCATCTCGCGTCGCGCGACCATGCGGATCTCCGACGTGCTGCGCGCGCTGCGGGCGGAGTTCCCGAACGTCAGCCACTCCAAGCTGCGCTTCCTCGAGGAGCAGGGGCTCATCGAACCCGTGCGGACCGCGTCCGGCTACCGCCAGTACAGCCCCGCGGACGTCGAGCGGCTGCGGTTCGTGCTCGTCGAGCAGCGCGACCGCTACCTCCCGCTCAAGGTCATCAAGGAGCGCCTCGCCGCGCTCGACGCGGGCGCCGACGTCGAGGCCCTGGCCCCGCGCCTGGCGACGACCGACGGCGAGCCCGGCGCGGCGGCCGTCCGCCAGCGCTACACGCTCGACGCGCTCGTGTCCGCGGCGGGGGTGGAGCGGGAGCTCGTCGAGGGACTCATCGAGGCCGGCGTCCTGCGCCAGGCGCCCGGGGGCCAGCTCGATGCACGCTCGCTCGACGTGGTCGTGCTCGCCGCCGGGCTCTCGGAGTACGGCATCGAGCCACGCCACCTGCGCTCCCTGCGCACCGCCGCCGACCGGCACGTGAGCCTCGTGCACCAGGTCGTCTCGCCGTGGCGCGGACAGCAGAGCGCGTCCGCGCGCGCCCACGCGGGCACCGTGGCCTCGGAGGTCGGCGAGCTCTGCGCGCAGCTGCACACCGTGTTCGTGCGCCAGGGGATCGACGACCTCACGCGTTGACGCACCCGCCCGTCCGCCGTCCGCGAAGCGCCCGCGCGGTCCCGCCCCACCCCCTGCCGGATGCCGGCGGGAGACGTACCGTGGTGTGGTGAGCGACGACGTCCCGATGGTCCCGGTCGAGGTGCTCGGGGTCCGTCAGCAGCAGCGCGACCAGGAGATCGTGGTGCTGCTGCTCGACGACGCGTCCGAGCTCGTGGTGCCGATCGTCATCGGGCCGCGGGAGGCGAGCGCGATCGCGATGGCGCAGGCAGGTCTGCCGACGCCGCGGCCCATGACCCACGACCTGCTGCGGGACCTGCTCGACGCGGTCGGGGTGCGGCTGGAACGGGCGGAGATCGTCGCGCTCGACGGCGGCATCTTCTTCGCCGAGCTGGTCCTGAGCAACGGGGTGCGGCTCGACTCCCGCGCGTCGGACGCGATCGCGGTCGCGGTGCGCACCGGCAGCCCGGTGCTGTGCTCGGCGGAGGTCGTCGCGACGGCGGGGGTCGAGGTCGTCGACGTCGCGCAGCAGGAGGAGGTCGAGAAGTTCCGCGACTTCCTGGACCACGTCCAGCCGGAGGACTTCTCGGTGGACGAGTAGGTGGATGGTCCGCACCGCCGGGGGACCGACCGTCGAGCGAGGGTCGAGGCTTGCGGGCACAACGGACAACACGGACGTTCGACCTCAGGTCGAGGGTTGAGCGGCCGACTCGCCGGACGCACGGGCGCGACACGCCCGCGCGCTCGGGTCGTCGGTCGTTGACGACCCCCGACGGCGCCCATAGCGTGGTCGTGGACATCACCCCAGGAGGCGACAGTGAACAGCAGCGGTGAGGCGAGCGTCGGTGTCGGCGCGACCGTTCCGCACGGTGCGCAGGGCCTCCTCTTCGGGGAGGACATCACCGAGCAGGACACGACGACCGGCTACCGCGGCCCGACCGCGTGCCGTGCCGCGGGCATCACGTACCGCCAGCTCGACTACTGGGCCCGCACCGGGCTGGTCGAGCCGACCGTCCGCCCCGCGTCGGGCTCGGGCTCGCACCGCCTGTACAGCTTCCGGGACATCCTCGTCCTCAAGGTCGTCAAGCGCCTCCTCGACACCGGGGTCTCGCTCCAGCAGATCCGCACTGCCGTCGAGCACCTGCGCGAGCGCGGCGTCGACGACCTCGCGCAGATCACCCTCATGAGCGACGGCGCGAGCGTGTACGAGTGCACCTCGCCCGACGAGGTCGTGGACCTCGTCCAGGGCGGTCAGGGCGTGTTCGGCATCGCGGTCGGGCGGGTGTGGCGCGAGGTCGAGGGCACGCTCGCGGAGCTGCCCACCGAGTCGCTCGACGACGAGGACGGCGCGGCGGTGAGCCCGCAGGACGAGCTCGCGCAGCGCCGTCGGGCCCGCTCCGCCGGCTGAGGCCGCGAGCGCCGCCGACCCGGGGACGGATCGGCGGTCCCGTCCGGGCCAGGGCGCCCGGCCGGCGCGTCGCGGCACCCGCCGGCCTGTGGAGCACGTCACAGCCGGTGCGACGGCCTGCCCGACGAGGCCGTGGGAGGATCGCCCGGTACGCGGCGCGTCACGCCCTCCCCGGCGGCGCCGCACGGTCGACGGATGGAGTGCCGGTGTTCTCGAAGGTCCTGGTCGCCAACCGCGCGGAGATCGCCGTCAGGGCGTTCCGCGCTGCCTACGAGCTGGGGGCCCGCACCGTCGCGGTGTTCCCGCAGGAGGACCGCAACTCCGAGCACCGGCTCAAGGCAGACGAGGCATACCTCATCGGAGAGCCCGGTCACCCGGTCCGCGCTTACCTGGACATCGAGGAGATCGTGCGCGTGGCGCGCGAGGCGGGGGCGGACGCGGTCTACCCGGGTTACGGGTTCCTCTCGGAGAACCCCGACCTGGCGCGCGCGTGCGCGGACGCGGGGCTGACGTTCGTCGGGCCGCCGCCGGAGGTGCTCGAGCTCGCGGGCAACAAGGTGCGCGCGCTCAAGGCCGCCCGCGAGGCCGGGCTGCCGGTGCTGGCGTCGAGCGAGCCGTCGTCGGACGTCGACGAGCTCGTCGCGGCGGCGGACGCGATCGGGTTCCCCGTGTTCGTCAAGGCCGTCGCGGGTGGAGGCGGACGTGGCATGCGTCGCGTGGACACGCGCGACGACCTGCCCGAGTCGCTGGCCGCCGCGATGCGTGAGGCCGACGGCGCGTTCGGCGACCCGACGGTGTTCCTCGAGCAGGCGGTGCTGCGCCCGCGGCACATCGAGGTGCAGATCCTCGCGGACGGCGCAGGCAACGTCGTGCACCTGTACGAGCGGGACTGCTCGTTGCAGCGCCGACACCAGAAGGTCGTCGAGATCGCGCCCGCACCCAACCTCGACCCGGCGATCCGGGACGCGCTGTGCGCGGACGCGGTGAAGTTCGCCCGGCACATCGGGTACCAGAACGCGGGCACGGTCGAGTTCCTCGTGGACACCGTGGGCGAGCGGGCCGGGCAGCACGTGTTCATCGAGATGAACCCGCGCATCCAGGTCGAGCACACCGTGACCGAGGAGGTCACCGACGTCGACCTCGTGTCCGCGCAGATGCGCATCGCGTCGGGCGAGACCCTGGAGGACCTCGGGATCCGGCAGGAGGACGTGCGCGTCAACGGCGCCGCCCTCCAGACGCGCATCACGACCGAGGACCCGGCGAACGGGTTCCGTCCCGACACGGGCCGCATCATCGCCTACCGCTCCCCGGGCGGGGCGGGCGTGCGGCTCGACGGCGCGACGGCGACCGCCGGGTCCGTCGTGTCGGGCCACTTCGACTCGATGCTGGTGAAGCTCACGTGCCGCGGCCGCGACTTCCCGACGGCGGTGCGCCGCGCTCGCCGCGCGCTCGCCGAGTTCCGCATCCGCGGCATCCGCACCAACATCCCGTTCCTCCAGGCCGTGCTCGCCGACCCGGAGTTCGTCGCCGGGAACGTGGCGACGTCGTTCATCGACGAGCGGCCCGAGCTCCTCGCGGCGCGCGAGAGCGCCGACCGCGGGACGCGCCTGCTCGCGTACGTGGGGGACACGACGGTCAACCGCCCGCACGGCGAGCCGCGGCGCACCACCGACCCCGCGACGAAGCTGCCCGCGCTCGACCTGTCGGTCGCACCTCCGCCCGGCACGCGCCAGCAGCTCCTCGAGCTCGGCCCCGAGGGCTTCGCGCGCGCCCTGCGCGGCGAGCAGCGCCTGCGGGTCACGGACACCACGTTCCGCGACGCCCACCAGTCGCTGCTCGCGACGCGTGTGCGCACGCACGACCTGGCCGCCGTGGCTCCGTACGTCGCGCGGGCCACGCCGCAGCTCTGGTCGGTCGAGGCGTGGGGCGGGGCGACGTACGACGTCGCGCTGCGCTTCCTCGGCGAGGACCCGTGGGAGCGGCTCGCGACGCTGCGCGAGGCGATGCCGAACCTCGCGATCCAGATGCTGCTGCGCGGCCGCAACACGGTCGGGTACACGCCGTACCCGACGCGCGTCACCGAGGCGTTCGTCGAGGAGGCCGCCGCGACGGGCATCGACGTGTTCCGCATCTTCGACGCCCTCAACGACGTCGACCAGATGCGCCCCGCGATCGAGGCCGTGCGCGCCACGGGCAGGACGGTCGCCGAGGTCGCCCTGTGCTACACGGGCAACCTGCTCGACCCGGCCGAGGACCTGTACACGCTCGACTACTACCTGCGTCTCGCGGACCGCATCGTCGAGGCCGGCGCGCACGTGCTCGCGATCAAGGACATGGCCGGGCTGCTGCGCCCCGCGGCGGCGACGCGCCTCGTGACGGCGCTGCGCGAGCGTTTCGAGCTGCCGGTGCACCTGCACACGCACGACACGTCGGGCGGGCAGATGGCGACGCTGCTGGCCGCGGCGGCGGCGGGCGTGGACGCGGTCGACGCCGCGAGCGCCGCCATGGCGGGCACGACGAGCCAGCCGTCGCTGTCCGCGCTCGTCGCGGGCCTGGAGCACACCGAGCGCGACACCGGCCTGTCGCTGGCCGCGGTCGCGGACCTCGAGCCGTACTGGGAGGCGATCCGCCGCCTCTACGCGCCGTTCGAGTCGGGCCTGCCCGGGCCGACGGGGCGGGTGTACGAGCACGAGATCCCGGGCGGGCAGCTGTCGAACCTGCGTCAGCAGGCGATCGCGCTGGGCCTGGGGGACAAGTTCGAGCAGATCGAGGCGATGTACGCGGCGGCGGACCGCATCCTGGGGCGCCTGGTGAAGGTGACGCCGTCGTCGAAGGTCGTGGGCGACCTCGCGCTGCACCTCGTGGCGGCGGGCGCGGACCCGGCCGAGTTCGCGGCCGACCCGCAGGCGTTCGACATCCCGGACTCGGTGATCGGGTTCCTCGGGGGCGAGCTCGGCGACCCGCCCGGCGGTTGGCCGGAGCCGTTCCGTTCCCGCGCCCTCGCCGGTCGGGCGGCGCGCGGCGGCGTGACGCCGCTGTCGCCGGACGACGAGGCCGAGCTCGCGCAGCCGGGGGAGGTGCGGCGCCGGCGGCTGAACCACCTGCTCTTCGCGGGCCCGACCAAGGAGTTCGAGCAGGTGCGTCAGGCGTACGGGGACGTGTCGGTCCTCGACACCTCGACGTACCTGTACGGGCTCGAGCCGGGTCAGGAGGTCGCGGTCGCGCTCGGCAAGGGCGTGCGCCTGCTCGTGGGGCTCGAGGCGATCGGCACGCCCGACGAGCGGGGGATGCGCACGGTCATGTTCACCCTCAACGGCCAGCTGCGCCCGATCCAGGTGCGCGACCGTGCGGTCGACGTGGACGCGCGCACGGCCGAGAAGGCGGACCCCACGCAGCCGGGGCAGGTCGCGGCGCCGTTCGCCGGCGCGGTGACGCCGGTCGTCGTCGTCGGGGATGCCGTCGAGGCCGGGCAGACGGTCGCCACGGTCGAGGCGATGAAGATGGAGGCCGCGATCACGACCCCGGTCGCGGGCACGGTGCAGCGCGTCGCGATCGGCGCGGTGCAGCAGCTCGAGGGCGGCGACCTGGTCCTCGTCGTGGGATGAGCGGTGGGCACCCGCGTGGTGGGGGTAGCAGCCTGAGGCGACGGCCGTCGTGCCGGGCACGGCGAGCGGAGGAGGATCCATGCGAGTCACGTTCCACGGCCACGCGTGCGTCACGGTGCGGCACGGCGGTCAGGTCGTCGCGATCGACCCGGGCACGTTCAGCGACGCCGCGGGCGCGCTGCGCGACGCCGACACCGTGCTGGTCACCCACCAGCACCCGGACCACGTCGATGCGCCCGCGCTCGGTGCCGCCCTCGCGGCCCGGCCCGGGCTCACGGTCTGGGCGCCCGAGACCGTGGTCGCGGCGCTGCGTCCCTCCCTGCCGGAGGACACCTCCGCGCGCGTGCACGTCGTCGTACCCGGCGACGGTCTCGACCTCGGCGGCCTGGAGGTCGTGGTGGGTGGCGGCCAGCACGCGGTGATCCACCGCGACGTTCCCCGGATCGCCAACGTCACCTATCTCGTCCGAGGCGACGGTGCGACGCTCCTGCACCCCGGCGACTCGTTCGACGCGCCGGACGGCGACGCGCTCGGGGGCGAGCGGCTCGACGTGCTCCTGGCACCGGTGTCCGCGCCGTGGCTCAAGCTCGCCGAGACGATCGACTTCGTGCGCGGCCTCGACCCGCGCGTCGTGGTGCCGATCCACGACGCGCTGCTGTCCGCGGTCGGGCACGGTCTCGTCGACCGGCTCCTCGGTGAGCAGCGCACCGGCGGGACGTACGCGTACCGGCCGCTCACCCCCGGCGAGGCGCTCGATGTCGCCGCGGGGAGCCTGGACGGGACCGGGGACGCCGCGGCCCGCGCGCTGCGCGACGAGCACCCCGAGTACGGCGAGGTGACGCCGCTCGAGGCCGACGAGACCGTGCCGCCACGCCCCGAGGAGGAGGCGGCGGACACGCTGCGCTCCGACCCGGCGCGCTGAGACCGGCGCCGGTCCCGCCGCCGCCCACCCGCGAGGCCTACAGCAGCGGGCGCAGGGGCGTGAGGACGACCTCGCTGAGCTTGGCCGCCATCGAGCGGGAGTCCCACTCGCCGAGCGTCAGCTCGCGCGAGTTCGACAGGTCGACGTCGAACACCTTCTCCATCTGCTCGGCCACCCCGGGGTCGGTGATCTCGAGGTTCACCTCGTAGTTCCCCGTCAGGGAGAGCCGGTCGATGTTGGCCGTCCCGATCGTCGTCCACGCGCCGTCGATGGTCGCGGTCTTGGCGTGCACCATCGCGTCCCGGTACAGGTGGATGCGCACCCCGCCCTTGAGCAGCGCCGTGTACAGGCCGCGCGAGAGCCAGTCCGCGAGCACGTGGTTGGAACGCTCGGGCACCAGGACGCGCACGTCGACCCCGCGCGCGGCGGCCGCGAGGAGCGCCGCGAGGATCTCCCTGTCCGGGATGAAGTACGCCTGCGTGATGTAGACGTGCGAGCTCGCGCGGTCGATGGCGTCGAGGTAGATGCCGCGGATCGGGAAGACGAGGTGCGCCGGCGCGTTGCGCGCGGCCCGCAGGCGCGGCTCCCAGTGCACCGACCCCGGGTCGGCGAGCAGCGGCTGGCCCGGCTTGCGGTTGGCGTTCCAGAAGTCGACGAACGCGTTGCGCAGCTCCCACGCGCTCGGGCCCACGAGGCGGATGTGCGTGTCGCGCCACTGCGTCGCGTACAGGGCGCCGATGTTGTACCCGCCGACGAACGCGATCTCGTCGTCGACCACCAGGATCTTGCGGTGGTCGCGACCCGACTTGCGCACGTTGAGCATGAGCACGCCGGGGCGGAAGACGGGGTAGCGGATGACGTGGATCGGCTCCGGCAGGTCGAAGAAGGCCTGCGGGACGACGAGGTTCGCGAACCCGTCGTAGACGACGAACACCTCGACGCCGCGCGCGCTCGCCTCGACCAGCGCCTGCTTGAACTCCTCGCCGAGCGCGTCGGCCTTCCAGATGTACGTCTCGAGCAGGATGCGGCGCTGCGCCCCGCGGATCGCGCCGAGCATCTCCCGGTAGACGTCCTCGCCGTACGTGAAGACGGTCGTCGTGGTGCCCGCGACCTCGACGTCGGCGGGGGAGGAGCGGGGGAACGACGCCTCGGTCGTGTTGCGACGCTTGCGGATCGCGTCGGCGGTGACGAGCACGCCCGCGACCGTGATCGGCGCCGCGACGGCGACCACGAGCGCACGGGAGAGCAGGCGGCGGGCGGTGCGCAGGGCGGAGTCGGCGGACAGGTGCACGGACTCACCGTAGCGGGCACGTCTCCGCGCGCGACCGCAGGACGGGTGCGCCGCGGGTGAGATCCCGCACCCCGGCCGCTCCCGGGCTCTCCGACAGCCCGGGTCAGTGCGAGCGGAGGGCCTTGATGAGCTCGGCCTTGCGCATCGAGGAGCGGCCCTCGATGCCGATCTCCGCGGCACGCTTGCGCAGCTTCTCGACCGTCCAGTCGTCGTAGTCGCCGGCCTTGCCGCCCTTGCGGCCGACGTTCTTGCGAGACGACCCGGCCGCGGCGTTCGCGATGCGCGCCGCCTTCTCCTTCGAGTCGCCCTCGTCGCGCAGCTTCTCGTACAGCTCGGGGTCCTTCACGCTCGGTCCCGGGTCACGCTTCGGCACGACGCCCTCCTCGTCTCGTGCCGGCCACCTCGGCGCGCGGCCGGTCTCCCGTCAGGCTCGCCCCGCCGTCGTCCACTCGCACGCGGACCCTCACCCGGGCGTCTCACCTCGGCGCCTCGTCCGAGCGCCTCACCCGAGCACCGTGACGCGGGACGTGCTGGAGTCCACGTGCACGACCCGCCCCGCCACCGCGGCGAAGCCGTGCGGGTCCGCGTCGTACCCGGCCTGCCAGCGCACGACCCCGTCCTCGAGCGACAGACCCACGAGGAGCGCGCGCCGCGGGGAGTCGGGGTCGGGGGCGACCACGGTGAGGGTGGCGCCGTCCGTGAACGCGGCCGTCACGCCCCGCGCGAGGTCCGGCCCGGCGTCGAGGCCACCCGCGGACGACCTCGACGCGGAGCGCGGCCACGTCCACACCCGCTCGCCCGTGCGGGCGTCGAGGGCGACGAGCGCGTCGCCCGTGGCGAGGACCGCGCGGCCGTCCGCGAGCGCCACGGCCTGCGCGACCGGCAGGTCGACGCGCCACAGCTCGTCCGGCGGGTCCGTGGCCCCGCCGGACGGTGACGCGAGCGCGCGCACCCCGCCCGGGGTCTCGACGAGCCAGGTGGTCGCGGTGCTGCCGGGTCCGACGAGTGGCACGAGGAGGCGCCCGGCGAGAGAGGCCAGGACCGTCCCGTCCGGGGCGACGAGCTGGGTGGCCCCCGTACGGTCGGGGGGTCGGACGGTCGTGCGCCAGAACGTGCCGTCCGGACGGGGTGTGACGCTCGCCGTGATCGCGTCGCCGCGGGCGTCCAGGCGGGTCCCGGCGACGGTGAGGAATGCGCTGAGGCGGCACCCGCGCACGACGAGGAGGTCGTCCTCGACCGTGACCGCGGCCTGGCCCGCGACCTGGGGCCGGCACATCGCGGTGCGTCCCGCGTCGTCCGGCTCGACGTCCTGCCGCCAGCGCACCTGTGCGGTCCGGGCGTCCTGGAGCGCGAGGTGGACGACGCCGCCGGTGCGGGACCAGCGCAGGACCGTGCCGCCGGGGGCGGGGACCGCGCGGCCGAGGTCGTCGCCGAGGGGCACCGGGTCGGTCGTCGGTCCGCCCGGGCCGAGGACGTGCGCGACGGGCGCGAGCACGGGGCCGGTCAGGCACGTGACGACGACGGGTCGCGGCGCGGGGGCCGACGTCTCGCCCGTGGCCGGGCCGCACCAGGCCGTCGGGTCGAGCGCCCGCCAGGACCGGGTTCCGGTCGCGACGTCGCGTCCCTCCACGCCGTCGCCGGTGACCACGGCGAGGACCGTGCCGTCGCCGACCACGGCGAGCCGCGGTGCCGCGGCGTCCCTCTCCCACGCCGGCTCGGGAGGGACCGCGAGGGAGACCACGGACCCGGGCAGGGCGAGGCGTTCACGCTCCGCGGTGGCCGTGCGCCACGTCCCGACGGCGGCGAGGACGAGGGCGAGCACCACGAGGGGTGCCCCCACGCGCAGGAGCAGGGCACGTCGTCGGGCCGGTGCCGCGGGCCCGTGGGCCCCCTCCGCGGGTGCGCCGCGCCCGGTCGGTGCGGGCTCGTCGTCCGGGACGAGCTCCACCCGGTGGAGCGAGGCCATACCGGTGACGCTACGCGCCCCGCGAGGCGGGCGTCAGGTCTCGGCGGGCTCGAGCGCCGCGGAGAGCGGGTGGGCGCGGATCGCGGCGGCGAGCTCGCCCTCGATCCGGTCGAGGTACACGCCCGTGGTCGCGATGGACGCGTGCCCGAGGAGCTCGGCGACCACCTTCACGTCCCATCCTTCGGCCGCCAGGAGGGTCGCGGTCGTGTGGCGCAGGGCGTGCGGCGTGGCCTCGCGCCGGTACTGCGCGGGCATGCGCGCGACGCACCGCCGCAGGAGTCCGCGGACCGCCTGCGCGTCGATGCGACGGCCGCGCCAGGACAGCAGGAGCGCGCGCCGCGCGTCCGGGTCGTCGGGGCGGCGGGCGAGGAGCGCGGGGCGCAGGCGTTCCAGGTACTCCTCGAGCGCGGCGGCGAGCGGGGGAGAGAGCGTCACGGTGCGGACGTGTCCGCCCTTGCCCTGGATGCGCCAGCGTGTCTGGTCGGGCTCGCGGGAGAAGTCGTCGAGGTTCGCGCGCTCGAGCTCGGAGACGCGGGGGCCGAGGACGAGCAGTAGCGCGACGACGAGGCGGTCGCGGACCTGGAGGTCCTGGTCGCGGCGTCCCGCGGCCGGGTCTCCCGGCGCCCGTGCGGCAGAGACCTCGAGCAGCGACGCCGCGGAGCCTGCGGACAGCGCCGTGCGCGCGACGCGCAGCCCGTCGCGCAGGCGGGCCGGGGGAGAGGCCCACTGCATCGGGTCGGCCTGGACCCAGCCCTCGCGGGCCGCGTGGGAGAAGAAGCGCGTGACCGACTGGCGGAAGCGGTTGACCGTCGCCGCGGAGCGGCCCGAGCCGCCCTCCTTGCGGGACGCGTCCGCGTACCGGCCGTCGGGAGTGGTCTGGTAGCGCAGGAGGACGTCGTCGACGTCCTCGCCGGCGACGTCGTCCAGCACCCGGTCCGGGCCCGCGAGCCGCGTGAACTCCGCCACGTCCCGCTCGTAGCTGCGACGCGTCGTCGGCGACAGCACGCCGCGCAGGGTCTGCGCGGCGACGGACGCGAGGTAGCGGTCGGCCGCCTCGGCGACGGTGATCCGCTCGAGGCGGGGCGGGGCGACCATGAGCGAGCCTCCTTCAGGTGCGGTCGCGGCCAGCCTAGGTCGTGCCACCGACAACGACACGGCCGGGCAGCGCCCTGACCTGCACCGACGCCGGAACTCTCGGGGTCGACGGCTCAGTGCCCCTCGTCGAGGTGCGCGACGTCCCCGACGGACAGCACCGCGCGGTTGTGGAAGAACCCGTCCTCGCGCAGGGTCGTGATGCTCCCGGAGGCGACGGGGAACGCGACGTGCCCCGCGGCCTCGACCGGCATCCCGATCCATGCCGCGACGACGAACGTCGCCGCGAACCCGTGCGTGACGACCACCTGGTGGTCCACGGCGTGGCGGAGCAGGTCCGTCGTCGCGGCGTACACCCGCAGCGCGACGTCGAGCCTCGTCTCCGCGCCCGCGACGCCCACGTCGTGCCGCAGGCGGTCGCCCACCGCCGGCGGTGGGACGAACCGCGCGTCGAGCCACGCCTGCGGACGCCCGCCCGCGTCTCCGTAGGACGCCTCGCGCAACCGGGCGTCGAGCCGTGGTGGCATGCCGAGCGCCTCGCCGATCGCGGTCGCGGTGCGGCGTGTGCGCAGGAGGTCGGACGTGACGACGTCGACCGCGGCGTCGCGCGGGACCCGGGCTCGCAGCGCCGCGGCGACCAGAGCCGCGTGCCGCATGCCGGTCGTGGTGAGGTCGGAGTCGTGGACGCCGCCGACGAGACCCTCGACGTGGTGCGTCGCCTCGGGGTGCGTCACGACGTGCACCGTGCGCTCGCGCGCGCCGACGACGTCGGGCAGCGGCGGGGGAGGGAAGGGCGTCCAGGGACCGTCGGCGTCGGGCACGTGCCCAGGCTGGCACATGCGCGGGGTGGCGGGAGACCTGGACGCGGGAGCAAGCGCGCGAGCGGGGGACGCCGGGGGGACGTGCCCGAGGTGTGTCCGGGGGACGGTTCGTACGAGGCGGCGCTGCGACAGGATGGGCCGTGCGGTGGTCACGCCGGGCATCGGCGGTGCGTCACCACGCTGTTGACCTAAACACAATGGTTTGCGTTGTATGTCCGATTCTAGGCATCGTAGCCCAGCGTGCGGTCCCGCACCAGGCGTCGCCCGCGGGGCCCGACCGCCGCAGCCGTCGAGGCGGCCGGCGGTTCGAGCTCGCCTCGGGGCGCGTCGGCGTCGCTCGGCCCGGCCTGCGGCACCCGCGCGGGGGACACCGAGCGCCAACACCACACGGCAGCGGTCGCCAGGCCTGCCGCGACGCCGACGACGGCGAAGGCCACGAGGGTCAGCGCGAGCACCGGGACCCAGGCCAGCGTCGCCAGCATCGTCGCGACGACCCGTCGAGGCGGACGTCCGTCCGGAGCGAGCTCGGCGAACGGTGACGTCGCGGCGAACGTCCCGGAGACGGTTCCTGACGACACCCGGGACGGCGCGAGCGCCACGAGGCCCGCGAGCAGCCGCCTGCCGTCGCTCCGGTCCGCGGTACGGGCGGCAGGGCGGTGCGTGGCGAGCCGGGGTGCGTACGTCGACGTGCTCATGTCGAAGGGGAGCGTGCGAGGGATCCTCGTGATGCGTCGGAGGCCACCTCTCTTCCGGCGAAATGACATAATGTACATTATCGGCGCTCCGACCAGTGCCGGTCGTCACCACAGAAGGTCAGCCTCCGGTGCCATCGCCCGCAGAGACGCTGCGCCGGCCGTCACCCGTTCCACGACTCCGTGTTGCTCGTTCCACCCGGGCCTCAGTGAGGACCGGAGCCGGCGCCCAGAGCCCGTCACCGTTGATGCGGTGTGTCATCACGAACGAGATCGGCTCGTTCGGCCAGCCGGCGAGTTCCTGCTCGATCAACGGCGCGATGAACGGGCTCACCACGTCCAGCGCGAACGGATCGACCCATGCCGCCTCGAGGACGCCTGGCTCGTTCTCCGGCGCCCGGGGCACATCGCCACCGACCGCTGTCGCGTCAAAGAAGCAGACCAGCTTGCGCCGGCGTCGTTCGTGCCACTCGTGGACGCAGGTGGCGACCAAGCGACCGACCTCGACCGCTACCCCGGTCTCTTCAGCCGTCTCGCGCGCCGCAGCCTCCTCGAGCGTCTCGCCACGCTCGACGTGACCGCCCGGCAGCTCCCAGCTCGTGACGCCGAGTCGTTCGTGCCGGATCATCAGCCACCCCCGATCCATGCGTGTCATCGCGAACGCGGTCACTGTCGTCACCCACGGCTCAGCCACAGCCCGACCCTAAGGGCTCCCCGCAACCGGGCTGCGACGTGGGCCGACCGCGCGCGCCTGAGCTACCTGCGGACCGTGCCGACAGATCGTCGCGCACCGATCCCATGCAGCCCCGCACGGAGCGCTCCGTCCCAGACCTGCCCGCTTCTCACACCGCTCCGGCGTCTCGCTCGCTCCCACGGGCGGTTCCCGGGCCGTCGTGGGTCCTCGGGTGTCTACTGGCTGCCATGGGATCCGTCGTTCTCGAACCGTCCACCCGGTGCGCGATCGACGCCGTCACCGCGCTGCGCCTCGTGCGGGACGACGTCGGCCTCGGTGCGCGTCGCCCGCTCGTCGGCCCTGCCGTGCTGCGCAGCCACGCGCTCTCGATGCTCTACCGCGACGTGCGCCGCGGCGTCCTGGACGAGAAGACGGCGCGCGCCCGCCTGGACGGCATCGCCACGCTGAAGATCCGCCTGCTCGGCGACCGTGTCTCCCGGGCCACGGCGTGGCGGATCGCCCGCGAGCTCGACGCGGACGACACGACGGTCGCCGAGTACGTGGCGGTGGCCGTGCTCCAGGCCGACGTCCTCGTGGCCGGCGACGAGGACGTCGCTGCCGCGGCGGAGGGCCGCATCCCCCTCGCCACGTACGACGACCTCCTGCGCTGAGGCCTGGGACACCCGACCGGCCCGCGTTCCGACGACCGGCCCGGCCTCAGTCGTCGAACACGTCCCAGCAGATCGAGCTCCGGCGCCGCTGGTCGTCGAGGACGAGCTCGCGCAGCTCCGCCGGGATGCGCTCGCGCTGCCAGTCCCGCTCCGCGAGGCGCACCGCCTCGGGGTCCTCGCCCCGCGCCGCGGCGTCGGCGGCCGCTGCCCGGATCGCGTACGCGGCCGCGCCGAGGTCGTGCGCCGCGACGTGCGCGACCGCCACCGCCTGCCCGGCCGCGAGCGCCGCGTACTTGACGGGTGCGGGCTGGTCGCGCCCGGCGGCGTTCGCGACGAAGGCGGTGCTGTGGACGGTCTTCATGGGGACCTCGCCGCGGATCCAGGCGCGGGCCACGTCGAGGGCGTCGCGGGGTCGGGTGTCGTCGGGTCGGGCGTCCTCGAAGATCGGCAGGACGTGCTCGGTGCACTCGACGGCCCACCGGGCGAGCTGGCGGTGGTGGTCGTCGGTGAGCGTGCCGCCTCGGCGGACGGTGACGAGTCGGGGGTCGCGTTCGGCGGGCAGGATCGGCATGGTCCGATGCTCCCCGGTTCGGTGCCCGCCGACCAGCCCGTGTCCGGGGGAACGGTGTCGGGGCGGCGGTGTGGGGCGCGGTGGCCGCGTGGTCGTCTGGTGGGTGTGGGTGGGGCGGCGTACGGTGCGTTCGTCGTCCCCGCTCGTCGAGGCGCACGCCTCTCCCCTACCCGGTACCCGTGCGTGGCGCTGTCGCCACGTCAGGGCCTCTCCCCCGGGTTGGTCGGGCTCTCGGGCGGGTCACATCCACGAGGAGGCGCTCATGGCCCGGTTCACCCGTTCGGACGATCTGCGGCGCGCGACGTTCGACGGCGTAGACCTGCGGGGTGCGCGGTTCGTGGAGTCCGACCTGTCCGGAGTGGTGATGCGGGGCGTGCAGGTGGAGGGGCTGGACGTCGACGCGCCGTGGCTCGCGGACGGTGACGCGACCTTCCGCGTGAACGGGGTCGACGTGACGGACTTCGTGGAGGCGGAGCTGGACCGCCGGTTCCCGGGGCGGGAGCTGCGTCGGGCGGGCGACCCGGAGGGGCTGCGCGCGGCGTGGGCGGCGCTGGAGCGGACGTGGGCGGCGACGCTCGAGCGGGCGGCGGCCCTGCCCGCGAGCGCCGTGGACGTGTCGGTGGACGGCGAGTGGTCGTTCGCGCAGACGTTGCGGCACCTGGTGCTGGCGACGGACGCGTGGTTGGGGCGGGCGGTGCTGGAGGTGGAGCAGCCGTTCCACCCGTTGGGGCAGGCGGGCCCGCAGGCGGCGGAGGACGGGCTGGACGTGTCGTTGTTCGTGACGGGGACGCCGTCGTACGCGGAGGTGCTGGAGGCGCGCGCGGGCCGGGTGGCGATGGTGCGGGACTTCCTGGCGGGCGTGACGCCCGAAGCGCTGGCGGTGGTGCGGCGCAACCCGTGGTCACCGCAGTACCCCGAGACGACGTTGTCGTGCGTGCACGTGATCTTCGAGGAGGAGTGGGAGCACCACCGCTTCGCGGTGCGCGACCTGGACACGATCGAGGCGTCGTCCGGAGGGTGAGCGGGGCGGCCTGAGCCCACGGGGTTCAGGGGGTGCGTGAGACCACGGCGGCGAGGTTGGGTGTGACGCGGGTGAGGTCGCCATCGGTGGGGAGGCCGTCGGGGACGAGGACCGCGGTGACCTGCGTCCCGTCCGGGGCGAGGAGGCTGAGCGGGAGGTCGGAGTCGTCGAGGTCGGTGACGAGGCCGCACGTGGCGGCTCCCGCGTCGTCCTGCGGGGTGTCTCCTGGCACGACGGTGACGAGGCAGACGACGTCCTGCCCGTCGCGGCTGCCGGTCCCGGTGTAGAAGGTGACCCCGTCGAGCTCGCCCAGGCGTCGGGCCGAGTCGGGGTCCATCTCGTCGGGCGTCATCGTGCCGGGGAGGGCGTCGTCGGGGACGGGCTCGTCGGCGAGGCGGGTCACGAGGTCGTGGGCCGTCACCGCGCCGGAGCAGGCGGTGAGGGCGGCGAGCACGGCGGTGGCGAGGACGACGGGTCGGGTGCGACGACGGAGTTGGTCCATCGGGCTGGGATATCACGACGCCGAGGAGGGATGCGGCGGGCGCCGGTACACGGACACGTGGGAGCGGGACTCGGCGGTGAACGGCTCCCCCGCCCATCCTGCGTGCCGGGTCTCGAGCTCGAGGCCGGCGAGGCGGGCCATGAGGTCGAGCTCGGCGGGCCAGACGTACCTGTGGGGCGTGCGTCCCACCTCGGCGCGGCCGTCGTCGTCGAACCGGACGTGGTGGGACACGACGCGTTGGTGCAGGACGTCGTAGGTGTCGACGCCGAGGTAGCCGGGCTCGTCGTGCCAGACGGTCGCGGTGCGGCCGGGCGGGAGGGCGCGCAGCTCGGGGACCCAGAGCTCGACGGCGAACCGGCCTCCGGGGGCGAGGTGGCGGGCGGCGTTGCGGAAGCACGCGACCTGGGCGTCCTGGGTGAGCAGGTTCGAGATCGTGTTGTACACGAGGTAGACGAGCGTGTGCTCCCCCGGGACCCGGGCGGTGGCCATGTCGCCGACGACGACGGGCAGGGTCGTCTCGTCGGCCTTCTCGCGCAGCCGGGCGACCATGTGCCGGGAGATCTCGATGCCGGTGACGGGCACACCGCGCGCGGCGAGCGGGATCGCGACCCGGCCGGTGCCGACGGCGAGCTCGACCGCGCTCCCCCGGCCTGCGAGTGCCGCGAGCCGGTCGATGGCGGGGTCGAGGACGTCGGGTGCGAACATGCCCTCGCCGGGGGTGTCGTACCGGGCTGCGGCGCCGGCGTCCCAGAGGCGTTCCTGGTCGGTGCCGGCGAGGTCGGTGCGGGAGTCCGTCATCGTGCGACGGTGTCAGGTGGCGTCCGTGGCGGTCCAGGGTTTTCGTGTCGATGTCTTCCCTGTCTCCGGTCCAGCGGGCGGGGCGCTACGGTGGCGCCATGGACCGGGAGACGTTCGTCGGCTATGTCCGTTCTCAGGGGTGGGGTGTGGTCGCGTCGCTGGGCGACGACGGCAGGCCCCAGGCCGCCTTCCTCGCGGTGGCGGCGACGGGCGCGGGCGAGCTGGTGTTCGACGCGCGTGCGACGTCGCGCAAGGTGGCGAACCTGGCCCGGGACCCGCGCGTCGCGGTGACCGTGGGTGGCACGGACGGGACGACGCTGCAGTGCGAGGGCACGGCGGACGTGCCGGTCGGCGCGGACCGGGAGCGCTGCGCCGCGGCGTACGTGGCGGCGTTCCCCCAGTTCGCGGGGTCGCTGGCCGACGACGGCATCGTCCTGCTGCGGGTCGTGCTCGCCTGGGCACGCTACGGGGACTTCCGCGACGGCCGGTCCGTCATGACGGAGGTCGACGTGCCCGGGTGGGGCCAGACCGGGGACTGACGGCAGCTGGTCCCTGGTCGGCCCGTCAGCCGAGCAGCGCCTGCTTCGCGCGCGCGAACTCGGTGTCGGTGAGGTCGCCGGCGCGGTGCAGGGCGGCGAGCCGTTCGAGCCGGGCGACCAGCGCCGCTCCCCCGTCACCCGGGGTGGCGCTCGTGGCGGGTGCGCCGCGACCGACGACGCGCCACAGGGCGCGGGCGAACACGCCGGGGCGTCGGGCGGTGCCAGCCTGGTCGGGCTGCAGGCGCGGCACGCGTGGCGAGGGGACGGTCCGGTCGTCGACGACGACGCTCCCGGGTCGCGTGTCCGCGAGGGAACGCGCGAACCGGGCGAAGCGGGCGGATGACCCGTCGAGCAGGACGGCGCGGGTCGTCCGGGCACCGGGGTGCTCGTCGCGCCAGGTCACGACGACGGTCGGCCCGTCCCCGGTCACGGTCACGACGGGTCGTCCGGCGGGCTCGAGGACGGTGCCGTCGCCGCGGACGAGGCGCAGCCGTGCGCCGTCCCACACGAGCCGCCCGCCCGCGACGTGGAACATGGCCGGGTAGCGGGGCGCGGCGGCGAAGCGCGACGTGTCGGGCGCCCGGCCGGGGACCGTCACGACGCCGACGGGTCGCCGCCGCGGCGGGGCCGGGGGGCGGGGGCCGTCCGCGTGCGTGGCGAGCGCCTCGACGACCGGGACCGCGACCGTCACAGGGGCGGCGGGCTCGAGGCCGGGCTGCGGGGCGGGTCCCGCCGGGTGCGCCTCGGTGTGGCCCTCGGTCGCGCTGGTGCTCATGGTGCTCCCCCGTCGTCGTCGGTCCCCCGATCCTGCCGCGCGACACCCGCCGGGGGCAACCCCTCGGGTGGCGTCGCCGCAGGTCAGGGAGACGCGAGCGCGCCCCCGGCCGGGAGCACCGGTGGCCGGGGGCGCGCAGTCGGGAAGCGGGTCAGAGCCCGCCGAGGAGCGCCGTGAAGTCGGGCGTGGCCGCGAACGGGTCGGCGGGGCCGGTGTTCTTGCGCAGGGCGACCTTCTCCGCGAGCTCGCGTCCCGCGCGCGCGATCCGGGCGGGCAGCCCGCCGCCGGCGTCGGCCTCGGCGGCCGCCCAGTCGTCGGTCGCGGCGAACACGGACGTCGTGGCGACGTCGGCCCGCAGGTAGGTGAACAGCGGGCGCAGGGAGTACTCGAGCGCGAGCGAGTGGCGCGACGTGCCGCCGGTCGCGCCGAGCAGCACGGGCGTGCCGGTGAGCGAGTCCTTGTCGAGGACGTCGACGAACGACTTGAGCAGCCCGGAGTACGTGGTGGTGAACAGCGGGGTGGTCACGATGATCCCGTCGGCGGCCGCGAGGCGCTCGAGGACCCCGGCGAGCTCGCCCGTCGGGAACCCGGTGAGCATGGCGTCGACGACGGCGTGCGCGTGGTCGCGCAGCTCGACGGTCTCGACCTCGGCGCTCACGCCGAGGCCCTGGAGCTCGCGCACGGTGGCCTCGCCGAGCCGGTCGGCGAGCAGGCGCGTGGAGGACGGCTTGGACAGCCCGGCGGAGACCACGACGAGGCGGCGGTCCGGGGCGGGGGTGCTGGCGGTCATGCGGTGCTCCTGGGGTGTGGCGTGTGGTGCGGGGGTCGGCCCGTCGCCGGGCCGGACGGTGCGGGGGTGCCCGACGGCGGCACGTCGAGCGGGTGCGCGGGGCACCCCTCGACCGTACGCCGTCGGGCGACCGGTCCCGCGGCTGGTGACGTCGGCCGCGGGACGGTGCGGGTCACAGCCCGAACGCGGCGCCGGCCTTCGCCGGCTCCTGGTCGTCCTCGGCGGTGCGCCCGGTCCAGCGGTCCTCGGTGCCGCCGACGTGCGCGGCGCCCTCGGTCCCGGCGGCGCGGGCCGCGGCGACGCGCTCGGTGTGGCTCGGCGGGTTCGCCGGCACGTGCGCGGGGCGTGCGGCCTCCATCTCCTTGCGGAGCACGGGCACGACCTCGCCCGCGAGGAGGTCGATCTGCTCGAGCACCGTCTTGAGCGGCAGGCCGGCGTGGTCCATGAGGAACAGCTGACGCTGGTAGTCGCCCACGTGCTCGCGCATCGCGGCGTACCGGTCGATCACCTGCTGCGGGGAGCCGACGGTCAGCGGCGTCTCGCGCGTGAAGTCCTCCATCGACGGGCCGTGCCCGTACACGGGCGCGTTGTCGAAGTAGGGGCGGAACTCGTCCCACGCCTTCTGGGAGTCCTTGCGCATGAACACCTGGCCGCCGAGACCGACGATCGCGGTGTCCGCGGGGCCGTGGCCGTGGTGCTCCCAGCGCTGGCGGTAGAACTGCACCATCTGCTTGGTGTGGCTGATGGGCCAGAAGATGTTGTTGTGGAAGAACCCGTCGCCGTAGTACGCGGCCTGCTCGGCGATCTCGGGGCTGCGGATCGACCCGTGCCACACGAACGGCGGCACGCCGTCCAGCGGGCGCGGCGTGGAGGTGAAGCCCTGCAGCGGGGTGCGGAACTTGCCCTCCCAGTCCACGACGTCCTCGGTCCACAGACGCCGCAGCAGCGCGTAGTTCTCGATCGCGAGCGGGATGCCGTTGCGGATGTCCTGACCGAACCACGGGTACACCGGGCCGGTGTTGCCGCGGCCCATCATGAGGTCCATGCGCCCGTTCGAGATGACCTGGAGCATCGCGTACTCCTCCGCGAGGCGCACCGGGTCGTTCGTCGTGATGAGCGTCGTGGACGTCGACAGGACGATGTTCTTCGTCACACCGGCGAGGTAGCCGAGCATGGTCGTCGGCGAGGACGGGACGAACGGCGGGTTGTGGTGCTCGCCCGTGGCGAAGACGTCCAGGCCCGCCTCGTCCGCGTGCTTGGCGATGGTCAGCATCGCGCGCACGCGCTCGGTGTCGTCGGGGGTCCGGCCCGTCGTGGGGTCCGTCGTGACGTCGCCGACGGTGAAGATGCCGAACTGCATGGTGTGCTCCCGTGAGTCCTAGGTCGATGCGTTTGCATGTACATGCCGCTCAACCCGGCACCCTCCGAGTTTGTTCCCGGGCCCGTCCAGCGCCGGTGTGAGCGTGCGCACGTCCGGGCCGTGGCGGCCGTGACGAGTTGCGTCGGGCATCGAAACCCGGGAGCCTGGGACCGCGACGCGCCGAGGCGGACCGGGCGCCGTGGGGGGCGGCGAGGCCGCAGACACCCCGCGACGTTCACCGGACCTTCACGACGCGCCGGAACACCGACCGACGGTGAGGCGTTGCCTCTCGTAGACCGGGCCGCTGCCCGCACCCCACCGGGCGCGCCCACCCACCCCCGAAGACCCCTCAGGAGGACACCATGGCCGACCGTTCGCTGCGCGGGATGAGCATCGGTGCGAAGAGCATGGAGTCGGACGAGGGCGTCGACTTCGCCCCCCGCTTCCAGGCGCACTACGACTGCCCCAACGGGCACACCATCATCTTGCCGTTCTCGACCGACGCCGAGGTCCCCCCGGTGTGGGAGTGCCGCTGCGGCGCCGAGGCGCTGCTGCGCGACGCGGAGCGCCCCGAGCCCAAGGCCGGCAAGCCCGCCCGCACCCACTGGGACATGCTGCTCGAGCGCCGCACCATCTCCGAGCTCGAGGAGCTCCTCGACGAGCGCCTCGGCCTGCTGCGCGCCGGCAAGCTGCGCCGCAGCGCCTGACACCGCGCGGTCGCCCGACGACCGGAGAGGCCCGGACCCCGCAGGGTCCGGGCCTCTCGTGCGTCACAGGCAGAGCACCCGATCCCGCCCGGCTCTCGTACCGCCCCGTCCCCGCTGCGCCCGACCTCAGCGAGCGGCCCGGCTCCCCCGCCCCCGGACCGCGCCCGCGAGCTGGGCGGCGCGGCGTCGCGCACCCCAGACCGTGACCTTCCACAGCGCCTCGGTGACGATGGCGCGGCTCATCTTGGACCGGCCCGCGGTGCGCTCGACGAACGTGATCGGCACCTCGACCACCCGCCCGCCCGCGCGCACGACCCGCCAGGCCATGTCCACCTGGAAGCAGTAGCCGTGCGACTCCACGCTCGCGAGGTCGACGGCGCGCAGCGCCTCGGCACGGTACGCGCGAAAGCCCGCCGTCGCGTCGCCCAGGCCCAGCCCGAGCGCGACGCGCACGTACACGT
This sequence comes from Cellulosimicrobium sp. GQ32, assembly GCF_059758455.1. Lineage (NCBI taxonomy): Bacteria > Bacillati > Actinomycetota > Actinomycetes > Micrococcales > Promicromonosporaceae > Cellulosimicrobium > Cellulosimicrobium sp. GQ32. The sequence continues at coordinate 281,534 of NZ_JCAXEP010000002.1, read as the reverse complement.
TCCCCGCGCGGGAGAGCACCTCGCGGTGCCAGGGCCAGTTCTCCACCCGCCCGCCCGGCACCCAGCGCGACCCGATGACGAGGCCCGCCCCCGCGGCGTCCCCGGGCTCCCCCGCCGGGGCGAGCGCCGCGAGCAGGGACGGCAGCTGCTCGGGCTGGTGCGACCCGTCGGCGTCCATCTCGACCAGGACGTCGTACCCGGCGTCCAGGCCCCAGCCGAACCCCGCGACGTACGCGGCGCCCAGGCCCTCTTTGCCCGCCCGGTGCAGCACGTGCACACCCGGGTCCGCGGCGGCCGCGGCGTCGGCGAGGTCGCCCGTCCCGTCGGGGCTCGCATCGTCCACGACGAGCACGTCCGCGTCGGGCACCGCGGCGCGCAGGCGCGCGAGCGTGCCCGGCAGGGTCAGCGCCTCGTCGTACGTGGGCACGACGACGAGCACACGGCCTGGCGCGGCTGGCCCCCAGGGACGCTCGCTCACGGCGCCTCGTCCCCGGTCGCGGCGGACGACCGGGTCGCGCGGCGCTCGCGGACGACGCTCACGACACCCGCCGTGAGGAGGCCCAGGGCGAGGAGCTCGACGACGCACCCGGGCCAGTCCCCCGCCCGCACGGCCGGGGTCAGGCTCGTGCGCAGCGGCAGGTCCGCGACCAGCTGGTCGGCGGTGAACAGCTCGGTGCTCTGCAGCAGGGCGCCGTCGGGGGCGATGACGCCGCTCACGCCGACGGTCGAGACCTGCACGGTCGCGCGCCCGGTGGACACGGCGCGCAGCCGCGACATGGCGAGCTGCTGCGTGGACTCGGCGGTGTACCCGAAGGAGGCGTTGTTGGTCTGCACGACGAGCACCTCGGCGCCCGCGTCCACGGCGTCGTTCACGAGGCCGTCGTAGGCGACCTCGAAGCAGATGACGACGCCGAGCGGCACGGTGCGCCCGAGGCGGTCGGACGCGAGGTCGACGACCCCGGTCTCCGTGCCGGGGATCATGTCGATGCTCACGCGGTCGACCTGGTCGGAGAAGATCCGCAGCAGCGATCGCAGCGGGATGTACTCGCCGAACGGCGCGGGGTGCTGCTTGGCGTACCGGTCCACGACGCCGGCACCCGGCTCCCACAGCAGCGACACGTTGTACCGGCCGCCGGTCTCGGGGTACTCCTGGGCGCCGACGAGGATCGGGGCGCCGACCTCGCGAGCGGCGTCGTCGATGGCGCGCGCCACGTCGGGCGCGGTCTGCGGGTCGAGGTCGGACCCGTTCTCGGGCCACAGCACGACGTCGAGGTCGCCGGGCTCCACCTGGCCCAGCAGCGCGACGGTCCCCTGCAGGTGGTTGTTCAGCACCTCGGCCCGGTTCGCGAACGACCCGAGGCCAGGCTCGCCCACGTTGCCCTGCACGGCCCCGACGGCGAGCGTCCCCGCCTCGGCGCGCGTGTCGAGCGGCACGAGCACAGGCGCCGCGACGAGAGCCCCGGCCACGGCAACCGGGACGACGGCGCCCGTCACGACGTCCCGACGGCGTACCAGCGCGAGCACGGCGACCGCGAGCAGCGACCCGGCGAGCGCGACGAGCAGGGACACGAGGACCTCGCCCCCGAGCCACGCCGCGCGCCCGAGCGGGGAGTCGGCCTGGGAGAACGCGAGCCGGCCCCAGGGGAAGCCGCCGAACGGAACCTCGGTCCGCGCCTGCTCGACGCCGACGAACAGCAGCGCGAACCCGACGGCCTGCGCCCACGGGCGCGCGGCCAGCCACGGCCAGCGCCGCGCCCACACCCACGCGGCACCGAGCACCGCGACGAAGCACGCCTCCATGACGGACAGCGCGACCCACGGCACGGTCTCGGTCGCGTAGTTGGCCCACCACAGGTGCGGAAGGAAGAACGCGAGCCCCCACACGAGCCCGACGAGGAAGCCCCACCTCGCGCCGTCGCGCCGCAGCGCCCAGAACAGCGCGGCGACGCCGACGAACGCGAGGGGCCACCACCCGCGGTCGGGGAACGCCGCGTCGGTGACGAGCCCGCCCGCGAGGGCCAGGAGCAGCGTGAGCGGCCGCGGCGGCGCCCCGACCAGCGTGCGCGCGCCCGCCGCGCCGGAGGCGTCGGGACCGGTCTCCCTGGGTCCGGCCGCGGGTGCCGACGAGATCGTGGCGGGGGCGTCAGGTCCGGCGCGGCGGGATCGCCCGGCCGGGGCGGCCGTGGGCTCGGGGGCGTGCACGGGTGCACCCTACGCCACGCACCTGCACGGACCCGGGTCCGCAGCGACGGCACTGCGGGTGAACGAGAGGTGGTGCGTGCGGGCCCGCGCGCCCTTCGGCCCGTACGCCGCCGCCACCGGCGGAGCACGTTTTCTACTGAGCGCGCGGGCCCGGCCAGGTACCCGGCGCGGCACGCCGAGGGGTCGTCGTCGGTGGCTGATCCCCCTGCGGCCGCGGGGGCCGGAACACCCTGTCGAACCTACTCCGGCTCAGGGTCCTGTCAAGCGGGAGCGGTCAGACGAACGTGTCGAACAGGGGGACGCCGTCGCGCACCGTCTGCAGGCACCGCGGGCGCGGCACGTCCGGGCCGAGCTCCGGCAGGAGCGGCTGCCCGGCGCGCGCGTCCGTGCTCCACGACGACGTCGTGCGCCCGAGCGCGCCCTGCACGACCAGGTGCTCGCCCCGCCACACCGCCAGGTGCGCAGGCGCCCCGACGCGCAGCTGCCCGGCACCCGTGTGGTCCAGACCCGCGATGCGCCACCCGCCGCGCGTGTGCGCGCGGAACGCGGCCCGCGCCGAGATCTGCTGGTCCGGGTCCACGTGCGACATCGCCGCGAGCACGCCCGCCCAGGGGTCGAGCCGCGTCACCGGCGCGTCCGACCCGAACGCGAGCGGGACGCCCGCGCCCGCGAGGTCCGCGAACGGGCTCAGGCCCTCCGCCCGGGTCGCGCCCACGCGCGCCGCGTACATGCCCTGCGGGCCACCCCACGCGGCGTCGAACCCGGGCTGGATGCTCAGGCTCACACCGAACAGCAGCAGGGACGCCAGCGCCGACGCGTCCACGAACAGCGCGTGCTCCACCCGGTGCCGCGCCGCGCGCACCGCGCCCTGGCCGTGGACCTCCGCGGCGACCTTGAGCCCGAGCACGAGCTCGTCCATCGCGCGGTCCCCGATGACGTGGAACCCGCCCTGCGAGCCCGCCGCGCCCACCGCGGACAGGTGGTTCGCGATCTGCTCCGCGCTCAGGTAGAGGTTCCCGCGGTCAGTCCGGTCCGGCCCGTCCTGGTAGGGCAGGCGCATCGCCGCCGTACGCGACCCGATCGACCCGTCCACGTTGAGGTCGCCCGCGATGCCCGTCAGACCCGGCACGTCCGCGAGGAGCTCGCGCGCATCGTCGACCGTGGTGCACAGCTCGCCCCGGTACCCGACGACGTGCGCCAGCCCCGAGGACGCCTCGCCCGTCAGCGCGAGCAGCTCGCGCAGCCCCGCGCGCGTGTCGATGTGCGGTGCGCTCATCTCGTGCACCGACACGATCCCCTGCTCCGCCGCGGCACGCAGCGCCGCCCGGTACAGGTCGGTGCGCCGCGCCGGCGACACGTCGCGCGCGACGTCCCGCGCCACGTGGTGCGCCTCCCCCGTGACCCAGCCGGACTCGTCCCACCCCGGCCGCTCCGCCAGGGCGCAGCGCCGCGCGAGCGTCGTGGAGACCACGGCCGAGTGCACGTCGACCCGCGCCGCGTACACCGCGCGCCCGCCCGACGCGGCGTCGAGCTCGTCGCGCGTCGGGGGGCGGCCCTCGGGCCAGGACCGCTCGTCCCACCCGAACGCGAGCACGACGTCGTCGTCCCCGACGTCCGCGGCGGCCTTCGCGACCGCCTCGAGCGCCGCGGCGAGCGTCGTGACGCCGGCGCTCGCGGACAGGTCGACGCCCGCGAGGGCGAGCCCGACCTCGAACAGGTGGACGTGCGCGTCGACGAACCCGGGCGCGACGAGCGCGCCGTCGAGGTCGATCACGCGGTCGGCGCGAGCGGCGAGCCCGTCGGCCGTGTCGTCGGCGCCGATCCAGGCGATGACGCCGTCGTCGACGAGGAGTGCTTCCGCGAACGGGTCAGCCTGGGAGTGGATCACGCCGCCGCGGTACAGGGTTGAGGCCACAATCCTTCACGATACCGCCACAACCGCCCGAACCTCGCCTGTGCGACTCTGCGTCCACGCAGGTGGGACCGGGTGTCGTGCACGTCACGCCGACGCCTTCCCCGGCGCGGCCGGGCGCCGCCGTCGGCTCAGACGCTCGAGTACGCGACGACGCCCCGGCGCAGCTTCTCGATCGCCTGGTGCGCGGTGCGCCGCACCGCGGGCGTGGGCGCGGCGGTCGCGACCTGGTCGAGGACGTCGATCACCTGCTTGCACCAGCGCACGAAGTCGCCGGCCGCGATCTCCGAGCCGCGCAGCACGGCGTCGAGGCTGCGGCCCACGGCCCACCGGTGCACGGCGGTGACGAGGCCCTCGTCGAGCGCGCCGGTCGCGTCGATGTCGTGCGCCTCCTCGAGGTCGTCCACCTCGGACCACACGCGCGTCGTCGCCTCCAGCGCGCGGGCGAGCCTGCCGTGGGGACCGCCGGGCACGTCGGGCTCGCCGTGGTCCTCGCGCCGCCCCGCGTACACGCACGTGGACACCACCGCCGCGAGGGCGGGGGCGTCGAGGTCCTCCCACACGCCGCGACGCAGGCACTCGGCGAGCAGCAGGTCGTTCTCGGCGTACAGGCGCCGCAGCCACTGCCCGTCGCGCGTGACGCGCAGCCCCGCGCGGCCCGCCCCCCGTCCGCCCGCGCTGCCGGAGCCGTCCTCGTCGTCAAGGGACCGGCCCGCGGGTTCCTCCGCGTCCAGGGCGTCCTCGAGCGGAGCGACCGGGTCGTCCGCGGCGTCGCCCGGGGCGAGGTAGCCGAGGGTGAGCAGGACGTCGCAGATGCGGTCGAACACGCGCGCGATGGACCCGGTTCGGCCCTCGACGCGGCGCACGAGCTGGTCGTGCTCCTTCTTGAGCCGCGCCCACCGTTCGGCCCAGCGGGCGTGGTCCTCGCGGTCGGGGCAGTCGTGGCACGGGTGGGCGCGCAGCTGCGCGCGCAGGCGCGAGAGCTCGGCGTCGTCCGCGGCGGCCGACCGGGCACGGGTGGTGCGCCCGGGCCGGGCGCCGGGCTCGTCGAGCGCCCCGAGGGCGTTGCGCAGCGTGGACGCGAGGTCGCGGCGCTGCGCCGGGACGCGCGGGTTGAACGACTTGGGCACCCGGACCTTGGCGACGGTGCGGATGCCGCCGGGCGCGTCGGCCACGGTGAGCTTCTTCACCTGCCGGTCCTGGGTGAGCACGGTGGGGCGCGGACCGTCGAACCCGGCGCCCTCCCCCGGGTCGAGCACGACGACGTAGCCCGCGCGCCGCCCCGACGGCACCTCGACGACGTCCCCGGGACGCAGCCGCTCGAACGCGGCCACGACCTCCGCGCGGCGGGACCGGCTCGCGGCGCGCGACAGGTCGCCCTCGCGGGCGGTGATGCGCCGCCGCAGCGCCGCGTACTGGGCGAAGTCCCCCCGGTCGCACGTCATGGCCTGGGCGTACCCGTCGAGCGCCTCGGCGTGCGCCTGCGCCTGCTTCGCGAGCCCGACGACGCCGCGGTCCGCCTGGAACTGGGCGAACGACGTCTCCAGCACCTCGCGCGCCCGGTCCCGCCCGACCTGCGCGACGAGGTTGACCGCCATGTTGTACGTGGGGCGGAAGCTGGAGCGCAGCGGGTACAGGCGCTTGGACGCCAGGCCCGCGAGGTGCACGGGGTCGAGGCCCGCGTGGTCGACGACGACGGCGTGCCCCTCGACGTCGATGCCGCGCCGCCCCGCCCGCCCCGTGAGCTGCGTGTACTCGCCGGGGGTGACGTCCACGTGCGCGGTCCCGTCCCACTTGACGAGCTTTTCCAGCGCGACGGACCGGGCGGGCATGTTGATGCCGAGCGCGAGCGTCTCGGTCGCGAACACGACCTTGACGAGGCCGCGGCTGAACAGCTCTTCGACGGTCTCCTTGAACACGGGCAGCATCCCGGCGTGGTGTGCCGCGATCCCGCGCGCGAGCGACTCGGTCCACGTCCAGTAGCCGAGCACCTCGAGGTCCTCCGCGGGGATGGTCGCGGTGCGCTCCTCGGCGACCCTGCGGATCTCCGCCTCCTCCGCGGGCGAGGTGAGGCGCAGCCCCGCGGCCAGGCACTGCTGCACGGCACCCTCGCACCCGGCGCGGGAGAAGATGAAGTAGATCGCGGGCAGCAGCCCGTCGGCGTCCAGGGCGTCCACGACGGCGAACCGCGCCGGGGTGCGGCGCGCCCCGAGCCCGGACCGGTCGGGGCCGGGACGCCGCCCGCCCCGCCCCCGGTACCCGCGGTCGCCCGGGCCGCGCCGCCCGCCCGGACCCGACGCGCTCGTGCGCGGGGCCGCGCGGAACGCGGCCAGCAGGTCCGGGTTGATGGGCGGGTTCACGCCCGGGTCCGTCGGGTCGACGTGCCCCGCGTACAGGTCGAGCAGGTCCGCGCCGAGCGCCCGGCCGCCGCCCGCGTGCGCGACCCCGGTCGCCGGGTTCGCGGACGCGACGAGGACGTGCTGCCACAGCGGCACGGGCCGGCGCTCGCTGACGACGACGGTCGTGTCGCCGCGCACCATCTCCAGCCAGTCGCCGAACTCCTCCGCGTTGGACACCGTCGCGGACAGGGACACGAGCTGGACGTCGTCGGGCAGGTGGATGATGACCTCCTCCCACACCGGTCCGCGGAACCGGTCGGCGAGGTAGTGCACCTCGTCCATGACGACGAACGCGAGGCCCTCGAGCGTGCGCGAGCCCGCGTACAGCATGTTGCGCAGCACCTCGGTCGTCATGACGACGACGGGCGCCTCCCCGTTGATCGTCGTGTCGCCGGTGAGCAGGCCCACCGAGTCGGCGCCGTACCGGCGCACGAGGTCGCCGTACTTCTGGTTGGACAGCGCCTTGATCGGGGTGGTGTAGAACGCCTTGCGCCCGCCGGCGAGGGCGAGGTGGACCGCGAACTCGCCCACGACCGTCTTCCCGGCACCCGTGGGCGCCGCGACGAGCACGCCGCGCCCCTCCTCGAGCGCCTCGCACGCGCGCTCCTGGAAGTCGTCGAGCGGGAAGTCGAGGACCTGCCGGAACTCCGCGAGCCGGGTGCGGGACGCCGCCTGGCGGGCCCGGGACGCGGCGTAACGGGCGGCGGGCGATTCAGCGGCCGTCATGGTGCCAGCCTACGGTCCGGCGCCGACCTCGCCGGTCGGCGCGCGAGGTGCGGCGTCGCGGGCCCGCGGGAGGCGACCGGCGCGTCGAGGGCGGACGGCCGGCGCAGAGTCAGGGTGCGGCGGGGCCGGCCGTGGCGTCCAGGACGTGCAGCGCGCCAGGGACCACGTCGACCCGCAGCGGCAGGGGACCCAGGTGCTCCCCGTCGGCGAACGCGTGCGGCGGGGCCGCGCCCGCCTCGGTCGCCGCGACCGTCACCGACGTCGCGCGCAGGGTCCCGACCCCGGGGTTCGCCAGGTGCCGCCCCGCGTACATGCCGGGGAAGATGCGCGTCGCGCCCCAGCGCCCGAACGGGCCCGCGACCACGACGTCGAGCAGGCCGTCGTCGAGCGCCGCGCCCGGCGCGATCCGGATGCCGCCGCCGATGCGAGGGCCGTTCGCGACCGACACGAGCGCGCCCGGCGACTCCCAGACCACGGTCCGCCCGCCCTGCGCGTCGTCGGGGCTCGTCCCGAGGGCGGCGCCGTCGAGCAGGAGGGGCGCCCCGGCGAGCAGGTCGGGCAGCTCGTCGCCCGAGGGCACGCCGCGCAGCGTGACCCGGTACCCGTACGGGCGGTAGCGCGTGATCTCCGTGAGGGCCGAGCGTGCGTACCGCGACCGCCCGCGGGGCCAGGTGGCCGCGTTCGCGTGGGCGTTGACGGCGGCGTCGATCCCCGCGGACAGCACGCCCGCGTACCAGCGGTGCGCAACCATGTGCTCGCCCGTGACGCGGGCGGCGTCGACCGCGCGCACGGACGGCGGCGCGCTCGCCGAGGACGTGGTGCTCGCGGCGGTGCCGAGAGCCGCGAGGAGGGCGTCCACGCACCGGTCGGTGCGGGTGGTGGGCAGCCCGAGGCCGTGCGCGAAGTCGTTGCCCGTCCCGACCGCGACGATGCCGAGCGGGACGCCGGTCCCGGCGGTCGCGTTGACGCCGAGGTGCACCATGCCGTCCCCGCCGACGACGACGAGGGCGTCCACCCCGGGTCGGGCTCCCGCGCCGTCGCCGTCCGTGCCGCGCACGGCGGCGTCGGCCGACTCCTGGGCGAGGGGCAGGCTCGGGGCGCTGAGGTCGACGACGGCGTGCCCGGCCGCGCGCAGCGCCTCGGCGGTGCGTGTTCCCGCGGTGCGACCGCGTCCGCGCCCCGCCGTCGGGTTGACGACGAGCGCGACCGTGCTCACGCGCGGCCCCCGCGCCCGGTGGGGCGCGGTCGGGGCGTGGCGCTCACAGGGCCAGCCGTGCGGCGTCGCGCTTGTCGACGCGCCGGTCGTGCAGGACGCTGACGCCGTACGCGGCGAAGTAGAGCGCGCAGATGGGCAGCGCGACCGTGAACATCGTCAGCACGTCAGGCGTCGGCGTCATGATGGCGGCGAACAGGAACGAGATGAGCACGGCCCACCGCCACCCCGCGAGCCACGTCGAGGCGCGCACGACGCCCATCGTGTTGAGCGCGACCATGATCACCGGCACGAGGAACGCGATGCCGAAAGCCAGCATGAGCCGCATGACGAACCCGAGGTACATCTGAGCGTTGATGAGGTTCGCGCTGCCGTCGGGCACGAACTCGTTGAGCAGCGCGACCGCGCGCGGCAGCATCACCCAGGCGAGAGCGATTCCGCCCAGGAACAGCGGGACCGCGGCGCCGATGAAGCCGAACGCGTACCGCTTCTCCTTCGACGTCAGCCCCGGCGTGATGAACGCGAAGAGCTGGTACAGCCACCACGGGCTCGTCAGGATCACGCCCAGGAACAGGGAGACCTTGACCTTCATGTCGATGGCGGTCGCCACGCCCTCGAAGTTGAGGCCCGTGAGGACCTCTCGCCGTTCGGCTGCGTCGATCAGCGGCTGCTGGAGCGCCTGAAGAACGGGGTCGTACACCATCCATCCGACGACGGCGCCGACCAGGAGGCCGATCGCGGACAGGAAGAGGCGCTTGCGGATCTCGACGAGGTGCTCGCGCAGGGGCATGCGCCCCTCGGGGTCACGGGTTGATCGTGACACCGACTATGCCTTCGGCGTGTCGTCCTGCGTCGACGACGTCGTGCCTCCCGCCACGGTCGTCGCGCCGCCCGGGGCGGTCGCGCTCGCGCCGGACTGCGTCGTGGCGCTGCTCGTAGGCGGCGTCGCCGTCGTCGACGCGTCGTCGTCCTCCCGGAGGTCCTTGACCTCCTTCTTGAAGATCTTCAGGGACTGCCCCACGGAACGGGCCATGTCCGGGAGCCTCTTGGACCCGAACAGCAGCACGACGAGGAGGATGAGGACGACGATCGTCGCGGGGTGACGAAGGATGTTCACGGCGAGAACCTACTACTCGTGGGCGGCATGGGCGACGGTGCTCTACGCGCCATCATAGGTCACGCGGTTGGTCCCGAACGGGCCGTGCTCGACGGGCTCGCAGGCCGTTCAGGCGTTGAACCGGCGCCAGCGCGACCAGACCTGCTCGTCGCGCCGCCGCCGCTCCACGCGCCGCTCGGCGCGCTCGGCGCGCAGCAGGTCCACGCGCTCCTGGAGCACGACCGGGTCGTCGAACAGCGTCGGCGCGGTCGACGGCTGCGCCTCCTCCAGGGCGCGTGACAGCTCGTCCGCCCGCGCGCTCATGTCCGCCGCGACCTGCGAGGCGCGCGACAGCTCGCGCCCCAGGCCCTTCACGGACCGCCACAGGCGCCGCGCGAGGAAGAACGCGCCCACGAGCGTGCCGACCGCGAGCAGTGTCCAGACCCAGAACCACATGCCGCCCACCCTAGCCAGCAGCCTGCGCGTCGCCCGCCCCGCCGTCGGGCTCGCCCGGCAGGTGCGCGTACGCGGACAGGGCGGCGCTCGCGGCGTCGCGCACGTCGCGCGCGACCGACGCCGGCTCGACGGCGAGGACGTGCCGCGCCCGCTCGGTGAGGAGCTGGCGCAGCCACACCGGGTTGGTGACGCGCAGGCGCACCTCGAACGCGCCGTCGGGCAGGTTGCGCACGGACTCGACGGGGACCTGCTCGGCGACGGCGCGCGCGGGGCTGGCGAACGTGATCGTCGCGAGCGGCGCGTCACCGGTGGGGGTGAAGTCGACGTCGGGGTCCACGTCGTGACCCTCGACGGGCTGGTCGAGCTCGGTGGCGGCGAGGATGCGGTCGACACGGAACGTGCGTCGACCCTGCGCGCGGTGGCACCACGCGAGCAGGTAGGCGTGCTCGTCCTGCGTGTGCAGGGACACGGGGTCGACGTCGCGCTCGGACTCCTCGTCCGCGGCCGTCACGTACCGGATCCGCAGCCGGTGTCCCGCGACGAGCGCGCTCGTGATCGCCGCGACCACGCGCGGGTCGCCCTCGGGTGCCAGCTGCACGTCGAGCGCCGCTGCGGCCTCGCCGGTCGCGTCGGTGAGCTTGCGCAGCACCGACTCGACGACGCCCGCGCGCTCCGGGTCGGCCTGCACCGCCGCGGTCTCCCGCATGGCACGCAGCGCGGCGATGAGCGCGACCGCCTCGCGCGTGCCGAGCCGCAGGGGCCGCGTCATGCCGCGCGCCTCGGTGAGCCGCACGACGCCGCGCTCGATCGAGTCCGCGTCGAAGTCGATGAGGTCGTCCGGCCAGTATCCGGGCGTGCCGGACACCCACAGGGCGTCGACGTCGTCCAGGACCTGGCGCTCGCTCACGCCGAAGTGCCGGGCGAGCTCGCCCACCGGCACCGGGCCCGCGCCGTCCAGGTACGCGACGATGCCCAGCAGGCGCACCAGCCGATCGTCCGCGCGCTCAGCCACGCCCCGTCACCTCCGTCGACCCCTCGCTCTTGCCCGCGCCGGCCCCGGCGTCCTGCGCGGAACCCAGCACCGCCGCGTCCCGCAGCCGCCGCACGACCGCAGCGCGCAGGTCCGGCGGCCCGAGCACCAGCACCGCGTCCCCGTACCCCACGACCTCGTCCGCCAGCGCGTACCGCACGTCGTACGCCACCTCGAGCACGTCACGACCCGCGCTGTCGCCCGCTCGCGCGTCCGGTACCGACCCGACCACCGTGCCGCGCGCCCGCAGCGCGCCCGCCCGCTCCGGCACGACCGCCAGGCGCGCGACCCCGCCCGCGTCGCGAGTGCCCAGCGCCGCGTCCACGTCCACGTGCGCCGGCACCTCGAACGCCTCGCGCGGGCCCGTCGCACGCACCCGGCCCTCGACCCGGCTCAACCGGTAGGACCGCGGCGCCCCGCGGTCCAGGTCGAACCCCACCAGGTACCAGCCGCCGCGCCGCGCCGCGATCCGCCACGGCTGCGCGCGCCGCGCCCGCACCTCCCCCGTGCTCGCCGCCCGGTACGTGAACGACACCGCGCGCCGCGCCGAGATCGCGTCCATGAGGGTCGCGTACGCGTCGCCCACCGGACGCACCTGCGGCGCCAGACCCGCCACGACGTCCATCGCGGTCTCCCCCGCGCCCGCCGCGCGCAGCTTCGTCAGCGCCCGCGAGATGTCCGTCCGCAGCGTCTTGTCCTGCCAGAACTGCGCCGCCAGCGCCAGCACCCCCAGCTCCGCCGGCGTCAGGTCCACCGCGGGCAGCGCATACGCGTCCTGGTCGATCCGGTACCCCACCTCGTCCGCGTGCCCGCCCGCGTCGACCGTGACGATCGGGATCCCCAGGTCGCGCAGCGTGTCCTTGTCACGCTCGAACATGCGTTCGAACGCGTCCGGAGAGGGCGCGTCGCCGTACCCCGCCACGCTGACGCGGATCTGCTGCTTCGTCATCGACGCGTTCGTGTTCACCAACGCGATCACCAGGTTCAGCAGGCGCGCCGACGGATTCGTCGGCGACGACCCCGACGACGAGGGCGCGGGATCGGGCGCGACGGAAGGGGGCGTGGGCTCGGACATCGGCACCACGCTAGTCGGTCGATAGGGTGTGCCGCGTGATCACGTGGCGGACCGCGACCGTGGTGTCGCACGCGAAGGCCTGGACCGGCGCCCAGGAGCTGCACGTGCGGCTCCACGACCCCCTCCCCGGGCGGGACGACGACCCCGACGCCACCGTGCGCGCCCTCGCCTACACCCAGCTCGTCGGCACCCCCGACCCCGGCGACCACGTGCTCCTCAACGTCTCCGCCCTCGCGCGCGGCCTCGGCACCGGCGGGTACGCCCTCGTCGTCGGGCCCGCCCAGCCCGACACCCCCCTCCCGCCCGACCCCGCACCCGGGCCCGGCCACCTCGTCAAGGCCCGCTACACCCCCCTCCAGGCCCTCGTCCTCGGCGTCGACGAGCAGGAGTCCCCCCACCACGACACCCTCCGCGACGCCGACGACCTCGACGCGACCCCCGTCGTCGTCGCCGACCTCCACTCCGCCCTGCCCGCCGTCGTCGCCGGCGCCCGCCACGCCGCGGCGCTCGCGGGCCGCCCCGCGCCCCGCGTCGCCTACGTCATGACCGACGGCGGAGCCCTGCCCGCCGCGTTCTCCCGCACCGTCGCCACCCTGCGCGACACCGGCTGGATCGACACCTGCCTCACCGTCGGGCAGGCGTTCGGCGGCGACCTCGAGGCCGTCACCGTGCACACCGGCCTCCTCGCCGCGCGCCACGTCACCGGCGCCGACCTCGTCGTCGTCGCCCAGGGACCCGGCAACCTCGGGACCGGCACCCGCTGGGGCTTCTCCGGAGTCGCCGCCGGCGAGGCCCTCAACGCCGTCGCCGCCCTGGGCGGACGGCCCGTCGCGTCCCTGCGCGTCTCCGGCGCCGACGCCCGCGACCGCCACCTCGGCGTCTCCCACCACTCCCTCACCGCCTACGGCCGCGTCGCCCTCGCCCCCAGCGACGTCCCCGTGCCCGTCCCCACCCCCGACGTCGAGCGGCTCGCCGGGTGGGGCGCCGACCTCACCCGCCGCGTCGCCCAGCAGGCCACGACCCTCGCCACCCCCACCGGCCGCCACCACCTCGTCGACGTCCCCGCCGACCCCGCCCTCCTCGACGCCCTCCACGACGTCCCCGTCCGCCTCTCCACCATGGGCCGCGGCCTCGACGCCGACCCCGCCGCGTTCGTCGCCGCCGCCGTCGCCGGCGTCCACGCAGAGTCGCTCCGGCCCGCATGACCGCACCGCAGGGGGAGAACCATCGCCGGCCCGGACCGGCACGCTTCGCCGCCGTCGCCGCACTGGCGCTCGCGGCCGTGCTCGCCGCGGCCGTCGGCGCGCCGTGGGGCTGGGAGGCACCGGGCTGGCTCGGCGACACCGCGCAGGAGGTCACGCCGCCACCGGTCACCCTGGCGTCCGACGTCCTGTCCGACGCGCGGGAGGACGTCCGGTCGCAGACCGACTCGGGTGGCCTGTCCGTCGATGCCTTCATCCTCTGGATCGTTGGCGTCGTCGCCCTCGTCGCCCTCGTCGTGCTCGCGCGCCGGCACCTCCCGGCCCTGCTCGCGCGACGACGCCGACGAGAGCTCCTCGTCACGGCAGCGGGCGACGTCTCCGTCCACGCCGCGGAGGACCCGGTCGCGCCGGAGCTGCGAGAGGCCGTCGAGCGGGCCCACCACGACCTGCGCGCGCCGGACGCCGACCCGCACGACGCGGTCGTCGCCGCATGGGTCGCGCTCGAGCGCGCCGCGGATCGGGCGGGCACCCGGCGCGATCCCGCGCAGACCCCGACCGAGTTCACGACCGCCGTCCTGGCCAGCACCCGGGCGGACGCGGACGCCGTCGCGACCCTCCGAGGCCTCTACCACCGGGCCCGGTTCGGGGAGGCGCCGCTCGGCGAGCGCGACCTGGACGACGCTCGCGCCGCGCTGGCCCGCATCGCGGCGGACCTCGCGACGCACCCGGGCCGCCCGACGGTCGCGGTCTCCGACGCGGCCGTGCCCCACGACCACCCGTTGCACGGCGAGGCACGGCCGTGAGGGCGCGCGCACGCTGGGGGCGCCTGCGCCCGGCGGACCGGCGCGCCCTGCTCGCCGCCGGGATCGTCGTCGGGCTCGGCGCGCTCCTCGTGCTGATCGGGTCCTCGCCCGCGCACGCCCTCATGCTCACGGCCCTCGGCGTCGCGGGCGTCCTGCTGTGGCACCGCACCGGCTACGCCGGGGACACCGTGTGGCCGCGCGTCCCCGACGTGCGGCGCGACGGCAACCGGCGCGACGTGTCCGACCTCGGGTGGTCGGTCCTGGGCCGCGACGGGCGCGTCACGGTCGCCGCCGCGCGCCGGGTGCGGCGCCTCACGGAACGTCGCCTCGCCCACCACGGGGTCGACGACCTCGACGACCCCGGCGCCGCGAGCGACCTGGCACGGCTCCTCGGTCCCCGCACTGCCCGCACCGCCCACGGCCTCGTCACCGACGGCCGACTCCCGACGCCCGCCGAGCTCGACACCTGGCTCGTGGCGCTCGACCAGCTCGACCAGGCCCCCAGCACCCCGGACCGCCCCGACGGAGGGACACCCCGATGACCGCCGACCCCGCCGCCCGCACCGAGGCGCAGCCCGCGACCCTCGACGTGCCGACCGTCGCCGCGCACGGCCGCGCCGTCCTCGACGAGGTCGCGACCGCCGTCGTCGGCGCCCGCGAACCCCTCACGCTCGCGCTCGCCACCGTGCTCGCCGGCGGGCACGTGCTGTTCGAGGACGTCCCGGGTCTCGGCAAGACCCTCGCCGCCCGCAGCCTCGCCCGCGCGCTCGGCCTCGACTTCACCCGCCTCCAGTGCACCCCCGACCTCCTGCCCTCGGACGTCACCGGCTCCTCCGTGTACGACCCCGCGACCCGCACCTTCGAGTTCCGCCCCGGGCCCGTCTTCACCGGACTGCTGCTCGCCGACGAGATCAACCGCACCGCCCCCAAGACGCAGTCCGCGCTCCTGGAGTCCATGGCCGAGCGCCAGGTCACCG
Source organism: Cellulosimicrobium sp. GQ32 (assembly GCF_059758455.1). NCBI lineage: Bacteria > Bacillati > Actinomycetota > Actinomycetes > Micrococcales > Promicromonosporaceae > Cellulosimicrobium > Cellulosimicrobium sp. GQ32. Next base: position 266,443 of record NZ_JCAXEP010000002.1, on the reverse strand, counting down.
TCGAGGGCACCACCCACGTGCTCCCCAAGCCCTTCCACGTCGTCGCGACGTCCAACCCCGTCGAGCACGAGGGCACCTACCCGCTCCCCGAGGCGCAGCTCGACCGCTTCATGGTGCGCCTGTCCGTCGGGTACCCCGGACGCGACGAGGAGCGCGAGGTCCTCACCCGCCGCATCGCCCGCCGCCACGACGACCCCGCCGTCCACCAGGTCGTCGACCGCGACACCGTCCTCGCCATGCAGGCCACCGTCGAGCAGGTCGACGTCCACCCCGACGTCATCGCGTACTGCGTCGACCTCGCCGCCGCCACCCGCACCCACCGCGACCTCGAGGTCGGCGCGTCCCCGCGCGGATCCCAGAACCTCGCCCTCCTCGCGCGCGGCGTCGCCGTGCTCGACGGGCGCGACGTCGTCCTGCCCGAGGACGTCAAGCGCGTCGCCGTCCCCGTGCTCGCCCACCGCCTCACCCTCACCCCCGGGGCGTGGGCCGCCGACCTGAAGCCCGAGACCGTCGTCGCCGGCATCCTCCAGACCGTCCCCGGCCCCGCCACCGTCGGCGACCGCGGATGAGCACCCCCGCCGCGGACCGCGACACCGACCCGGCCCGCTGGCGCACCACCGTCCACCTCGCCGCGGGCGTCCTCCTCGGCACCACCCTCCTCGGCCTCGGCGTCCTCTTCCGCCGACCCGACGCCGCCCTCCTCGGGCTCGCGCCGCTGCTCGGCGCCGTCTGGGGCTGGACCCACCGCCCCCACGGACCCGTCACCGTGCGGGTCGTCCTCGACACCGACGCCCCGTCCGGGACCCTCGCCGCCCGCACCGTCACCGACGTCCCACCCGGCGTCGAGCTCCTGCGGCTGCGGGCCCTCGCACCCGGCGGCCTCGTCACCGAACGCCTGGTCCGCACCACCGCCGGGACCCACGAGCTCTCCTGGCACGCACCCTCCGCCCGCACCGGCGTCACCGACACCCTCCGCGTCGACTACGCCGCGTACGGACCCGACGGCATCGAGGAGCAGGTCCCCCGCGTCGCCCGAGGCCCGCGCCGCCTCGTCCTGCCCCGCCCGACCCCGCTCGGACGCCTGCCCCTCTCCTCCCGCCTGCGCGGGCTCTCCGGCCCTCACACCTCCCGACGCCCCGGCGACGGCACCGAGCTGCGCGACGTCGACGCCTTCCGCCCCGGCGACCGGCTCCGCCGCATCGACTGGCGCGCCACCGCCCGCCGCTCCCCCACCCTCGACACCCTCTACGTCCGCCGGACCTTCGGGACCGCCGAGGCGACCGTCGTCCTCGTCGTCGACTCCCGCGACGACGTCGCCCCCGACCTCGCCACCTGGAGCGGCGTCGGCGCCCAACGCCCCGACGAGGCCACGTCCCTCGACCTCGCCCGCCACGCCGCCGCCTCCGTCGCCCAGGCCGTCCTCGCCGACGGCGACCGCGTCGCCCTCGACGACCTCGGCCGCCTCGCCCGACCCGTCCGTCCCGGCGGCGGACGACGCCACCTGCGCCGCATCCTCCACGGCCTCGCCCTCACCCGACCCGTCGGCGACCCCTCCGCCCGCCACCGCCCGCCCCAGGTCCCCACCGGCGCCGCCGTCTACCTCTTCTCGACCCTGCTCGACGACGAGGCGCCCCGCCTCGCCCGCCAGTGGCACGACACCGGACACGTGGTGGTCGTCGTCGACGTCCTCCCACCCGTCTCCGTCGTCGAGGTCGACGACCACGTCGCGACCGCCTGGGCCGTCACCCGCCACGAGCGCGCGGACCGCGTCCACGACCTGCGCGAGCGCGGGATCGTCGTCGCACGCTGGCACGACGGCACACCCGGCGCCGACGGCGCTCGCGGGACGCTCGAGCTCGCGGCACGACGGCTCGACCGGCAAGGACCCGGTCGCCCGAGCCCGGCCGGAGCCACCCGATGAGGCGGCTCGCCCGACGCGAGGTCGTGACCGCCGGACCGCGCCCCCGCCTCCAGGTCGAGACCGAGCGCACCTTCCCCGGGTGGTGCCCGCGCATCCTCCTCCTCGTCCTCGCCACCGCCTTCGCCGGAGCCGCGCTCCAGGCGACCGGGCTCGCACCGTCGTTCGTCTGGGCTGCCGCGCTCGGCCTCGGAGCCGTCACCGCCTACCTGCCCGCACCGCCGGTGCCCCACCTCCTCGTGCTCCTCGGCGGGCTCGTCCTGCTCATGGACGGTGACGCACCCTTCGACCCCGTCGTCCTCGCCCTCCTCCCGCTGGGTCACCTCGTGCTGCGCACCGCCTGGTGGTCGGACCACGTGCCCGCCGCAGCACGCGCGGAGCTGCGCGCCGTCGTGCCCGACCTCCGCAGGGTCGCCGTGCTCCAGGCCGCGCTCCTCCCCGTGGCGCTCGCGGTGCAGGCGATCACCGCGGGAGACGTCTCGTCGGCGGTCGCCACCGCCCTCGGCGGGATCGCCGTGCTGGGCCTCGTGCTGCTCGTCACGCCGCGGGACTGACCTCGCGCTGCGAGCGGCCGGGGACCGCCCGACGATGGCGGGACGGCGCCCGACGCCGTCCCGCCACCACGGCGGCGACCGCACCCGACCCGAGGAGGCACCCATGGCCGCTCGCACCGACCTGCCCAAGTACACCGTCCCGTCGCTCACCCCCGAGGAAGGGGCGAAGGTCGCCGGGATCCTCCAGGAGCGCCTGCACGCGCTCAACGACCTGCAGCTCACGCTCAAGCACATCCACTGGAACGTCGTCGGACCCCACTTCATCGCGGTGCACGAGATGATCGACCCGCAGGTCGACGCCGTCCGCGCGATGGTCGACGCCGTCGCGGAGCGCATCGCGACCCTGGGCGTCTCGCCGAAGGGCACGCCCGGCGCGCTGGTCGCCGAGCGGAGCTGGGAGGACTACTCGCTCGGCCGCGCCTCGACCATCGCCCACCTGGGGGCTCTCGACGAGGTGTACGTCGGGGTCATCACGGCACACCGCGAGGCCGCGACCGCGACCGAGGAGCTCGACGACGTGACCAACGACCTGCTCGTCGGGCACCTGCACGACCTCGAGCTGTTCCACTGGTTCGTCCGCGCGCACCTCGAGTCGACCAGTGGCGACCTCTCCACCGACGGCGCGCGCACCGAGACCGGTGCCGCGCGCAAGGCCGAGCAGGCGGCAGCCCGCCAGCCCTGACGCCCGATCCCCGCCGGGGTGCTGCTCCGCAGCACATGAGCCGGCCGCACGCCGTGGTCTACCCGACGCGGCGTGCGGCCGGCTTTTCCGTGCTGTGTGGTGACGGTCGTAGGGAGGGTGGGCTTGTTGAGACCGCTTGGCACACTATTTCTGCGGGAGGTGTCATAGGGTCGTCGGATGAGCGACGACACACCTCAGCGGCCCGCCGTCCGCCAGCTCCGCCTCGTCGTGGAGGCCGACGACTACGACGCCGCCCTCGCCTTCTACCGCGACGTCCTGGGCCTCCCCGAGCGCATCGCGTACGCCGACGGCGAGGACGACCGGGTGGCGATCCTCGACGTCGGCCACGCGACGCTCGAGATCGCGAACCCTGCCCACAAGCGGGCGATCGACGACGTGGAGGTCGGACGCCAGGTCGCGGGCCACCTGCGGGTCGCGTTCGAGGTCGACGACGCGCGGGTCGCCACCGACCGAGCGGTCGAGGCCGGGGCGGAGCTCGTCGCTCCCCCGACCCGCACCCCGTGGGGTTCGCTCAACTCACGGCTGGACGCCCCCGCCGGCCTCCACGTCACCCTGTTCCAGGAGCTCGGCGGCGAGGAGGGCGTCCCGCCCGGCGTCGTCGCCGAGCCCGGGACCGGCGGCGATCCCGCTCCCGGCGGGCGCTGACGCCTCGACCCACGCCCGCCGGACCTGCTCGAAGCGCGTCGGCAGCGGCGCCCGCACGGCACCGTAGCGCGCGTTGGTGCGGTGCACGAACCGCCGCCACGAGAGCACGAGCCCCTGCTTCGTGATGGGCAGGCCGCTCGACACCGTGACGCCGTTGTCGTGCGTGTGGTGCACCGTGAGCAGCAGCGCGCGGGGCACCGATCCCTCGAGGTCCGCCGCGAGCACCTCCCGCACGGCCATCCAGCGCCGCAGCACCACGACGACGCTCGCGCTGAGCACGTGCTCGCGGACCGTGCGGTGCTTGCCGTGCGTGAGGACGACCCTCCCCTCCCCCGCGCGGGCCGTCGCGGGACCGAGGTCGATCGCGTCCGCGGTGCAGCGCAGGAGGTCGCCGTACCGGGCGCCCGTCGCTCGCGCGAGCCCCGCGATCACGGCGAGCCGCACGGTCTCCGGCTTCGCCGACTCCACCATCGCCTCGGTGGCGAGCGTCCGCCACACCCACTCGGCCTCGTCCACCGAGACCGTCGGTCGGGGATAGCGCGACGGCGAGGCCACGGGGCTGACACCCGTCTCGCCGGGGCCTTCGGGAGGTGGGATGGTGGCGTCGGTGGTCACGGGATCGAACCTACCGGCTTGGCACACTATTACCAGCACAGACGCGCCGGGCAGTGCACACGGAGGCATGGCGCATCGCGCGAGATTGAATACCTATGCAGAATCGCGCATACTTTGACCATGTCCAAGGTTCTCACCTCCCTCCCCGTCGGCGAGCGCGTCGGGATCGCGTTCTCCGGCGGCCTCGACACGTCAGTCGCCGTCGCATGGATGCGCGACAAGGGCGCCGTGCCCTGCACCTACACCGCCGACATCGGCCAGTACGACGAGCCCGACATCGCGTCGGTGCCGGGACGCGCCACCGCGTACGGCGCGGAGGTCGCGCGCCTCGTCGACTGCCGCGCGGCGCTCGTCGAGGAGGGCCTCGCGGCCCTGGCCTGCGGTGCGTTCCACATCCGCTCCGGCGGGCGCGCGTACTTCAACACCACTCCCCTGGGCCGGGCCGTCACCGGCACCCTGCTCGTGCGCGCGATGCACGAGGACGACGTCCAGATCTGGGGCGACGGGTCGACCTTCAAGGGCAACGACATCGAGCGGTTCTACCGCTACGGCCTGCTCGCGAACCCGGCCCTGCGCATCTACAAGCCGTGGCTCGACGCCGACTTCGTCGCCGAGCTCGGGGGCCGCAAGGAGATGTCGGAGTGGCTCCTCGCCCACGACCTCCCCTATCGCGACAGCACCGAGAAGGCCTACTCGACGGACGCCAACATCTGGGGCGCCACCCACGAGGCGAAGACGCTGGAGCACCTCGACACCGGCATCGAGACCGTCGACCCCATCATGGGCGTGCGGTTCTGGGACCCGTCGGTCGAGATCGCGACCGAGGACGTGACGATCGGCTTCGTCCAGGGCCGCCCCGTCACGATCAACGGGCGCGAGTTCGAGTCCGCCGTCGCCCTGGTCCAGGAGGCGAACGCGATCGGCGGGCGCCACGGCCTCGGCATGTCCGACCAGATCGAGAACCGCATCATCGAGGCCAAGAGCCGCGGCATCTACGAGGCGCCCGGCATGGCGCTCCTGCACGCCGCGTACGAGCGCCTCGTCAACGCGATCCACAACGAGGACACCCTCGCGCAGTACCACACCGAGGGCCGCCGCCTGGGTCGCCTCATGTACGAGGGCCGCTGGCTCGACCCGCAGGCGCTCATGATCCGCGAGTCGCTCCAGCGCTGGGTCAGCACCGCCGTCACGGGCGAGGTCACGCTGCGCCTGCGCCGCGGGGAGGACTACTCGATCCTCGACACCACCGGGCCCGCGTTCAGCTACCACCCGGACAAGCTCTCGATGGAGCGTACCGAGGACTCCGCGTTCGGTCCCATGGACCGGATCGGCCAGCTCACGATGCGCAACCTCGACATCGCCGACTCGCGCGCCAAGCTCGAGCAGTACGCCGGGATCGGCATCGTCGGCACGGCGCACGCGGCGCTCATCGGAGCAGGGGCCGGGGCGACGACCGAGCTCATCGGCGCGATGCCCGAGGGTGGCGCCGAGGTCATCGCGTCGCGCGGCATGGCCGAGGGCGACGACGCGCTCCTCGACCGGGCCGCCATGGAGTCGGGCACGGACTGACCCGACCCCGACCACGCGCAGCGACGCACGGCCGCGGAGACTGGTTCTCCGTGGCCGCGCGTCGCCCTTCCGGCGGCAGGTCGCCCTCGCAGAGGACGTGGCGCGTGCCCGTGCGCGGATAGGCTCGCGGGATGAGCACGGGCACCGGTGAGCTGTGGGGCACGATCGCCGGACCGGTCGACCACGAGCTCGTCGTCAAGAAGTCCCGGTTCCTCGCGCACCTCTCCCCCGTCGCGTCCGTCACCGACGCTGACGCCGTCATCGCCCGGATCCGCAAGGAGCACTGGGACGCGCGACACCACTGCGTCGCCCTCGTCGTCGGCGCGCACGCCGACCAGCAGCGCTCGACCGACGACGGCGAGCCGTCCGGCACCGCGGGCGTCCCGATGCTCGAGGTGCTGCGGCACCGCCAGGTCACCGACGTCGTCGCCGTCGTCACGCGCTACTTCGGCGGCGTGCTGCTCGGCGCGGGCGGGCTCGTCCGGGCGTACTCGTCCGCGGTGAGCGAGGCGCTCGACGTGGCGCGGCCCCTGCGGCGCGCGGTCCTGACCGCGGTGCGCGTCGACGTCCCCCACGCCGACGCCGGCCGCCTCCACGGCGTCCTGCGCGACTGGGCCGCCCAGCACGACGGCTCGCTCGATGCCGTCGTCTACGGAGCCGAGGCGGAGTTCACCGTCCTCGTCCCGCCCGCCGAGCTGGCCCGGTTCGACGCCGACCTCGCCGCCGCCACCTCGGGCTCCCTCACGGCGCTCCGAGGCACCGACCGCGTCGTCGACCTCCCCGGCTGACCCCACCCTGCCGAGGTAGAACCCTGGTCCGCCGAAGTAGATCCCTGGTCGGTCGAGGTAGAGGCGTGGTCACGGTGCCCGACGGCGCACGGCTGCGTGGGGGTGGTCGTGGTGGGTGGTGGCGCTGTACCTGTGATTCGCCGCCCGTCTGCGAAGCCGCCCGCCCCCGCACTGGTCTACACGACAGCGCGCCAGCGGCTGACGATCGACTCGGTGGGACGACCCCAGTCGTCGTCGATCCAGAGGCAGTCGGCGAACGCGTCGGCAGGGGCCGGTGCGACTCCTTGACGCTGAGCGAGAGCGATCACCGTGGCCAGCTCGCTGAGCGACCATCGGCTCTCGATCCGACCGAAGAGTCCGCCGTAGGTGATCTCGATGAGAGAGACGATGACCGACGTGAGCTCCACCGGATCGATGCCGGATGCTTCGAGCGAGCGGAACAGCGGCGCAGGTAGCGACCCGGACGAACCCAGTCCCGTCAGGGGATCCGCCTCGTGCCACGCGTCGAACGTCTCGGGGGTGACGAGCGCGTACTGCCACAGGTGCTCCTCGAGCGCATCGAGCTCAGTGGCGGACAACCCGACGGAAGCTCGCCAGCGACGAAAGGTCACGAGCCCCGCCGCCTGGCGGGCCCGGACAGAGAGGTCGGAGTACACCGCCGGAGGCGCCCAGGTCAGGTTCTCTCGGCCGATCGCGTAGACCGTTTCATCGTCACCGATCCCCCACGGTGACAAGTCCACGGCGTTGACCCTGCCCCGAGCGTCGAGTCCGGGGTACTGCGTACGAGGTCGGCAGGCGAGGCCGACAGCGATCGGGAAGTTCCCGTCACGACGGACGACCCCAGTCGAGTCGACGACCGCGGACTTCTCGACGAGGCGGTGCGTGCGGCCGTCGACATCGTCGAGCTGGATCTCGACCAGCCCTGGCTGCGGCACGTCGGTCAGCCACCGCGTGACGCGCGCGCCCAGGAAGATCACGACGGCATCCTCCCAGGCTGGGCAGTGTTCACGTTTCCCTCGGCGTCAGTCGCTGACCCCGTCCGGGCCGACGACGGCGCCGTCGGGGACGCGCGAGGAGCCGCCCGGGTCGGCGAGCTCGGCGTCGCCCGTGACGGTGACGCCCGAGCCGAAGGTCCAGTCGCCGCGGACCGTCAGCGAGCGCGCTGCGCGCAGGGACGGCGTGCCGTCGTCGAACCGGGCGTCGAACGCGGCGATGGTCTTGTAGTACGCCGGGTCGAGGTCGACGAGCGGCGCGTCGGTCCGGGCGACGAACCGGTACCGGTCGTCGAGGTCGTAGACGTCGGAGCGCAGGACGAGGAGGTCGTTCGTCGTCTTGACCGGCAGGAAGCGGTCGCGGCCCACCTCGATGGCGAGGGCGCCGTCGAACACCTCGACGGCGGCGCCCATGGCGGACTCGATCTGCACGACCTCGGGCGACGACGGGTCGGTCGGGTCGACGGTCTTGGTGTTCTTGATGAGCGGGAGCTCGAGCACGCCGCCGGTGCGGTCGAGCTCGACCGCGAGCGCCTCGAGGTCGAACCAGAGGTTGTTGGTGTTGAAGTACCGGTGCCGGCTGATGTCGGCGGCGGCGTCCTGGTCGTCGGCCGGGGTCTGCGCGGTCTCGCGCAGGACAAGGCGTCCGTCGCTTCGGCGCACGACGAGGTGGCCGCCCTTGCGGTCGGCGGGGGTGCGGCGGGCGACCTCGGCGGCGAAGGGGGCGCCGCTCGCGGCGAACCAGCCGGCCATGGCGGCGTCGGGGGCGGCGCCGAGGTTGTCGGAGTTGGAGACGCTGGCGTACCGGTAGCCGGCGTCGAGGAGGGCGCGGAGAGCGCCGGAGGCGTAGAGGGCGGCGTAGAGGTCGCCGTGCCCGGGCGGGCACCACTCGAGCTCGGGGTCGGCGGGCCAGTCGACGGGGGTGAGGTCGTCGGCGCGGAGCTTGGGCTCGCGGTTCTGGAGGAAGTCGAGCGGGAGGCCGGTGACGGGGAGGTCGTCGTAGGGGGCGAGCGCGGTGAGGGTGTCGCCCTGGGTGCGGAACGAGTTCATGAGGAGCAGGGGCAGGGGTGCTCCGGTGGCGTGCCGGGCGGCGCGGACCTGGGCGACGATGACGTCGAGGAAGGTGAGGGGGCCGCTGTCGGGGCGTTGCGGGTCGGCGTCGCGCACGGTGAGGAGGGACTTGGCGCGGTCCATGCCCATGGAGGTGCCGAGGCCGCCGTTGAGCTTGATGATCGCGGTGCGCTGGAGGGCGTCGCGGGCGGCGGCGTCGGGGACGTCGAGCGCGTCGCGGTGGGCGACGTCGGTGAGGGGTTCGACGTCCGCCTCGGGGATCATGCCGGTCGCGCCGGACTCGAGGAGCCGGTAGAAGCGGATGAAGACGTCGATGGCGGCGGGGGCGACTCCGGCGTCGCGCATGCGGTCGGTGGACTGGGTGAGGCCCTGGCTGCTCATGGCTCGATCGTAGGGGCGGGGCATCGTGCGGGGCAGGGCGGCGGGTGCTCACCGCGGCCGGGTGAGACACGGGTCACACGCCTACCGTGGAGGGATGGCGGACGGGTGGCCCGGCCGCGCGGCGACGTGGCTGGGGTCGTGGTTCTGGGCACCGGACTACGACGTGGCGCGCGAGGTGCTCCAGCGGGGCACGGCGGCGGTGCTGGTGGTGGCGCTCGTCGTGGTGGTGCGGCAGTGGCCGCCGCTGCTGGGCGAGCACGGGCTGCTGCCGGTGGGGGTGTTCGTGGCGCGCACGTCGTGGCGGGACGGGCCGAGCGTGCTGCGGCGGTGGTGCTCGGACCGGTTCGTGGTGGGGATGGCGTGGTGCGGCGTCGTGCTCGCGGGGCTGCTCGTGGTGGGGGTGCCGCAGCGGGGCCCGTGGTGGGTGACGACGCTCGCGTTCCTGCTGCTGTGGGCGGCGTACCTCTCGGTGGTGAACGTCGGGCAGCGGTTCTACGGGTTCGGGTGGGAGTCGCTGCTGTGCGAGGTGACGTTCCTGGTGGGTTGGCTGGGGTCGTCGGGCGGGGGCGCCGCTCCCCCGGTGCTGGTGCTGCTGCTCGCGCGCTGGTGCCTGTTCCGGGTGGAGCTGGGTGCGGGGCTCATCAAGATCCGCGGCGACCAGGCGTGGCGGGACCTGACGGCGCTGGACTACCACCACGAGACGCAGCCCCTGCCGGGCCCGTTCTCGTGGCACGCGCACCACCTGCCGCGCTGGTGGCACCGGGTGGAGGTGGCGGGCAACCACGTGACGCAGCTGGTGGTGCCGTTCGCGCTGTTCGCGCCGCAGCCGGTGGCGAGCGTGGCGGGCGGGGTCGTGGTGCTCACGCAGGCGTGGCTGCTGGTGACGGGGAACTTCGCGTGGCTGAACTGGCTGACGGTCGTGCTCGGGCTGGGGGTGGTGAGCGACGGCGCGTGGGCGGCGGTGGGGTCGTGGCTGGTGCCGGCGCTCGGGAGGGGTGAGCAGGTGCCCGACGGCGGGGCGGGCCTGGGCGGCCCGGTCGCCCTGGTCGTGGCGGTGCTCGCGGTGTCGGGGCTGTCGCTCGTGCTGAGCGTGCGCCCGGCGCGCAACCTCGTCGCGCGCCGGCAGCTCATGAACGCGAGCTTCGAGCCGTTCCGGCTCGTCAACGCGTACGGGGCGTTCGGCTCCGTGTCGCGGCGGCGGGACGAGGTCGTGATCGAGGGATCGACAGCTCGTTCTCCCGGGCCGGACGACTGGGCCGAGTACGCGTTCCGCGGCAAGCCCGGGGACGTGGGGCGGCGCCCGCCGCAGGTCGCGCCGTACCACCTGCGCCTGGACTGGCAGATGTGGTTCCTCGCACTCGGGTCGCCGGGGACCCGGTGGTTCGAGGTGCTGCTGCTGCGGCTCCTGGAGGCCGACCGACCGACCCTGCGCCTGCTCGCAGCGGACCCGTTTGCGAACGATCCTGCCAGCCCGGCCCCGCGGTGGGTACGGGCCCGCGTCTTTCGCTACCGGTACACGACGCGCGACGAGCGGCGGCGCTCGGGCGACTGGTGGGTGCGCGAGGAGCGCGGCACGCTCGTCGACCCGATCGACCTCGCGCGCCTGCGCCGCCTCCTCGGGCCGGCGGCATGAAGGGGGCCGCCCGTCGGCGCGCGTCCTGCCCTACTCGAAGCGGGAGGGGTCGCCCGCGCCCGCACGGACGACCTCGGGGGCGCCGTCGGAGAAGTCCACGACCGTCGTCGGCTCGCTGCCCCGCTCGCCGCCGTCGACGACGGCGTCGACGACGTGGTCGAGCTCCTCCTTGATCGCCCACCCGTCCGTGAGCGCCGCGGTGGAGCCGGGCAGGATGAGCGAGCTCGACAGGATGGGCTCGCCGAGCGCGGCCACGATGGCCTGCGCGACCGTGTCGTCGGGGATGCGCACGCCGACGGTCTTCTTCTTGGGGTGGGCGAGGCGCCGCGGCACCTCGGACGTCGCGCGCAGGATGAACGTGTACGGGCCGGGCGTCGCGGCCTTGATGGAGCGGAACGCGGAGTTGTCGACCATGACGAAGTGGCCGAGCTGCGCGAAGTCCGCGCACACCAGCGTGAAGTGGTGCCGGTCGTCGAGGTGGCGGATCCGGCGGATGCGGTCAGCACCCTCCCGGTCGTCCATGCGGCACCCGAGCGCGTAGCCGGAGTCGGTCGGGTAGGCGACGAGCCCACCGTCCTCGAGGAGGGCGACGACCTGCGCGATCGCGCGCGGCTGCGGGTTGTCGGGGTGCACGTCGAGGTAGCGGGCCATGGCTCAGAGCCTAGGCCCGGCCCCGATTCCGACCGGTGCTCGTGCCCGGCGTGCCGCGACCCCGGCTACGCGGGCAGGTGCGCCGCCACGCGCCGCAGCTCCGCCGGGCTCGCGTTGCCGCCCGAGCACACGACCCCGACCCGCCGGCCGGCGAACCGCTCCGGGTCGGCGAGCACGGCCGCGAGCGCCGCGGCGCCCGCGCCCTCGGCGACGGTGTGCGCGGCGGTGAGGTAGAGCGCCGCCGCGCGGTCGATCGCGTCGTCGTCGACGAGGACGAAGTCGGCGAGGTGCTCGCGCAGCATCGCCTGGGTGAGCGCGAACCCCGTGCCGGTCGCCAGGCCTTCGGCCCGCGAGGCGTTGGGCCGCGCGACGAGGTCCCGGGCGCGCCAGGAGTCGTGCGCGGCCGGCGAGGCGGCGGACTGGACGGCGACCACGTCGAGGTCGGGTGCGAGCGCGCGGGCGACGAGGCATGCGGCCGCGGCGCCGCTGCCTCCGCCCACCGGGACCACGAGCACGTCGAGGTCCGGCGCGCGTTCGAGCAGCTCGAGGTAAGCGGTCGCGACGCCCGCGACGAGGAGGGGCTCGTTGGCGGCGCTGACGAGGCGGGACCCGTCGTCGGCCGCGAGCGCCGTGGCGTGCTCGCGCGCGTCGTCGAAGGTGCTGCCGGCGAGGACGAGGCGGGCGCCGAGGTCGCGCACGGCGTCGGCTTTGGTGGGGTTAGGGCTCGTGGGCATGACGATGGTGCAGGGGGTGGCGGTGGTGCGGGCGGCGTAGGCGACGGCCTGGGCGTGGTTGCCGGTGGAGAACGCGGTGACGCCGCGGTCGCGCTCGTCGGGCATGAGGCGCTGGAGGAGGTTGAGGGCGCCGCGGACCTTGAACGCTCCGGTGGGCTGGAGGTTCTCGTGCTTGACGACGAGGTTCGCCCCGGTGGCACGGTCGAGCGCGGCGTAGGTGCGCGCGGGCGTGGGGTCGAGGTGCGCGGCGAGGAGGCGGCGGGCGTCGAGGACGTCGCGCATCGTGGGCGGGGCGAGGGCTGCGTGGGCCATGTGTCCACGGTGCCGCGCACCGTCCCATAGGTCCAATGCCTGTTCTGACTGGATCGATCGATCGGATCTATGCTTCGTCGGTGAGGGAGTCGAGATGGACCTGACGCGGCTGCGCGTGCTGGCGGCCGTGGCGCGCGAGGGGTCGGTGACGGCGGCGGCGCGGTCGCTGCACTACGCGCAGCCGTCGGTGAGTCACCATCTGGCGCGCCTGGAGGCGGAGGTGGGCGTGGCGCTGCTGGAGCGGCAGGGGCGCGGGGTGCGTCTGACGGCGGCGGGGCGGCTCCTCGCCGCGCGGGCGGAGGAGATCCTGGGGCGCGTGGGCGCGGCCCGCGACGAGCTGGACGCGCTGGTGTCGCTCTCGGCAGGCCGGGTGCGCCTGGCGGCGTTCCCGTCGGCGCTGGCGACGCTGGTGCCCGACGTGGTGGCGCGGCTCGCGCGGGACCATCCGGGCCTGGGCGTGGGGCTCGTGGAGGCGGAGCCACCGGAGGCGCTGGACGCGCTCCGGCGTGGCGCGGCGGACGTGGCGCTGGTGTTCGAGCACGACCGCTCCCCCGTCGACGTGGAGGGCCTGCGCGCGGTGCCGGTGCTCGCGGAGGAGCTGTTCCTCGTGCGGGCCACGGCCGCCGCGGTGGCCTCGGGCGGGGGTGAGCGCGCGCCGTCGGCGGACGCCGTGCCGGTGGACCTCGCGACGCTGTCGGACGCGGCATGGATCGCGGGCTGCGAGCGGTGCCGCGCCGACCTGGTGGGCCGGTGCGAGCGCGCGGGCTTCACCCCGAGAGTCGCGTTCGAGACGGACGACTACGTCGCGGTCCAGTCCCTCGTGGCGGCCGGGGTCGGGGTCTCGCTCCTGCCCGCCCTGGCGCTGCGCGCCCACCGCGACCCGCGGGTGGACGTGCGTCCCCTGCCCGGCGCCGCGCGCCGGGTGCTCGCGGTCACCTACGGGGAGCGCCCCGCCCCGGGCGCGGCTGCCGTGGTGGAGGGTCTGGTGCGCGCGGCGGCGTGACCTCGCGCGCGGGTGCGCTCCCCCGGCACGCGTGGCACGCTCGCCTCGTGCCGCAGAACACCACCCAGGGGACCGGCGCGAGCATCGCCGTGCCGGCCGACGTGCCCGAGCCGCAGCCCGTCCTGGGCGGGCTCACCGAGTCCGCCGTCTTTCTCGTCGTCAGCGCCACGGGGTCGCCCGGGTCGCGCGCGCACCTGCTGGACGTCGCGTCGTCGGTGAACGACCTCGTGCGCGCCGTGGGGTTCCGCCAGTCGGCCGCGGGGCTGACGTGCGTCGTCGGGCTGGGGTCGGCGTTCTGGGACGCGGTGCGCCCGGCCGGGGCGCCGCGGCCCGAGGGGCTGCACCCGTTCCGTCCCGTGCAGGGCGCCGTGCACGACGCGCCCTCGACCCCGGGCGACGTGCTGTTCCACGTCCGGGCCGACCGGGCCGACCTCACGTTCGAGCTGACCCGGCAGGTCATGGCCGCGCTCGGAGGCGCGGTACGCGTGGACGACCACGTGACGGGCTTTCGCTACTTCGACTCGCGCGACCTGCTCGGCTTCGTCGACGGCACCGAGAACCCGACGGGACGGTCGGCCGCGGGCGCCGCGATCATCCCGGACGGACCGTTCGCGGGCGGCAGCCACGTCGTCGTGCAGAAGTACGTGCACGACCTCGCGGCGTGGGGCGCGCTGCCCGTGGAGGCGCAGGAGCGCATCATCGGGCGGACCAAGCTCGACGACGTCGAGCTCGCGGACGACGTGCAGCCCCCGGACTCGCACGTGTCGCTCAACACGATCGTCGACGAGGACGGCACCGAGCGCGACGTCCTGCGCGACAACATGGCGTTCGGCGACCCGTCCACGGGCGAGTTCGGCACCTACTACATCGCGTACGCCGCGGACGTCGGCGTCGTCGAGCGCATGCTGGACAACATGTTCGTGGGGAACCCGCCGGGCCGGTACGACCACATCCTCGACGTGTCCACGGCGCTCACCGGGACGTCCTTCTTCGTCCCCTCGCTCGACCTGCTCGAGTCGCTGGCCGACGACGCCCCGGACGTCCCCGGCCAGGACACGCCCGCCGACCCGGGTCCCGCGACCGCGGGACCCGCCGCACCCGCCACCACCGCGCCCGTCGGGTCTCTCGCGATCGGGTCGCTGAAGGGAGAACCGTCGTGAGCACCTCGGAACCGGACCTCGGCTCGGTCCTCCCCACGAGCGGCGCGGGCGCGCCCGGGGACTCGAACCTGCACCGCTGGCTCGCGCCCGTCACGGACGCGGCGTGGGAGGAGATCGCCGACGAGGCGCGGCGCACGTTCGTGCGCAACGTCGCCGGGCGGCGCGTGGTCGACGTGACGGGCCCGCTCGGCTTCGGCACGGCGTCCGCCCGCACGGGCCACGTGACGGACGTCGAGGCGCCGCACGACGGCATCCGGGCGCGCTTGCGCGACGTCGTGCCGCTCGTCGAGCTGCAGGTGCCGTTCACGGTGTCCCGGCAGGCGGTCGACGACGTCGCGCGCGGCTCGAAGGACTCCGACTGGCAGCCCGTCAAGGACGCGGCCACCGCGCTCGCACGCGCCGAGGACCGCGCCGTGTTCGAGGGGTACCCGGCAGCCGGGATCCGCGGCATCGGCCCGGGGTCGGACAACCCCCCGATCGCGGTCCCTACCGACCCGCGCGACCTGCCGGACGCCGTCGCCGCCGCGCAGACCGAGCTGCGCCTCGCAGGCGTGGAGGGACCGTACGCGCTCGTGCTCGACGCCGACCTGTACACCGCGGTGTCCGAGACCCGCGACCACGGGTACCCGATCCGCGAGCAGCTCGAGCGCATGGTGCAGCGCGACATCGTGTGGGCGCCCGCGCTGCGCGGCGGCTACCTGCTCACCACGCGCGGCGGGGACCACGAGCTGACGATCGGGCAGGACGTGTCGATCGGCTACCTCGACCACACCGCCGACGAGGTGCGCCTCTACCTGTTCGCCTCGCTCACGTTCCAGACCTACACCGCCGAGGCGTCGGTCCCCCTCACGCGCTGACCCGCGACCCGGGCGCGCGTCAGCCGCCCCCTCGGCCGCCCACTCAGCCCGGGAGGACGACCGCGGGCGCCGCGAGCACGAGCAGCACGACGCACACGCCCGCCACCGCCATCGACAGCGCGAACGGAGCACGGCTGCGCGGGCGCACCACGCCCACGACCCCGGCGGCGACCGCGAGCCCGACGGCGGCCCCGCCCAGGGCCGCGCGCGCGGCGTCCGGCGCTCCGGGCGGTGCGAGCACGACGAGCACCGCGGCGACGCCGAGCAGCACGGGGGCGAGCGCGCTGCTCGCGCGCCGCCCGAGCCGGTGCGGCAGGCCCCGGACACCGGTCGCGGCGTCGTCCTCGAGGTCCGGCAGCGTGTTCGCGACGTGCGCGCCCACGCCGAGCAGCGCCGCGGCGGCCACCGCCCACGGCGCGGGCCGGCCGGCCCCGGGCGCGGCGAGCACGACGAACACCGCGAGCAGGCCGAACGAGAGCGCGTAGGGCACCCACGACCACCACGTCGACTTGAGCACCGCGTTGTACGACCACGCGCTCGCGACCGCGACGACGTGCACCAGCCCGGGAACGACGCCCGTCGCGAGGGACAGCACCACGCACGCGGCGAGGGCCGCGAGCGCCGCCGTGCGCAGGGTCGCGGGCGTGACGAGACCGCTCACGACGGGCTTGTCCGCACGCCCGACCGCGAGGTCGCGCCGCGCGTCGAGCCAGTCGTTGCTCCACCCGACCGAGAGCTGGCCGGTGAGGACCGCGAGCGCGACGAGCGTCGTCGTGCGGGCGCCCGCGCCGATGCCGGCCGAGAGCGCGAGGGCGAACGCGGTGACCATCACGGTCGGCGGGAAGTGGCTCGCGACGACCAGCCCCCGCACGAGCCCCCGCGGGCGACCGGTCACCATGGCGGCAACCTAGCCCGCCGGCGGGCCCCGCGCCCGGCACCGGAGCCGTGTCCGCCATCGGGCCCCTCCACCCCGCGCGGGCCGACCGGGCCGGTGGGACGATGCGGGCATGTCGCGCGTCGTCGCCGTCGGGACCTCTCTGCCCGACCATGCGTACCGCCAGGACGAGATCTCCCGGGTCACGAGCGAGCTGCTCACCGACGACCCGGTGCGGCGTGCGCTCACGCGCCGCCTGCACGCCCACGCGGGCGTGGAGACCCGTCATCTCGCGCTGCCGGTCGAGGACTACGGCGGGCTGTCGTTCGGGTCGGCCAACGACACGTTCCTCGCGCTCGGCACGGACCTCGCCGAGCGTGCCTGCCGGGCCGCCCTCGACGACGCGGGGCTGCGCGCGGACGAGGTGGACCACGTCGTCCTCACGACGGTCACGGGCGTCGGCGCGCCCACGCTCGACGTCCTCGTGGCCGCCCGGCTCGGCCTGCGCACCGACGTGCGGCGCACGCCGTCGTTCGGCTGGGGCTGCGCCGGGGGCGCGGCGGGGCTCGCCCGGGCGGACGACCTGCTGCGGGGGCGGCCGCGCGACGTCGCCCTCCTGGTCGCGGTCGAGCTGTGCTCCCTGACGTTGCAGCGCGGCGACCCGTCGACGGCGAACCTGGTCGCGTCGGGCCTGTTCGGCGACGGCGCTGCTGCGGCCGTCCTCGTGGGCGACGAGCACCCGCTCGCGCGGCGCCCCGGCCCGTACGGGCGGGCCGCGCGCGACGGCGGGCGGGCGCGCGGGGCGCGCGTCGTCGACTCCCGCTCGCACCTGCACCCGGGCACCACGGGCGATCTGGGGTGGCGCGTCGGCGACACGGGGTTCGAGATCGTGCTGTCCGCGCGCCTGCCCGAGCTCATCGGGGCGCACCTGCTCGGGGACGTCAAGGCGCTCCTCGCCGAGCACGACCTCGAGCCGGTCGACGTCGGCGCCTGGGTCGTGCACGCCGGGGGCCCACGCGTCCTCGACGCGGTGCGGGACGCGCTGGGGCTCGCGGAGGAGGACCTCGCGCTGAGCCGGGCCTCGCTGCGCGACGTCGGGAACCTGTCGTCCGCGTCCGTGCTGCACGTGCTCGCCGCGACGCTCGGACGTGACCGCACCCCGTCCGGCACGCCCGCCGTCCTCATGGCCTTCGGCCCCGGGGTCAGCACCGAGCTGGTGCTCCTGCGCCTCGACGGGCGCGGGGCACCTCGCGCGGGGGCCTCCGGATGAGCCTCGCCTGGTACGTCGCGCTCGTCGGCGCCACCGCTGTCGAGCGGCTCGCGGAGCTGGTCGTGTCCGCGCGCAACGCCCGCTGGTCGTTCGCGCGCGGCGGCGTGGAGTCGGGTCGGGGGCACTTCCCCGCCATGGTCGCCCTGCACACCGGGCTCCTGGTCGCGTGCGTCGCCGAGGCGTGGCTCGCGGACCGCCCGTTCCTGCCCTGGCTGGGCTGGCCCATGCTCGTCCTCGCGCTCGCGAGCCAGGGACTGCGCTGGTGGTGCATCGCGACGCTCGGCCCGCGCTGGAACACGCGCGTCATCGTCGTGCCCGGCCTCCCGCTCGTGGCCCGGGGCCCGTACCGGTGGCTGCGCCACCCGAACTACGTCGCGGTCGTCGTCGAGGGCCTCGCCCTCCCGCTCGTGCACTCGTGCTGGGTCACGGCGCTCGCGTTCACGGTCCTCAACGCCGTGCTCCTGGCCCGTTTCCGCATCCCGGCCGAGGAGCGCGCGCTCGCGCTCGCCACCGCGGCGGGGTCGTCCGCCGACGGCCCGGCGCGCCCCCGCCCGTGACGGGCGCACCGTGAGCGTCCCGGCGCGCACCGAGGTCCTCGTCGTGGGCGGCGGCCCCGTCGGCCTGGCGGCCGCGCTGCACGCACGACGGGCCGGGCGCGAGGTCGTCGTGGTCGACCGGCGCGCGGGCGTCATCGACAAGGCGTGCGGGGAGGGCCTGCTGCCCGGAGCGCTCGCCGCGGTGCTCGACCTCGGCGTCGACCCGCCCGGGCACCGGCTCGTGGGCATCAGCTACCGGGACGCGACCCGCCACGCCGACCACCCGTTCGCCGCCGGCCCGGGGCGCGGCGTGCGGCGCACCGCCCTGCACGCGACGCTGCGCGAGCGCGCGCTGGCCGAGGGCGTCCTGATCGAGCAGGCGACCCTCCGGGGGCTGAGCCAGGACGCCCACGGCGTCGACGTCGCGCTCAACACCGCGCACCACCCCGACCAGGACGCGGGCGGCACGCGCACGCTCGTGCGCGCGTCCTGGGTGCTCGGGTGCGACGGTCTGCACTCCACGGTCCGACGCCTCACCGGGCTCGACGTCCCCGCCCACGGCCGTGCCCGGTTCGGGCTGCGCACCCACTACCGCACGACGCCGTGGAGCGACCTCGTCGAGGTGCACTGGGCCCCGCACGCCGAGGCGTACGTGACGCCCGTCGCGCCCGACGTCGTCGGCGTCGCCGTGCTGGCGCGCCGCCGCGACGCGAGCGGGGCACGCGCGGACCACGACGGCGCCTCGGTGGGGCTCGACGCGTTCGCCGAGCTCGCGGACCGGCTGCGCGACGCCCCCGTGGTGGGGCGCGTGCGCGGCGCCGGGCCGCTGCGCCAGCGCGCCCGACGGCGCACCGCCGGGCGGGTGCGCCTCGTCGGTGACGCGTCCGGCTACGTCGACGCGCTCACGGGCGAGGGCGTGCGCGTCGGGCTCGCCCAGGCGGATGCCGCCGTGCGGCACCTGGACGACGCGGCGGCGTACGAGCGGGCATGGTCGCGCGCGACGCGCGACTACCGGGTCCTGACGACCGGGCTGCTCGCCTGGGCGGGCAGCCCGGCCCGCGGGGCGATCGTGCCCGCGGCGAGCGCCGCTCCGTGGCTGTACGGCGCGGTCGTCGAGCGTCTCGCGCGCTGACCGCTGCTCCTGCCGGAACGTGTCGCACACGGGGCACACGCGGGGAGCCGACATCGTGTGGGTGCGGGCGGCTACGGTTCCGCGCATGACCTCGCTGGACCTGCACGTCGTCCCCGACCGCTTCCTCCTCTCCCACGTCCCGGGCGCGACGTTCCCCGAGGACGACGAGTGGGTCGCGCTCGTGCGCGCCCCCGAGGGCCTGACGGTCGTGCGGCACGCGTCGCCGTTCGACGAGGCCGAGCGGTGGGCCGGGTTCTACGGGTCGGCGCACGACCTCGACGCGACCGGGATGCTCGCAGCCGTCGTCGGCCCGCTCGCCGAGGCCAGGGTCCCCGTCTTCGTCGCGTCCACGTTCCACGCCGACCTCGTGCTCGTGCCCGAGGACCGCCTCGACGCGGCCACGCGCGCCCTCCGCGACGCTGGGCACGCCGTCGCCGCCCCGCGCTGAGGGCCGCCCGGGCCGTGCCCCGCGTCGTCGTCGTACCGCCGACGGTTCCGATCAGGTCCGGTTTCAGCCGCGCACGGCCGCGGCCGCGGCGAGGAGGCCGCGGGCACGCTCGCGGGTGAGGAACGCCAGCACCGCGTCCTTCTCCCCCACGCGCACGCGGTCGGCGACCTCGAAGCCGAGCGCGCGCATCCGGGCGTGGGCGCGCGCGTTCGCGGCGTCCGGCTCCACGACGACGCGGTCCACGCGCGCGTCGGCGAAGCAGAGCGCGACGAGCAGCGGGCCGACCGCGCCCCACAGGTCCGTGCCCCGGGGCCCGCGCGCCCCGAGCAGGAAGTGCGCGCCGACGTCGCCGGGCCGCACCGGGTACGCCTCGCCGACCGGGTCGTGCTCCGGCTCGTACGTCTGGAGCAGCGCCACGGGCGTCTCGTCCCACCGCACGAGGAACGCGTGGTGCGTGGAGAGGGAGCCGACGTACGCGTAGAGGTCGCGCAGCTCCGTCCGCGACAGCTCCGCGAGCCCCCAGAAGCCCGCCCAGGGCCGGGTCACCCAGTCGTGCAGCACGTCGAGGTCGGCGTCGGGGTCGAGCACCTGAAGCGTCAGCCGCCCGCCGCCGGGGGCGTCGTGCGCGAGCAGGAGCTCGCCGGGAGCACCCGTCCGCAGCCGGCCCCCACGCGGGGCGGTGCGGCCAGGAGCGGTGGGGCCCGGGGCGGCGGTGCCCGGGCGCGCGGCCGTCGCCGGCCCGTCGGGCGCCAGGTCCGGGGTCCGTCCGGTCGTCGGGGCGGGGACGGTCATCGGGTCTCCTCGTGGCTCAGCAGGGCCCAGTCGGTCACGATCGGCACGGTCTCGGCGTCGGCCCACGCGGCGAGCTGGTCGGCGAAGTGCGGCGAGCGCGGGTCCCCGCTCGCGCCGAACGGCACGCCCCAGCGGCTCGCGTCCCGGTCGGCGAGGTCCCACACCCAGCGCGCGACCGACCCGCGCACGCACACGTCGCTGATCCCGGGCACGCTCGCGGTGCAGCGCACGGTGTCCGTGTCCCCGCCGAGCGGCAGCGACGGCACGCGCGGCACCGCGGCGCCCGGCACGTCCAGGAGCACGTGCAGGCCGAGCACCCGGTGGGTGTCGCCCCACACGGGCGCGGCGTCCGTCGGCCTCGGGTCTCTCGTGTCGTGGCCGTCCTTGTGCCCGAGCCCGCGGACGACCTCGCCCAGCGCGTCCCACGCCTCGCAAGCACCGTCGATCCCCAGCCAGTCAGCACCGAGCAGCGCGGGCAGCGCGTCCGCGACGCGCGCCGTGACCGAGAGCCACGGGGCGAAGACCGGGTCGAGCCCGTGCGGCGCGTGCAGGGGCGCGAGCGCCGGGTGCGCGGCGACCCGGCGCGCGAGCGCGGCGCGCCACGCGGCGAACAGGGCCGCGTCGGCGCTGTCGGAGTCCATGCGGCGGTCCCACGCGCGCAGGCGGCGGGCCGCCCGGACCGACCAGAGGTCGCGCCCGTCCGCGGAGACGACGACGGGTCCGGGGGCGCCGACGCCACCGGCTTCCTCGTCGTCCCTCGGCCCGTCGCCCGTGGACTGGTCGAGCCAGCGCAGCAGGTCGCCGGCACCGCCGAGCAGCGTGTCGGCGTGGACGCGCGACTGGTCCGCTGCCGTCGCGTCGTCGCCGGCCGCGTCGAGCAGCGCGCGGATGCGCCGCGCGCGGTGCGGCGGTGCGTAGGTGTGACCGAGGTCTATCTCCGGGCGCGCGGGTCGCTCGTTCGCGTCGACCGTCACGTCCTCCACCATCACGGGACCGGGCGGCACGACCCACGGGCGGGCACGTGCGGCGTCTGACCACGCGGGCAGCGGCAGGGCCCGCCCCGCCACGTCTCGGTGCGGCACGCGGCCCGCCGTGACCGACAGCACCGTGTCCCGGTCCGCCGCCAGGACGCGGTCCACCGGGTCGACCCACGTCGCGAACGCGTCCGTGACGTCGCGCGCCGAGCGGGCGCGCAGCAGGCGCCGCCACGCGGCGACGCCGAGGTCGGCGTCGACGCGCGCGGGCAGGCGGACCGAGAACGTGCGGTCGGGCTCGTCCGGGCCGCCGGTCACGACGACGCCGCGCGCCGTCTCGACCGTCTCCACCCGGTGCTCCACGGGCCCGCCGGCGGCGCGCACGCGCACGGTCGCGACGACGACGTCCGCGCGCTCCGGCCCGCACGGCCCGAGCGCCTCGACCCCGCCGCCGGCGGTCCGGTGCAGGCGCTCGGCGACGACGTCGACGTGGTGCGCCATCGCGTTCGTCACGCCCCAGGCCGCAGCCCCGGCGTGGCCGAAGTGCGGGAGCCCGGGCACGCCCGGGAACGCGAGACCCACCACGTCGTAGTCGTCGCACGCGAGGCGCACCTGCTGGTAGACGCCCGGCAGCTCGAGCAGCCGGTGCGGGTCGCCCGCGAGGAGCGGCGCCCCGCTCCGGGTTCGTGCTCCCGCGAGCGCCCACGCGTTCGACCCCGAGCCGGGGCCCCCGTCCACGGCGAGCAGGTCGAGCACGTCGGTGAGCGGCACGTCGGGCCGCGTCCGCGCGACGGCGGACCCGAGCGTGCGGGCGACGTGGTCGCGCCACAGCACGTGCGGGAAGCCGGAGAAGAGGACGTGCGCGACGAGGAACACACCGAGCGGCGCCCACGCGGGCCACGGCTCGTGCGGCGGCAGGTCGCCCCCGCCGGGCCATCCCGGGTCGGCGAGCGCGTGCAGCTCGGGCACGTCGCGTCCCCGCGCCAGGCCCTCGTTGACGCCCGCCGTGTATGCGTCGACCCAGGCGCGGTCGTCGTCCGCGAGCGCCGCGTAGGCGCGGCGCGCGGTGTCGGCGAGGCGCACGCGGTGGGCGAACCGGTCCCACGCGAGGCCGGGCTCGCCGAGTCGCTCGGCGAGGCGTCCCTCGGCACGCCACCGGTCGACCTCGATCTGCCAGCCGCGGTCGAGCGCGGCGACGTACCCCTGGCCGCGCGCGAGCGCGAGCTCGTCGGCGGCGCGCACGTGCGGCACACCCCACGCGTCGCGGTGCACGGCGAACCCGCCGGGCGGGACGCCCGGCAGCCCCGGCGTGCCCACGTCAGGCGTCCCGCGCGGCGGGGTTGGCGAGCGTGCCCGCGTACAGGAGGGACGCGGACTGGTCGGCGAGGTCGACCATCTGGAGCGTGTTGCGCAGCTGGAGCCGGTTGAGGCACGAGTGCGCGAACCGCGGTGCCCGCAGGTCGACGCCGCTGCGCAGGTCGGGGTGGTCCGCGCGGTGCGCGTCGAGGCACTCGGCGACCAGACCCCAGAACCGGTCCTCGGGCAGCACCCCGTCCCCGGCGAGGATCGCGGCGAGGTGGCGCAGGACGCCGTCGTACACGTCGGTGAACACCGCGAGCGCCTTCTCCTCGTCGTCGACGACGGCGCGCACGCGCTCGACCCCGGGCGGGAGCGGGGCGTCCCCGAGGACGGCGATCTCCTCGCCGACGTCCTTCATGACCGCGCGGACGACGACGTGGTCGCGCAGGACGAGGATGAGGTTCTCCCCGTGTGGCATGAACGCCAGGTCGTGCGCGAGCAGGGCGTGGGCCAGGGGCCGCAGGTAGGCGTCGAGGTAGGCGCGCACCCAGTCGGCGGGGTCGAGCCCGGAGGCCCGGACGAGCGCGGTCGCGTGGGCGGCGCCGTCAGGGTCGCGGTGCAGGAGCGAGGCCATGGTGACGAGACGCTCCCCGGGCGCGGTGCGCGGCACGGGGCTCTCGCGCCACAGCGCGGCGAGCATCTTGCGGTGCGCCGAGGGGGTGGCGGTGCGGTGGTAGACGTCGCCGGTGTACCCGATCGAGGCGAGCTCGCGCAGCACGGTGAACCCGCGGCCGCCGAGCTCGGGGTCGGCGGCGACGAGGTCGGCCACCCAGTCGTTGATCGCGGGGGTGTCGCGCATGTAGGCGGGCGACAGCCCGCGCAGGAACCCCATGTTCTGGATCGCGAGCGCGACCTTGACGTAGTGGCGGTCGGGACGGGTGAGGTTGAACAGCGTGCGGATCGACTGCTGCGGCTGGTACTCGTCGGCCCCCTGGCCGACCGGCACGAGGTCGCCGCGCGCGACGTCGGCGGCGAACGTGATGGGCACGCGGTGCTCCCACTGCCACGGGTGCACGGGCAGGTAGAGGTAGTCGGCCGGGTCGAGGCCGCGCGCATCGAGGCGGTCCGCGAACGCGGCGCGCTCGTCGTCGGACAGCTCGCCGGCGTAGTGCGACGCCTCGTCGAGCCCTGCGCCGAGCGCGAGGTGCGTGTGCTCGCGGCGGGCGGCGAGCCACACGAGGCGCACGCGCCCGCCGTTCTCGGGCGCGTACGCCCGGTACTCCGCGAGACCGAACCCGATGCGCCCGTTGTTCGCGACGAACCCCGGGTGGCCCTCCGTCATGGCCGCCTCGACCTCCTGGAAGGAGGCGCCGAGCAGGTCGACGGCGCTCGGGCCGCCGGCGCGCTCGTACAGCTCGATCTTGGCGGTCGCGCTCGCGAGCGTCGAGGACACCTCCTCGAGGTAGGTGGCGAGCAGGTCGTCGGGGATGTGGAGGTCGGGCTGGAGCTCGACGACGAGGTCGAGCGCGTCGACGGGCAGGTCGCGCGGCGCGGCCGCCTGCGTGGACGGCCCCGGGGGCACGGCGGTGCGGCGGATCGACGCCTCGTCGAGCACCCAGTGCTCCAGCGCGTAGCGCCGCGCGCCGAACCGGTACTCGACGGTGCCGCCCGCGACGGGCAGCACGTACTCGCCCGGGCCGTCCGCCTCGACCGGCCAGACCTCCGCGCGCGGCGCGAGCAGGCGCTCGTGCGTGAGCTCGGCGATCGCCTTGGCGACGAGGTGGCGGTGCGCCCGGTCGGCCAGGTCGGGCCGCAGGTGCGGGGCGAGGTCGACGCCGTCGCCCAGCGGGCTCGCGTCCAGGTCGGCGCGGGTCGCGACCGCGAGGTGCGCCGTCTTGCCGGGCAGCTCGAGCTCGCGCAGCACGCGGAACCCGGCCGCGGCGTTCTTCGCCGCGATCGCGGCGTTGCGCACGTCGGGCTCGACGACGACGCGCCGCGCCCCGCGCCCGGCGGGGTCGAGGCAGAACCGCACGACGGCTCCCATCACCGCGGACGTGAAGCCGCTGCGCGCGGGGCCCGACGGCGGCGCGACGAGCAGGTGCATCCCGACGTCGCCCGGCTCGAGGAGCGCGACGGCGGCGGGGACGCCGGCGAGCGTGACGCGCGCCGGGTCGTAGGTCTCGACGAGGAACGCGGGCTCGCCGTCGACGCGCCCGAGCCACGCGTCCTGGTGCGGGTCGGCGGTCACCGCGGCGAGGTAGGCGCGCACGCCGTCCACGTCGAGGTGGTCGAGCTGCCAGAACGCCGAGCGCGGGTGGGCGAGCCAGCCCTGCACGAGCGCGGCGTCGCGCGCCGGGTCGACGGCGTCGAGCGAGACGTCCGCTCGGCCCGCGCCGAGGCGGACCCGCACCGCGAACGCGGGTTCCGGGGTCGCGGCCGGGGCGCGGTCGCCCGTCGGGACCGCGGACGACGGCGGGGTGGTGGTGGTCACCGTGCTCATCGGGCCTCCCCTCCTGCGCGCTCGCCGGCGGGCACGGGCGCGCCCGCAGGGTGCGTGGCGGCAGACGTGGCCGCGTCGGCGGGCAGGCCGAACGTCTGGAACGCGATGCGCTCCTCCACCGGGTACACCTCACGTCCCGTCACGGTGCGCAGCACCACCGCGTTGCGCCACGCGGCGAACCCGAGGTCCGGCGCGGTGATGCCGTGCGTGTGCTCCTCGCCGTTGAGCACGTGCACGCGGCGCGCGTCGTCGACCGTGTAGTCGCGCGCGACGTCGAACCGCCCGAGCTCGTCGAACCGCAGGAGGTGGCGCACGGGGTCGAGGAACGCGGGCACCGCCGCGGCGTAGCCCGTCGCGGCGACCAGCGCGCGCGTGCGGCGCTCGACCTCGCGCCCGAGCTGGGCGTGGCGCAGGCGCACCACGTACTCCCCCGCCTCTCCGGCACCCGGCTCGTAGCGCGCGGCCACGACCTCGGTGTCCGTGAGCAGCGTCGTCGGCACCGGACGGTCCAGGCTGAGCCGGTAGAGCGCGTCGTAGATCTCGTCCACGAGGTCGCCGCTGATCCCCTTGTACAGGCCGCGCTGCTCGCGGCCGAGGAGCTGGCGCAGCTCGAGCGGCAGCGCGTGGAAGTGGTCGGTGTACTCCGGCGACGTCATCTCGAGCGTGAGCTTGGTGTACTCCATGGGGAAGAAGCGCGGCGAGCGCGTCACCCAGTCGAGCCGGTACCCGGGACGGTGCGCGTCGCCGTGCACGCCCTCGAGCAGGTCGCGGTACACCTCGGCGGCAGACTGGCCGCTGCCCACGACCGTGACCGACCCGGAGGCGGCGAGCGCGTCGCGGTGGGGCAGGTACTGCGCGCTGTGCACGAGCGGACCCGCGCCCGGGTGCTCACCGCGCGCGATCTCGTCCGCGAGCGCCCGCAGCGCGGGCGGCAGCACCGGCGCGGTGCCGACGCCGAGCACGAGGTGACGACCCCGGTGCTCCTCGGTACCCGTGACGGCGCCATCCGCGTCGAGGACCTCCGACCGCACGACGAACGCGTCGGCAGCAGCGTCGTGCTCGACGGCGACGACGCGCCGCGACCAGCGCAGCGACGTCAGCCGCGCCGCGACCCACCGGCAGTAGGCGTCGTACTCGGCGCGCAGCGGGTAGAACGACTCGCGGATGTAGAACGGGTAGAGCCGGCCCGTGGCCTTGAGGAACGCGAGGAACGAGTACGGCGACGTGGGGTCCGCCATGGTGACGAGGTCCGCGAGGAACGGGACCTGGATCGTCGCGCCCTCGATCATCATGCCGGGGTGCCAGCGGAACTCCGGCGCGGCGTCGAGGAAGACGGCGTCGACGTCGTCGAGCGGCGCGGACAGCGCGGCGAGGCCGAGGTTGAACGGCCCGATGCCCACGCCGACGACGTCCCGCACGCGGGCGGGGTCGTGGCTCGCGGCGTCGTGGCTCACGGCGTCGTGGCTCACGGTCGCGGCGCTCATCGGGCCACCGCCCCGGCGGTCGCGAGCGAGGCGATCAGGTCCGCGGCGTGCGCGTCGTCGCCGTCCTCGTCCGACAGCAGCGCGTCGCGCTCGACGAGCGCCTGCGCGGTCGTGCGCACGAGGTCGAGCACATGGCGCACGTCGGCGAGGGTGACCGTCGGGTTGAGGAGCGTGAGCTTGAGGCACGGGACGCCGTCGAGCACGGTCTTGGCGACGACCGCGCGCCCGGACTCGAACAGGACGCGCCGCACGAGCGGCACGAGCCGGTCGGCGTGCTCCGCGGCCAGGCCCGGCGGCTCGTAGCGGAACAGGACCGTGGAGAGGTCGGTGCGCCCGAGCACGCGCAGGTCGGGATCGTGGGCGAGGTCGGCGTGCACCGCCGCGGCGAGGTCGCACACCGCGTCGACCATCGCGCCGACCCCGTCCGGACCGAGCGCGCGCAGCGTCGCCCAGAGCTTGAGCGCGTCGAAGCGACGGGTCGTCTGGAGCGACACGTCGACCTGGTTGGGCTCGGCGTTCTCGCGCGGGTTGAGGTAGTCCGCGTGGTGCGCGACGCGCTCGAGGTCGGTGCGGTCGCGCACGACGAGCGCGCTCGCGGACACGGGCTGGAAGAACGCCTTGTGGTAGTCGACGGTCACCGACCGCGACCGCTCGATCCCGTCGAGCAGGTGCCGGCGCGTCGGGGACACGAGCAGCCCGCAGCCGTACGCGGCGTCCACGTGCAGCCACACGTCCGTCGCGTCGCACACGTCCGCGACCGCCGCGAGGGGGTCCACGCAGCCGCGGTCGGTCGTGCCCGCGGTCGCGACGACCGCCATGACGAGGTCGCCCGCCGCGCGTACCGCGCCGACCGCCGCCGCGAGCGCCGCGGGGTCGAGGCGGCCGTCGGCGTCGGCCGCGACGTGGACCACGGCGTCGTCGGCCAGGCCCAGCAGCAGAGCCGAGCGGGCCACGCTGAAGTGGCTCGACGCGGACGCGAGGACGCGCAGGCGCGGCAGCACGGCCGACCGCCCCGGTCCGCCCGCGCGGGCCGCGCGCTCGACGGCGCACTCCCGGGCGAGGAAGAGCGCGTGCAGGTTGGACTGCGTGCCCCCGGAGGTGAGCACCCCGTCGCCCGCGGCGTACCCGAGCCGGCGCGCGGTCCATGCGACGACGCGGCGCTCCATGAGGGTCGCCACCGTCGACTGGTCGAACGTGTCGACGGACGTGTTGATCGCCGCGAGCACGGCCTCGGCGCCGACGGCGGGCAGCGCGACCGGGCAGTTGAGGTGGGCGGCGTACGCGGGGTCGTGGAACCACACGGCGTGCGTCGCGTAGAGGTCGGCGGCCTCGCGGAGCGCGGCGTCGGTGCCCACGCCCGGGGCGTCGAGGTCGACCGCGTCGACGAGCTCCGCGAGCTGCGCGCGGCTCGCGCCGGACCACGGCTGCGTCACCGCCGCGACCCGCGACGCCACGTCGTCGACGACGGCGTGCAGGGTGCTCGCGTAGTCGCCCGCGGTCGCGCCCGTGAGCAGGGCCGTGACCGTCGAGGTACCGTGCGCAGGCGCGACGGATCGTGCTGAGAGCATGGCGAGGCTCCAGGTACGGGGAGAGGACCGCCACGGATCGCGACGGGGCAACCTGAGGTTTGCCTTGCCTAACCTAGCGCAGCGGGGGCGGCCGTCAAGAGTGACCTGTGCCACGCCGCCGTGGACGGGAGACCCCGGCGGCGGGAGGATGGCACTCGCCCGTCCGTGGCTCCCGAGGAGGCCGTGTGGAACCGACCGTCGCGACGACCCGCCCCGCCATCGTCACCGTGGACGACGACCCCGGGGTCTCGCGCGCGGTCGCGCGCGACCTGCGCCGCCGCTACGGCGACCGGTACCGCATCGTGCGCGCCGAGTCGGGCGCCGAGACGCTCGACGCGCTGCGGGAGCTCGCGCTGCGGGGCGAGGACGTCGCCGTCGTGCTCGCCGACCACCGCATGCCCGGCATGACCGGCGTCGAGCTCCTCGAGCAGGCGATGGACCTCTTCCCCGCCGCCCGGCGCGTCCTGCTCACCGCCTACGCGGACACCGAGGCCGCGATCGAGGCGATCAACGTCGTCGACCTCGACTACTACCTGCTCAAGCCGTGGGACCCGCCCGAGGAGAAGCTCTACCCCGTCGTGGACGCCCAGCTCGAGGCGTGGTCCGCCACCGACCGGCGCCGCCCGGCCGAGACGGTGGTCGTCGGGCACCGGTGGTCGGCACGCTCGTCGCAGGTGCGCGAGTTCCTCGCGCGCAACCGCGTGCCCTACCGCTGGTACCCCTCGGAGTCCGCCGAGGGCGCGCGCCTGCTCACCGCCGCGCAGACCGACGGCGAGGTCCTCCCCCTCGTGGTGACGCCGGAGGGCGAGGCGCTCGTCGCGCCCGACGACGCGACGCTCGCCGAGCGCGTCGGCCTCGCCACCCGCCCCACGGCCGACTTCTACGACCTCGTCGTCGTGGGCGGCGGCCCTGCCGGCCTGAGCGCCGCGCTCTACGGGGCGTCCGAGGGGCTGCGGACCGTCCTCGTCGAGCGCACCGCGACCGGTGGCCAGGCCGGGCAGAGCTCGCGCATCGACAACTACCTCGGCTTCCCCGACGGGATCTCCGGCGCGCAGCTCGCCGAGCGCGCGCGGCGCCAGGCGGTGCGGTTCGGGGCGGAGATCGTCACGACGCGCGACGCGGTCGAGCTCGACGTCGAGGGGCCGGCACGCAGCGTGCGCTTCCCGGACGGCACGTCGATCGACGCGCACACCGTCATCCTCGCCTCGGGCGTGTCCTACCGGCTCCTCGACGGCCCCGGGCTGGGCGACCTCGTGGGACGCGGCGTCTTCTACGGGTCGGCTCTCACGGAGGCCTCGGCGTGCCACGACCAGGAGGTGTACGTCGTCGGCGGGGCCAACTCCGCGGGGCAGGCGGCGCTCTACCTGGCCCGCGAGGCCAAGCGGGTCACGCTCGTGATCCGCGGCGACTCCCTCGCCCGCTCGATGTCGTCCTACCTCGTCGAGCAGGTCGAGGCCCACCCGCGGGTGCGCGTCCTGACCCGCACGGAGGTCGTCTCCGCGTCGGGCGACGGACACCTGGAGCACCTCGAGCTGCACGACGTCGACACCGGCGAGACCACGCGCGTCGAGTGCGGGTGGGCGTTCGTGTTCATCGGCGCCGCGCCCCGCACCGACTGGCTCGACGGCGTCGTCGCGCGCGACCCGCGCGGGTACGTCCTCGCCGGGCCCGACCTGCTGCGGGACGGCGCCCCGCCCGCCGGGTGGTTGCTCGACCGCCCGCCCTACCACCTCGAGACGTCCGTGCCCGGCGTGTTCGCCGCCGGCGACGTGCGCTCGGAGTCCGCCAAGCGCGTCGCGTCCGCCGTGGGCGAGGGCGCCATGGCCGTCATGCTCGTGCACCGCTACCTCGAACAGCTCTGACCGCCCCGTCCCGCGCGACACAGCCCCGACCCGAACCCGGAGGCGACACCGTGACCAGCACCGAGGACCCCACCACGACCCCGCCCACCCCGGGCACCTCCGCCGCGGCGGCCGCCCGCGGGTGGCTGCCGTGCGACGTCGACGAGCTGCGCGCGACGTTCCTGTTCGAGCACCTCACCGACGACCAGCTCGCCTGGCTGTGCGCGACCGGCCACGTCGAGCGGCACGACGCGGGCTGGCTGTTCCACGAGGGCACGCCCGCCGAGGCGTTCTACGTCCTGCTCGACGGCGGCGTCGCGCTCTACCGGCGCGTCGGCGAGGACGAGGTCGAGGTCTCGCGCACGCACCAGGTCGGCGTGTACCTGGGAGCGTGGAACGCCTACCTCGGCGACCGCCTCCCCCAGACGTACCTGCACTCGGCACGCGCCCTGGAGCCGTCACGCTTCTTCGTGCTCGAGGCGCACGACTTCGCCAAGCTCATGACCGAGTGGTTCCCCATGGCCGTGCACCTGCTCGAGGGCGTGTTCTGGGGCACGCGCGACGCGCAGCAGCTCGTCGGGCAGCGCGAGCGGCTGCTCGCCCTCGGGTCGCTCTCCGCAGGCCTCACGCACGAGCTCAACAACCCCGCCGCGGCGGCGGTGCGCGCGACCGGGACGCTGCGCGAGCGCGTCGCCGCCATGCGGCACAAGCTCGCGCTCATCGCCGACGGCCCCTACGACCGCGCCACCCTCGCCGAGCTCATCCGGCTCCAGGAGGAGGCGCTCGAGCGCTACACGGACACCCGCACGGCGGACGCCGTCGGCGCGCTGGAGACGTCCGACCTCGAGGACCGCCTCACCGACTGGCTCGACGACCACGGCCTGCCCGAGGGCTGGCGCGTCTCCCCCGCGCTCGTCCAGGCCGGGATCGACGAGCCGTGGCTCGACCGCGTCGCCGAGCGCGTCGACGCCGGCGCGCTCACGGGGGCGGTGAGCTGGCTCGCGTACACGATCGAGACCGAGCAGCTCATGGCCGAGATCGAGGACGCCACCGTGCGCATCTCGACGCTCGTCGGCGCGGCGCGCCAGTACTCCCAGCTCGACCGCGCGCCCTTCCGGCCGGTCGACCTGCACGAGCTCCTGGACTCGACCCTGACGATGCTCGACCACGCGCTCGCTGGGGTCGAGGTCGTGCGCCACTACGACACCTCCCTGCCGCCCGTGCCCGTCTACGCCGCCGAGCTCAACCAGGTCTGGACCAACCTCGTCGAGAACGCCGCGCAGGCGATGGGCGGGTCCGGCACGCTCACGGTCACGACCCGCCGCGCCGACGACCGTGCCGAGGTCGAGATCGCCGACACGGGCCCCGGCATCCCCGACGACGTGCGCCCCCGGATCTTCGAGCCGTTCTTCACGACCAAGCCGGTCGGGCAGGGCACCGGGCTCGGCCTCGACATCTCGTGGCGGATCGTCGTCAACAAGCACCACGGCGACCTCACGGTGACGTCCGTGCCCGGCGACACCCGGTTCGTCGTGCACCTGCCGCTCGAGCCCGCACAGACCCCGGCGCAGCCCCCGCAGGCCCCGCAGCCGTGACGGTCCCCGCCCCCGCCGCGGGGACGTCGCCCGTCGGGGAGGAGCGCCACGCGTCGTGGCTCGAGCTCTTCTTCGACCTCGTCGTCGTCGCGGGCATCGGCATGCTCGCCCACCTGCTCCAGGAGGACCACGACGGCGGCGGGCTCGCCCTCTACGTCGTCGCGTACACGGCGTTCTGGCTCGTGTGGGCCTGCTTCACCACGTACGGGAACGTCGCGGGCGAGGGCGCCCGGGCGCTGCCGATCCTCGCCGGGATGGCCGCGCTCGCCGTGATGATCGCCGCCGTGCCCGGCATCCACGACGAGCACGCGCAGGCGTTCGCCGTCGCGTACGTCGTGGGCCGGCTCGTCGCCGCGCGACCCTGGCGCCGCACGACCGTCGTCGTCGACCTGCCCGTCGTGCAGGCGCTGACCGGCGTCGTGCCGTGGATCGTGTCGTGGTGGTTCGACGGCCAGACCCGGTACACGCTGTGGGCCGTCGGTCTCGGGATCGACCTCCTCCTGCTGCTCACCCTCTCGGGCGAGCGCCTCGTGGAGCGAGCCCAGGAGCGCCTCGACGAGGTCCGCGAGCGCCGGGGTCGCGGGCGCGGCGGCCGGCGCGACCGCCCGGGGAGCGTCGCCCGGCGACGTGCGGGGCGCGCGCCCGAGGGGCGTACGGACGAGGAGCGAGGCCGCGGCGGACGGCGCGGCGCAGGCGGCCCGGCAGGCGATCGGGGCCTCGACGTCCCGACGACGGTCGACGCGGCCGTGAGCGACGTCCCGCACCTCGGCGAACGGCTCGGCCTGTTCGTCATCATCGTGCTCGGCGAGGGCCTCATCCAGGCGATCGACGCCGCGAGCGAGGCCGAGTGGGACCGCACGCTCCTCGTCGCCGGAGCCGGGGCGTTCACGCTGCTGGTGGGCCTGTGGGCCCTCACCGTGCGGTCGGGCTACGCGGGCGTCGCGCTGCTGCGTCCCGGCGGGGTGCCGCCCCGGTCGGCGTGGTTCCTGCACCTGGTGACCACCGGGGCGCTCGCGACGCTCGCGGGCGCGCTCGGGGGCGTCCTGGACCGTCCGGCGCGCGCGCTCGACCCCGGCGAGCTGGCGCTGCTCGTCGGCGCGTTCGCCGTGCACGGGCTCGTGTCCGCGGGGGTGCACGCCACGCTGCGCGACGCGCGCACCGCCGTCCTGCTCGCCCTCCCCGTCGTGGGCGCCGGCGCGGTCGCGTGGCTCGCCGGCGGGACGATCTCGGCCGCCGGCCTGGTCTGGGTGCTGTCGGGTGCGCTGCTGGTGCAGCTCGCCCTCGCCGTCCGGCCTCGCGCGGTGCCCGCCCCGGCCGGGGCGGGCACCTGACGCCGGCGACCTGCCCGGGCAAAACCGTGGACGTCGGACGATCGCGGGCATAGCCTCGTGGCGTCCGGTCGAACCCGCCCGGACGCTCGACCATGACGACCGGTGAAGGAGAGGTGGACCCGCGTGCTGCACCAGTGGTCCACCGACCCGTCCCGAAGGGCGCTCCTCAGGTAGACGACGTACGTCGTCCACCTGCAGAGCCGTCCTGGGGCACCGTCCTGGGGCGGCTCTCGTCGTCCCACCCGCTGTGCGGCCATGACGGCCACCGACACGACAGGAGGCGCGACGATGAGCGAGGTGGTCATCTACAACCTCGGCGGCAGCCAGGAGCTCGGCCGCGTGTCGTTGCGCCACGCGATCCGCATGCTGCACCGGCGGGTCGCCGAGGTGCTCGAGGCCGTCGAGGGCGAGACGTTCGGGCCCTACCAGCGGCCGAGGTCGGTCGCGCTCGTGCGGTACGTGCACGCGCGGTGGGTGTACGAGCGCCAGGGTCGCGTGCCGTACTCGCGCGCGGCGCTGCTGCGCCGTGACCGGTACCGCTGCGCGTACTGCGGCGGGACGGCGACGACCATGGACCACGTGGTCCCGCGCTGCCAGGGCGGGACGACGACATGGCTCAACGCCGTCGCCGCGTGCGAGCCGTGCAACGCCGCCAAGGGCGGCCGCACCCCCGACCAGGCGGGTCTGCGGATGCTCAGACGCCCGTTCGAGCCCGCGTTCCGCGACATCTACCCGTCGGCCCCTGCCCCGCGCAGACGCTGACGGGTCCCCGACCGGGCCCCCGGTCGGCCCCAGGCCGCCCGGTCGGTGGCGGTGACACCGGCCGGGCTTCCCCACGCCCGCGGCCCTGCGTCCCGGGCACGACGCCGTCGAGCGTCCGGGACCGGTCGGCGCGCCCTCCCTCCCGGTAGAGCCGGTCCGCGTCTCGCACCCACCCCGGGTCCCGGACCGCGAGAGGGAGACCACGATGGCGAGGTTCCGGATCGGGACGTTCAACGTCGAGAACCTGTTCGAGCGCCCGCGCGCGATGGCGGGCCCGCTCACGGGCGGCAACGCGGTCCTGGCCGCGCACGCCCGGGTCAACGCGCTCATCGCCGAGGAGCAGTACGGGCCGGGCGTGCGGGCGGAGATCCTGGAGCACCTGGAGACCCTCGGCCTGCTGCGCTCCGACGCCGCGGCGCTCGCGGTGCTGCGCCAGGTGCGCGGCCGGCTCGTGCGCCGCACGGGTTCCCAGGCGTCGGGCACGGCACGCACCGAGGTCGTCGCGACCGGGCGCGGCGACTGGGTCGGCTGGGTCGACCTCGTCAAGGACCGGGTCGACGAGCTCGCCATGACGCACACCGCGCGCGTCGTCGCCGACGTCGACGCCGACGTGCTGGCCGTCGTCGAGGCGGAGAGCCGCGTCGCGCTCAAGCACTTCACGGACGCGGGGGTCGTCACGAGCGCCGGCCGTCCGGTCTACCCCCACGTCATGGTCATCGACGGCAACGACGACCGCGGGATAGACGTCGGGCTGCTCACGACACGCCCGTACCGGATCGGGACCGTGCGCTCGCACGTCGACGACCGCGACTCGCGCGGGCGCCTCGTGTTCGGGCGCGACTGCCCGGAGTACGTCGTCGAGCTGCCCGGCGGCGGCACGCTCACCGTGCTGGTCAACCACTTCAAGTCCAAGGGCTACGGCACGCAGGCCGAGTCCGACGCGACCCGGCGCCGCCAGGCGACCCGCACCGCCGCGATCTACGCCGCGCTGCGCGCCCGCGGCGAGGAGAACGTCGTGGTCGTGGGCGACCTCAACGACACCCCGTCGTCCACCCCGCTGCGACCGCTGCTCGAGGGGACCGACCTGCGCGACGT
Source organism: Cellulosimicrobium sp. GQ32 (assembly GCF_059758455.1). Classification (NCBI taxonomy): domain Bacteria; kingdom Bacillati; phylum Actinomycetota; class Actinomycetes; order Micrococcales; family Promicromonosporaceae; genus Cellulosimicrobium; species Cellulosimicrobium sp. GQ32. Next base: position 231,356 of record NZ_JCAXEP010000002.1, on the reverse strand, counting down.
GAGCGAGCACCCGGCGTTCCTCGGCGACGGAAGACCGGGCACGTACGGCAACGGGACCGCGAGCCAGAAGATCGACTACGTGCTGCTGTCCCCCGCGCTGTTCGACCGTACCGTCGGCGGGTCGGTGTTCCGCATGGGCGTCTGGGGCGGCACGAAGGGGACGCTGTTCCCCCACTACGACACGATGACGTCGGCGACGCACGCCGCCTCCGACCACGCCGCCCTCTACGCCGACGTGGACCTCGCCTGAGGCACGGCCTCGAACCGGATCGCGCCGGACACCACGAGGTCGGCACGCGAGCGGGTCGACTCCACGAGGAGCGCGTTGCGCCCGTCGACCTCGTGCGCCCAGGCGGTCGCGGCCTCCACGCTGCGCCCGTGGCGCGTGTGCCGGTCGACGAGGCGCCGCTCGCGCTCGGCGCCGTCGGTGCCGCAGAACCACGCCTCGTCGAGCAGGTCGCGCACCCCACCCCACGGCTCCCCCGGAACCAGGAGGTAGTTTCCCTCGACCACGACGACCGCGTGCGACGGCTCGACGGCGATCTCCCCGGCCACGGGCTCGTCCACCTCGCGGTGGAACGACGGCGCGTACACGGTCCGGTCGTGCTCCTCGCGCACCCGGCGCAGCAGGGCGACGAAGCCGTCACCGTCGAACGTGTCGAGCGCACCCTTGCGGTCGTGACGGCCGAGCCGGTCGAGCGTCGCGTTCGCGAGGTGGAACCCGTCCATGGGCAGGTGCACCGCCTCCGGTCCGATCGCCCCCACGAGCCGGAGCGCGAGCGTCGTCTTCCCCGCGCCAGGGCTGCCCGCGATCCCGACGACGACGCGCCCGCCGCCCGACCGCTCGCGGAGCGCGCGCACGCGCGCGAGGAGGGCGCCCGGGTCCGCGACCTCGGCAGACGGCTGCGCGGTTCCGGGCACGAGGTCCACGGCGTCCTTCTCGACGGTCATGCACCCAGTGTCCCGTGCCCACGGCTCGCGGGTCGCGGGTCGGCGGTGCCATGACCGATGAGTCGGCGGCGCGGGACGGGTCACCCCCCACGACCCAGGATCACGAAACCACGATCACGAACGAGGAGGACGCATGGCCACGGTGGTCGCAGGAGCGGCGGTGTCGCTCGACGGGTACGTGCGGGACGCCGACGGGAGCATCGAGGCGCTGTACGCGGACTTTGAGGAGCTGGCGAGCAGCGCGTACCTGCGCGAGCTCCAGGAGCGCACCGGCGCCGTCCTCATGGGCCGGCGCACGTACGACATGGCCCCGGACCCCGACGGCTACGCGGACGGCTACGAGTTCCAGGTGCCGATCTTCGTCGTCACCCACACGCCGCCTCCGGTCGCGCCGAAGCGCAACGAGCGGCTGTGGGTCACGTTCGTCACGGACGGCGTCGAGTCGGCGGTCCGGCAGGCCCGCGACGCCGCGGGCGAGCGCGACGTGACCTTCATCGGCGGGGCCGACGTCTTCCGCCAGCTCTGGGCCGCCGGGCTCGTCGACGAGCTCGCGGTCGAGGTCATGCCGGTCCTGCTCGGGGGCGGCGTCCGGCTGTTCGACGGCGAGGCGCCCGCCGCGCTGGAGAAGGTGCGGGTCGACGAGCTCGGCGCGCGGACCGCGCTGCGCTACCGGGTCGTCCGGACGGCAGGTCCGACGGCCGCGCAGCCGTAGCTCAGGCGCTCGCCGGCACGACCTGGTCCCCCGACCCCTCGGGCGGACGGGCCGCGAGCGCCGCGACCGGGTCGCGCGCGAGGTCGGCGACCGGCAACCCGGTCTCCCGGCTCAGCGCGCGCAGCAGCCCGGCGCGCGACGCGTAGCCCGCGGCGCGGGCCGCGGCGTCGAGGTGCGACCCGCCGCGCAGCCGGGCGACGGCGACGTTGAGGTGGGCGCGCGTGCGCCAGCGCCCGAACGCGAGCCCGGTCTCCTCGACGAAGAGGCGCTGGACGTGCCGCGCGCTGGCGCGGCGCCGGTCCGCGAGCTCGTCGAGCGTCGCGACGCCCCGCCGGGCCTCCTCCGCCACGGCCCGCGCGACGGGGTGCACGGGGAGCCGCAGGACGAAGTAGTCGCCCGCGAGTCCCCGCAGCACGTCCTCGAGCGCGGCGCGGAACGGCGCAACCTGCTCCGGCGTCGCCGGGGCCGCGCACAGGACGGCCGTGAGCACCGTGGTGAGCGCGGGCACGACGCCGAGGCGGTGGACGCGCGTCGGCGGCTCGACCCCGGGCGAGAGCACCGGGCCGATGGCCATCGAGTCGCCCGGGAGGCGCATCGCGTGCGGGACGCGCGGGGCGAGCCAGAGGTTCTCGTGGGTCCGCAGGGTCAGGGCTGCGCCGTCGACGACGAGCTCCGCGGTGCCGGCGACGACGTGGACGAGGTGCGGCTCGTCGTGCGCATGGGTGTCGTGCCCGAGGAAGCGGACCGAGTGCTCGGGGACGACGGCGCCCAGCGCGGTCCGGGTCATGCTGCCCCTCTCCCCCGGGCTCTCGGGCCCAGGTCGCCGTGTCGTCTTCGGGACGAGCCGTGTCACGTTCGGACGCGGTTCGTCCGCCAGGTGTGGTTAGCCTAACCTCGCGAGGTGCGCCCCGGTACGCCGTGCGGCCCCCGCATCCCTGCTGCCGAGTGTGAGGTTCCATGCTGCCGTCACGTCGCCCCGCCCGCCGTCCCCTCGCCGCGCTGAGCGTGCTCGTCGCCGCCGCGACGCTCGCGCTGGCGGGCTGCTCCGCCGACACGACGCCGTCCGACGCGGGCGCCGGGGCGTCCGCGGAGCCCGGCGCGACCGCCTCCGAGACCGCCACCGAGCGGGTCGTGACGACCGACCAGGGCGACGTCACCGTCCCGACCGACCCGCAGCGCGTCGTCGTGCTCAACCACGCCCTCGCCGGGTACCTGTACGCGCTCGACGTGCCGGTGCTCGCCACGGTCCCCGAGGTGACCGACGACCCGGACCCGAAGTTCTCCACCTTCTGGGCCGAGGAGGCCGAGGCCGACGGCACCGAGCTCATCGAGTGGAGCGCCGACGGCTTCAACCTCGAGGCGATCCTCGCCCTCGAGCCGGACCTCATCGTGGGCGGCGGCTGGGGCTTCCCGCTCAAGCAGGCCACCGACGTCTACGACGGCCTGAGCCAGATGGCCCCCACCGTCCTCGTCAGTGGCACGTACACGACGTGGCAGGAGCAGTTCGCGTTCCTCGCGCAGGACGTGTTCGACGACGCCGCGACGTACGACGAGCTCGTCGCCGGGTACGACGCGCGCGTCGCCGAGGTGGCGGACGCGATCACCGTCCCCGAGGGCGACACGGCCTTCCTGGCGCTGACGTCGGAGGGCAAGACGTTCGCCCTCATCGAGGGCGAGGCGCTGCCGAACACGTTCGCGGACCTCGGCTTCGCGATCCAGCCGATCCAGGAGCAGACCGGCGCCGAGCCCTACACGCCCGGGGGCGACATGTTCGAGGTCTCGGCAGAGCAGGTGACGTCCGTGGTCAGCGCGCCGAACGTGTTCGTCATCGGGTTCAACGGCGCCGAGATCGACGTCGACGCCCTCGCCGCCGACCCGGTGTTCGCGGGCCTGCCGTCGTTCGCGGCCGGCACGGCGCACGAGCTGCCCACGTGGACGATCCGCGGGGACTACCACGAGGCCATGGCCCTGCTCGACGTCGTCGAGGAGCAGTTCTCCTGATGGCCCAGCACCGCCTGCGCACGCACCCGCTGGTGCTGCGGCGCGTCGAGGTCGCGCGCGTCGTCGACGTCACGCCCCGCATGCGCCGGGTCACGCTCGTCGGGCCCGAGCTCGGGGCCTTCGAGCGCCACGGGCTGCCGATGCCCGCGTTCGACGCGCCGTGGTTCGACGACCACGTGAAGATCGTGCTCGCGTCCGACGGCGACGTCGCCTCCGCGCTGCCCGTGCAGCGCGCGCACGGGATCGACTGGCCGTCGGCCCCCAACCGACAGGGTCGCGACTACACGCCGCGCCGCTGGGACGCGGCGGCGGGCGAGCTCGACCTCGACCTCGTGCTGCACGGCGACGGCCCGGCCGCGACGTGGGCCCAGGCGGCGCGCCCGGGCGGCGAGCTGTGGTTCGTCGGGCCCAAGGCGTCGACCGTCTGGCCCGACGACGTCGACTGGGCGCTGCTCGCCGGCGACGAGACGGCGCTGCCCGCGATCGGACGCTTCCTCGACGAACGACCGGTCGACGTGCCCGTGCAGGTCGTCGTGACGATCGGTGCCGAGGCGGCCCGGCAGGACCTCGCGCTGCGCGCGGGCGACACCGTGCGGTGGGTCGTCGCACCGGAGGGCGACCGCGCCGCGCTCGACGACGCCGTGCGCGACCTCGACTGGTGGCCCGGCCAGGTCTACGCGTGGGCGGCGAGCGAGAGCCGCACGCTCCTGCCTGTGCGGCGCTACCTGACGCGCGAGCGCGCCGTGCCGCGCACGCACGTCGACGTCACGGGCTACTGGCACGCCGAGCCGGCTGCCGCCCCGGCGCCGGCCCAGGGGCCTGCGGCCGAGGCGGAGTCGCAGCCCACGGGGGTCCCGTCTCCCGTGCCCTGGTTCGCGACCCGCGCCGCGCTCCAGCTCGGCCTGCTCGACGAGCTGGGCGCGGGGCCTCGCGACCTCACGACCCTCGCCGAGGTGGCGCGCGTCGCGCCGGGCGCGGTCCGCGCCCTGGTGGGCGTGCTCGCGGCATCGGGCGTCGTGACCCGCGACGGCGACGAGGTCGCCCTGGACGACGCGGGTGAGGACCTCCTCGACGACGAGCACGAGCGCGAGGAGTACGAGGGGCTCGAGGCGGACGCCGTCCTGGCGCTCGCCGCGCTCGCCCCCGCGCTGCGGGACGGCGGCCCGGCCTGGTCACGCGCGCGCGGCCGGTCGTTGCGCGCCGAGGTCGAGGCGGACGCCGACCGCGCCGCGGAGGTCGTCGAGGGCGCCGACGTGCTCCCGTACGTGCTCACCGGTCTCGGCACGTGGCCGGTCTGGGCGGACGCCCGGTCCGTCGCGGTCGGCGGTCCCGGCGCGCTGGCCGTCGCGGACCTGCTCGCCGAAGTCCCGGGCGAGCGCTCGACGACGCTCGTCGAGGAGGCGGTCCCGCTCGGAGTCCTGCGCGAGCAGGCCGGAGCGTCCACGACGCACGCCACGGCCGAGACGTGGCCCGCGACCGACGTCGGCGTGAGCGCGCTCGGGACAGGCCACCGCACGGACGACGAGGTCGTCGACCTCCTCGTCGCGATGCGCGCAGCCGCGCCGCGCGCGGTCCTCGTCGAGGACTTCACGCCCGACGGGCTCAGCCCCCACGCGCACGAGCACGCGCTGCTCACGCTGGCGACGACCGGTGCTGCGCCACGCACGCCCGACGACGTCGCCCGGCTCGCGGAGCGCGCGGGCTGGAGCGTCGTACGGCACGAGGCGCTCGGCTGGGGCGTCGAGCGCGTCGAGCTCACGGCCCTGGACGACCCGGCGCAGTGAGTCGCACCGGCATGCGACGAGTCCCGGTCCGTAGACTCGCGCGATGAGTCTTCTCGCTGCTGAGCATGCGCTCCAGGCCGCCCAGCGCGCCGGTGACGTCGACGCGCTGGACGCGTTGCTGCACCCCCGCTGCGTGGGCGTCGGGCCGGACGGGTCCGTCTTCTCCAAGGAGGACGACCTGGAGAGCCACCGCTCGGGTGCGCTGCGGATCACCCGCCTGGAGGAGGAGTCGCTGGACGTCCAGGAGGACGTCGCGAGCGGGGTGACCCGCCTGGTCGCGGCCGTCGAGGCGATCCAGGGCAGCGCCGCGGTCTCCGCTCGGCTGACCTACACGCGCCTCTGGGTGCGGGCGGACGACCGCTGGCAGGTGCTGGCCGCGACGCTCGCACCGGCCTCCGAGCCCACCTGAACCGCGCCGGGCGTCACCCTCCGGTGAACATGTCGATGGTCAGCGGTGCGCCGACTGCGTCGCACGCGTCGCCGAGGTCACCCTCGGCGTCGTCCCACTCCGGGGAGTGCACACCGGTCGACTCCGCGAACGCCCCGGGCGGGAGGGCCGGCGCGACCTGCTGGAGCTCGCCGATCGCGGTCTGCACGGCAGTGTCCCCGTCGGACGGCAGACGATCGAGCACGCGGGCCGCCAGCCGGTACCAGCCGTCGTGCTCCTGCGCGTCCATGCGACCGTCGGCCAGGCTGAGGTCGGCGTTCTCAAGGATCGTCAGGACGTCGCCGTAGGCGGCGCAGGCGGCAGCGTCCTCCGCGGTGTCGTCCCCCGCGGCGTCCTCGACCGCAGCGGCGTCCGGGGCGGCCGGCGGAGCGGCATCGGCCTCACCGTCGCTGTCGCAGCCACTGAGAACCACGGCGCCCAGCACCACCGCCGTCACCACGGCCCACCGCTTCGCTCGCACCTGCGCACGCTCCCGACGTCGATTCTTGGGGGACGACTGACGGCGAGAGTCTGCCGCGAGCACGCCACGACGTCGAGAGACACGCCCAGCGCGCGAGCACCGGTCGGCACGACGCCCCCAGCGCGCCGTGCCGACCGACCCCCTCGTCGTCCCCGTGAGGTCGTGGTGACGGCCGCGCGTCTCAGCCGACCGCGCGGAACGGGCCCCACGAGCCGGCGCCCGGCTCCTGCCCGCGCGACCACCACTGCGCGACCCACACCGCACCGTCGTGCACGACCGCGTCGCCGGCCCGGAACACGCGCGTCGGGGTCCAGACCGGCACGCCGCGCCCGTCGGTGGCGAGCTCCTCCCACGGACCCCACGCCGAGCCCGGGCTCGTTCCCCGCGCGTACCACTGGGCGCGGAACACCGCGCCGTCGTGGACGACGACGTCGCCCGCGCCGTACGTCGCGGTCGGGTCGTAGGCCGGGGCTTCGACCGGGCCGAGACGGCCCGCGCCCGCGGACGACCGCACGATCGCGGGGACGGCCCACGTCGGGTCGATGCTCCCGTGCAGCGTCGGCGTCCAGCGCGCCTCGTCGGCGAGCCGGTCCGCCTCGCCCACCGAGGCGTTGTAGGCCGCGAGGAGGTCGACGGGCTCGCCGTTCACGGTCGAGCCGGTCTCGAAGAGCCGCTCGCCCTTGTACCGGCCGATGATCCGGGCCGGGTCGACGCCCCGGGCGAGCTCGAACGCGTTGTTCTCCGCGTAGATGCTCGAGTCGACGCCCGCGCCCCAGTAGTACTGGAAGATGCCCTCGCGCGTCTGCTCGTACAGCTCGTTGTAGACGTGCACGTCGCCGAACCGCACGCGCGGGGCGCGCTGCCCGACGTCGGTCCACCGGTTGTGGTGGTAGGTCACCTTGTGCTTGCCCGCGTCCTGGGTGCGGCTGTCCGAGGAGCCGAGGATCGCCGTCTTGTCGTGGTCGGAGAAGTGGTTGTACGACACCGTCACGTGGTCCGAGCCGTGCGTGATGTCGAGCAGCCCGTCGTGGATCTCGTACGGGCGGCCGAACACGGTGGGCAGCGACGATGGCGGGCGCTCACCGTCGTCGAACGTGCTGTGATCCACCCACACGTTCTCCGACGTCCACACCGACACGTTGTCGTACGCGGAGTTCCAGTTGCCGGCCTCGCCGTCGCTCGGGTCCCACGCGGGGAAGCAGTCGCGCGCGTCGGAGAAGGTGACGTTGCGGACGATGACGTTGCGCGCGTCGCGGATCCGCAGGCTCGCGCCCACGAGCTGCGCGTCCGCGCCCAGGCCGACGATCGTCACGTTCGACCCGACGTGCTGGAGCGTGAGCCTCGCCTGCTCTCCGGCCGCGACCACGCGCGCGTCCTCGAGCGGACCGACCGGGTCCACCCACCCGTACGTCGCGGGGTCGTAGGCCGCGACGTAGTCGTCCATCGAGAACGGCGCGTCGCTGCCTGCGACCGGGACGGTCACGGCGATCGCCTCGCAGCTGGTCCCGGCGAACGCGTCGATACGTCCGTCGACGTACACGATGCGCGGCGTCGTGTCCGTCCGCGCCCCGGCACCGCCCAGCGCGGCGCGCAGCTCGTCCCAGGTGTCGACGACGTACACGTGCTCGGCGCTCGCCGCGCTCCCGCCCGTGGTGCCGCCGTTCGCGGCGCCCCAGCCGTCGTCCGCGCCGAGCACCTGCCGGCCGAGGTCCGCCGCACCCGGGCCGCCCGGCGTCGCGCCACCTCCTCCCGCGGCGTCCGGCGCTGCGCTGCTCGTCAGCGCGGTCCCCGTCACCGCCATCACGACCACGGTCGCCGCGGCCAGCGGGACCCTCACCCACCGTCCTGCCATCACCCAACTCCTTCGTCGGTGCGAGAAACCGGTTTCACGCCGGCGCCGCCGAGTCTGGCACACGGAGGACGGAAAGCGCTACCCCGCCGGGCTCTCGCCCCGGGTGGCCGCCGAGCGGGTGTCGCGCGCCCCGCTCCAGGCACGCTCGGCGGCGAACGCAGCCGTGAGCGGCCCGACCACGAAGGGCCACGCGCCGAGCACCACCACCGCGGAGCTCTCGCCTGCGTCGAGCGCCGACAGGGCCAGGGTGCCGAGGAGGTTCGGTACCACCGCTGCCGCGAGGGCGACGCTCGCGATCGACCAGAGCGGCAGCGGCTGCGCTCGGTCGACGGGGTCTCGGGCTCGCCCCCGAGCGACGAGGATCCCGACGCACGCGAGCCCGACGGCGGCCAGCGAGACCCCCGCGACCAGCAGCACGGCCCCCACGCCGACGACCTCGACCTCGACCGGCGGGCTGCTCGAGCGCGTGGGTGGCTGGACCGACCAGAGCAGCCGACGCGACGGCGCGGCGAGCACCAGCAGGACGGCCGCCGCGACGCTCGCCAGCCAGACCACGCCGGCGCCGACCGCGATGCGCCGCGCCCGGGCGAGCGCCCACCGTGCCGCGGCGACGCGAGCGGCCCGCGCCGTCGCGCGCCGCTCACCCCGACGGGGTCGCCCTCGTGACACCACGGGCACAGTGTGCCGTGCGCCGGGACGTCGGAGTGCGCGGACGTCACCCGCGCGCGGACCGGCGAGCCAGGCCCGGGGCGGCGAGGGCGACGAGCACCGCGGTCGCGGCGGCGAAGACGACGACCATGAGCCGCAGCGGCTCGACGGTCAGCGAGAGGCCCAGGAGCAGCACGGGCACCGCGAGCCCGACGTACGCGACGAGGAAGATCCCCGCGAGCACCTCGCCGCGCCGCTGCGGTTCGGCGAGCGACCCCGCCGTCGCGAGAGCGCCGCGGAAGAGGATGCCGACCCCCGCCCCGGCGACGACCGCGCTGGCGACGAAGCCCGACAGGGACGCGAGCCCGACCGACACGGCGAGGACGACGAGCCCGGACAGCGTCAGCGCGACCGCGAGCACCACCTGCCGCGCCGGGGCGAGCCGCCCCGAGGCGAGCTGCGCGAGAGCGGCGGACGCGAACACCGCGGCGGACACGAGTCCTGCGACGAGTCGCGACTCCTCGTGCATGACCGTGGCGAGGACGCTCGGCGTGAGGGACGTGAAGAGCCCGAACACGGCGAAGCCGGCGAACGCAGCTGCCGCCGCGGCGACGAACGTGCCGCGACCGGACCGCGGCACCGCGACGCGCTGCGGGCGGTAGGCGTACGGGCCGGCTGACGGCGCGACCGTCTCGGGCACGAGCGCGGCGGCGAGCACCGCGGCGGCGAGCAGGACGGCGAACGCGACGTACGGCGTCGTGAGCGGGGCGGGCGCCGCCTGGGCCAGCAGGCCGCCGACGAGAGGCCCGAGCGCGAGGCCGCCGATGTTCGCCAGTCCCGCGACGGCGCTCGCGTCGCGCGAGCCGTCCGGGCGCGCGACGGCCCGCAGCTCGGCGAGGTGCGCCGTCGCCGTCGCGGTGACGGCGCCGATCCCCGCTCCGGAGACGAGCCGCGCGACCACGAGCCCGCCGAGCCCGTCGAGCGCGAGGAACAGCACCGCCGCGACGAGCTCGGCCGCGAGGCCGAGGAGCAGCACGCGCCGGCGCCCGAACCGGTCGCTGAGGTGGCCGACGAGGTAGAGGCTCGCGGCCACCCCGACCGCGTAGGCGGCGAAGACGACGGTCACGGCGACCGTGGGGAGCCCGTCGCGCACCTGGTAGAGGGGGTAGAGCGGGGTCGGGACGGTCGAGAACGCCATCGCGGTGGCGAACGCGAGCGCCACGACGAGGAATCCGGAGCCGTGGGAGACGACCGGACGCCGCCGGGTCGCCAGCGGCGAGGTTCGGACGACGTCCGGGGTGTGCGTCGAGGTCGAGTTCGAGGTCATGTGCACCACCGTGCGCCCGAACGGGTGATCGCGTCCAACGACTTCTATCGATACGCGTGATCGTCTGGACCGATTTCTGAGTACCCTCGCTCCATGGAGACGCGCCAGCTCGAGTACTTCGTCGCCGTCGCCGAGGAGCTGAGCTTCACGCGCGCCGCCACGCGCGTGTTCGCCGTGCAGTCGAGCGTGTCCGCGGGGGTGCGGGCGCTCGAGGCCGAGCTGGGCGCCCGGCTGTTCGAGCGCACCAAGCGCACCGTCGCGCTCACCTCGCAGGGCGAGGCGCTGCTCCCCCGAGCCCGCGCGGTCCTCGACGCCGTCGACGAGGCGCGCGCCGTCGTCGCGCCCGGCCCGCACCTCGTGCGCGGCACCGTCCGCCTCGGGGTCTTCACCAACCTCGGCTACCTCGGCCTGCCGCGCGTGCTCGCGGCGTTCCGCGAGCACCACCCCGGCGTCGAGCTGCGCCTGACGCCGAGTCCTGCCGGCTCGACGGGACTCGGGGAGGACGTGCGCCGCGGGGTCGTCGACGTCGCGTTCACGGGGTTGGACCCGCAGGACCATCCTGGCCTGCAGTACACGCGCCTCACGTCCGCGACGTTCGTCGCGGTCCTGCCCACCGGGCACGCGCTGGCGGAGGCGGCGTCGGTCGCGCCGGGCGACCTGGCCGACGAGCGCGTCGTGACGACGCCGCGCGGGTTCGGCAACCGCGTGGTCGCCGAGCGCGCGTTCGCGCACGCGGGCGTCGCGCCGCGGGCCGACACGGAGGTCGCGGACGTCGGGGACCTGCCCGCGTTCGTGGCCGCGGGGTTCGGGGTCGCGGTGGTGCCGGCCGACATGTACGAGCCCGCCGACGGCGCGGTCGCGGTCCCGCTCGACGCTCCCGAGGCGTGGTCCCTCGGCCTCGTGACACGCCCGCACCCGAGCGCGGCCGCCGCGGCCCTGGTGGCCGGGCTCGTGCACGCGCTGGGGAGCAGGCCGACGCCGGACTGAGGCGCGCTGATAGCATCGGCACGTGCTCATCGAGGTCGACAGACTCTAGCCGCCGAGCCGTCGGCGGCCCGTCCCAGCGCACCCCTCTCGCCCCGGCTCCGTGACGGAGCCCTCGCGGGCGAACCCTCCCGGCTGCTGCCGTGGCTTCGTCGTGCCTGGACCCGCCGCACCGCTCCGCGCCAACCTGTCCTTCCCCAGCACGATCCTGCCCGCGCCCGCGCGGGCACGAGGAGCACCTCATGTCCACCCTGCACCGCTCCGCGGTGACCCTGACCGACCTCTCGTTCGAGTGGCCCGACGGCACCGTCGCGCTCTCGCACCTCACCGGCACGTTCGGCACCGGCCGCACGGGCCTCGTCGGCGACAACGGCGCCGGCAAGTCCACCCTCCTGCGCCTCGTCGCCGGCCTGCTCACGCCGACGTCGGGCCGCGTCACGACCAGCGGCGACGTCGCCTACCTCCCTCAGACGCTGACCCTCGGCCAGGGCGCGAGCGTCGCGCGCCTCCTCGGCATCGACGGCACGCTCGCCGCGCTGCGCGCCATCGAGTCCGGGGAGGTGGACGTGCGCCACTTCGACGCCGTCGGCGACGACTGGGACGTCGAGGCGCGCGCCGCACAGGCGCTCGCCGAGATCGGGCTCGACGGCGTGGGCCTCGACCGGCGCGTGGGCGAGCTGTCCGGCGGCGAGGCGATGCTCGTCGCGATCAGCGGGCTGCGCGTGCGGCGCAGCGCGATCACGCTGCTCGACGAGCCGACGAACAACCTCGACAGAGGCACCCGCGCACGGCTCGCGGCGCTCGTCGACGACTGGCCCGGGACGCTCGTCGTCGTGAGCCACGACCTCGACCTGCTCGAGCACGTGGACGACACGGCGGAGCTGCACGCCGGCCGCCTCAGCACGTTCGGCGGTCCGTACAGCGCGTGGCGCGACCAGCTCGAGGCGGACCAGGCCGCCGCGGCACAGGCCGCGCGGACCGCCGAGCAGACGCTCCGGGCCGAGAAGCGCCAGCGCGTCGAGGCCGAGACCAAGCTCGCACGCCGCGAGCGGACCGCGCGCACCGCCCAGGCGAACCGCACCGGGTCACGCATCTCCATGGGCCTGCGGGCGTCCGCCGCGCAGGTGTCCGCCGGCTCGATGCGCCAGGGCCTGGACGCGAAGGTCCAGGCGGCGCAGGACGCGCTCGACGCCGCGGCGGCCCGCGTGCGCGACGACGAGCACGTGCACCTCGTGCTCCCCGACCCGGACGTGCCACGCGGCCGACGCCTCGCCGAGCTGCGGGGGACGAACCGGACGGTCGTCGTGCAGGGGCCCGAGCGCGTCGCGCTCGTCGGCGCGAACGGGACGGGCAAGACGACGCTCCTGGAGAACCTGCTCGCCGGTCGCGCCCCGGAGCCGGGACGCGCGGGCGGCGTGCTGCTCACCGACCGCGTCGGCTACCTGCCCCAACGGCTCGACGGCCTCGACGACGACCGGAGCGCGCTCGAGAACGTGCGCGACGGGGCGCCCGGCACGGCCCCGGGAACGATCCGCAACCAGCTCGCGCGACTGCTGCTGCGCGGGTCGAGCGTCGACCGCCCGGTGTCCACGCTGTCGGGCGGCGAACGGTTCCGCGTCTCGCTCGCGCGGCTCCTGCTCGCCGAGCCGCCCGCCCAGCTCCTCGTGCTCGACGAACCGACGAACAACCTCGACGTGCGCAGCGTGGACCGGCTCGTGGAGGCCCTGTCGGGTTACGCGGGCGCGCTGCTCGTCGTCAGCCACGACGACGGCTTCCTCGCCCGCCTTGGCGTCGATGTCGTGCTCGAGCTCGACGCCGCGGGTGCCCTGCACGAGGTCCCGGCGGCGCGCCGCTGACGCACCGGACGGCGCCCCGATCACCGCCGGGGCGCCGTCAGACCGGGTCCGGTCACGTCAGGTCAGGTCGGGCGCGTCCCGCACGACGGCGGCCATCGTCGCCGTGGCCGCGGCGTCGGCGTCGGCGTAGGGCCAGCCAGGGCTCGCGACGCGCGCGTGGTCGTTGAGCGCGCCCAGCACGTCGAGCGCCCGAGCGCCCACCGCGCGAGCCTGCGGCGTGAGGCCGCCGCGGATCTTGAGCTGCCCGAGCACGATCGCGACCTGCGCCCGTGCCTCCGCCGCGAGCGCCTCCTCGTCGAGCGCGCCGGAGCGCAGCCCGTCGGACGCGGCCTGCCGTCCGGCGGACCAGACGTCCTCCGGCACCCCGAGGTCCCAGGCGGCGAGGAGCCCGTCGACGAACGCGGGCAGCGCGTCGTCACGACCCTCGGCCGCGTACCACTCCTCGAGGTCCCGCAGCGCGTCGTGCCCCGAGTCGTTGCCGAACGGCGAGAAGTCCTCGCCCTCGTCGTAGAACGGCTCGGGGGCGAGGGACACGAACGCGGGGTGGCTCGTCGCGGGAGACAGGCCCTCGTCGCGGTCGTCGAGGTAGAGCGTCATGGGGGCGACCCTAGACCCGTGCCGGACCGTCGTCGCGCCGTCCGGGTGTCAGTCCCGGTTCCACCGCTCGAGCTTGGACGGGCTGAGCACCACCCACGCCTCGACCACCCGGCCGGACCGCACCGCGACGCTCACGACACCGGTCACGACGCCGTCCTGGCGCACCACGAGGCCCGCGGCGCCGTTCACCGAGCGCGCCGCCACCTCGACGCCCGGGCCGGGGCGCAGGACGCGGCACAGCGCCCGCGCCGTCTCGTCGGCGCCCTCGACCGTCCCGGGCGTCGCGGCGGCGCTGCCCGCCGCGTCGACCCACAGGGTCACCGCCGGGTCCAGCAGCCCGCGCACGGCGGCCCGGTCCCCTGCCGCGGTCGCGCGCAGGAGCACCTCGACGACGCGGTCGTGCGCGGCGCGGTCTGCCTCGAGCCGCGCCACCGCCCTGTCTCGCTGGGGCATGCCGGGCCTACGCGGGGACGGCCGCGAGCTTCTGCGGATTCATCATCCACAGCACGCGGTCGATGCCGTCGGTCGTGGCGCGGACCGTGAGCACGGCGAAGAGCTCCCCGTCGCGCGAGAGCTTGACGGCCGGGTACCCGTTGACGTCGGCGGGCTCGACCTCGACGCCCGCCCAGAAGTGCTCGGCGAACGCGTGGTGGTACTTCGCGACGCGCGGGCGCCCGACGACCGGGAACTTCGACGCGCGGACCACGCCCCCGCCGTCGGAGTAGGAGATCACGTCCTCGGCGAAGAGCTGCTCCAGGAGCGCGACGTCGCCCGCCTTGGCCGCCGCGACGAAGGCGGTGAGCAGACGGCGCTGGGCCTCCGGGGCGACGGGCGTGCGGCGCTCCTCGCCGAGGTGGCGGCGCGCCCGGCTCACGAGCTGGCGCACGCTGGCCTGCGAGTGCCCGATGATCTCCGCGATCTGCTCGTACGGGTAGTCGAACGCCTCGCGCAGCACGTACGCCGCACGCTCGGTCGGGGTGAGCTTCTCAAGCAGCATGAGCAGCGCGACCTCGAGCGCCTCGCCCCGCTCGGCGCCGAGCGTCGGGTCGGCGCTCGTGTCCACGGGCTCGGGCAGCCACGGGCCGATGTACGTCTCGCGGCGCACGCGCGCGGACTGGGCGACGTTGATCGCGAGGCGGGTCACCGTCGTGGTGAGGAACGCGTCCGGGTTGCGCACGGTGGACCGGTCGTACGTCTGCCAGCGCACCCAGGCGTCCTGGAGCACGTCGTCGGCCTCGGCCGCGCTGCCCAGGATCCGGTACGCGATGCCGAACAGCCGGCGCCGCGCCGCGCTGAACTGCCGCTCCGCCGACTCCAGGTCCGTCCCTCGTCCGTCCACGTCCGACATCCTCGCCCGCCCTCGCCTCGCCGTGAAGCCCTGCCGGTCGGCAGGACGCTCTCGTGGTCCCGACCGGACAGGGTCCGGATCTGTGACAAGGGCACGACGAACGGGCCGTGCGTGGGTCCGGCGGCGGGTGGGACCAGCCGCGATCTGCTTGGCGCGTACCCACGAAGGGCCGCCTGAAACCCGGTGCTCCCGCTCTTACCTCACGACTCGACCGGACCCGTCCGACGCGCGTCGTCCTGCTGCCGTCTCGACCGGGCGAGCGTCTGGCGTGTGACACGCGGCCCGCCACGCACGAGTCCTGCGTGCGTTCTTCGTGGTGCTCTGGCCCGGCGGTCCGGAGGCTGGAGGGGCAGGGGACGACCGATCGCACGAAGGAGAGATGACCATGAGCAAACCCGTCCTGGAACCGGAGGCACAGGCGTTCGCCGACGCCGTCGCGACACCCCCGTTCGTCGACGAGCTCGGCCCCGAGCGCGCCCGCAAGGTCCTCGACGACCTGCAGGCGCAGCTCATCGAGATGGCA
This sequence comes from Cellulosimicrobium sp. GQ32, assembly GCF_059758455.1. Classification (NCBI taxonomy): domain Bacteria; kingdom Bacillati; phylum Actinomycetota; class Actinomycetes; order Micrococcales; family Promicromonosporaceae; genus Cellulosimicrobium; species Cellulosimicrobium sp. GQ32. Next base: position 215,865 of record NZ_JCAXEP010000002.1, on the reverse strand, counting down.
CAGGTGGAGGAGGTCTGGGTGACGGTCCCCGCGGGCGACGGCTCGGTCCGGGTCCGCGTCGTCAAGCCCCGTGGCACGACCGGGACCCTGCCCGTCGTCCTGTACATGCACGGCGGCGGTTGGGTGCTCGGCGACGCCGGCACGCACGACCGCCTGGTGCGCGAGCTCGCGGTGGGCGCCCGGGCCGCCGTGGCGTTCGTCGAGTACGACCGCTCCCCCGAGGCCCGCTACCCCGTCGCTCTCGAGCAGGGGTACGCGGCGGCGCGATGGATCACGACCGAGGGCGCCACCCTTGGTCTCGACGCGTCCCGCCTCGCCGTCGCGGGTGACTCGGTGGGCGGGAACCTGACCGCCGCGCTCACGCTGCTCGCCAAGCAGCGAGGTGACGTGACGTTCGTCCACCAGTCGCTGTACTACCCCGTGACCGACGCGGCGCAGGACACGGCCAGCTACCGCGAGTTCAAGGACGGCCCGCACCTCACGGCCCGGGCCATGGCGTGGTTCTGGGACAGCTACCTGCCCGACGTCGACCGCCGGTCCGAGATCACGGCGTCACCGCTGCGCGCCTCGCTCGACGACCTCGCGGGCCTTCCGCCCGCGTTCGTGATCGTCGACGAGAACGACGTGCTGCGCGACGAGGGCGAGGCGTACGCGCGTCGGCTGCTCCAGGCGGGCGTCCCGACGACGAGCCTGCGCTACAACGGCACGATCCACGACTTCATGATGCTCAACCCGTTGCGCCCGACGCGTGCCACCACGGCCGCGGTCGAGCAGGCGGTACACGTGCTGCGCACCGCGCTCGGCACCCTCTGACCGGTCATGACCCGGTCCTCGCCCGCGCCGTCCGGTCGCCGGGCGGCCTTTCCCGCACCGAGAGAAGGAAGAACTATGACTACCACCCAGCCCCTCGTCCTCCTGGTCCACGGCGCGTTCGCCGGCTCCGACAGCTGGGACGGGGTCGTCGAGCGCCTCCTCGCGCGCTCGGTCGACGTCGTCGCCCTCGCCAACCCGCTGCGCTCCGTCACGGGCGACGCCGCGTACGTCCGCGACGTGGTCACGGCGGTCGACCGTCCGGTCGTCCTCGTCGGGCACTCCTACGGCGGCATCGTGGTGACCGGCGCCGCCGCGGACAACGAGGCCGTCAAGGCCCTCGTCTACGTCGGGGCGTTCGCGCCCGACGCCGGGGAGTCCGCCCTCCAGCTCTCGGGCAAGTTCCCGGGCAGCACGCTGGGCGACACCCTGATCGGCTACCCGCTCACGAGCGGGGGCAACGAGCTGCGGATCCGCGGCGACGCGTTCCCGTCGCAGTTCGCGGCCGACGTCCCCGTCGAGCGCGCCGTGGTCATGGGCGCCGAGCAGCGTCCCGTCACCGAGCTCGCGCTGAGCGAGGGCCTGCCCGGCACCGACGCGGCCTGGCGGCACGTGCCGTCGTGGTTCGTCTACGGCGAGGAGGACCGGAACATCCCCGCCGAGCTCCAGCGCTTCATGGCCGAGCGTGCCGGGTCGCGCGGGATCACCGCGGTCGCCGGCGGGTCGCACGCCCTGTCGGTGTCGCGCCCCGCGGAGGTCGCGGCCACGATCATGGACGCGGTCGCCGCCGTCTCCTGACGCGCCGACCGGCGCGGCCCCCGTCGTCCCGGCGACGGGGGCCGCCGTCGTCCCCGGTCCGGACGAGGGCGCCTGCCGCGCGCGCGGCGGCGAGGCCCTCGGCGTCGCCCGAGCCCTCGAAGAGCTCGACGGCCCGCGCCAGGTCAGCGCGCGCGCCCGCGTGGTCGGCCTCGGCGCGTCGAGCGCGGGCGCGGTACACGTGCATGTGCGCCGCCGACGGCCGGGCGCCCTGCGCCAGGAAGCCCGTGATCGCCTCGGCGGCGACGTGGCGCGTGGTCGCCCAGTCCTGCCGGTCGAGGCTGATGCGCGCGATCGCGCCGAGCGCGTGCAGCGCGGTGAACTCGGCGACCTGCCCGCGCGGTGCGGTGCGGGGGTCGCGCACGAGCGCGACGACGTCGCGCAAGTTGGCGATCGCCTCCTCCTCCCGGCCCAGCCCGGCGAGCCCCTGGGAGCGCTGGAAGAGCGCCTGCGGCAGGCCCTCGCGGTCGCCGGCGCGCCGGAAGAGGTCGGCCGCCTCCTCCGACGCCGCCACGCACAGCTCACGGTCGCCGGCCGCGCTCGCGCACCATCCCACGTAGTAGGCCGCCCAGGCGCGCAGGCCCGGGTCGCCGTCGCGCTCGGCCGACTTCCGCGCACTCCGGGCAGCGGCCATTCCCGCGACCACGTCGCCCTGGCAGTGCACCGCCGCCCAGGCGAGATAGCCCTGGTGGGTCGCGAGCAGCGCGTCGTCGCCGAGCGCCGCCGCCGCGGCGGCCGACGCCCCGTAGACCTCATGCCAGTGGCCCCAGTAGGGCCACAGGTCGGAGAACCAGTGCAGGGCCTCCGCGACCTCGACCACGACGGCGTGGTCCCCGCCGCGGGCGGCCCTCTGGAACGCGGCGAACCAGGCTGTCGCCTCGTCGACGAGCCAGGCCCGGGCGCCGTCGCTCGACGCCAGGCCGACGACGTCGGCGGGGTCCGCGGAGCCCTCCCCCAGCACGTCCGGCTCGAACCAGCGTCCGGCCCGCACCGTGGTGCGCAGGAGCCAGGCGTCCGCGCGCCGCCGCACGGCGGCGCGCTCCCCGGCCGGCTCGGCGTCCTCGAGCGCCCGGTGCGCGTAGAGGCGCAGCAGGTCGTGCAACGCGTACCGGTCGTGCTCCGCCGGGCGGACGAGGCTCAGTGACACGAGCTCGTCGAGCAGCTCCTCGGTCGTCCAGACCGGCTGCTCCGCGAGCGTCGCGGCGAGGCCGGTGCCGACGTCGCGCCCGTCGACGAGCGCGAGGCGCCGGAACAGCCGCTGCGCCGCCGGCCCGAGCTGGTCGAACGAGAGGTCGATCGCGGCCCGCACCGAGAGGTCGCCGGCGGACAGCGCGTCGAGGCGCCGGTCGGCGACCGCGAGGCGCGAGGCGAGCGCGTCGACCGTCCACGTCGCGCGGCTCGCGAGCCGGTTCGCCGCGATGCGCAGGGCGAGCGGGACGTCGTCGCACAGGGCGGCGAGGCGCGCGAGGTCGTCCGCGGACGCCTGCTGCTGCGGGACGAGGCGCGCGAGGAGGGTGCGCGAGTCGTCGGGGCGCAGCGGCCCGAGGTCGACGCGCACGACGTCCTCGAGCCCTTCGAGGTGCCGCCGGCTCGTGACGAGCACCGCCGCCGGTGCCGCCGACGGCAGCGCGGCGCGCACCTGCGCCTCGTCGTGCGCGTCGTCGAGCACGACGAGGACGCGCCGGCCGTCGAGGAGCGCGCGCAGCCGGGCCGGGTCGGAGCTGCCCCGCGTGCCCGTCCCGACGAGCGCCTGGACGAGCCGCGCGACGACGCTTCCGGGGCTGACCGCGTCGGGAGACGTGCCCGCGAGCTCGAGGAAGAGCTGGTCGTCGAACTCGCCCTGGAGTCGCTGCGCGGCGCGGACCGCGAGGCTCGTCTTGCCGTATCCCGGTGGTCCCGTGACCACGACGACGGGCGCGGGCGACCCCGGGGCCGCCCGCAGCGCGCGCGTCACCCGGTCGAGCTCGTGCTCGCGCCCGGTGAAGTCGGCCGCGCCGCGCGGCAGCGGCAGCCGCCAACCGGGCCCGGGGCGGGACCGGCGTCGTCCCTCGCGCGCCGCGCGCAGGACGAGCGCCCGGTCCTCCTCGTCGAGGTCGAGCGCGTCGACGACCGCGAGCATCGTCCGGTGCTGGGGGCCGAGGGCGGCGCCCCGCTCGATGTCGCTCAGGGTGCGGTCGCTCACGCCCGACAGCTCCGAGAGCCGTTCGAGCGTGAGGTCGGCGGCGAGCCGGAACCGGCGCACCGTCGGGCCCAGCGCTTCCGTGTCCATGCGCGCCTCGCCGTCGTCTCGGGGTGAGTCCTCGGGTGGAGCGGGGACGCGCACCCCGCGGCGTTCGACCGCCGGGCGCGCGTCCGGTCGTGCTAGCGCCCGGCAACCGCCTGCTGCTGGCGCCAGTCCGCGAGGCGGGTGCTCGCGATCACGGCCCCCTCGCCCGGGACGAGCGAGTCCTCGGACAGCGGTGCGCCGAAGTACCGCGCCTGCGGGTCGGCGACGACCTCGCGCGGGTCGCCGAGCGACGCGAGCGTGGTCCGCACGAGCTCGTCGAGGCGGAAGACCTCGGGCCCCGCGACCTCGACGATCCCGCGCACCGGCGCGCCCGTGGCCACGTCCGCGACGGCGACCGCCACGTCGGAGGCGGCGATCGGCTGGAACAGGACGGGAGCGAGGTGCACGACGCCGTCCTGCGTGGCGCCGTCCGTGATCGACTTCAGGAACTCGAAGAACTGCGTCGCGTGGACGATCGAGTACGGCACCGGAGAGCCCGTGACGAGCTCCTCCTGCGCGATCTTCGCGCGGAAGTACCCGCTCTCGGTCAGGCCCTGCGTGCCGACGACGGACAGCGCCACGTGGTGGCGGACGCCGGCCTTCTCCTCGGCCGCCAGGAGGGTGCCCGTCGAGGTGCGGAAGAAGTCGAGGACCGCCTGGTCCTCGAACGAGGGCGAGTTCGAGACGTCCACCACGACGTCCGCGCCCTCCAGCACCTCCGCGACGCCCTCCCCGGTGAGGGTGTTGACGCCCGAGTTGGGCGAGGCGGGCACGGCCTCGTGGCCGCGGTCCCGCAGCACGGTGACGAGCTTCGAACCGATGAGCCCCGTACCGCCGATCACGACGATCTTCATGGTGTCCTCCTGTCGCTGCGTGCGGCGCGCGCCGCCCTGTCACCCCTGTCGACCGGACGCCCGCGCCGCGTGTGACACGTCCCGGCGCCCTCCCCGGCGCAATCTGCTCGATCCCCGTCGGTGACGCGTGCCAGGGTGGTGCCCATGGCCGACACCACCGACGTCCGTCCGGACGCCCTCGACCGGGTCGCCTGGCCCGTGACGACCCCGCGCCTCGTGCTGCGCCGCGCCCGGCGCGAGGACGCCGACTCCCTCTTCGCCTACCGCAGCCTGCCCGCCGTGGACCGCTGGCTCACGCAGCGGTTCACCGACGCCGAGGAGTGGCGCGAGCACCACGCCGATCCCGGCCGGCTCGCGACGACGCTCGTCGTCGAGCTCGACGGCGAGGTCGTGGGCGACCTCTACCTCGCGGTGCGCGACGGCTGGGGCCAGCGCGACGTCGTCGACCGCCCCCGACCGGACGAGGCGGAGATCGGCTGGGCGCTCTCGCCGTCGCACCAGGGGCGGGGGTACGCGACGGAGGCCGTCCAGGGCCTTCTCCGCGTGTGCTTCGAGGACCTGGGCCTGCGGCGGGTCGTCGCGAACGCGTTCCTGGCGAACGAGCCGTCGTGGCGGCTCATGGAGCGCGTCGGCATGCGGCGCGAGGGCGTGGGCGTGCGCGACTCGCTGCACCGCGACCTCGGCTGGGTCGACGGCGTGACGTACGCGCTGCTCGCCGAGGAGCGGCGCGCCGGAGCCTGACCCCACGCCCCAGGAACGCGCTACGTCGCGCTCGACCGCGTCGCGCGCCACATCGCGGCGACGTCCCGGACGGGGTAGCGCAGGTAGGTCCGCTGCGGTCGGGTGCCGCGCACCAGCGCGTCCGTCCCGCCGTCGCAGTACACGACCTGTCCGGTGGTCAAGCGGTTCTCCGCGGAGGCCAGGTGCGCGAGCAGGTGCGCGACGGGCGCGACCGGTCCGGGGGCGCCGAGCGGTTGCGGGAGCGCCGTCTCCAGGAGCGCCCGGTCGCGCTCCCACGTGGCCAGGACGGGCTCCGTCGCGACGATGCCCGGCGCGACGGCGTTGAGGACGATCCCCGCACCGGCCCACTCCTCGCGCACGGCCGTCGTCCGCACCCAGTGGTTCAGCGCGATCTTGCTCGACCGGTACAGCTGGCTCCCCCGCCGCGTCCGGACCAGGTGCCGGGCGATCGCGAGCGCCCGCTCCTCGTCGCCCCGCTCGCAAGCACGGACCAGCGTGCCGCTGCCCCGGTGGAGGGTCGAGGAGGACGACACGACCACGGCCGTCGGCGCGGAGGACGCGACGAGCGCGGGCCGGAGGCCGTCGAGCACCTCGACCGTGCCGAAGTAGTTCAGGGCCACCGTCTCCGGGCGCGGGGCGCCGGACCCTGCGACCGCGACGACGGCGTCGAGCCGGTCGTCCGTCCGCCGACGGACCTGCTCGACCAGCGCGGCGCGACCCGTCCGGGTCGTGAGGTCGGCGCGGACGTCGACGTCCGCGCCCACCCCGCACGCGACGACCTCGCCGGTCCTGGCGAGGAGCCGGGCGACCTCTCGCCCGAGGCCGGAGTCCGCTCCGGTGACGACGTAGCGACGGGGGTGGCGGGTGTGCTCCATGGACCCACCCTGCCAGGACGCCGCGCTCGCCGGCTTCCGGGACTGAGCGACCCGGGATGTCGGTGCGCCCGGCCACGGTCGCCCCGAGCGCCTCGCACCGGGACGTCGCACCCGACCGGGCGGAGCCTGCGCACGCCCGTGACCGCCGACGACCTCGACGCCGCGACCGCGAGCGTGGCCCGGGCGCGGGGACCCCGTGCGGGCATGCGAGCGGCCCGCCCCCGGGTGAGGCTGTGACTCCGCCGCACCACCGTCCGAGGAGTCGTCGATGTCCGGCACCTCCGCCCGCGGGGCGGTCCCCACCAGCACCGTCCACGCGCGGGCCGGGCTCGTCCCGGGCGACGTGGTGCGCGCGGCGGCGGCGGCGAGCGTCGTGGTCGCCGTGGGCCTGGACGGCGTCGCGGTCGCGCTCTTCCTGCTGGTCCTGGGCGCCACGATGGTGCCGCGTGCGCTCGGGCTCGCCGCTCCCCTGGACGTGGCGTACGGCGCCACGCTCCTCGCCTCGGCCTGGGCCGCGCAGCTCGAGTGGTACCGCGCCGTGCCGTGGCTCGACCTCCCCGTCCACGCCGCGTGCACCGGCCTCGTCGCCGCCGTCGCGTACGTCGCCCTCGTCCGCGCGGGCATGCTCGCCGACCCGGGCACGCTGCGTCCCGGACGGGCCAGGGCCGGCGTCCTCGTCGTGACCACCGGACTGGGCGCGGTGCTCGCGATCCTGTGGGAGCTCGGCGAGTGGGCCGGGCACACGTACCTCGACGACCGCATCGGCGTCGGCTACGGCGACACCGTGACCGACCTCGCCGCCGGGCTGCTCGGCGCCGTCGTCGCGGGACTCCTCGTGCCCGCGTCCCTCCGGCGCGGAGGGACGCCGTGAGCCGCCCCACGGTGTCCGTCGTCGTCCCCGTCCGGGACGACGCCGACGCGCTCGACCGGTGCCTCGCCCTGCTCGCCCGCCAGACGGTCGCACCGCTCGAGGTCGTGGTCGTCGACAACGCCTCGAGCGACGACTCGGCGCTCGTCGCGCGCCGCTGGGGCGCGGTCGTGGTGCGCGAGGCCCGCGTGGGCATCCCCGCGGCGGCCGCCGCCGGGTACGACGCGGCGCGCGGCGACGTCATCGCCCGCCTCGACGCCGACTCGCGCCCGGACGCCGGCTGGGTGCAGCGGGTCGTCGACCGCATGGCTGCCGACCCCTCGCTCGACGCCATGACCGGCACCGGGACGTTCGACGACCTGCCGCGCGGCGCGCGCACGGCCGTCGCGATCGCCTACCTCGGCGCGTACTACGTCCTGTGCCACCTCGCCCTCGGGCACACCGCGCTCTGGGGGTCGTGCATGGCGCTGCGCCGCACGGCCTGGGCGGCGGTGCGCGACGTCGTCGTGCGCGAGGACCCGGAGGTGCACGACGACCTGGACCTCTCCTTCCGCCTCGGGCCACGGCGGCGCACCGCCCTCGTCCGGTCGTGGCGCGTCGGCGTCTCGGCGCGGTCGCTCCGGGGACGGCGCCAACGGCGGCGCCGTCTCGACCGTGCGTGGCGCACGCTGCGCGTCAACTGGTCGGTCGCGCCCCCGTGGGAACGGTGGCGCGACCGCTGGCGCTGACTGCGCTCACGCGACGCTGTTCCGCCACGTGCGCCGACGCGCCGCCCTCGTGCCGTCCTCGCGGTCGAGCCGTGCGAGGAGGCCCGCGAGCGCCGCGGCGATCGGCTGCCCGGTCGCGTACTCGACGAACAGCCACTGCCCGGCCGGGTTGATCTCGAGGAAGACGTACTCGCCCGCGGGGGTACGACGCAGGTCGACCGCCCCGTACCAGAGCCCGAGGACGTCCATGAGGCGCAGGAGCGCGGCGGCGACGTGCTCGGGGAGGTCGTGGGCCGTCGTCGGGCAGTGGTGGGTGTCGACCCGGAAGTCGTAGGCGTACCCGGACTCCTCGGTCCGCAGCTCGGCCGCGAAGAGCTGCGTGCCGACGATCGTCACGCGCACGTCCGACCCCGCGACGGCCTCCTGGAAGATGACCGGCGCGAACCGCACGCTCTCGAGGAGGTCGAGGTCCGCCTCGCGCACCGGGCGGGTCTCACGCCACGTCGCGGGCGTGCCGCTGAAGGGCTTGAAGATGACCGGACCCGGCTCGCGGCGCAGGAACTCGCGGGCTCGGGCGGGGTCGTTGGTCATGCACGTGCGGGGCACGCGCAGCCCGAGCCGCGCGGCGACCTGGAGCTGCCACATCTTGCGGGACCCGGCCTCGTCGCGGTCCGGGTCGTTGACCCAGGTGGCGCCGAGGCACGACCACAGCCCGGACACCGCGGCGGCGATCTCCCCGTGGGCGAAGCCGCGGTCCTGGGGCGAGCGGACGTCGTCGTGCAGGGCGAAGGGCTGTGGCCGCCGCCACCACACGGCGCGCAGCTGCGTGGCGTCCACGGCGCTCACGCCCTCGGCGCTCGTGTCGACCCAGTCTGCCCGCCACCCGGCCGCGTCCTGCGTCGAGGTGAGCGACACCGACCGTGGGGCGTGCCCGGTGTCGAGGAGCACGTGGGGCGCGCCGAGCGCGTCCAGGTGGCGGACGACCTCCGTGGTGTGGAGGTCGTCCGCGTGGGACACGATGCCGATCATCGCGTCACTGCCCAGCCTGGAGCTGGGTGAGGGCCGCCTCGACGGCCTCGAGCGTCGCCCGCGCCTCGGCGACGGCCTCGACCAGCGCGCCGACGACGTCGCCGGGCTCCGCCTCCGTCTCCTCGTCGACGAGCGACTCGGCGCCCTGGACGAACGGCCGCGCGCCCGCGAGCGCGCCCGCCTGGACGAGCCGTCCGATCGCGGGGTTCACCACGGGGTCGAACAGGTCGTCGATGTCCAGGATGCCCTCCTGGAGCGTGTCGCCGGGTCCGGTGCCGACGTCGCCCGCGAACCCGGTCGCGACGGGGTTGTCGGCGGCGAACCGGGTGTCGGCCTGGAAGATCGAGTCCAGCGCCAGCGGGGTCCCGCCCTGGTCCCGGAGGAACGAGGTACCGATCTGGTCGGCGACGGTATGGGAGTCGGCCTGCCGGATCGTGAGCACGTCGACGGCCCGTGCGGTGTCGGCCGCGCGGAGCGTGCCGACCTGGTCGGCGGCCTTGACGGTCGCGATGACGTCCTGCGCCAGGGACGTGAACCCGTCGTCGGCGGTCGCGGTGCGCGCCCCGTGCGGCAGGGCCTGGAGCGTCGGCGACACGGCCCGGATGCCCGCGATCGCGGTGCCGAAGTTGGAGCCGGTGCCCGCCGCGTTGCAGCCGCCGTTGGTGTGCACGCCGACGAGCTCGCCCGCGGGCCCGAGGATGCCGGACCCGGAGTTGCCTCCGAGCGTGTCGATGTCGTCGTAGCGGATCTGGTTGGTCGTCACGGTGGTCGCGGGGCCGGCCTCGACCCGCTTCGGCATCCCCGCGGGGTGGCCGATGATCGCGAGCATGTCCCCGACGGCCGGGTTCGCGGTCGCGACGGCCGTGAACCCGTACGTGTTCCCGGGGTTGCCGCCCACGCGGACGACCGCCATGTCGAGCCCGCCGAGCCGGTACTCGACGAGAGCGACGATCGGGAAGCTCACCTCGGTGCGCAGCACGCCGCTCGCGTCCACCTGGTAGAGCACGTTGATGTGCATGCTCGTCGCGATCTGCTGCGGCGTGACGACCTGCATCGAGCCGTTCTGGCGAGGCAGGACCCAGCCGTCCGCGCTCTGGTCGAACAGGTGCCCGCACGTGAGCACGAGGTCCGGGGCGATGAGCGTGCCGCTGCCCCAGCGGACGCCGTCCACGTTGCCCGGGTTGGTGAAGACGCCGCCGAGCCCGGTGTTCCACTGCACCTGCACGGCCTGCTTCTGATGGGCGCTCACGTACGCCTGGGTGACGCCCAGCGTGCCGTCGTACTGCTCGACGGGCTGGGAGTCGTCGGTGGCGCCGCAGATGGACTCGAGCATCTCGGCGTAGGTGGGCTCGTCGCCCGCGATGGACTCGAGCGTGAGCGGTATCCGCTCGGGCAGCGGCGGGTAGAGCGCGTCGACCGTGTCGGGCGTCTCCGGCACCTCGCGCCGGCTCGGCTTCTTCGGTGCCGACTTCCTGGTTCCAGCCATGGGGTCCCCCTCGGTTCGGTCCCCTGCACCTGGAGAGAGGCGGGGACCCGCCCGCGCGGACGCGGACGGGGCGGGTGAACCGCGCGGGCGGGCCCCGGCCGCGGCCGGGCGCCCCCGCGTCGCGAGGGCGCCCGGCCCGCGGGTCAGCGGCTCGCGGCGACGTCGAGCACCCAGGTCACGCCGAACCGGTCCGTGAGCATCCCGTACAGGGGCGCCCAGTCGGACGACGCGAGCGGCGCGACGACGGTCGCGCCGTCGGCGAGCGCGTCCCAGTAGCCGCGGACCTCCTCGACGTCGTCGCCGCGCACCGAGACGAAGAACGGCGCCTCGCCGGGGCTCCAGGGTCGTCCCGCGGGGACGTCGTAGGCCATGACGCGGAAGCCGCTCGGCGCGCTGACCTGGCCCCAGACGACGAGGTCGGCCTCGGCCGGGTCCGGGGCCTGGCCCAGGTCGCAGTACGTGGTGAGGACGAGGTCGCCGCCGAACACCGCGCGGTAGTGCTCGAGCGCGGCGCGGGCGTCGCCGCGGAAGTTGAGGTGGGGAGTGGTCTGGACGGACATGGCGTCGCCTCCGGGTCGGTCGTCGGGCCCGCGGTCGCGGCGCCCGTCGGTCCCGGACGTCGCCCGGGCTCGTGCCACCACACTCTCGACCCATCAGGGCGAATAGCGTCCGCATTGTGCGCGAGCATGGGCGCATGACCGAGACGTCGCGCCGGACCCTCCTGCTGCTGTCGCTCCTCCAGGCGCGCCCCGACCGCACGGGTCCCGAGCTCGCCCGGCGGCTCGGCGTCGACCCGCGCACGGTGCGCCGCGACGTCGAGCGCCTGCGCGACCTCGGCTACCGCGTCGTCGCGACCCGCGGGCGCGACGGTGGCTACCGCCTCGACGCCGGCGCCGAGCTCCCGCCCCTGCTGTTCGACGACGAGCAGATCGTCGCGCTGACCGTCGCGCTGCGCACCGTCGCGGCGAGCGGACCGGGCGACGCGATCGAGGAGGCGGCCGTGCGGGCGCTCGCGACCGTGCGCCAGGTGCTGCCCGCGCGGCTGCGCCACCGGGTCGACGCCGTCGACGTGGCCCCGGTGCCCGCGCACCCCGGGCGGCCGGCGCCGTCGGTCGACCTGGACGTCCTGCTCGCCGTGAGCATCGCGGTGCGCCGGCGAGAGGTGCTGCGCCTCGACTACGCGCCACCCCTCGCCGCCACGGGAGCAGGAGCCGAGACCGGGAGCGCGGACGGCCCGGGCACCGGCGTGGGCCGTGCCGCGACGCCGCCCCGGCGCGTGGAGCCGCACCACGTCGTCGTGCGTGACGGACGGTGGTACCTCGTCGCCTGGGACCTCGACCGCGCGGACTGGCGCACGTTCCGCCTCGACCGCACGACTCCCCGGGAGCCGACGGGGCCGCGCTTCGTGCGCCGCGAGCTCCCCGGTGGCGACGTGGGTGCGTTCGTCGCGGCCCGCTTCGCCGGGTCGACGCCGTCCCTCGGGTCCGCGTCGCCCGCGGGCGAGGCGGGATGGCCGTGCCGCGGGTGGGTCGAGCTCGCCGCCCCGGCCCAGGCCGTCGTCCCGTTCGTCGAGGACGGCGCGGTCGAGGTGCTCGGGCCCGACCGCTGCCGGGTCGCGCTGGGCTCGTGGTCCTGGGTCGCGCTCGCCGCGCGGGTCGCCGCGTTCGACGCGGACGTGCTCGCGGCGGGTCCGGCGGAGCTCGTCGCGGCGTGCGCGACCGTCGCCGGACGGCTGGGACGGCAGGCGACCGGGGGGCAGCCGTAGCGCGGCTACGACGACGCGGGTGCGCCGTCGACGGTCTCGTGCCGCTTCTGCCGGGCGAACCGCGCCGGGAGGTCCGGCCCGTCCCACACCTGGATCGCGCGCCAGATCGAGGCCGCGATCGGGACGGCGAGCACGGCGCCGGTGAGGCCTGCGAGCACGGTGCCCGCGGTCAGCGCGACGAGGATCACGAGGGGGTGGAGCCGCAGCGTGCGGCCCATGACGACGGGCTGGAGCAGGTCGCCCTCGAGCTGGTTCACGGCGATGACGATCGCGACCACGATGAGCGCCTCGACCGGCCCGACGGCCACGAGCGCGACGAGCGCGCACAGGATGCCGGCGAGCGTCGCGCCGACGAGCGGGATGAAGGCGAGCAGGAACACGAGCACGGAGAGCGGGATGACGAGCGGCACCCCGACGATCGCGAGGCCGATGCCGATGGCGACGGCGTCGACCGCTGCGACGATCGCCGTCCCGCGGACGTACCCGCCGAGCGTGCGGACCGTCGTCTCGCCGATCCGCTGCCCCCGCTCGTACCGCGCGCCCTCGAACGGGCGCAGCAGGAACTCCCAGATCGCCGGGCCGTCCTTGAGGAAGAAGAACAGCACGACGACCATGACGAAGAACCCGGCGACGAAGTCGACCGTCTGCGAGGCGCCCGCGAGCGCCCCGGCGCCCACGGCGTCGGACTGGAGCAGGCCGACGAGCGAGTCGCGCACCGAGGCGAGCTGCTCCTCGGTGATCTGGAACGGCAGGTCCTGCACGTAGGCCTGGAGCTCGTCGAACCCGTCGATCGCCTGGTCGCGCAGCTGGGGCCACTGGTTGACGACCGCCGCGACGACCAGCCACACGACCACGCCGAGCACGACGACCAGGGCGAGCAGCGCGACGACCGTCGCGAGGAAGGACGGCACGCCCTTGCGCCGCAGCAGGCTCACGAGCGGGGAGATCGCCGCGGCGAGGACCAGCGCGATGAGCACGGGGATGACGATGAGCGTCAGCCGCGTGACCGCGAACACCGCGACGGCGACGAGAGCGACGATCGCGAGGACCTGGACCGAGCGCGTGCCCGCGCGCCCGACGCCGTCCGACCACAGCGCGGAGACGCCCGACGGGTGCGACGGCGCGTCGGACGTGCCGATGTCGGCCGCGCCCGGGTCCGCCGCTGGGGTGTCGCGGACCGGTTCGTCGCGCGACGCGACGGCTCCCGCGCCCACTGCCTCGGTGGGCTCGCCCGTCCGCTTCCCCGACCGCCGTCTGCCCAGCCCCATCCCGACTCCCTCTCGCCGCACGTGACGGTCAGGCTTTCACGATCGCGACTCCCCCGCCGGGTGCCGGCACCGCGGGCTCCGTAGAGTGCGTCACATGGCATCCCGCATCAGCGAGCTGGTCCTCGACTGTGCCGCCCCGGAGCTGCTCGCGCGGTTCTGGTGCGACGTCCTCGGCTACGTCGAGCTCGACCGGGAGGGCGACGGCTCGATCGAGATCGGCCCGCCCGACGCCGGGTTCGGCGGCCTCCAGCCCACCCTGATCCTCAGCCCGAGCACCGACCCGCGGGCGGGCAAACTCCCGCTGCACCTCGACGTCAACCCCACCGACCGCGACCAGGACGCCGAGCTCGAGCGGCTCCTCGCCCTCGGGGCGCGACCCGCCGACGTCGGGCAGACGGGCGACGAGCCGTGGCACGTGCTCGCCGACCCGGAGGGGAACGAGTTCTGCCTGCTGCGCCGGCGCCTCGACCCCTGACGACGGGCGTCGGCTCACGCCGTGGCGCGCACGGGCCGGTACCGCACGGCGAGCGCGCCCGACCGGAACGGGGTGCGTTCCACCAGCTCGAGCGGGATGCGCTCGTGCAGGCCGGCGAGCAACGTCGGCCCGTGCCCGGCGAGCACCGGCTGCACCACGAGCTCGTACTCGTCGATCAGCCCCAGGTCCGCCAGTGCCAGCGGCAGGTTCACGCCGCCCACCCACAGGCCCTCGCCCGCCTCGTCCTTGAGCCGCCGCACCGCCTCCCCGAGGTCGCCCCGCACCAGCTCGGCGTTCCAGTCGACGTCGCTCAACGTGCTCGACACGACGTACTTCTTCGCCCGGTCGATGGCCTCGGCGAAGGGAACCTCCCACTCGTCCATCCAGTCGGGCCACACGCCCGAGGCAGGCCGGCGCCACGCCGACTCCATCATCTGGTAGGTCACGCGCCCGAACAGGAGCGCGTCGGCGCGCTCCATCTCGGCGGTCCAGTAGCGCATCGACTCCTCGTCCGGGGGAAGCCCGGCCTCGTGGTGGCAGCAGCCGTCGAGCGTGACGTTGATCGAGTAGCGCAGCGGTCTCATCTCGTCGATCTCCCTTGATACGCGATTGCCCGGACCAGGCTCAGACCACCGCCGACCCGCTTTCTCATCGGCGCCCCGTGGCACCGCCGCCCACGAGGTCCTGCGTCCCGACGACGCCGAGCAGCCGGATCCTCTCCGCCGCCTCCGTGCCCGGCGCCGCCGTGAGCACGAGGAGCACCTGGAGCTGGTCCTCCGTCACCAGCGCCTGGCAGTCCACCTCGATCTCCCCCACCACCGGGTGCACGAGCGTCTTGTGGTCCACGAACCGGCGCGCGACCTCCTGCCGCTCCCACAGCGCCGCGAACTCCGGGCTCGTGCGCCGCAGGACGCGCACGAGCTCGCCCGCGCGCGACGACGGGCCCAGCACCGCGACGGCGGAGCGCAGGCTCGCCACGAGCGCCCGACCCTGCCGGTCCCGGTCGTCCGCGGGGTAGATCGCGCGCGCCGTCCCCGGGTGGGCGAACCACCGGTAGATCTCGCTGCGGTCCCAGCCCGAGTACGCCGTCGCGTCCCCGTACAGCGCACGGGCCAGGTCGTTCTGCGCGAGCGTCTCCCCCAGCGGGTTGAGGATGAGTGCCGGGGTGTCGCCGAGGCGGTCGAGGACGCGCTGCAGCGCGGGAGCCACGTGCCCCGGGTCGGTCGCCCGGTCGGGGACGCCGTGCCCGGCGACCCGGTAGAGGTAGTCCCGCTCGTCGTCGGACAGGCGCAGCGCCCGCGCGATCGACGCGAGCATCTGCGTGCTCGGCTGCGGCCCGCGCTGCTGCTCCAGGCGCGTGTAGTAGTCCGTGGACATCAGCGCGAGCTGCGCCACCTCCTCCCTGCGCAGGCCCGGTGCCCGACGGCGCAGCCCGGCCGGGAGCCCCACGTCGCCCGGCTGCAGCGCCTCCCGGCGACGGCGGAGGAAGTCGGCGAGCGCGGCACGGTCCATGCGCCCATCGTCCGGTGTGCGACGCGCCCGTGCCAGGGATCGCCGGTCCCCCGATGACCGGACTCTGCCGCGGCGCTCGCCGCGCGCCCAGGATCGAGGCATGGACCTCACGAACAGCACCGTCTTCATCCCCGGCGCGACGAGCGGCATCGGGCTGGCGCTCGCGGTCGCGCTGCACGAGCAGGGCAGCACCGTCGTCGTCGGCGGGCGCCGCACCGACCTCCTGGAGCGGATCGCCGCCGACCACCCCGGCCTCGACACCGTGCGCATCGACACGACCGACCCCGAGAGCATCGCGTCGGCGGCCAAGGAGGTGCTCGACCGCCACCCCGACCTGGACACGCTCGTCACGATGGCCGGCATCATGCGTGCCGAGGACTGGCACCACCCCGAGGGCTTCCTCGACACGGCCGAGCAGATCGTCACGACCAACGTGCTGGGGCCGATCCGGCTCATCGGCGCGTTCGTCGAGCACCTCCAGACCCGACCGCACGCGACCATCGTCACGGTGTCCTCCGGGCTGGCGTTCGCGCCGCTCGCGGTCACCCCGACGTACGACGCGTCCAAGGCCGCGATCCACATGCTCAGCGAGGCGCTGCGCCTCCAGCTCGCGGACACGAGCGTCGACGTCGTCGAGCTCGTCCCGCCGTCCGTCGCGACCGACCTCATGCCGGGCCAGCGCGAGAGCGCGTTCGCGATGCCGCTCGACGAGTTCGTCACCGAGGTCGTCGACCTGCTGCGGGCGCAGCCGGACGCGCACGAGATCCTCGTCGAGCGCGTGAAGTTCCTCCGGTTCGGCGAGGCGCGCGGCGACTACGACGAGGTCGTGCGCGTGCTCAACGCGGCGGACCCGCACGGCCGCTGAGCCGCGGGACGTCCGGCGCGCGTGGCTGGGTGTCGTGCCCCGACGCCTTCGACGCGGTGGGCTAGAACAACGGCCAGGGGACGGCGGGCATGTCGCCCTCCGGCGCGGGGAACCGTGCCGTGCGGAGCAGCCGGTCGCAGCGCTCGGCGAGGGCCGCCACCTCGTCGGGCGTGAGAAGGCCTCGGAGCCGGTGGCCGAGGTCGCCGTCGGTGCCGGACGTCGTGCCGGTACCCGTGGCGGAGCCGGCCCCGAGGCCGGCGCGCACGCGCTCGACGCCCGCGAGCTCGTCGTCGTCCAGGCCCTCCCCGAGCCAGCCCCACAGCACGGTCCGCAGCTTGGGCTCGACGTGGAAGGTGACGCCGTGGTCGACGCCGAGGCGACGCCCGTCGGGCAGCGGCAGCACGTGCCCGCCCTTGCGGTCGGCGTTGTTCACGACCGCGTCGAACACAGCCATGCGCCGCAGCGACGGCGAGTCCTCGTGGACGACGCTCACCGGGCGGTCGTCCTCGTCGACGCCCTCCAGCACGGTCCGCACGCCGTCGCGCGGCACCTCGTCGGTGGGCACGACGTCGACGGGCGACTGGGCCGTGTCCACGTTCTGCCAGAGCTGCACCATGCCCGGGCCGAGCGGTCCGTCACGCAGCCACGTGCGCGGCACGACGCCCCAGCCGAGCGCCTCCGAGACGAGGTACGCGGCCACCTCGCGGCCGGCCAGCGTGCCGTCGGGGAAGTCCCACAGCGGCTTCTCCCCCGCGACGGGCTTGTACACGACCGGGACCTCTCCGATCCGGGCCAGGAACGTCGCGTTCGACGCCGCGCGGATGCGTCCGACGACCTCGAGCGGCTCAGTGTCTTGTGACGTGGTGTCGCGCGGTATGGCGTCGAGCGGTGCCGCGTCGAGTGGCGCCGCGTCGACGTCGTCGTGCGGGGACGTCACGCCTCGTCGGGCAGCACGCACTCGTGCCCGTCGGGGTCCACCGGCCGACCGCAGCGGGGGCAGGCCGGGCGGCCCGCCTGCACGACGGCGCGCGTGCGCTGGGCGAAGGCGCGCGCCGTCCCCACCGGCATGCGGATGAGGAACGACTCCGCGGGCTCGGGCTCGTCCGCATCGGGGTCGGGGTCGTCGTCCTCGTCCACGAGCGGGAACGCCTCGACGACCACCTGCGCCGTGCGCGGGTCCCAGCTCAGCCGCATCGACCCCGTGCGGAACTCCTCCTCGACGGGAAGGTCCAGCGGGTTGTCGTCGACGAGCTCGGCAGGCACGTCGACGGGGACGCTGTACCGGTTGTCGGGCGCCTCCATCAGCTCGTCGAGCAGGCGCTGGATGGTGTCGGCGAGGACGGCCGACTGCTCCTTCTCGAGGGCGACGCTCGTCGTCCGGGTGCCCGTGCGGGCCTGGAGGTAGAAGGTGCGGGAGCCGGGCATCCCGACGGTTCCCACGACGACGCGGTCGGGCCAGTCGTGCTCGTGGACCAGAGTGGGCATGCCCTCACTCTACGAGCGCTCGGCCCGTCCGCACCGGACGGCCACGGGTCGGACGTCAGGACGGCGGAAGATCGCTCGGGTCGTCAGATCGAGCCGGGCCTGCACCGCCGCCGACGGGCGCGTCGCCGACCGGCGCAGCCGTCCGCAGCCACGAGAGGTCGCCGGCCTCGGTGTTGACGGCCACGACCTCCGGGCGGTGCGGCCCGTACCGGACGATCGAGATCGACGCCGGCCCGACAACGATGCGCTGGAACAGGTCCAGGTGCATCCCGAGCGCGTCGGCGAGAACAGACCTGATCACGTCCCCGTGCGAGACGGCCGCCCACACCGCGTCGGCGCCGTGGCGCGCGGCGACCTCGGCGTCGTGCCGTCGGACCGCCTCGACGCCCCGCGCCTGCATCGCGGCCAGCGACTCCCCGCCCGGGAACACCGCCGCCGACGGCTGGGTCTGCACGACGGACCACATCGGCTCCGTGGCCAGGTCCTTCAGCGCGCGGCCTTGCCACTGCCCGTAGTCGCACTCGGTGATGCCCTGCTCGGTGACAGACTCCGGCGCTACGGTCTGGTGGTCGAGCAGGGCTTGCGCGGTCTGTCGGCACCGCTCCAGCGGGCTCGTCACGACGCGAACGAGCGGCGCGCCCGCGACACGCTCGGCGGTGCGGGCCGCCTGGTCGCGACCGACCGCGTCCAGCCGGACCCCGGCGGACCGCCCAGCGAGGATCCCTCCGGCGTTCGCGGTGGTGCGGCCATGACGGACGAGAAGGACGGTCGGCATGCCCTGAGCGTAGGCGGGTCCGCTCTCCGGTGCGGACGGCGCGCGGGCGGCGGGCCCACCTCAGGCAGCGAGGGCGAGCACGACGACGGCCGCCCCCAGGACGGCGTCGAGCGCACAGCAGAACGCCGCGAGAGAGGCGGAGACGACGCGACCCGTGCGCAGGTGGTGGACGTCCCACGCGGCGTGGGCGAGCAGCCCAGCCCCGACGACCAGCCCGGCCCACGGCTGGCCGAGCACGGCGACGGCCGCCGCGATGCCCACGACGACGGCCATCGCCGCGGCCTGGAGCGGCAGCCCCCAGGCTGGGCGAGCGGCCCCGCGCGCGAGGCCGTAGACCGCCAGCACGACGACGACGCCGAGCATCGCCCAGAACGGGTCGAACCCGGGGACGGCGAACCCGACGCCGATGAGCACGAACGTGAGCCCGAAGAGCGGCCAAGCGGCGTCACGGCGGCCGAGCGCGGCGGCGCCGAGGTAGACGAACGCGGCGGCGGTCAGCACGAGCGAGGACTGAGCGGTGTCGGAGAAGCCGACCCACGCGGCCACGGCGAGCGCGGCTCCGAAGAGCGCGCCCGCGGCGACGGGCCACCATCGCGCGGGTCGGGCGGCCGCCGCCTCTCCCGCGGTGGCCTCGGGGGTGCGGTCCGCGGTTGTCATCGCGCCACCTCGTCCGGGACGGCGGGCACCGGCGTGCCGGGCGGGGTGAACGCGGCGAGGACCGTCGCGGTGATGGTCGTCGCCGCGTCATCGGGCGCGAGCCGGCCCGCGTCGATCTCCTCCGCGGCACCATGCATGACCCGGTGCAGGGTGCCGACCAGCCAGGACGACGGTAGGTCGGCCCGGAACACCCCGTCGGCACGACCCCGCTCGACGAGCCGCTCGACCCGGGACGCCGGCCGCTCGTGCAGCGCGAGCACCCGCTCGGGCCCGAGTGCCTCCGTCGCCGCGGTGAGGAGCGAGCCCACCTGCACGACCGTCAGCCAGCTCTGCCTCACGAGCCGTGCCAGCGCGTCGCGCGCGTCGCCGGACAGGTCGACGGCGTCGAGCGCCGCGTCACCCTCGTCGATCGCGCGCACGACGACCGCCTCGACCAGCACGGCACGGTTCTCGAAGTGTCCATAGAGGGTGACCCTGCCGACTCCCGCGGACCGCGCGATCTCGGCGACGCTCGCGTCCGGGTCGCGGCTCAGACAGACGGCCGCAGCGTCGAGGATCGCCTGGACGTTCCGGCGCGCGTCGGCACGCCGAGGCTGTAGTTGGGTCAGGCCTCCGGACATCTCGCCCTCCATAGTCGAACACCGCTGTACGAGTTACACGACCGACTCCACCGCAAGTTCGTGGCCGAGTCAAGGATTCGGCGCGGGCGAGCAGCGCGCCGGTGCGGATCAGCCGATCACGCGGACGGACAGACCCCGCGACGGGAACGCCGTGGCACGCTCTCGCACACCCGACATGTCAACGTGCGTCGCCAGCCCAGCACGGGATAGACGAGGAAGCGCACAGTCGTCCCCGTCGTGCCGTCGTCGGCGAGCGGCACGAGGTCCGTCAGCGAGACTCCCGCGGCGTAGCGCCGAGTCCAAGAGCCGTCGAATCGGCGGTTGGTGTGTGCAATAGCTCGACACCGAGCGCGCTGACGACCGGCATTCCCCGTCGGGCAAGGATCTTCCAGCACGCCACGTCCAGGCGTGGCGGCGGAAACCAGATCGACGCCCAGCGCGCTGAGTCATGCGGGTGATAGGTCAGGATCGATCACCGCCCGGCCTCGGTCTCGACCGCGCGCCGGCGATGTGCCTTGCCTCAGGTATCACGAGAAGGCCCGGCTTAGCGAACTCGTACTCGATCCATGCCCAGAGCCAGAGGACCGCGAGCACCACGCAGAGGGACGCCAGGGCCCGATCTTCGTAGGCGGCGTAGGAGCCCCCGAGAACGCCGATCCCGAGCGGGAAAGCGCTGACACAGACCAAGCCTGCCGTGAGCTGCACCAGGATGCGCCCCTTCGGCCCGTTCACCTGGAGCTTCGGGCCTCGTCCCCGCAGCCGTAGAAGCAGACGCACGAGCATCCACCCGAAGAGCAGAACGCCGCCCAACCCGACAAGGACCAGCGTCACGCGAACGTCCAGCGCGTCATATCGCGCCTCGCGCCACTCCAGGGTCGTCTCCATCGAGCCCATCCCATCTCGTCCCCACACCCTGGCTCACGGTCGTCGGGAGAGGGAGTCACGCGCGGCGGGCGCGCTGCACGGCAGCGTACCGGTGGTCATCGTCATCCAACGACGAGGCATGTGCGGCGCACCGGAGAAACCAGAGGTGGGCGCCCACCCCCGAACGACGAAGGGCCGCACCTACGAAATGTAGGTCCGGCCCTTCGGAAGTCATGCAACATCACACTGTCGGGCTGACAGGATTTGAACCTGCGACCCCCTGACCCCCAGTCAGGTGCGCTACCAAGCTGCGCCACAGCCCGTGGCTGGATCACTGGGCCCGATCCGTGCGGACCGGACCCCGTGAAGCCTCGGATACTCTACCCCATCCGCGACGCCGCCAGCGCACCGTTTGGCCCGGTCGGGGCTGTGCGGTCGGTCTCGTCGACAGCACCCGAGGTGGCGTCCCGCTCCCCCGTCGGCAGGTGCGCGCGCCACGCGCTGGCGACGACCGCCAGGCAGACCGCGGCGATGACCAGTCCGCCGAGGAACATCTGCGCGTACGTCCACCGCACGGACAGCGCCGCGAGCGCCACGGGCACACAGAACCCGACGTAGGTGAGCGAGTAGTAGACGGCCGTGAGGCCGGCGAGGTCGTCGGGCGTCGCGATGCGCTGGACCTCGCTGAGCCCGGCGACGAGCGCGAGGCCGTACCCCGCGCCGAGCACCATGGCAGCCACCAGCGCGGTCGGCAGGTCGAGCCGCGCCGACGCGTAGGCGCCGAAGCCCATCCCGACGACGACGATCGACATCGCCACCACGGATGCCCGCGCGCTGTGGCGGGTGTCGATGAGGCGACCGAGCACCTGGATCCCGACCCCGCAGCCGAGCCCGAGCACGGTCATGAGCCCGGAGAACGCGATGGGCGCGCTGCCCGCACTCGCCGACACGAGCCCGGGCAGCACGGCGTAGGCGCTACCGGCGCACCCGAACACCCACGGCGCCACCGGCACGACGACGCGCAGGAACCGCCGGTGCGCGACGGCCGGCACGCGCAGGTCGTCGCGCAGCCGACCCCGCTCGCTGCCCGACGAACCCGCACGAGCACGGGTCTCCGGCACACCCAGCACCCACACCCCGGCGGCGACGGCCAGCACGCCGTGCAGCAGGTAGGCCGTGTGCGTGGGCCAGGGCGCCCACTGCGCGAGCACCGCCGCGACGCCCGCCCCGACGAGGAACCCCAGCGTGAGGGCGAGGCCGGCACGCCGGGCGCCAGAGCCGCCGTCGGGGTCGCCGGACGTACGGGCGGCCGCGTCGCTGAGCTCCTTGACCCACGTGGTCCCGACCGCCATGACGAGCCCGAGCGCGACGCCGCACAGCACGCGGCCCGTGGCGAGCAGCGGGGCGGACGACTCCCCCGCGGCGAGCACGAGCGACCCGACGAGCGCGATCGGCGCGGCGGGCAGCAGCAGCGGACGGCGCCCGTACCGGTCGGACAGCGGCCCGCCGAGCAGGAGCGCGGGGACGATGCCGAGGACGTATGCGGCGAGCAGCGCGTCGACGGTCACCGCCGAGAAGTGCCCAACCTCCCGGTACATGACGAGCAGCGGCGTGAACTCGTTGCCGCCCCACGCGACGGCGAACATCACCGCAGCGACGGCGAGCCACGCCTGCGGCCCGACGACGGCGCTTGCCCCGCGAGCGGACGCGGCGGTCTCACTCTCGGTCACCGAGGTCGACCCGGAGGTCACCGCGCTCACAGACCCGCCCTCGCGTCCTCGAGGTGGCGCTGGATGCGGCGCTTGTAGGTGCGGGTGTCGCGTACCTCGAGCGCGTCGACGAGGGCGCGGTGGCCCGCGACGAACGTCGCGGCCCGCCGCGGGTCCCACCGGACGCTGTGCGCGACCATGCGCTGCTGGCGCTCGCGCAGGCTCACGGAGAACGTTGTCAGAAGCGCGTTGCCGCCGGCCGCGACGATCTCCTGGTGGAATCGCGCGTCGAGCGTCGCGTACTCCGCGACGTCCCCGTCTGCCACCGCCGCCTCTTGCGCGGTGACGAGGTCGCGCAAGAGAGCGACGAGCGTGGCGAGCTCGGTGTCGGGCAGGCGCACGACGCTCTGCGCCGCGTGCGTCTCGACGAGCAGACGCGCGTCGAGGACGTCGTCCGCCTCCCCCGGCGCGACGGGCACGACGAGCGCACCCCGCTTGGGGTAGAGGCGCAGCAGACCCTCGGCCTCCAGGCGCAGGAACGCCTCTCGCACGGGCGTGCGACTCACGCCGAGCTGCTCCGCGATCTCCCCCTCGCTCGTCATGGACCCGCCGGGCAGGCTCCCGCCGAGGACGAGGGACTTCACGTGCCGATACGCCTGCTCGGTGGCAGAACCGCTGGTCGTTCGAGGCATAGATACATGATGCATCTATCTGGTGCGCGACATCGACACCAGCGGTGTCCGGAAAGCGTGGGCCTCGCCACACCCGGTGCGCGACCCTCAAGTGACCGTCCAGACCACTTCATACTTACAGTTTCGACGAAACTGTAAGTAAGGGCGTCGTGGTGCACCCAGTCGTACGCGCGTTCGGCAGCATGACGGGATCCTCGGTCTACACGGCGTCGACGCGCGGGGATCCGGCGCCGCTGTGCGCGCCTTGCGCACCTCAGTGGTGGTGCCCGCTCCGGCCCAGCGTCTCCTCCGGCGTCACGCCGGGACGGGTCCACTGCGGCACGGGCCGGGTGGTCGGGCCCCAGCCCGCGACGCCGTCGGCGTCCGCACGCCAGTACCAGCACACGCCCTCGCCCTCGGGCCAGTCGTCGGGAGTGTCCTCCCACGCCTCCCGGCGGCCGTAGGGGGTCATGTCGAGCAGGGCGAAGTGCGGGCTGGTCGGCTCGTTGCCGCGGCCCGTCGTGCGGTACGTGAGGAACACGCGGTCACCGTCGCGCAGGAAGCAGCTCACATAGCCCATCTCGCCGCCGATCGGCTCGTCCAGCCCGCGCACCGAGTACCAGGGCTGGGTGTAGCCCATGAAGTCCACGTAGGGCGCGACCTCCTCCCACCGCCCGACGGTGAGGATCGCGAACGAGACGCCACGCGCGTTGAGGTAGACGGCGTCCCGCAGGCCCCACGCCGTCCAGGTACACCCCTCGCACTGCCCCTGGTGCGGGGCGCCGTCGTGCCACATGTGCTGGTAGACCACGAGCTCGTCGCGCCCCTCGAACAGGTCGACGAACGGGACCGGCCCGTCGGGCCCGACGACCTCCACGGTGCCGTCGATCTCCACCATGGGCAGTCGGCGTCGCGCCGCCGCGATGGCGTCGCCCTCATGGGTGTGCGCCTTCTCGCGCACGAGGAGCTCGTCCCGGGCGGCCTGCCAGGTGGCGAGGTCGACGACGGGGGGTCGTCCCGGCAGGGTGGCGGCCGGGCTGCTGGGCGTGGTCGTCATGGTGTCCTCCGCGGTGTCGGACGCCGGACGGCGCACACCGCCCGACGGGTCACCTGCGCCGACCGACCGTGCCTCGCAAACTCATCGCTGCCACCCTTCCTGGGACGCCGCCTCTCGCAGCTCGGTGTCGAGGCGGCCGACCAGCTCGCCCACGCGCCCGCCCCCGCCGGGCGCGGGCGGGTACCGGCGCAGCACGTCGACGACCTCAGGCGTCGAGAGCGCACGCGCGGCGTCGAGGAGTCCTGTGGCGGCGGCCTCGTCCCCGCCCGCCGCGAGCTGCGTGGCGTGCGCCGCGTGGGCCGCCGAACCGAGGATGTGCTTCACCTGGTGGGCGTCGGCGATCGGGTGCAGGTACGCGGCGCCGGCCGCCGCCATCGCGGCCCGCGCGGCCTCGGCGGCGTCCGGCTGCTCCGCCTCCTTGGCCGCCCGGAGCGCCGCCCACGCGGTGTCCCGCAAGGCCTTGCCCCGCGCGCCGCCGCGGGCGAAGGCCCACGCCGCCTCGATCGCCTCGCGGGGGCGGGCGTCGTCCGGCCGCACCCCCTCGACGATCTCCAGCACCTGCTCCGCACACCGGGCCGCGTACCCGGCGACCTCCCGCAGGTCGTCGGTGCTCAGCTCGACCCCGCCGGTCGTCGCCACGTGCCGCTCCCTCCGCCGCTCCCGTTCACCCGTCCGTCACGGGCCGCAGGTCCCGCCCGAGCACACTACCCAGCCGTGCGACCGCCCCGGCGAGCGCGTCGTCCGGCGCGCGACCGCCGTCGAACCACGCGACGTGCACCTCCTCGCCCGCGAGCACCCAGGTCCCTGCGACGACCCCGCCCACGGTGACGGCGGCCGACCCGCGGCTCACCACGCCGCGGTGCGCCGGTGGCACGACGTTCGGGTCCGCGGTGCCCGGGCCGAGCACCCACTGGTCGAGCGCGGGAAGGAATCGCACCGCCTCCGACGCGCGCGTGCCCGCGAGCTCGTCGACGTGCTCGCGACGCACGAGGGCGCGGTCGCCCTCGACGTCGACCTCGACGAGCGCGTCGTCGCGCAGCTCCGCCAGCCACCGGTTCAGCCGGGCACGGCCGGTGCCCAGTCCCTGCCCGAGCCAGTAGTGCACGTGCTCGGGCGTCGCGGGACCGTACGTGCCGACGTACGCGAGGATCGCGTGCCGGCCCGCGGCGTCGAGGTCGGGCCAGTGGACCCACCGCGGGTTGGTGTCGAGGCGCTGGAACGTCGTGCGCCCGTCGCGCGCGGGGGCGAAGCTCATGTCGCCGAACCACGTGAGCGGCTTGAGCAGCGTGTCCGTCCCGTCGCCGAACGACGGCCGCAGGTGCGCGAACCGCGCGTGCGCCGCGATGGCGTCGCCCAGCGCGGACCGCGTGAGCGGGCCGTCGGCCAGCGCGTCGCGCACGACGGCCCGCAGGTCGGGCCAGTCCTCGGGCTCGAGCCGGTAGTACTCCCGCCAGCTCGCGCGCTCCCACATGCGGCCCGCCCGGCGCAGCGCCAGGTACGCACCGCCGTCCTCGGGCGTGACGAGGTGCGTCGCCCCGCGGAACGCATACGTGCGGACGAGCCGCCCGTCCGCGAGCGCCCGCCCGACCTCGCCCGCCTCGGACGCGCGCTGGCGGACGCGGACCGCGAGCCCGGCCACGTCGTCCGAGGCCGCCGGGACGGCGCCCAGCCGCCCGACGACGCCCTCGGCCGGGTCGTCGCCGACCGGGTCGAGCAGGTGCCGCCGCGCGCGCCAGGCGAGGGCCTGCGCCCAGGTGATGGCCACGTCCGCAGGCTAGCCCCGGGCGCCGACACCCGCGCCGGTCAGACGACGGGGCCGGAGCCGTGGGCGATCTGGAGCACGCGGGAGACGCCCGGCTGGTCGGGGTCGTCGGTGATCTCGCGCCCGTCGAGCCAGCACTCGATGACGTGGGCGAGCTCGCCGGGGTGGCTGAAGTTCATGGCGTGAGCGGCGCCGTCGATCGCGACGATCGTCACGTGCGGGGGCGCGAGCGTGCCGACCTCGTGCACGCGCCGTGGCGGCGGCATCAGGGGATCCCGCGTGCCGACGACCGCCAGGGTCGGCACGGGGACACGGATCACGCGTTCGAGCGACGGGAACCGGACGAGCTCGGCGAACAGGTGCAGCGCGTTGACGGCGCCGAAGCGCGCGTAGTCGGGCACCGCGATCCGGGCCATGCGCGGGCTCTCGCGCCCGGCGTCGCGCGCGAGCTGGGTGAGGGCGCGGGCGAACGGCTGGTTGTGCACGCCGCCGGCGGGCGACGCGAGGACGATGCCCGCGACGCGCTCCGGTGCCGCGTGCGCGACCTCGAGGCTGATGGGGCCGCCCATGGAGTTGCCGACGAGGATCACCCGCTCGAGCTCGAGCGCGTCGAGCAGCGAGAGCAGCGCCCATGCGAGCGACGGGATCCCGAGGGTGTGCCCCCACCGCTCGCTGCGCCCGTAGCCGGGCAGGTCGGGCACGACGGCGGTCGCCCGGTGGGCCAGGCGTTCGGCGGTCGGGAGGAGGTACGTGCCGGAGACCGCGAAGCCGTGCACGTGGACGATCGGGACGGCACCCGGCACGTTCGGCCCGATCCGCACGAACACGTCGTGCCCCTCCACGTCGACGTGGCGCGAGCGCCACCCGTCAGCAGCCATAGGCCGATGGTGGCACCGCGCGCGTCGCGGCGCCCGGGCAGCGGGAGCACCCTCGGCGGGTGAGGCGCGGGAGCCGTGCGGCCCGTGAGCATGGACGGCGGACGGGGGTCGACGTGGAGCAGAGCACCGAGAACACCGCCGGCCGGCCGACCGCGGCCGCCCGGCGCCTCGCGCTGCTCCTCGCGGCCGCGATGTTCGTCCTCGTCGTCGACACGTCGTTCATGAACGTGTCGATCTCGGCGGTCGTGCGCGACCTCGACACGACCGTGAGCGGCGTCCAGACGGCGATCGCGCTCGAGGCGCTCGTGTCCGCGTCGTTCATCCTCGTGGGCAGCAAGGTGGGCGACCTCGTCGGCCGGCGCCGGGCGTACGTCGTCGGCCTGCTCGCGTACGGCGCGGGCGCGATCGCGATGACGCTGGCGCAGAGCCTCGTGGCGGTCGTGATCTTCTGGTCGGTCATCGGCGGCCTGGGCGCCGCGCTGCTGCTGCCCGCCATGCAGTCGCTCGTGCACGGCAACTTCGACGGCGCCGCGCGCAAGTCCGCCTACGCGCTCGTGGGGGCCGCGGCGTCGATCGCGGCGGCCGTCGGGCCGCTGCTCGGCGGCGTCATCACCACGACGCTGTCGTGGCGCGTGGCCTTCGGGCTCGAGGCCGTGGTGATCGTGGTGGTGCTCCTGGGCGTGCGGCTCGTGCGCGACGTCCCGTACACCGGCGACCGCACGGTGGATGTCGTGGGGACGATCCTGTCCGTGGTCGGGATGGGCGGCATCGTCCTCGGCGTCCTCGTGTGGCAGGAGGGCGGGGAGGCCGTCGGGGCGTTCGTCGTCGTCGGCGCTGCGGGCCTCGTGGGTCTCGCGGCCTGGCTCGTGCGGCGTGCGCGGGCGGGACGGACGACGCTCGTCGACCCGAGCCTGTTCCGCTCCCCCGCGTTCCGCATCGGCGTCTCGCAGCAGCTCCTGCAGCAGGTCGCGCTCGGTGGCGCGATGATCGCGCTGCCGATCTTCCTCCAGATGGCGCTCGGCTACGACGCGCTGCTGGCCGGCCTCTCGCTCGCCCCGCTGTCGCTGACGATGTTCGCCGCCGCGCTCGTCGCGGGCAAGCGCCCCGGCCGACGTCGACCGGCCACGCGCGTGCTCGCGGGATTCGCGCTGCTCGTCCTCGGGATCGCGGCAGCGGTCCTGGTGGTGCCGCGTGCGACGTCGGGCTGGTGGCTGGCTCTGCCCCTCGTCGTCGCGGGCGCCGGGCTCGGCCTGCTCGTGTCGCAGCTCAACGCCTACACGCTCTCCCCCGTCCCCGAGGAGCGCGCGAGCGAGGCCGCGGGCGTCAGCTCGGCGGCGGGTTCGTTCGGGCTCTCGCTCGGGCTCGCGGTCGCCGGCGCGGTGATGCTCGCCTCGCTCGCCACGGGCTTCACCGCGCAGGCCGAGTCGAGCACCGTCCTGCCCCCGGACGACAAGCAGCAGGTCGCGGCGGTGCTCGAGGACGACGCCGAGATCATGAGCGACGCCCAGCTCGTCGAGCTGCTCGCCGACGAGCCGCCCGAGGTGCAGGACGAGATCCTGCGCATCAACGACGACGTCCGGGCCCGCGCGCTCCAGGTCGCGCTCCTCGTCCCGCTCGTCGCCGGGCTGCTCGGCGTGGTCGCCGCGCTGCGCATGCGGCGGATCCCCGATCCCGAGGTGCGCGAGGACGCGCCCCCGGCCCTCGGCTGAACCCGCCCGGACGCCCGACGACGGCGCACCGTGGGGCGAACCGCCCCGGAGCGCCCGTGACCGGAACGAGACACGCTTCGTTGCTCGCGCTAACCGTCGTGAAACGCCCGGGAAACAGGCTCTTGTGAGCATCGGTCCCGGCAGGGGGCTCCACCACCACCACGGTCGTGCGCGCAGTCGGCGCGCGCCCGAGGAAGGACCAGCTCCTCCATGACGCCCTCTCCCTCGCGCCGACGGCTCGGCCGGCGCGCCGCGCTCGTCGGCAGCCTGGCGGTCGCCGCGACCGCCCTCACCGCCCCGGCGCACGCCGTGCCGTCCGTCTCCGCCGTGGCCCTCGACGCGCCGTCGAGCGTCGAGGTCGGCGCCCCGATCACGGTGACGGTCGCCGCGACCGGAGCCGTCGACCTCTACGCCTACGACGTGGCGGTCTCCTACGACCCCGACCTCGTCGAGCTCTCCGAGGACTCCGCCGTCACGCCCGACGGCGGGTTCTCCGACGTGGCCGACGACGGGTCCGGGACAGTCGCCGTCACGCACACGCGGCTCGGCACGTCCCCCGGCCTCGAGGGCGACGTCACGCTCGCGACCCTCACGTTCACCGCCGTGGCCGGGGGCGACGCTCCGTTCGCCGTCCCCACGGCCACCCTCGTCGGTGCCGACGGAACGACGGCGTCGCTCACCGACGCCGCGTCCGCCACGACGACCGTCACCGCCGTCGTGACGGCACCGCCCACGGGCGACCCGACGGACGGCGCGACCTCCGCGCCGCCGACCGGTGACGGCACGACCGCCCCCGGGGCCGACGACGCGTCCGACTCGCCGTCGACCTCGACCGGCTCGGGCGCCCTCGCCTCGACAGGCGCGAGCGTCGCCTGGCTCGCCGGTGCCGCGCTGCTCGCCGTCGTGGTGGGTGCCGGGATCCTCTGGGCCCGGCGCCGGGCGGTGGTCTCCCGATGAGCCACGACCCGACGCCCGTCGCACCCGCCGTCCGCGCACCACGACGGCCCACCACCACGAAGGAGCAGCCCGTGCCCACCATCCACCGGCGAGCCGCGGCGGGCGGGCTCGCCGCGCTCAGCGTCACCGGCCTCGTGCTCGCCGTCGCCGCGGCTCCCGCCGCGACGGCGGCCCCCGTCACCGCGCCGTTCCTCGCGCCGTACTGGACCGAGCTCGACCTCACGGGCGACGACCAGGTGACCGTCGCCGACCTCGACGTCGTCACCGCGGCGCTCGGCGCGACGGCCGACGACGCCGCGTGGGACGACGTCGCGGCGGCCGACACGGACGGCGACGGCACGATCACCGTCGCGGACCTCGCGGCCGTCTCCCAGCGGATGATCTACGACGACGGACCGTTCGAGCTCGTCGAGGCCTCGGTGCTCGACATGCAGGCGGCGATGAACGCCGGGGTGACGTCGTCGGTCGCGATCACCCAGGAGTACCTGGACCGCATCGCGGCCTACGACACGACGCTCGTCGACACGGGCGCGGGCGGGCGACCCCTGCACTCGATCATCACGACGAGCGAGGTCGCGCTCGAGGCCGCGGCGCGCGCGGACGCAGCACGGGACGCGAACGGCATGACGAGCCTGCTCCTCGGCGTGCCCGTCGCGGTCAAGGACAACTACGACACGAAGGACATGCCCACCACGGGCGGCTGCGGGTGCTGGGACGCCAACCAGACCGCCACGGACGCGACGATGGTCGACGGGCTGCGCGCCGACGGCGCAGTGATCCTCGCCAAGGCGAGCCTCGACGAGTTCGCGTTCGGGTTCGTGTCCGAGTTCTCGGCGTTCCAGGACGCGGGGACGAGCACGCTCGTCGCGAGCCCGTACGTCACGAGCCGTAGCGCAGGCGGGTCGAGCGGCGGCACGGGCGCGGCGATCGCCGCCAACCTCGCAGGGGTCGGGTTCGGCACGGACACGGGCGGCTCGATCCGGGTGCCGTCGTCGTACAACCAGCTCGTGGGTGTGCGGCCGACGGTCGGGCTCGCGAGCCGCGACGGCATCATCCCCCTCGCGCTGAGCCAGGACACGGGCGGCCCCATGGCGCGCACCGTCCTGGACGCGGCCGTCGCGCTCGATGCGGTCGTGGGCGTCGACCCTGCGGACCCCGTGACGTCGCGCCAGGAGGGAGCGGTCCCCGCCTCGTACACGCAGTACCTGGACGCGGACGCGCTCGACGGCGCCCGCATCGGGTACGTGCCGTCCATGCTGGGGAGCAACGCCACGACCCTGCGCCTCTGGGCGCAGACGCGGGCCACGCTGGAGTCGCTCGGCGCCACCGTCGTCGAGGTGACGCCGCCCACGACCTGGTCGCCGGTCCTCCCGAACGGGTTCGCGAGCGTGCTCAACGAGGGGTCGGGCTCGACGAACGAGTTCAAGCACGACCTGGACGAGTACGTCGCGAACCACCTCTCGCCCGACGTCGAGGCCCGGTCCCTGGCCGGCATCGTCGAGTCCGGGCGGTACGTCCCGTCGCGGCGCGGCACCTATGTGTCGCGCGACGCCGTCACCCCGGAGACGTACCAGGCGTGGGCCGGCCCCGCGGGCACGCACACGAAGGTGCTCGCCGAGGGCAAGCAGCTCGTCACCGCGATGCTCGACGACGCCGACCTCGACGCGCTCGTCTACCCCAGCGCGAACCCGTACGGGACCATCGGCACCAACCTGCGGCTCAGCCCCAACACGGGCCTTCCCGCCGTGACGGTGCCGATCGGACAGGCGACCGAGGCCGACGCGACCGTCACGGGCGGCGGCGTCAACCTCGAGCTCCTGGGCCGTGACTTCGAGGAGGGCCCGATCCTCGGTCTCGCGTTCGCGCTCGAGCAGGCGACGCACGCACGGACCTCCCCGGCGCTCTACGGCCCGCTCGGCTGAGCTGGGACCGTCCACGTCTCTTCGGACGCCTCCACGGCTTGACGACGGTCGGATCTCTCGCAGGTCCGACCGTCGTCGGGCGTTGCTCGATCATGGGTGACCGTGCCCACCGACCACGTCCGTCGCGCGACCCGGACGACCTCCACGCCGTCGCCCGACGCGGTCAGGGACGCGTGACGTCGAGGAGGGCGTCGATCGACCCGACCTCCTCGACGAGTCCCGACCACCCGACCTGCGCGGCGGTCTGCGCCTCCGAGTCGGTGAGCAGCCGCAGGGTGCGGACGTGGCCGACCACGCTCCCTGCCGGATCGAGCACGTCGTCCAGCGCGGCACCCCACCGCGAGCCCGTCGCCATGATCGCGGAGATCCGCGTCCCGGACAGGAACGGGTCACCGTTGCGCCACGGCGTCTCGAACGGTGGGGTGCGGCGGTTGACGGCGATGTCGTCGCACACGATCCGCAGGGCGACGAGCGCGGCGCCCTCCTGACCCTCCGGCACCTCGACCGCCAGCTCGACGGGAGGCCCAGTCTCCACCGGCAACCGGGACACGCCCGCGGTGAGGAGTGTGAGCGGCCCGTCCGTCGGCTGCTTGGCCACGACCATGACGGAGCCGCCGATACGCTCGTCGAGCAGCGCCGGCGGGACGCCGAACGCGTCGAAGACGTGGTTCGGAAAGGCATCGTGGCTGGCCGCGAGCGGAAGGTCGGTCATGGCCCTCGACCCTAGGGCACCGGAGACGGGCTGACCGCGCTGTCCCGTCCTGCCGAGGGTCGTCAGTCCCAGACCAGCGACAGCACCCGGTAGCCGTCGGGCACGACCGGGACGTCCGAGAAGTCGCCCTCCTCGTACACGAGCCCGTCGAACGCGCCGTCGTACTGCAGCTCGTCCACGACGAGGCGCTCGTCGACCACCCGCTCCTCCAGCGTGGTGCAGACCGCGATGCCCTCGGCGAGCACGTCCCCGACGGAATCCTCGAACGTCTCCTCGTGGAGCTGCACCCGCACCCACGCGACGGCGTCGTCCCGCTCCAGCTCGCGCAGCCTGCGGCCGATCTCAGCCAACGGCGGACGGCCGAACCCCCACTGGTTCGGCGCGAGGGACTCCTCCTGCTCGTTGCCGTCGAAGAACTCGTCGAGCGTGAGCATCGGGTACGCGCCGTCGGCCGCGGCCGAGCGCACCATGACCTCGTCGTGGGTGATCACGCGCCGACCCTACGCGAGCGGTACGCGGTGCGGGCACGCGTCCCGCACCGGTACGTTCGTCCGGTGCGTGACTGGGACTACCTCCTCGACGTGATGCTGGCGCGGCCGGGCGTGTACGTGGGGCTGCCCTCGTTCGTGCACCTGAGAGCGCTCCTCTCCGAGTTTCGCGCGAGCGAGAAGGACGCCACCCGATGAGCTTCGACGTGTTCCTCCAGCGATTCGTCGACGGCGAGGCCACAAACTGCGACGCCCGCGCCCTGCTCGCCGTCCTCGATCCGTACGTCGAGCGCGATGTCCGCACCGGTGAGTTGACGAGAGCTGTGTTCGAGGACGGCGATGCCGAGGTCTACGGCACCGACGTCTCGCGTGGACTGATGCTCAGCCACATCGTCGGGCTGGCGGCGTGGGAGACGGTCACGGACCTCGCGAGAGCGGGCTCGCTGGCGATCCTCGCCGTCGGCTGCCCGGCAGCGGTGCCGCGCGGGAACCTCTTGCCGCATCTTCCGGCCGAGCTGCGCGAGGGCGCGGTCGTCGTGACACGCGGGAGCGAGTTGCGCGCGGCCCTCGGGATCCGCTGACGCGCGGGGCGCTCCTACTCGAGGTCGCCCACCTCCGCGACGACGCGCTCGGCGAGTGCCGCGAGCGCCGCGAGCTCGGCTGGCGTCGCGAGGTCGACGAGGTGGCGGCGCACGGACTCGACGTGCGCGGGCGCGGCGGCCGCAAGCGTCGCGAACCCGTGGTCGGTGAGCACGACGACGGCGTTCCGGCCGTCATCGGGGTCCGGCTCGCGGGCGACGAGCCCGCGCGCCTCCATGCGTGCGAGGTGGTGCGAGAGCCGGCTCCTGGACCAGAGCATGCGGGCCGCCAGCTCGCGGAGCTGCCACCGGTGGCCGGCCTGCTCGGACAGGGTCGAGAGCACGTCGTAGTCCGGGTCGGACAGCCCGGAGTCCCGCGCCAGGTCGCGCGCGAGCGCGACGGGCAGCACGGTCTGCATGCGGCGGTAGGCGCGCCACGCGCGCTCTTCGTCGGGCGAGAGCCATCGAGGCTCGGCAACGTCGGTCATGGGGCCAGCATCGCACACTCGTTGACATGTCATCGAGACTCGTGCTTGTATCGATGACATGTCAACGACACGTCGGCTCGTCCAGCTGATCCTCGGGCTCGCCCTCTTCGGCGCGAGCATCGCGCTGCTCGTGCGTGCCGAGCTCGGGCTGTTCCCGTGGGACGTCCTGCACCAGGGCGTCGCCCGCGCCACCGGCCTGCCGCTGGGCGTCGTCGTGATCCTGGCGAGCGTCGTCGTGCTCGCGCTCTGGATCCCGCTGCGTCAGCGCCCGGGCCTCGGGACCGTCGCGAACGTCGTGCTCGTCGGCGTGTTCGTCGACCTCACCCTCGCCGTCCTCCCGACGGTCGAGCCGCTCCCCTGGCGCATCGTGACGCTCGTCGCGGGCGTCGTCATCAACGCCGCAGCCACCGGCCTCTACATCGGCGCCGGGTACGGACCCGGCCCCCGTGACGGCCTCATGACCGGCCTCGCCGCCCGCGGCTGGTCGTTGCGCTGGTCGCGCCTCGGGATCGAGCTCGGTGTCCTGGCCGTCGGCTTCGCGCTCGGCGGCACGGTCGGTGTCGGCACCGTCGTCTACGCGCTCACCGTCGGGCCGCTGGTCCAGCCCTTCCTCACCGTGTTCACCGTCCGAGCGCCGCGACCCGCGGACCGCGCCGGCTCCCTCCCCACCCCCTCAGGAGACCCCTCGTGAAGCTGCTCGTCGTCGTCGCCAGCACCCGCCCCACCCGCGTCGGCCCCGCAGTCGCCGACTGGTTCCTCGCCCAGGTGCCCGTCGACCCGGACCTCGAGATCGACGTCGCCGACCTCGCCGAGATCGCCCTGCCGTTCCTCGACGAGCCCGTCGACGCGCACTCCGGCGGCTACGTGCACGCGCACACGCTCGCGTGGAGCGCGCGCGTGGACGCGGCGGACGCCGTCGTCCTCGTCATGCCGGAGTACAACCGCGGGTACACCGCCCCGCTGAAGAACGCGTTGGACTACCTCGCGGACGAGTGGCGCGACAAGCCCGTCGGGTTCGTGTCGTACGGGATGTCGTCGGGCGGCATGCGCGCGGTCGAGGCGATCACGCCTGTCGTCGTCGCGCTCGGCATGGTCCCCGTCGCGAACGCCGTCACGATCCACCTGCGCCGCTGGCTCGACGACGACGGTCGCCTCCAGGACGACGGCACGCTCGCACGGGCCGCCGCGCGGACGCTCGACGAGGTCCGCCGGCTCGCCGCCCTCCTGCGACCGGTCACCGTGGCCGGCTGACGCGCGCTCCCTGGTCCGACCCGTGCCGCGGTGTCCGGCGGCGCTCGTCGTCCCCGCCGAGGGCGGCGCCGAGCGCGGCGAGCACGAGCAGGTCCACCGCCAGCCCGGCGACACCGACCCACTGGAGCGCCCGGAACACGAGGAGCTGGGTGAGGAGCAGGGAGACGAGCACGCCACGCCGGACCCAGACGGCGCCCGCGCGCCGGGCGTCGGGCCGGCCGCTCCGCGCCGCCACCACGCCCGTGACGACGCACGCGATCGTCCCCGCCACCCCGACGACGATCCCGCCGCCGACCCACGCAGGCACGTCGATGTCTCCGGTGAGCACGCGGAGGCCCGCGAGCAGCGACCCGACCGCGGTCCCCACCACGAGGACCACGACCACGACCGCCGCCCAGCGCCGCTCCAGCGCCGCGGCGAACCAGGACGACGCGCGGCGCACGAGCGCGCGGACCGGGTCGGGGAGGTCGACGTCGTCGCGCGGCACGGCCTCGACGAGCGCCGCGACCTCGTCCGCCCCGGGCTCGCCCCGGCCGAGCGCGACGAGCGCCCGGGCCTCGTCGCGGGCGTCGTCGGTGAACCCGCCCGCGACGCCGGCGACCGCGCGGTCCGTCGCGACCGCGAGGTACTCCGCCGGGTGGTGGCGGCGCCGACCGTGCAGCGCCTCGACCACGAGCACGAGGACCACGACGGTCGCGTAGATGAGCGCCGCGGTCGGCTGGTAGAAGTAGTCGTTGTCGGCCGTGACGAACTTGCCGATCTCGTCGACGAACAGCCCGAACCCCACGCCGCCGAGCACCGCCCCGAGCGAGCGCAGCGCGGGGCCGACGAACGACAGCAGCACGACGACCGCGAGCGCCATCCCGAGCCCGCCCCAGAGCACGTGCGCGACGTGCAGGTCGCCCCCGCCCACCTGCGGATACCCGGAGGCGGCGAGGAGGAAGCGCGTGACGAGCACGGTCGCGACGGTCACGACGAGGAACGTCACGACGTGGCGCGTCGCGGCGGTGTCGCGCGCGACGCCCAGGCGCAGCGCACGTCCCCGCCGGGTGACCCCCGCGGGGACGTGGGCAGCGCCGTCGCTCACCGCTTGCGCTTCTCCCGCACGCGCACGCTGATCTCGATGGGCGTGCCCTCGAACCCGAACGTCTCGCGCAGGCGGCGCTCGATGAACCGGCGGTACCCGGCCTCGAGGAAGCCGGTCGCGAAGATCACGAACCGCGGCGGCCGCGTGGACGCCTGGGTCGCGAAGAGGATGCGCGGCTGCTTGCCGCCGCGCAACGGGTGCGGGTGGGCGGCGACGAGCTCGCCGAGGAACGCGTTGAGGCGACCGGTCGGGATGCGCGTGTCCCACGACTCGAGCGAGCGCTGGATCGCGGGCACGAGCCGGTCGGTGTGCCAGCCGGTGCGCGCGGAGACGTTGACGCGCGGCGCCCACTGGACCTGGACCAGGTCCTTCTCGATCTCGCGCTCGAGGAACGGGCGACGGTCCTCGTCCATGAGGTCCCACTTGTTGTAGGCGATGACGAGGGCACGACCGGCGTCGACCACCTGCGAGATGACGCGCGTGTCCTGCTCGGTGAGCGGGACCGACGCGTCGACGAGCACGACCGCGAGCTCCGCCTTCTCGATCGCGGCCTGCGTGCGCAGCGACGCGTAGAAGTCGGCGCCCTTGGTCTGGTGCACGCGGCGCCGGATGCCGGCCGTGTCGACGAGGACGTAGGGCACGTCCTTGATCGTCACGAGCTCGTCGACGGGGTCGCGCGTGGTGCCGGCCGTCTCGTCCACGACGACGCGGTCGGCGCCGGCGATCTTGTTGAGCAGCGACGACTTGCCGACGTTCGGCCGCCCGATGAGCGCGACGCGGCGCGGGCCCGTGGGCCGCACCTCGCCGTGCGCGGACTCGGTCGGTAGGGCCGCCATGGCGGCGTCGAGCAGGTCGCCGGTCCCCCGGCCGTGCAGCGCGGACACGGGGTACGGCTCGCCGAGCCCGAGGCTCCACAGGTACGCCGCGTCCGCCTCGCCCGACTGGCCGTCGACCTTGTTGGCGCACAGCACGACCGGCTTGCCGGACTCCCGCAGGAGGCGCACGACGCGCTCGTCCGTGGACGTGGCGCCCACCGTCGCGTCGACGACGAACAGCACGGCGTCCGCGAGCGAGATCGCGACCTCGGCCTGCTCGGCGACCTTCGACTCGATGCCCGCGACGTCGACCTCCCAGCCGCCGGTGTCCACGAGCGTGAACCGGCGCCCGGCCCACTCCGCGGGGTAGCTGACACGGTCGCGCGTGACGCCGGGCTTGTCCTCGACGACGGCCTCGCGGCGCCCGATGATGCGGTTGACGAGCGTCGACTTGCCGACGTTGGGGCGCCCCACCACGGCGAGCACGGGCAGCGGCGCCTCGGGCTCGTAGCCCTCGATCACCTCGCCGTCGGCGTCGAGGAGGACGAGGTCGGTGTCCTCGAGCTCGTAGTCCTCGAGGCCGGCGCGCAGCGCGCGCTCGCGCGCCGCGTCGTCCGCCGAGTCCGCGAGGTCCGCGGGCGCCAGGGGCTCCTCGGCCTGCCCGGCGTCGTCGATCTGTCCGGGCGTGCCGGGCTGGGCGGGGTCGGGTGTGGTCATGGCATCCATTCTCCCAGGCCGCGGGCCGGGCTCCGAACCGGCGGTCTCGGCGCGGCGCGCGCGTCCTCGCCGACCGCTCCCGGTCAGCCCGCGGCGCCGTCGCGCCGCGCGGCCAGACGCTCGACGACGGCCCGCACGACGTCGTCGGGCACGGGCTCGGCGAGCGGGAACCGCAGCGTGCCCTTGCCGTCCTGGTAGCGCGCGATGCGGCGCGCGAGCTCGTCGTCGACCTCCGGGACGGGGTACAGGGAGACGTGGTGCGCCCAGCCTGCGAGGTAGACGACGTACCGCCCGTCGCGCGTGAACGTCGGGATCCCGTAGCTGATGCGCTCGTCGAGGCCCGGCACCGTGTCGTGCACGACGGCGCGCAGGTGCGCGACGACCTCGCGCGCGTCCGGGGCGAGCGTCGCGAGGTACTCGTCGACGGTCGAGGGCTTGCCCGGAGCGTCCGTCATCCGCTCACTCCCTCCGCACGTGCTGGTCCGCGTCCGCGACCTCGCGACGGCACGGCCTCCTGACCGGCTACGCGCGAACCTACCGCGCGGCGGGCGACCCCGCGAGGCGCACGAGCACCACGCCGGCGACGACGAGGACGCCGCCCGCGGACTGCACGAAGGTCGGCACCTCACCGAGGAGGAGCCAGGCGATGACGACGGCGAACAGCACCTCGGACAGCCCGACGAACGATGCGAGGCGCTCCCCCATGCGCACGGTCGCGGCGACACCGGAGACGTACGCGAACGCCGTCGCCACGAGCACGACGACGGCGAGCGGCACGTACCAGGGCGCGGACGAGCCGAGCAGCGTGACGTCGACGAACGGTGCGGCGAACGGCAGGACGCCCACGAACCCGGCCACGCCCAGGGCGAGCGCCCCGACACCCAGTCCCGACGCGGCGAGCGCGACGGGCGGCAGGCGGGTGGGGCGCGCCGACAGCACGAAGTACGCCCCCAGCCCCACGGCCGCGCCCAGCGCGAAGAGGAGGCCGAGCAGGTCGGGGCGCGCCCCGGCGGGGTCCACGACGAGCACGAGCCCGGCGACCGCGACCACGCAGCCCGCGAGCGTGAGCCGTGGGGGTACGTGCCGGGTGCGCAACCACGCGAGGCCCACGAGCAGCACGGGTGCGAGGTACTCGACGAGCAGCGCGATGCCGACGGGCATGCGCGCGACGGCCGCGAAGTAGCAGAGCTGCGTCCCGGCGACCGCGACCAGGCCGAACCCGAGGACGAGGCGCCACTCCTCGCGCGGCAGCCGGTGGCTGCCCCGCAGCGCGACCGCCGCGACCGGGGCGAGGACGAGCGCCGAGCACAGCGCCCGCGCGAAGACGGCCGCTCCCGGCGTCCATCCGGCCTCGAGCAGCGGCTTGACGAACGGGCCGCTCGCGCCGAACGCGAGCGCGGACGCGAGGCCGACGAGGATGCCCGTGCCCGGGCGGTCGCCCACGACGTGCGCCGTCGTAGGTCCCGCCGGCCCGTCGAGGCGCCCCTCCGGCGACGCGGTCACGGCGCCGCCCGCCGCTCCCGGTTCGGGTCGTCCGTGGGCAGGGCCACACCCGTCGCGGCGACGGTGTCCGCGACGAGGTCCGCGAGGGCGGTGCGGATGCTCTCGTTCGCGTCCTCGAGCGCCTGCTTGCCACTCACGCCGCGCGCCCGCTCGACGGCGAACGGCTCGCCGAACCGGACGACGAGCCGGCGACGCAGCCCCGGGATGCGGTTGACGCCCTCGCCCGTGCGGCGCGTGCCGAGCACGGCGACGGGGACGACGCGTGCGCCCCCGTTGAGCGCGAGCCACGCGACCCCCGCGCGCGCGGACGTCGCGTCGCCGCGCCCGCGGTTGCCCTCAGGGAACACGCCGACCGCGCCGCCCCGGCGCAGCACGCCCAACCCGGTCGCGAGCGCTCTCCGGCCGCCGCTGCGGTCCACGGGGATCTGGCCTGCGGCGCGCAGGACCCAGCCGACCGGCCCGACGAACATCTCCTCCTTGACGAGGACGTGCAGCGGCCGGGGGGCGACGCCGAGCACGACCGGACCGTCGACCACGCCCGTGTGGTTCGCCGCGAGCACGACCGGCCCCTCGGCCGGGACGTTCTCCGTGCCGAGGACCTGCGTCGACCAGACGACGCGCGCGAGGAAGCGGCCCACCCAGCGTGACCAGGCCGGTCCTGCGGGCGACGGCACCCGCACGCCCGGCGAGGCCGTGCTCACGAGCCCTGGCGCGGGCCGACCACCCGCCCGGTGACCTGCTCGACGACGGCGAGCACCGCGTCGATCGTCTGCTCGAGGTCGAGCTCGGAGGAGTCGACCGTCACGACCCCGTCCGCCGCGACCTGGAACTGCGAGACCGTCGCGTCGTCGCGGTCCCGGCGCAGCACCTGGTCCTTGGTCGCCTCGACGGCGGCGGCGTCCGCCGTCCCGTGCACGTCCAGGGAGCGGCGCGCCAGGCGCGCCTCCTCGCTCGCGGTGAGCAGGACGCGCGCGTCCGCGTCGGGCGCGACGACCGTCGTGATGTCCCGACCCTCCGCCACGACGCCACGGCCCCCGGCGAACCCGGACGGCGTGCGCTCGGCCTCGATCACCGCGCGCTGGAGGCGGCGAAGCTCTGCGCGGACGTCGAGGTTGGTGGCGACCGCGCTCACGGCCGTGGAGATCTCGGTCGAGCGGATCGCCTCGCCGACGTCGGTGCCGTCCACGTGGACCGTCGGCCCGGTCGGGTCCAGCCCCATGACGAGGGGCATGACCCGCACGGCGTGCGCGACCGCCGCCTGGTCGGCGAGGTCCTCGCCGCGGTGCAGGCACCACCACGTCGCCGCGCGGTACATCGCACCCGTGTCCAGGTACGCGAGCCGGAGCCGACGCGCGACGCCCTTGGAGACGCTCGACTTGCCGGACCCCGAGGGCCCGTCGATCGCGATCGTCAGCGCGGCGCCCCCGGTGCTCGCGGCGCCCCCCTCCCCCGCGCTCACTGGGCCAGGTCCTTGCGCAGCGACGTGGCACCGTGCAGGTACACGTGCTGGACGGCGGACCGCTCCACGTCGAGGTCGGCGTGCGCCATGAGGCGCACGACACGCGGGAGCGCGTGCGGCACCGCGATCTCCGTCGCGCACATGAGCGGCACGTCGCCGAGCCCCATCTCGCGCGCCGCGGCCGCCGGGAAGTCGGCGACGAGGTCGGGCGTGCACGTGAAGAGGATCGAGATGAGCGCGTCGGTGTCGACGGCGTTCGCGTCGAGCACCTCCTGGACGAGCTCGCGCGTCCGCTCGAACAGGTGCTCGCGCTCGTCGACGTCGAGCTGGGTCGCGCCCCGGATCGCCCGGACCGGCATGGGTGGTGCTCCTTCGTGCGGGACGGCCCGCCTCACGGCGGTCCGTCGGGATGGTGCGGACTGGTGGTCAGGCGCCTAGAGCCCGACGCCCGCCATGAGCGTGCCGAGCTCCGTGCGCCCGAGGACTCGCGTCGTCCCCGGGCGCAGGTTGCCGAGGGCGATGGGGCCGATGCGCGTGCGCACGAGGCGCGTCACGGGGAAGCCGACCTCCTCGAACATCCGCCGCACGACGCGGTTGCGGCCCGAGTGCAGCACGACCTCGATCATCGTCTGGTCCGCGACCTGGTCCACGACCCGGTACGCGTCGGCGCGCACGACCCCGTCCTCGAGCTCGATGCCGTGCAGGAACTTGTTGGCGACGTTGCCCGGCACCTTGCCGCGCACCGTGACGAGGTAGGTCTTGGCGACCTCGTGCGACGGGTGGGCGAGGTGGTTCGCGAGCTCGCCGTCGTTCGTCAGCAGGAGCAGACCCTCGCTGTCCGCGTCGAGCCGCCCGACGTGGAAGAGGCGCTCGGAGCGGTCCGCGACGAGCTCGGCGATGGACGGACGACCGTCGGGGTCGTGCATCGTCGACACGACGCCGCGCGGCTTGTTGAGGGCGAGCGTCACGCGCGACGAGTCGAGCTGGAGCCGCATCCCGTCCACGTGCACGACGGCGCGCGCCGGGTCGATCCGCACGCCCAGCTCGCTCACGCGGACGCCGTCGACCTCGACCCGCCCCTGGGTGATGAGGTCCTCGCACGCGCGGCGGGACCCGAGCCCCGCCGAGGCGAGCACCTTCTGGAGGCGCACGCCGTCCTCGACGTGCACGTCCCGCTGGGGCTCCGTGGGCTGCGCGCGCACCGGGCGCCGCGGTCGCCCGCCCTGCTGCCCGCCGCGGGACGGCGTGCTACCACGCCCCGCACCACCCTGGCCACCCCGGCCCGCGCTCGCGCCCCGGCCCGCGGACGCGCCCTTCGACCCGGAGCCGGCGCCCCGCGGGGCACCGCCCGAGCGTGCGGCGTCCCCGCGTCGCGGGCCACCGCGACGCGCGTCGCCCGCCCCGTCACGCGGGGAGCGCCCGCGCCCCCCGTCACCGGGCTGGCGTCCGTCCTTCGAGCTCATGCGTGTCCTTCGTCCGTCGTGTCCTGCGTGGCGTCGTGCGCCACGTCGTGCGGCGTCGGGGCCGGCGCCGGTGCGTCGTCCCCGTCGTCAGCCGCGCCGTCGGAGAGGTCCGTCGCGGGCGCGACGGCGGCGGCCCGCGCGGGTCCGCGCAGGTCGGCGAGCCCGTCCATGCCCTCGAGGTCGTCCATGTCCGGCAGGTGCGGCGCGAGCGGGGGCAGCTCGTCGAGCGACGTGAAGCCCATGCGCTCGAGGAAGTAGCCCGTGGTGCCGAACAGGCCGGCACCGGTGTGCGGGTCCTGACCGACCTCGGCCACGAGCCCGCGCGCCACGAGAGTGCGCACCACGCCGTCCACGTTGACCCCTCGCACCGCCGACACCTGGCCGCGGCTGACCGGTTGACGGTACGCGATCACGGCCAGAGTCTCCAACGCCGCCTGCGTGAGCCGCGCCGTCTGGCCGCCCTGCACGAACCGTCCCACGACCTCGGCGTGCGCGGGCGCGGAGTAGACGCGCCAGCCGCCGCCCGCCTCGCGCAGCTCGAACCCGCGGGGTCGGCCGCCGTCGTCGCCGCGGTACTCGGCGGCGAGGTCGTGCAGCGCGCTCAGCACGTCGTCGACCGGGACCGCGAGCGCCGTCGCGAGCTCGAGGACGGGGATCGGCTCGTCGGCGACCATGAGCACGGCCTCCAGGGCGGCGGGAAGCCCGCCCGGGAGGTCGTGCACGGCCGGCGCGAGGACCTCGTCGAGGACGGGAGCACCGTCGGGCTGCGTCACGCGGGGACCTCCTGGTCGGTGGGTGCGAGGGCCTCGACCGGCTCGGAGCCGTCTCCCTCGTCGAACTCGCTGCCGACGTCGGCGAGGGCGGGCTCCGGAGCGTCGTCGTCGCCCGACCACCGCACGGTGAGCTCGCCGAGCGGCGTCACCTGGTCGAACGCGACGAGCGCCTGGCGGAACAGCTCGAGCAGGGCGAGGAACCGGGCGACGACCACGGCGGTCTCCCCCGCGTCCGCGACGAGGGCGCGGAACGTCGTCGTGCCGTGGCTGCGCACCCGGTCCACGACGATGCCCGCCTGCTCGCGCACGCTCACCGCGGGCGCGTGCAGGTGGTCGAGCGAGACGCCGGGAGGAGGCGCCTTGGGCGCGAGCGCCCTGGCCGCGAGCGCGGCGAGCTGGTCGGGCCCCATGGTCCACACGAGCTCGGGCAGGAGCGCGGCGAGGTGCGGCTCGAGCTGCACGACGCGCGGGAAGCGGCGTCCCGCGCTCTCGAACCGCTCCGCGAGGACGCCCGACACGTCCTTGTACGCGCGGTACTGGAGGAGGCGCGCGAACAGCAGGTCGCGCGCCTCGAGCAGCGCGAGGTCCTCGTCGTCCTCGACGCTGCCCGTGGGCAGCAGGCGCGCGGCCTTGAGGTCGAGCAGCGTCGCGGCCACGACGAGGAACTCGCTCGCGGTCCCCAGGTCCCACCCGGGGTGGTCCTCCCCCGCGGCGCGCGCTGCGGCGGCCGCTCGCTCGGCGTCGCGGATGTACGCGATGAAGTCGTCCGTCACGCGCGCGAGCGCGACCTCGGTGATGTCGAGCTTGTGCTTGGTGATGAGCGACAGCAGGAGGTCGAACGGGCCGCTGAAGTTGTCGAGCCGGACCTCGAAGCCGGTCCGCGCGGTCGAGGCCGGGCCGGGCGGTGACCCGGGCGGTGGCTCGGAGGGCGCGTCAGGCGGCGTCGCCACGGGCGACCAGCTCCCGGGCGAGCTGCCGGTAGGCGACGGCGCCGGGGTGCGTCGGCGCGTAGACGGTGATGGGCTCGGCCGCGACGGACGCGTCCGGGAACTTCACGGTGCGCCCGATGACGGTCTGGAGCAGCTTGTCCCCGAACGCCTCGTGCACGCGCGCCACGACCTCGCGCGAGTGGAGCGTGCGCGAGTCGAACATCGTCGCGAGGATCCCGTCGATCTCGAGACGCGGGTTGAGCCGGTCGCGCACCTTCTCGATCGTCTCGACGAGCAGCGCCACGCCGCGCAGCGCGAAGAACTCGCACTCGAGCGGGATGAGCACGCCGTGCGCGGCGGTGAGCGCGTTGACCGTGAGCAGGCCGAGCGACGGCTGGCAGTCGACGAGGATGACGTCGTAGTCGTCGACGACGGGCCGCAGCACGCGCGACAGCACGGACTCGCGCGCGACCTCACCGACGAGCTGGACCTCCGCGGCCGAGAGGTCGATGTTGGCGGGCAGGAGGTCGAGGTTCTCGACGTCCGTCGGGACGAGCACGTCGTGGATGTCCGCGCCTCGCTCCATGAGCAGGTTGTAGACCGTGCGGTCGAGCTCGTGCGGGTTGACGCCGAGCCCGACGGACGCGGCCCCCTGCGGGTCGAAGTCGACGAGCAGGACCTTGCGGCCGTACTCGGCGAGCGTCGCACCGAGGTTGATGGTGGTCGTCGTCTTGCCGACGCCGCCCTTCTGGTTGCACATCGCGATGATGCGTCCGGGGCCGTGCGACGCGAGCGGCGCGGGGACCGGGAACTCGGGCAGGGGGCGGCCGACCACGTCGGTGGGCGCCGCGGTCGCCTCGCGGCTCGCGCCGTTCGTGGCGTGGTCGACGACGGGTGCGACGTCGGGCTCGGAGGAGGTCACGGGGGCGGCCGGACGGACGGCGTCACCGTGCGAGCTCTGCGCGCCGCGCGTCTCGGGCTGGGTCTCGGCCTGGCTGCTCACGCTCGCCACGGTATCGCAGGACCCCGCCCCCGCCCGTGCGTACGCGCCCGCGCGCCGCGTTCCCGCCCGTGGCTCCGGGAACGGTTCCGTCA
This sequence comes from Cellulosimicrobium sp. GQ32, assembly GCF_059758455.1. Classification (NCBI taxonomy): domain Bacteria; kingdom Bacillati; phylum Actinomycetota; class Actinomycetes; order Micrococcales; family Promicromonosporaceae; genus Cellulosimicrobium; species Cellulosimicrobium sp. GQ32. The sequence goes on along the minus strand of NZ_JCAXEP010000002.1, from coordinate 171,104 downwards.
GCCGAGCGCGCGGGGATGGGCGGCGGCGTACACCTCGCGCAGCGTGTCCGGCGTCACGAGCGTGTAGATCTGCGTCGTCGTGACTGACGCGTGCCCCAGGAGCTCCTGGACGACCCGCACGTCCGCGCCGCCCGCGAGCAGATGGGTCGCGAACGAGTGCCGCAGCGTGTGCGGCGAGATCCGCTCGGGGTGGTCGATGCCCGCGCGCTCCGAGGCGGTGCGCAGCACGGCCCAGGCGCTCTGCCGCGACAGCCGCGCGCCCCGCGTGTTGAGGAAGACTGCGGGCGTGCCGCGCCCGTGCGCGGCGAGCGCCGCACGGCCCCGCACCAGGTACGCGTCGAGCGCGCGCCGGGCGAACGACCCCACGGGCACCACGCGCTCCTTGCCGCCCTTGCCGAGCAGTCGGACGGCGCCGGTACCGAGGTCGAGGTCGTCGACGTCGAGGCTCACCGCCTCGGTGATGCGCGCGCCGGTCGAGTAGACGAGCTCGAGCAGCGCCCGGTCGCGCAGCGGGGCGGCGCCGTCGCCGACGCCCGCCGCCTCGAGGATGCGCGCGACCTCGTCGGTCGAGATCGCCTTGGGCAGCCGCTTGCCCTGGGCGGGCGGGCGGACGTCGGCCGACGCGTCGGCGTCGGCCAGGCCCTCCGTGGCGCAGAAGCGGTGCCAGCCGCGCACGGCGGCCACGGACCGGGCGGTGGACGACGGCGAGAGGCTCGCCCCGCCGTCGGCCCCGGTCCGCAGCGCGGTGACGTACGCCGCGACGTCGTCCGCCTCGACCTCGCGCACGGCGTGGTTGCCGCGCGCGGCGAGGAACGCGACGTAGCGCGCGAGGTCGCGCCGGTAGGCGGCGACGGTGTTCGCGGACAGGCCGCGCTCGACGGCGAGGTGCGCGAGGTACTCGCGCGCGGCGCGGTCCAGCGCCTCGGGCACGTGCGCCTCGCCGGACCCCATCGTCCTACCGTCCCTCCGGCACGGCCGGGCTCACAGCGGGAGGAAGACGTCGACCGCCACCGCGACGAAGAGCAGGGTGAGGTACGTGATCGAGGCGTGGAAGACCTTCATCTCCCCGACCTTGCCGCCCTTGCCGTCGGCCCTGTCCCCCGCGCGACGCAGCATGGTCACGCACGACGAGAGGAACCAGACCCCGAGCACGGTGGCGACGACGCCGTAGACCCAGGTCATGCCGGCGAGAGGCCACAGCGCGAGCGACGAGGCGATCATCGCGACGCTGTAGACGATCATCTCGCGCGCGACCTTGCGGTCGTCCGCGACGACCGGGAGCATCGGCACGCCGGCGTTCGCGTAGTCGCGCTTGAACTTCATGGACAGCGGCCAGTAGTGCGGCGGCGTCCAGAAGAAGATGACGAGGAACAGCGCGAGCGCCGCCCAGCTCAGCGAGCCCGTGACCGCCGACCAGCCGATGAGCACCGGCATGCAGCCCGCGATGCCGCCCCAGACGATGTTCTGCGGCGTGCGGCGCTTGAGGATCATCGTGTAGCCGACGACGTAGATCGCGATCGCGGCGAACGTCAGCCAGGCCGAGACCACGTTGACCAGGAGCGCGAACCACACGAGCGACACGACGCCGAGGACGGTCGCGAAGACGAGCGCGGCCCGCGGCGTGACCTCACCCGTGACGAGCGGGCGCCGCTTGGTGCGGTTCATGACCTCGTCGATGTCGCGGTCGAGGTAGCAGTTGTAGACGTTGGCCGACGCGGCGGCGAGCGTGCCGCCCACGAGCGTCGCGAGGATCAGCCCGATGCCCGGCAGCCCACCCTGGGCCAGGATCATCGTCGGCACCGTGGTCACGAGGAGGAGCTCGATGATGCGCGGCTTGGTGAGCGCGACGTAGGCGCCGAGGCGCTCACGCACGGTGCGGGCCGCGCGCACCGCCTCGGCCGGGGCGACGGAGGTCGCGGGGCTCGTCGGCGAGGACGGCTGCTGGGTCGACGCGGCGCCAGACGGGCTTCCGGTCCCGTCGATCGGTGCCTGGCTCGTGGTGTGCACGCGCTTCGGTGTTCCGTTCTGAGGTGGGGGGCGAGCTGGGACGGACCGCCGGTCGTCCTCGCTCATCGTACGTCCCCGCCTGCGCCGGGGCCGACCGGACGGCCCGGGCGATTGTGTGACATCCGACCGAAATCCAGCACGTGGGCACCGCCCGGGCACGAACGGCGTCCGCGTATAGGCTGGGTCTGCAACCGTCCCGCGTCGGACCGCCCGTCAGGACCTGTGGCCCGCGGACGACGTGACCGGCACCGGGCCGCCCCGCCCCCTGAGGCGTGAGGCCGGGAAATGTTCAACGGTTGTTTCGAGTTGTCGCGAGGATCCGGGGCGCGCGCTCCGGACGGGAATGAGGTTCGGTGAACGCGTTGTCCCCTGCTCACACGCCCCTGGACTGGACGGACCTGGACGACCGGGCCGTCAAGACGATCAAGGCGCTCGCCGCCGACGCGGTGGAGAAGGTGGGCAACGGCCACCCCGGCACCGCGATCTCGCTGGCCCCGGCCGCCTACCTCCTGTTCCAGAAGGTCATGCGCCACGACCCGTCGGACGACCACTGGGTCGGCCGCGACCGGTTCGTGCTCTCGGCGGGCCACTCGTCGCTGACGATCTACCTCCAGCTCTTCCTCGCCGGGTACGGCCTGGAGATGGCGGACATCGAGGCGCTGCGCACGTGGGGCTCCAAGACCCCGGGCCACCCCGAGTACAAGCACACCCGCGGCGTCGAGATCACGACCGGCCCGCTCGGCCAGGGCCTCGCGTCGTCCGTCGGCATGGCGTTCGCGGCCCGCCGCGAGCGCGGCCTGCTGGACCCGTCGACCGCCCCGGGCGAGTCGCCGTTCGACCACCACGTCTACGTCATCGCGTCCGACGGCGACCTCCAGGAGGGCGTGACGAGCGAGGCCTCCTCGCTCGCGGGCCACCAGCAGCTCGGCAACCTCGTCGTCATCTGGGACGACAACAAGATCTCCATCGAGGACGACACGGACATCGCGTTCACCGAGGACGTCCTCGCGCGCTACGCGGCGTACGGCTGGCACACCCAGCGCGTCGACTGGACCAACGGTGGCACCGGCTACGGCGAGGACGTCGACGCGCTGCACGCCGCGATCGAGGCCGCCAAGGCCGAGACCGGCAAGCCGTCGATCATCGCGCTGCGCACGATCATCGGCTACCCGTCGCCGACCAAGCAGAACACCGGCGGCATCCACGGCTCGGCCATGGGCGCCGACGAGATCAAGGGCCTGAAGATCGAGCTCGGCCTCGACCCCGAGGCGAGCTTCGCGATCGACGACGAGGTGCTCGCGTACACGCGCGCCGTCGGCGAGCGCCAGGGCGACGCGCGCGCGGCCTGGGACACGGCCTTCGCGGCGTGGAAGACCGCGAACCCGGCTGGCGCCGAGCTCCTCGGCCGCCTGGAGAACCGCGAGCTCCCGGCGGGCTGGGAGGACGCGCTGCCGACGTTCGAGGCGGGCAAGGCCGTCGCGACGCGCTCGGCGTCGGGCAAGGTCCTCACCGCGCTCAAGGACGTGCTCCCCGAGCTCTGGGGCGGCTCCGCCGACCTCGCCGGCTCGAACAACACGACCATGGACGGCGAGCCGTCGTTCGTGCCCGTCGAGCACGCGACCAAGAAGTTCCCGGGCCACGAGTACGGCCGCACGCTGCACTTCGGCATCCGCGAGCACGCCATGGGCGCGATCCTCAACGGCATCGTCCTGCACGGCGGCACGCGCGCCTACGGCGGCACGTTCCTCCAGTTCAGCGACTACATGCGCCCCGCGGTGCGCCTCGCCGCGCTCATGGAGATCCCGACGACGTTCGTGTGGACGCACGACTCGATCGGCCTCGGCGAGGACGGCCCGACGCACCAGCCCGTCGAGCACCTCGCCGCGCTGCGCGCCATCCCGGGCCTCGACGTCGTCCGTCCGGCCGACGCCAACGAGACGTCGTGGGCGTGGCGCACGATCCTCGAGAACACCGAGCGACCGGCGGGCATCATCCTCACGCGCCAGAACGTCCCGACGTTCCCGCGCGGTACCGAGGGCTACGCCGACGCGTCGGGCACCGCCCGCGGCGGCTACGTGCTGCTCGACACCGACGGCACGCCCGACGTCATCCTCATCGGCACCGGCTCCGAGGTGCAGCTCGCCGTCGAGGCGCGCGAGATCCTCGCGGGCGAGGGCGTGCAGGCGCGCGTCGTGTCGCTGCCGAGCCGTGAGTGGTTCGACGGCCAGGACGACGCCTACCGCGAGTCGGTCCTGCCGTCCGCCGTCCGTGCGCGCGTGTCCGTCGAGGCAGGCGTGGCGCAGGGCTGGCGCGAGCTCGTCGGCGACGCGGGTCGCTCGGTGAGCCTCGAGCACTACGGCGCGTCGGCCGACTACCAGGTGCTGTACCGCGAGTTCGGCATCACGTCCGAGGCCGTCGCCTCGGCGGCGCGCGAGTCGATCGCGGCCGCGCGCGGTGGCGACACCCCGGGCGCCGCGCCGACGCCGTCGGTGGGCGGCACTGGCGACCAGCGCTGACCCTTCGTAGATTCCGAGGTGGGGCCGTGCGCGGCCCCACCTCGGAACTGCCCCGGGAACCGGCCGCCGTGCGCGACCGCCCGGGAGCACGCCCGCAGCGAGAGCACCACCGAGAGGAAGTCCGATGACGCAGTCCCCCACCGTCCCCGGCCCCATCGAGCAGCTCACGGGAGCGGGCGTGGCCATCTGGCTCGACGACCTCTCGCGAGAACGGCTGCGCACCGGCAACCTCGCCGACCTCGTCGCGACGCGCGGCGTCGTCGGGGTCACGACGAACCCCACGATCTTCGCGGCGGCGCTCTCGAAGGGCGACGCCTACGACGCGCAGCTCGCCGAGCTCGCGCCCGACGGCGCGGACGACGCGGCGGTCGAGGCCGCCGTCGAGCGGATCACGACGGACGACGTGCGCGCCGCTGCCGACCTGCTGCGTCCCGTGTACGACGCGACCGACGGTGTCGACGGGCGCGTGTCGATCGAGGTGGACCCGCGCCTCGCGCACGACGCCGACAAGACGGTCGTCACGGCCGAGCGCCTCTGGGCCACCATCGACCGGCCCAACGTCTACATCAAGATCCCCGCGACCGTCGCGGGCCTCGACGCGATCTCCCGCACCCTCGCGCAGGGCATCAGCGTCAACGTGACGCTCATCTTCTCGCTCGCGCGCTACCGCGCGGTCATGGAGGCGTTCGCGATCGGGCTCGAGCAGGCGCGCGCGGACGGCATCGACCTCGCGCCGGTGGGCTCCGTCGCGTCGTTCTTCGTCTCGCGCGTGGACACCGCGGTGGACGCCGCGCTCGAGAAGGTCGGCACCCCGGAGGCGCTCGACCTGCGCGGCCAGGCCGCGATCGCCAACGCGCGCCTCGCGTTCGAGGCGTACGAGGAGTTCCGCCAGACCGACCGGTGGCGCTCGCTCGCCGCGTCCGGTGCGCACCCGCAGCGCCCGCTCTGGGCATCGACCGGCGTGAAGAACCCCGAGTACCGCGACACGATGTACGTCGACGAGCTGGTCACCGACGGCATCGTCAACACGATGCCCGAGGCGACCCTCCAGGCGTTCGCCGACCACGGCGTCGTCACGGGCGACACGATCACCGGCACGGCCGCCGCCTCCCGCCGCACGCTCGAGACCGTCGAGTCCTTCGGCGTCTCGCTCGTCGAGGTCACCGACCGCCTCGAGGAGGAGGGCGTGCGCAAGTTCGAGGACAGCTGGACCGAGCTGCTCGCGACGACGCGCGACAACCTGCGCCGCATCGCCTCCTCCTGATCCCGGCGCGCCTGACCGCCGGGCGGCGGTCAGGCGTCCGACCTGCGGGAACGACGACGCGACGACGCGCGCCGCCCGTATCATCCGCAGACGCCTCAGCCTTCTGCAGTCCTCCCGACCCCTCCTCGAAACGGAACGGTGCCACCAGGTGAGACCGGCCAAGATCACGCCAGAGCACAACCCGCTGCGCGACCCCCTCGACCTGCGCCTGCCCCGGATCGCGGGCCCCTGCGGGCTCGTCATCTTCGGCGTCACGGGCGACCTCGCCCGCAAGAAGCTCATGCCCGCGGTGTACGACCTGGCCAACCGCGGCCTGCTCCCCCCGGGCTTCGCGCTCACGGGCTTCGCGCGCCGCGACTGGGAGGACCAGGACTTCGCGCAGGTCGTGCACGACGCCGTCAAGGAGCACGCGCGCACGCCGTTCCGCGAGGCGACGTGGCGACAGCTCGCCGAGGGGATCCGGTTCGTGCAGGGCACGTTCGACGACGAGGACGCCTTCGAGCGCCTGCGCGAGACCGTCGAGACGCTGGACGCCGAGCGCGGCACGGGCGGCAACCACGCCTTCTACCTCTCGGTGCCGCCGAGCGCGTTCCCCGTCGTGTGCCGGCAGCTCTCCCGCTCCGGGCTCTCCCGCTCGGAAGGAGACGCCTGGCGCCGTGTCGTCATCGAGAAGCCCTTCGGCCACGACCTCGAGAGCGCCCGCGAGCTCGACGCCGTCGTCTCGGAGGTCTTCCCGCCCGACTCGGTGTTCCGCATCGACCACTACCTCGGCAAGGAGACGGTCCAGAACCTCCTCGCCCTGCGGTTCGCCAACCAGATGTTCGAGCCGATCTGGAACGCGAACTACGTGGACCACGTGCAGATCACGATGGCCGAGGACATCGGCATCGGCGGCCGCGCGGGCTACTACGACGGCATCGGCGCCGCGCGCGACGTCATCCAGAACCACCTGCTCCAGCTCCTCGCGCTCGTCGCGATGGAGGAGCCCGTGTCGTTCGACGCCCCGTCGCTGCGCGCCGAGAAGATCAAGGCGCTCTCGGCCGTTCGCCTGCCGCGCGAGCTGTCGAAGCACACCGCGCGCGGCCAGTACGCGGCCGGGTGGCAGGGCGGCGAGGAGGTCATCGGCTTCCTCGACGAGGACGGCATCCCCGCCGACTCGACGACCGAGACGTACGCCGCGATCCGCGTGGACATCGACAACCGACGCTGGGCGGGCGTCCCGTTCTACCTGCGCACGGGCAAGCGCCTCGGGCGCCGCGTGACCGAGGTCGCCGTCGTGTTCAAGAAGGCCCCGCACCTGCCGTTCGAGACGTCGCAGGCCTCCGACCTGGGCAACAACGCGCTCGTCATCCGCGTCCAGCCCGACGAGGGCGTCACGATGCGCTTCGGCGCGAAGGTCCCGGGCACCGCGATGGAGGTCCGCGACGTCACGATGGACTTCGGGTACGGGCACGCGTTCACGGAGTCCTCCCCCGAGGCCTACGAGCGCCTCATCCTCGACGTCCTGCTCGGCGACCCGCCGCTCTTCCCGACCCGCGAGGAGGTCGAGCTCTCGTGGAAGATCCTCGACCCGATCACCGCCCACTGGGCCGCCAAGGGCACGCCCGACCAGTACCGGTCCGGCACGTGGGGCCCGGAGTCGGCCGACGCGATGCTCGCGCGCGACGGCCGTTCGTGGCGGCGCCCATGACGGCCGCCGTCCCGGCGTCGACCCCGCGGAGCGCGGCGCCCCCGAGAGAGACCTACCGACCCCGTCGTGCCCCGCAGGGCGGCACGACCCTCCGACCGGCGAGGACCCCGCGATGATCATCGACCTGCCCGACACGACGACGAACGCGGTGAACAAGCGCCTCGTGCGGCTGCGCGACGAGGGCGGAGCGATCGCGCTCGGTCGCGTCCTCACGCTCGTCGTCATCGCGCGCGACTCCGACGTCGAGACGTCGATCGAGGCGGCGAACGACGCGAGCCGCGAGCACCCGTGCCGCGTCATCGTCGTGGCGCCGTCCGGCCGGAGCACCGTCCCGCACCTCGACGCCCAGATCCGCGTCGGCGGCGACGCCGGGGCGTCCGAGGTCGTCGTGCTGCGCACCGCGGGGCCGCTGCTCGAGCACGCCGACACGCTCGTCATGCCGCTCCTGCTCCCCGACGCGCCGATCGTGGTGTGGTGGCCGGGCCAGCCCCCCGCCTCCGTCGACGACGACCCGGTCGGTGCGATGGCCCAGCGCCGCATCACCGACTCGATCACGTCCAAGGACCCCGAGGCGACGCTCGCGCAGCTCGCGACGACGTACGGCCCGGGCGACTCCGACCTGGCGTGGGCACGCGTCACCCTGTGGCGCGGCCTCATCGCCGCCGCGCTGGACCAACCGCCGTACGAGCCCGTGACGAGCGTCCTCGTCGAGGGCCAGGCGAAGCACACCTCCCTCGACCTGCTCGCGGCGTGGCTCGGCTCTCGGCTGCGCTGCCCCACGCAGGTCGTGCGCCGTCGAGGCGCGGAGGCGATCACGCGCGTCACGCTCGAGCGCAAGAGCGGGCCGATCATCCTCGACCGTCCGGACGGGCGCATCGTGACCATCAGCCAGCCGGGCAAGCCCGACCGCCGCGTCGCGCTGCCCATCCGTACGCTGAGCGAGGCGCTCATCGAGGAGCTGCGCCGCCTGGACCCGGACGAGATCTACGGCGAGGTGCTCACCAAGGGGCTCCAGAAGGTGGGCGCGTGACCGCCGCCCAGCCCGGGGGCGCGACCGCGTCCCACGGGCGCCTCGTGGTCGTCCACCCCGACGCGGGCGTCCTCGCCGAGGCGGTCGCGTCGCGGCTCGTGACGCGCCTGCTCGACGTGCAGTCCGTGCGCAGCCCCGTGCACGTCGTGCTCACCGGCGGCACCGTCGGCATCGCGAGCCTCGCGGCGCTCGAGCGCCACCCGGCGCGCGACGCCGTCGACTGGTCGGGCGTGCACCTCTGGTGGGGCGACGAGCGCTTCCTGCCGGCCGGGGACCCGGACCGCAACGAGACGCAGGCGCGCGACGCGCTGATCGCTCACCTCCCCCAGCTCCCTGCCGCGAACGTGCACCCCATGCCTGCGGCGGACGTCGTGGCGACCCCCGAGGAGTCCGCCGCCTCGTACGCGGCGACGCTCGCCGAGCACGCCCCGGACGGCACCGAGGTGCCCGACTTCGACGTCCTCCTGCTCGGGATGGGACCCGACGGCCACGTCGCGTCGCTCTTCCCCGGGCACCCGGGGCTCGACGTGGCGGGCGTACCGACCGCCGGCGTCCACGGTTCGCCCAAGCCCCCGCCGGAGCGCGTGACGCTGACCTTCGAGGCCATCGCGCGCGCCCGTCAGGTGTGGGTCGTCGCCGCGGGCGCCGAGAAGGCCCCGGCCGTCGCGTCGGCGCTCGGCGGGGCTCCTGCGGCCGAGACCCCGGCGGCCGCGGTCACCGGCACCGAGCGCACGCTGTGGCTCGTGGACGCCGCGGCGGCAGGCACGCGGGACGCCGACCGATGACGCCGGGCGGCGAGCGCGTCGAGCCCGCAGCGACTTGGGACGCGGTCGACGCGTATTTCGCCCCGCTCGTGGGCGAGGACGAGGTGCTCGCCGCCGCCAGCACCAGGGCACGGGCCGCCGGCCTGCCCGAGATCCAGGTCTCGCCCGCGCAGGGCCGCTTCCTGCAGCTCCTCGCGCTCGCGACCGGCGCGCGCCGCGTGCTCGAGGTCGGCACGCTCGGCGGCTACTCGACGATCTGGCTCGCGCGCGCGCTGCCGCCGGACGGGGCGCTCGTCACGTGCGAGATCGACGCGGCTCATGCCGCGGTCGCGCAGGAGTCCCTGGCCGACGCCGGCCTCGCGGGGGTCGTCGACGTCGTGCTCGGTCCGGCCGCGGACACGTTGCGGCGCCTCGTCGACGAGGGCGTCGAGCCGTTCGACCTCGTGTTCGTCGACGCCGACAAGCCGTCGAACCCGGTCTACCTCGACCTGGCGATCCGGCTCTCGCGCCCGGGCACGCTCGTCGTCGTCGACAACACCGTCCGTGGCGGCGCCGTCGCCGACGCGGAGAGCACCGACCCGAACGTGCTCGGGGTCCGGGAGATGGTCGACCGCGTCGTCGCAGACCCCCGGCTCGACGCCACGGCCGTCCAGACCGTGGGGTCCAAGGGCTACGACGGGTTCGTGCTCGCGCGCGTGCGCTAACCAGCGCGCGAGGCCTCCGGCGCCCGGCCCGGAAGGTCAGCGACCCCGGCGAGCCCGCAGGGCGGCGAGCGCCTCGTCGAGGATCGCGACGCCGTCCTCGTCGCTGCGACGCTCCTTCACGTACGCGAGGTGCGTCTTGTAGGGCTCGTTGCGCGACGGCGTCGGCGGGTTCTCCCGGTCCTGCCCGGCCGGGAACCCGCAACGCGGGCAGTCCCAGGTCTCGGGCGCCTCGATCTCCGCCTCCGAGGAGAAGCTGGGCCGCGTCTCGTGACCGTTCGCGCACCAGTACGACACCCAGAAGCGCGGCGCGATCTCGCCGCGCTCGGACTCCCCGAGCGGTCCCGCCCCGACGCGCGACCCGCGGATCGCGTTACCACCTGCCACGTGCTCTCCCCCGTCCGTGCCGTCGTCGGCACTCGATCCTGCCCGTACCGCGCCGTCCGGCGCGGCTGCCCCCTGCCGACTCCTCGAGCCCTGCTCGACCGCGCGACGCCCCGTGTGGGACGTCTGCGGGTCAGCTCACCTTCTGGAGGAGCCCCAGGAGCACGATGACGACCGCCCAGACGAGGGCGAACGACACGGTGATCCGGTTGAGGTTGCGCTCGGCGACGCCGGAGCTGCCCACCGAGCTCGAGATCCCGCCACCGAACATGTCGGAGAGCCCGCCGCCCTTGCCCTTGTGCATGAGCACGAGCAGGGTGAGGAAGCCGCTGGTGAGGACCAGCAGGATCTGGAGGATGATGCGCAGCACGTCCACGAGTACGTCCTTGAGGCTCAGGGCCGTCCCGACCGATGTCGAGCGCGACCGCACGGTTGTCGTGCGCAGGCGTGACCTGCCGCACAGGGGACAAGAGTAGGCGACGGGAGGCCGCTGCGGCCAACCCCGGCCGCCGTCGTCTCACGTCAGCGGCCGACGGCCCCGGGATCCGCTCCCGGGGCCGTCGGCGCGAGGGTCTCGCGGAGGTCAGGCCCCGGTCGCGTGCGACTGGTAGCGCGCGATCTTCGCGAACTCCTCGGGGTCGAGGCTCGCGCCGCCGACGAGCGCGCCGTCGACGTCAGGCTGCGCCATGATCGCGGCGACGTTGGACGACTTGACCGAACCGCCGTACAGGATGCGCGTCGCGTCCGCGAGGTCCGCGTCGTACAGGTCGCCCAGCGCGCCGCGGATCGCACCGCAGACCTCCTGCGCGTCCTCCGGCGTCGCGACCTCGCCCGTGCCGATGGCCCAGACGGGCTCGTACGCGATGACGAGCGTCGCGAGCTGTGCGGCGGGGATGCCCGCGAGGGCGCCCTCGACCTGGGCCAGCGTGTAGGCGATCTGCTCGCCTGCCTTGCGGACGTCCAGGCCCTCGCCCACGCAGAGGATCGGGGCGACACCCTGACCCACCGCGGCGACGATCTTCTCGTTGACCAGCGCGTCGGTCTCGCCGTGGTACTGACGGCGCTCGGAGTGGCCGATCGCCACGTAGCTCACGCCGAGCTTGGCGAGCATCGTCGCCGAGATCTCGCCCGTGTAGGCACCCTCGAGGTGCGCGGACACGTCCTGCGCGCCGTACTTGAGCTCGAGCTTGTCCGCGTCGACGAGCGTCTGCACCGACCGGAGGTCGGTGAAGGGCGGCAGCACGGCCACCTCGACGGCCGCGTAGTCGTGCTTCGCGTCCTTGAGGGTCCACGCGAGCTTCTGCACGGTGTGCGTCGCCTGGTGGTGGTCCAGGTTCATCTTCCAGTTGCCCGCCATGAGCGGGGTACGGCTGTTCGCCACGGTCCTTCTTCTCTCTGTGGGGGTCGCACCGCCCGCGCGCACGGCGTGCCGCGGGCGGTGCGTGAGGATGGTTCGGGAGGGGCGCTCAGCCCTCGAGGACGGAGATCCCCGGGAGGTCCTTGCCCTCGAGGAACTCGAGGCTCGCGCCACCACCGGTCGAGATGTGGCTGAAGCCCGCCTCGTCGAAGCCGAGGATGCGGACCGCGGCGGCCGAGTCGCCGCCACCCACGATCGTGAACGCGCCGTTCGCGGTCGCGTCGACGAGCGCCTGGGCCACGGCACGCGTGCCGCCCGAGAACGCCTCGAACTCGAACACGCCGGCGGGACCGTTCCACACGACCGTCTTCGCGTCGACGATCTTGCTCGCGAAGAGCCGCGCCGACTCGGGGCCGATGTCGAGGCCGATCTTGTCGGCCGGGATCGCGTCCGCGGCGACGACCTCGTGCGGCGAGTCCGCGGCGAACGCGTCGGCGACCACGATGTCGGTCGGCAGGACGATCTCGACGCCGTTCTTCTCGGCGTCCGCGAGGTAGCCCTTGACGGTGTCGATCTGGTCCTCCTCGAGGAGGGACTTGCCGACGCCGTAGCCCTTGGCGGCGAGGAACGTGAACACCATGCCGCCACCGATGAGCAGGCGGTCCGCCTTGGTGAGCAGGTTCGCGATGACGCCCAGCTTGTCCGAGACCTTCGACCCGCCGAGCACGACCGCGTACGGACGCGCGGGGTCTTCCGTCGCCTTGCGCAGGGAGTCGACCTCCTTGAGGACGAGCTCGCCGACCGCGGACGGGAGCACCTGGGCGACGTCGTAGACCGACGCCTGCTTGCGATGCACCACGCCGAACCCGTCGGAGACGAAGACGTCCGCGAGCTGCGCGAGGTCGCGCGCGAGCGACTGACGCTCCGCGTCGTCCTTCGACGTCTCGCGCGGGTCGAACCGGATGTTCTCCAGGAGCGCGACCTCGCCGTCGCCGAGGGCGGCCACGGTCTCACGCGCCGAGTCGCCGACGACGTCCTGTGCGAGGTGGACCGGCACGCCGAGCAGCTCGCCGAGGCGCGCGGCGACGGGAGCGAGGGAGTACTTCGCGTCCGGCTCGCCCTTGGGGCGGCCCAGGTGTGCCGTGACGATCACCTTCGCGCCGGCGTCCGTGAGCTTCTTGAGCGTCGGGAGCGCGGCGCGGATGCGGCCGTCGTCCGTGATGGTCGTCCCGTCGAGCGGGACGTTGAAGTCGGAGCGGACGAGGACGCGCTTGCCGCGCAGGTCGCCCAGGGAGTCGATGGTCAACATGTGGTCTCCTACGGTTCGGTCGCCGTCGTACGGGGCGCCTGCCGAGGACCGGCCGGGCCCGCACATGAGGACGTCCGCGTGCGCGTCACCGGGCGGTGCCGGGACGCGCACGCGGACGCATGGTTGCTACGCAGGGTCGTGCTGCGTCAGCAGGTGGCTCAGAGCTTGTCGCCGACGAGCTGCGTGAGCGCGACGAGGCTGTTCGAGTAGCCCCACTCGTTGTCGTACCAGGAGACGACCTTGACCTGGTCGCCGATCACCTTGGTCAGCTTCGAGTCGAAGATGCTCTGGTGCGGGTCCGTGACGATGTCGCTCGAGACGATCTCGTCCTCGACGTAGGCCAGGACGCCCTTGAGCGGGCCCTCGGACGCGGCCTTGACCGCGGCGTTGACCTCGTCCACCGTGACCTCGCGCGAGGCGGTGAAGGTGAGGTCCGTCGCCGAGCCGGTGATGACCGGGACGCGCAGCGCGAAGCCGTCGAGCTTGCCCTTGAGCTCCGGCAGGACGAGCGACACGGCCTTGGCCGCACCCGTCGAGGTCGGGACGATGTTCTGCGCGGCGGCGCGGGCGCGACGCAGGTCGCGGTGCGGGCCGTCCTGCAGGTTCTGGTCACCCGTGTAGGCGTGGATCGTGGTCATGAGACCGCGCTCGATGCCGATCGAGTCGTTGAGCGCCTTCGCCAGCGGGGCGAGGCAGTTCGTGGTGCACGACGCGTTCGAGATGATGTGGTGCGCGGCCGGGTCGTACTGGTCCGAGTTCACGCCGACGACGAACGTCGCGTCCTCGTTCTTGGCCGGGGCCGAGATGATGACCTTCTTGGCGCCGGCGTCGATGTGCGCCTTCGCCTTGGTCGCGTCGGTGAAGAAGCCGGTCGACTCGATGACGATGTCGGCACCCAGCTCGCCCCAGGGGAGGTTCGCGGGGTCGCGCTCGGCGAGGGCACGGATCTTCTTGCCGTCGACGATGATGTTGTCGTCGTCGAAGTCCACGCTCTTCGGGAAACGGCCGAGGACCGTGTCGTACTTGAGCAGGTGCGCGAGCGTCTTGTTGTCCGTGAGGTCGTTGACGCCCACGATCTCGATGTCGGCGCCCGACTCGACGATGGCGCGGTAGAAGTTCCGTCCGATACGACCGAAGCCGTTGATACCGACGCGGATGGTCACAATGCCCTCCTCAGGGCGCGCCGGTTGTCCCGACGCACACGGTTGATGCCGAACGATCACGTACGCCGTCGTACGCAGGTGGTGATCGCGCCCGTGCCCCGCTGCCCGAGATCCCGGCACAGCACCCTCCGTGCCCGTGGACCGTCACGGCGACAGCCGGGACCACCCACGCCCACGAGGGGTGTCAGCGAAGGAGCACGTCGTTGTCACCTGACGCATCCGAGCCTATACCAACACCACGCCAGCGTGTGACCTGGATCCCACGGTTCGGGACCATCGTCCCGTCGGTGCATGACGTCCAGGTGCCGGGCGGGTCGCCGGCCTGGTCGCCGGACTGCTCGCAGGCCGGCAGCGTCAGAGGTCGAGCAGCTCCGGGCTCAGGCCCGCCTCGGTGTCGGGGATGCCGAGCTCGGCCGCGCGCTTGTCGGCCGTGGAGAGCAGGCGGCGGATACGGCCCGCCACGGCGTCCTTGGTCAGCGGCGGGTCCGCGAGCTGCCCCAGCTCCTCCAGTGACGCCTGCTTGTGCGCGAGCCGGAGCTCGCCGGCCTCGCGCAGGTGGTCGGGCAGGTCCGGGCCGAGGATCTCGAAGGCCCGCTCGACGCGCGCGCCGGCCGCGACCGCGGCCCGGGCCGAGCGGCGCAGGTTCGCGTCGTCGAAGTTCGCGAGCCGGTTAGCGGTGCCACGCACCTCGCGCCGCGCCCGGCGCTCCTCCCAGACCTGCACGGTCTCGGTCGCACCCAGGCGCGTGAGGAGCGCACTGATCGCGTCCCCGTCCCGGATCACGACGCGGTCGACGCCACGCACCTCGCGCGACTTCGCGGAGACGCCCAGGCGGCGGGCCGCGCCGACCAGGGCGAGCGCGGCCTCCGGCCCGGGGCAGGTGATCTCGAGCGCCGACGACCGGCCCGGCTCGGTGAGCGACCCGTGCGCCAGGAACGCGCCGCGCCACGCCGCCTCGGCCTCCTCCACCCCGCCGGAGACGACCTGCGGCGGGAGCCCTCGCACGGGCCGACCTCGCTGGTCCAGGAGGCCCGTCTGGCGGGCCAGCGACTCGCCGTCGCGCACCACGCGCACGACGTACCGGCTGCTCTTGCGCAGCCCGCCCGCCGACACGACGATCAGCTCGCTCGTGTGCCCGTAGACGTCCGCGATCGTCTCGCGCAGGCGGCGCGCCGCGATCGCGGTGTCGAGCTCGGCCTCGATGACGACGCGGCCCGAGATGAGGTGCAGCCCGCCCGAGAAGCGGAGCATCGCCGAGACCTCCGCCTTGCGGCACGAGGTCTTGTCCACCCGCAGTCGAGCCAGCTCGTCCTTCACCTGTGCCGTGAGCGCCATGCGGGACATCCTGCCATCGATGCCGTGGCGTCGCGGCGGCTAACCGGGCGCCCGTGGGCCGCCGGTGCCTGCGTCCCCGCAGGCTCAGCGCGCGGGCGAGCCGACGTCGCCGAGGAAGTCGTCGAACACGTCCCGGTACGCCGCCGCCAGGCGCAGCGCGTCGTGCCGCGGCGTGCCGTCACCGCGCCGCACCTGCCGCAGGAGAAGGCGTGCACCCATGCGCGCGGACGCCTCTGCGAGCTGCTCCGTGTCCTCGACGGCGGACGGGTCCGCGACGACGGCGTCGATCCGGAGACCGGGCGCGTGCTTGTGCAGCGCCTCGAGGTGGTCCGTCGCCGACAGCCCGTAGGTCTCCCCCGTCTCGCTCGACAGGTTGAGCGTCACGCAGCGGCGCGCGGAGCTCTCGTGCAGGGCGCGCGCGAGGTCGGGCACGAGCAGGTGGGGCATCACCGAGGAGAACCACGACCCCGGTCCGAGCACGACCCAGTCCGCCTCCTCGACGGCCTGCACCGCCTCCGCGCACGCGGGCGGGTCCGCAGGCACGAGTCGCAGCTGCTCGATGCGACCGTGCGTGACGGCGACGTGGCTCTGCCCGACGACCGTCTCCAGCCGGTCCCCGGTCCGCACGTCGGCCTCGATCCCGAGGGGCACCGACGCCATGGGCAGCACGCGCCCGCGGGCGCCGAGGAGCTTGCCCACCCAGTCGAGCCCGGCGACCGGGTCGTCGAGCAGCTCCCACAGCGCGACGATGAGCAGGTTGCCCACCGCGTGGTTGTCGAGGTCCCCCTCCGACGTGAACCGGTGCTGGAGGAGCGCGCTCCACGTGCGGCCCCACTCCGAGTCGTCGCACAGGGCCGCGAGCGCCATGCGCAGGTCTCCCGGTGGCAGGACGCCGAGCTCGGTGCGCAGGCGCCCGGACGACCCGCCGTCGTCGGCCACGGTCACGACGGCGGTCAGCCGGTCGGACATGAGGCGCAGCGCGGACAGGCTCGCGGACAGACCGTGGCCGCCGCCCAGGGCGACGACGGCAGGGTTGCGCTGGGCGACCACGATCACTCCTTGCCGAGGTCGCGAGCGGTGACGATGACGCGCTGGCCCTGCGCGCGCAGGCGCGCGGCGATCGCCTCGCTGATCGCGACGGAACGGTGCTTGCCCCCGGTGCAGCCGACGGCGATCGTCACGTAGCGCTTCTCCTCGCCCAGGTAGCCGGCGAGCACCGGCTCGAGCGCGTTCACGTAGCGGTCGACGAACTCGAGCGCACCAGGGCGCCCGAGCACGTAGTCCCGTACCGGGGCGTCTCGCCCGGTGAGGTGACGCAGCTCGGTGATCCAGTACGGGTTCGCGAGGAACCGCACGTCGACCACGTGGTCGGCGTCGAGCGGCAGCCCGTACTTGAACCCGAACGAGACGACGTTGATCCGCAGGGTCTCGGGCGTCCCGTCCGCCACGGCGGCACGGACCTCGCGTGCGAGGTCGTGCACCGTGAGCTCGGACGTGTCGATGACGACGTCGGAGCGCTCCTCGAGGCTCGCGAGCAGCCGCCGCTCCTCGGCCAGGCCGTCGAGGATGCGCCCCTCCCCCTGGAGCGGGTGCGGGCGCCGGACCTGCTCGTACCGGCGCACGAGCACCTCGTCGGACGCGTCGAGGAACAGGATCCGGTAGAACACCCCGCTCTGGCGGAGGTGGTCGAGCACCTCGACGAGGTCGGTGAAGAACTCGCGGCCGCGCACGTCGACGACCGCCGCGATGCGCTCGAGCGCCGAGCCCGACCGCGTCATGAGGTCCACGAGCGGGACGATCATGCGCGGCGGCAGGTTGTCGACGACGTACCAGTCGAGGTCCTCGAGCACGGCCGCGGCCCGGGTGCGCCCGGCGCCGGACATGCCCGTGATGATGAGCACCTCGGCCTCGCGCGGCTCCGGGGCGTGGGTCGCCGCCTCGATCGCGGGGATCCCGCTGGGGACCGTGGTCGGTGAGGGCTCCGGCGCGCGGGCGGGCGGCCCCTGCGGGCTGAGGTCCGGGGTCGGCTCCGAGGTCATGGCACCAGCATGCCAGCCGCTCACGCCCGGGCCGTGGCCCCGTCGCCCACCGGAGTGTCCCCGGCGCGCTCGGGCACGTCCTCCGGGCGCGCGGCGCCGTCCGCGGGCGCCGACGCCGTGGGGGCCGCGTCCGTGGACGGCTCGGCGGCTCCGCCCAGGGCGGCGACCACGGCGCGCGCCGTGCGCTCGCCCATGCCCCGCACGGTCGCGATCTCCTCGACGCTCGCGGCCCGCAGCCGCTTGAGCGAGCCGAAGTGCTTGAGGAGCGCGGTGCGCCGCGCCGGACCGAGGCCCGGGACGTCGTCGAGCGCGGACGCGGTCATGCCCTTGCTGCGCTGCCTGCGATGCTGGGCGATGGCGAACCGGTGCGCCTCGTCGCGCACGCGCTGGAGCAGGTAGAGGCCCTCCGACGAGCGCTGGAGGATCACCGGGTAGTCGTCTCCCGGGACCCACACCTCCTCGAGGCGCTTGGCGAGGCCGCACAACGCGACGTCGTCGATCCCGAGGTCGGCCAGCGCCCGGGCGGCGGCAGCGACCTGCGGGGGGCCGCCGTCGACCACGACGAGATTCGGCGGGTAGGCGAACCGCGCTCGCTTGTCCACGGGGGCGTCGGCGTCGACCTCGCCGCTGCGCGGGACGTACCCCGCGGCCTCCGCTGCCCGCTCCGCACGGCGGTCCGGGGCGTCGGACCCGGTCGCGACGTCGTCGGCCTCGAGGTCCAGCTCGACCTCGCCCGAGCGCGAGCGGTCGGACAAGTAGCGCTTGAACCGACGCGTGATGACCTCGTACATCGCCGCGGTGTCGTCCGCGGCCCCGTCGCCGTCGGGCCCGCGCACGGTGAAGTGGCGGTACTCGCTCTTGCGCGCGAGGCCGTCCTCGAACACGACCATCGACGCGACCTGGTACGTGCCCTGGTTGTGCGAGACGTCGTAGCACTCGATCCGCAGCGGGGCGGTGTCGAGGTCGAGCGCCTCCTGGATCTCGCGCAGCGCCTGGCTGCGCGTCGTGAGGTCGCCCGCGCGGCGCGTGCGGTGCAGGGCGAGCGCGTGCTCCGCGTTCGCCCGCACGGTGGCGGCGAGCTCCTTCTTGTCGCCGCGCTGCGGCACGCGGACGTCGACGCGAGCGCCCCGCAGCCCCGAGAGCCAGGTCGTGACCTGCTCGGTGTCCGGTGGCAGGACGGGGACGAGCACCTCGCGCGGGACGACGTCGCGCGCGCCGGCCCGGCCCTGACCGGTCCCCTGGTCGGCCGCCGCGGCCTCCTCGGCCGCACCGTAGACCTGCTGGAGCAGGTGCTCGACCAGCTCCGCGTCGGTCACGTCCTCGACCTTCTCGACGATCCAGCCGCGCTGGCCGCGGATCCGCCCGCCGCGCACGTGGAACACCTGGACGGCCGCCTCGAGCTCGTCGCCCACGAGCGCGAAGACGTCCGCGTCGGTGCCGTCGCCGAGCACGACCGCGTTCTTCTCGGTCGCGCGCTGGAGCGCGACGATGTCGTCGCGCAGGCGCGCCGCGGCCTCGTACTCCATCGCGGCGGCGGCCTCGTTCATCTTGCGCTCGAGACGGCGCACGAAGCGCTGCGTGTCTCCCGCCATGAAGTCGCAGAAGTCCTCGGCGAGCGCCCGGTGGTCCTCGGGCGTGATGCGCCCGACGCACGGCGCCGAGCACTTGTCGATGTACCCCAGGAGGCACGGGCGGCCCGTCTGGTGGGCTCGCTTGAACACGCCCGCCGAGCACGTGCGCACCGGGAAGACGCGGAGCAGGAGGTCGAGCGTCTCGCGGATCGCCCACGCGTGCCCGTAGGGACCGAAGTACCGGGTGCCGGGCCGCTTGGCGCCGCGCATGACCTGGGCGCGGGGGAACTCCTCCCCCATCGTCACCGCGAGGTACGGATAGGACTTGTCGTCGCGGTACTTGACGTTGAACCGCGGGTCGAACTCCTTGATCCAGGAGTACTCGAGCGCGAGCGCCTCGACCTCGGTGCCGACGACGGTCCACTCGACGGACGCCGCGGTCGTCACCATCGTCTGCGTGCGGTGGTGCAGGTTCGCTACGTCCTGGAAGTAGTTCGACAGGCGCGCGCGCAGGTTCTTGGCCTTGCCGACGTAGATCACGCGCCCGTGGTCGTCGCGGAACCGGTAGACGCCAGGCGAGGTGGGAATCTCCCCCGGCGCCGGGCGATAGGTCGCGGGATCAGCCATGCTCTCCAGCCTAGGTGAGGCCACCGACGCTGCGGTGGCACGGGACGTGCGGGTACGGCCGTGCGGCGGAGACGTGGTGTGACCTGCGCCACTGCCCGTTAGGGTGGCCGCCATGAGCGCACAGCACGGGTACGCCGCCACGGTCCGCTGGACGGGCGCGGGCGACAGGGGCACGGCCTCCTACACCGCCTACGGCCGGGACCACGACGTCCTCCTCGAGGGAAGGCCGCCGCTGCCCGGGTCCGCGGACCCCGCGTTCCGGGGCGACCCGACGCGCTACAGCCCGGAGGAGCTGTTCGTCGTGAGCCTCTCGCAGTGCCACATGCTGTGGTTCCTCCACCTCGCCGCGGCGGCGGGCGTCGTCGTGCGGGAGTACGTGGACGACGTCACCGGCACGATGCGCGTCGAGTCCGGCGGCGAGGGACAGTTCACCGACGTCACGCTGCACCCCCGCGTCGTGGTCGACGACGGTCCGGGGACCGACGAGGAGTCGCTGGCCGCCCTCCACCACCGCGCGCACGACCACTGCTTCATCGCGCGCTCGGTGAACTTCCGCGTGCTCGTCGAGCCTGCGCCCGCGCGGCGGGCCGCCGCCTGAGCACTCCGTCCGTGGTCGTCGACGCCCGCGGTGACGCTCCGTGGACGCGTCACCGCGGGGTCGCCCGACGACGGCGCGCCGAGTCTCCGCTGCCGGGTCGCGGCTAGGCCGCGGAGGCCTTGCGGCGCGAGCGCGTCGTGCCCTCGTCCGTCGCCCGGCGGGCCTTCGCCGAGCGGCCCTTGGCCCCCTTCGCGGCGGGTGCCTGCGCGGCGCCGGGCTTCGTCGGCGTACCGACCGGCACCGGGTCGTGCTGGTCGAGGATCTCCGCGAGGAAGCGTCCGGTGTGGCTCGCCTCGACGCGCGCGACCTGCTCGGGCGTGCCCTGCGCCACGACCTTGCCGCCCCCCGAGCCACCCTCAGGTCCCATGTCGACGACCCAGTCCGCGCTCTTGATGACGTCGAGGTTGTGCTCGATGACGAGGACGCTGTTGCCCTTGTCGACGAGCGACTGGAGCACGCCCAGCAGCTTCCGGATGTCCTCGAAGTGCAGGCCCGTCGTCGGCTCGTCGAGCACGTAGATCGTGCGCCCCGTCGAGCGCTTCTGGAGCTCGCTCGCGAGCTTCACGCGCTGCGCCTCACCGCCGGAGAGCGTCGGGGCCGGCTGACCGAGACGGACGTACCCGAGTCCGACCTCGACGAGCGTCTTGAGGTGCCGCGAGATCGCGGGCACGGCCGCGAAGAACTCCGCGGCCTCCTCGATCGGCATGTCGAGGACGTCGGCCACGGTCTTGCCCTTGAAGTGCACCTCGAGCGTCTCGCGGTTGTAGCGCGCGCCGTGGCACACCTCGCACGGCACGTAGACGTCCGGGAGGAAGTTCATCTCGATCTTCAACGTCCCGTCGCCCGAGCACGCCTCGCAGCGGCCGCCCTTGACGTTGAACGAGAAGCGCCCGGGCGTGTACCCGCGCACCTTGGCCTCGGTCGTCTCCGCGAAGAGCTTGCGCACGTGGTCCCACACGCCCGTGTACGTCGCCGGGTTGGACCGCGGCGTGCGTCCGATCGGCCCCTGGTCCACGTGCACGACCTTGTCGAGGTGGTCCAGGCCCGTGACGCGCGTGTGCCGGCCGGCGACCTGCCGCGCGCCGTTGAGCTCGTTGGCGAGGACCGTGTAGAGGATCGAGTTCACGAGCGTCGACTTGCCCGACCCCGACACCCCGGTCACGGCGGTGAACGTCCCGAGCGGGAAGCTCACGTCGATACCCGTGAGGTTGTGCTCTCGCGCGCCGACGACCTTGACCTGGCGGCTCGGGTCCGTCGGGCGGCGCTCGGCCGGGAGCGGGATGCTGCGACGGCCCGCGAGGTAGGCGCCGGTGACCGACTCCGGCGCCTCCAGCAGACCGGCGTAGTCGCCGGAGTGCACGACGCGACCGCCGTGCTCGCCCGCGCCCGGGCCGATGTCGACCACCCAGTCCGCGGTGCGGATGGTGTCCTCGTCGTGCTCGACGACGATGAGGGTGTTCCCGAGGTCGCGCAGGCGCGTGAGCGTCTCGATGAGGCGGCGGTTGTCGCGCTGGTGCAGGCCGATGCTCGGCTCGTCGAGGACGTAGAGGACGCCGACGAGGCCGGAGCCGATCTGCGTCGCGAGGCGGATGCGCTGCGCCTCGCCGCCGGACAGCGTCGCGGCGGGGCGCTCGAGCGAGAGGTAGTCGAGGCCGACGTCGAGCAGGAAGCCGAGCCGCGCGTCGATCTCCTTGAGCACCTCCGTCGCGATGGCGCGCTCGCGCGCGCCGAGCTCGAGCGCCCCGAGGAACGCCGCGGCCTCGCGCAGCGGGAGACGGCACACGTCCCAGATGGACTTGCCTCCCACCTTGACCGCGAGGACCTCGGGCTTGAGGCGCGCGCCCTGGCACACGGGGCACGGGACCTCGCGCATGAAGGCCTCGTACTTCTCCTTGGACCAGTCCGACTCGGTCTCCGTGTGCCGGCGCTCGAGGAACGTGATGACGCCCTCGAACCCGGTCGAGTACTGCCGCTCACGACCCCAGCGGTTCTTGTACCGCACGTGGACCTGGTGGTTCTGACCGTGGAGGACGGCCTTCTTGGCGCGCTCGGGCAGCGCCCGCCACGGCGTGTCCATGGAGAACCCGAGGTCGTCCGCGAGCGCCGTGAGGACCCGCTCGAAGTACTCCGAGGAGATCTGCGCCCACGGTGCGACCGCGCCCTCGGCCAGCGACTTCTCGACGTCCGGCACCACGAGGTCGGGGTCGACCTCGAGGCGGAAGCCGATGCCCGTGCACTCGGGGCACGCGCCGTAGGGAGCATTGAAGGAGAACGTGCGCGGCTCGATCTCGTCGAGCGCGAGCTCGTGGTCGTTGGGGCAGGCCCGCTTCTCGGAGAAGCGGCGCTCGCGCGCCGGGTCGTCCGCGTCGGCGTCGACGAGCTCGATGACGACGAGACCACCCGCGAGGCCGAGCGCGGTCTCGACCGAGTCGGTGAGCCGGCGCTGCACGCCCTCGCGTGCCACGAGGCGGTCGACGACGACCTCGATGTCGTGCTTGAGCTTCTTCTCCAGCGCGGGCACGTCGGTGAGCGTGCGCACCTCGCCGTCGACGCGGGCGCGCGCGAAGCCCTTGGTCTGGAGCTCCTTGAAGAGCTCTGAGTACTCTCCCTTGCGCCCGCGGACCACCGGCGCCAGCACCTGGTACCGCGTGCCCTCCGGCAGCTCGAGGAGCCGGTCGACGATCTGCTGCGGCGTCTGCGCGGTCACGCGCTCGCCGCAGACCGGACAATGCTGCGTGCCGGCGCGCGAGAAGAGCAGGCGCAGGTAGTCGTAGACCTCGGTGATGGTGCCGACGGTCGAGCGCGGGTTGCGGTTCGTGGACTTCTGGTCGATCGACACCGCGGGCGACAGGCCCTCGATGAAGTCGACGTCGGGCTTGTCCATCTGCCCGAGGAACTGGCGCGCGTACGCGGACAGCGACTCGACGTAGCGGCGCTGCCCCTCCGCGAAGATGGTGTCGAAGGCGAGCGACGACTTGCCCGAGCCGGAGAGCCCCGTGAAGACGATGAGCTTGTCCCGCGGGAGGTCGAGGTCGACGTTGCGGAGGTTGTGCTCGCGGGCACCGGAGATGACGAGGCGATTGCTCACCGCAGCATCGTACGACCGACCGCCGACATTCGCACAGGTGTTCGACGTCACCTTCGCGCGTCCTCCGACGAACGCTCACCGCAGGCCCACCCGCGGTCCTGACGCGGACCGGCGCGGCAGACTGACCCCATGGTGTACACGGGACAGGTCGTCGTCGGCGGGCCGAGCGACCGGCGCCGCCTCGACGAGGTCGAGATCCGCAAGCTCGCCGTCGGACCGCTCGCGAACGACGTCTACCTCCTCACGTGCCGGCGCACGGGTGCCCAGGTCCTGATCGACGCCGCGGACGCGCCCGACGACGTCCTCGCGCTGGTCCGCGACGGGTCGCCGGCCGCACGCCTCGACGTCGTCGTCACGACGCACCGCCACGCGGACCACCTGCGCGCACTCGCCTCGATCGTCGCGGTCACCGGCGCGACGACGGCCGTCGGGGACCTCGATGCCGACGCGGTCGCGGCGGCCGCGGACGTGCACGTCACCCGCCGTCTCCGTCATGGCGACGTCGTCCGCGCCGGGGACCTCGCACTCGAGGTCGTGGCGCTGCGCGGGCACACGCCGGGATCCGTCGCGCTGGCCTACCGCGAGCCCGCCGAGGTGCACGAGCCGGAGGCGGTGGCGGGCCGGGTGCACCTGTTCACGGGCGACTCGCTGTTCCCGGGCGGCGTCGGGAACACCCAGCGCGACCCGGCCCGCTTCGAGCGGTTGCTCACGGACGTCTCGGAGCGCGTCTTCGACCGGTTCGACGACGCGACGTGGGTCTACCCCGGCCACGGCGCGGACACGACCCTCGGCGCCGAGCGCCCGCACCTCGGCGAGTGGCGCGAGCGCGGCTGGTAGCGGGGGGCCGACCAGCCCGGGTCGCCGCCGCCGGTGACGACCGAAGCGCGGACCCGACCGCGCGCCGTCGGGCGGTCCTGGTTCACTGACGGCATGCCGATCCACGCCGTCACCTACGTCTACGCCGATCGCGTCCCGGAGCTCGACGCCCTGCGTCCGGAGCACCGCGCGTTCCTGAGCGACCTGTACGCCCGGGGCACGCTCCTGGCGTCCGGCCCGCTGCCCGCGCACGAGGGCGCACCCGCCGGGGCGCTGCTCGTGCTCGACGGGGAGACGCCCGACGCCGTCGCCGCAGTCCTCGACGACGACCCGTTCGGGCGGGCGGGCCTCGTCGCCGAGCGCACGGTCCGCCCGTGGGCGCCGGTCATCGGCGACTGGGCCCACCGGGCCTGACCAGGCGCGCTAGCGCGCGGCGCCGTCCTGCGCGCCCGTGCCCCACGGCGGCGCCTCGCCGGTAGACGCGACCTCGTCGACGGTCTCGTCCGCAGGCGCCTCGACCGCGTCCTCGACGGGACCGGCGACGTCGTTCGTGGCGACCGTCGCGGCCGGGCCGTCCTGGGCGTGCAGCGCGCGCGTCCGCAGCAGGCTCGCGACGGTCGTGACGGCGAGCGCACCGACGATCACGACGAGCGACAGCCAGATCGGGACCGTCGGGACGGCGTCGAGATGCTCGCCGCCGTTGATGAACGGCAGCGTGTTCTCGTGCAGCGCCTCGAGGACGAGCTTCACGCCGATGAACCCGAGGATCACCGCGAGACCGATCGGCAGGTAGACCAGCCGCTCGAGCAGGCCGCCCAGCAGGAAGTAGAGCTGGCGGAGCCCCATGAGCGCGAAGACGTTCGTCGTGAAGACGATGAACGGGTCCTGGGTGAGCCCGAAGATCGCCGGGATCGAGTCGAACGCGAAGAGCAGGTCGGTGCTGCCGATCGCGAGGAACACGATGACCAGCGGCGTGAAGACCCGCTTGCCGTCCTCGACCGTGCGCAGCCGGCCGCCGTCGTACTGCGTGCCCAGCGGCAGCACCTTCCGCAGTGCCCGCACGGCGCGGTTCTCGTGGTACTCCTCCGGCTCGTCCCCGCCGGCCACGAGCTTGATCGCCGTGTAGATGAGGAAGGCGCCGAACAGGTAGAACACCCACACGAACTGCGCGATGATCGCCGCGCCCGCAAGGATGAACGCCCCGCGCAGGACGAGCGCGACGATGATGCCGACCATCAGCACCCGCTGCTGCTGGTCCCGCGGCACCGCGAACCTCGCCATGATGATGACGAACACGAAGAGGTTGTCCACGGAGAGGCTGTACTCCGTGAGCCACCCGGCGTAGAACTCCCCGGCCGGTGCCGCCCCGCCGACCGCGCCGACGATCGCCCCGAAGACGAGGGCGAGCGCGACGTAGAAGCCGACCCACAGCGCGCTCTCGCGCATCGAGGGGACGTGCGGGCGACGCCCCACGACGAAC
The DNA here is from genome assembly GCF_059758455.1 of Cellulosimicrobium sp. GQ32. NCBI lineage: Bacteria > Bacillati > Actinomycetota > Actinomycetes > Micrococcales > Promicromonosporaceae > Cellulosimicrobium > Cellulosimicrobium sp. GQ32. Next base: position 145,365 of record NZ_JCAXEP010000002.1, on the reverse strand, counting down.
AGGTCGACCAGGAGCAGCACCGCGAGCGCCGACAGCGACGCCCACTCGAACCAGACGGGGAGCTCGTGAACCATCAGCGTGAGCCCTCCGAGCTCTCGACGGAGCGCCGGCGGTCGGCGCGGTCCTTGGCGAGGCTCGCGACCGTGGTGATCGTGAGCACGACGACGATGAACCCGAGGGACAGCGCGGTCGGGATCTCCGGGATGACGGTGATGTGCTCACCGCCGTTGATGAACGGCACCTCGTTCTTGTGCAGCGCGTGGATGAGCAGCTTGACGCCGATGAAGCCGAGGATCGCCGCGAGGCCGTACGCGAGGTACACGAGGCGGTCGAGGAGGCCGTCGATGAGGAAGTAGAGCTGGCGCAGGCCGAGCAGCGAGAACGCGTTGGCGGCGAACACGAGGTAGGTCTCCTGCGTGAGCCCGAAGATCGCCGGGATCGAGTCGACCGCGAAGAGCAGGTCGGCGCTGCCGATCGCGATCATCACGATGAGCATCGGGGTGATGTAGCGCTTGCCGTCGATCTTCGCCGTCATCTTGTCCTCGACGTACGTCTCCGTCGTCGGGAACAGGCGGCGGGTCAGCTTGAGCGCGCCGTTCTCGTGGAACTCCTCGTCGTGGCCCGAGCCCGCCTTGACCTGCGTCCACGCGGTGTAGAGCAGGAACGCGCCGAAGACGTAGAAGATCCAGCTGAAGTTCTCGATGAGGGCCGCGCCGAGGAAGATGAAGATCGTCCGCAGGACCAGCGCGATCGTGATGCCGATGAGCAGCACCTTCTGCTGGTAGAGCCGCGGGACGCGGAAGCTCGTCATGATGAGGACGAACACGAAGAGGTTGTCGACCGACAGGCTCTTCTCCGTGATGTAGCCGGCGAAGTACTCGCCGCCGTACGTCGAGCCCCAGACGGCCCAGACGATCCCGCCGAAGGCGACCGCGACGGCGACGTAGCCCGCGGACCACCAGGTGGCCTCGCGCAGGCTCGGGGCATGCGGGGTGCGCACGTGCCCGACGTAGTCGACGGCGAGCATCGCGAGGATCACGCCGATGGTGACGAGCCAGGCCCAGACAGGCACATCCATGAAGATTCCTCCGGTACGTGGGGAGCACTGTGTACCGAAGGTCTCTTCCGCCACGCACCGCCACGCGCACCCGCACGGGACGCGGGCTGGTGGTTGCGGGACCGGTGACACCGGGCCGACGACTGCGCCGGCCGTGATGACGACATCACCGCGGAGGAATACTCCCCTTCAACGAGGTGCCAGCATAGGCCATCGCTCCTCCTGACGTGACAACACCACGCCACCGTGGACTGTTCCTCGGGCGTTCGTGAGGTGCACGCCCGTGCCTGGCGAGCACCGCTCAGGCGGTCGCGGCCTGCATCTGCCGCAGCTCCTTCTTGAGCCCCGAGATCTCGTCGCGCAGCCGGGCGGCGAGCTCGAACTGGAGCTCGCCCGCGGCCGCGTGCATCTGGTCGCTGAGCTCCTGGATGAGCTGGGCCAGGTCGCTCGCCGCGGCGCCCGCGAGCCGGTTGCCCGACGACGCGCCCTCCTTGGGCGCTCCCGGCACCGGCGCCTTGCCCTTCGCGCCCTTGCCGGGCTGCCGGTACCCGCCCGCCAGGAGCTCGGCCGTGTCGACGTCCTCGCGCGCGAGCATGTCCGTCACGTCGGAGATCCGCTTGCGCAGCGGCGTCGGGTCGACCCCGTGCTCCGTGTTGTACGCGATCTGGCGCTCGCGTCGGCGCTCGGTCTCCTCGATCGCCGCGGCCATCGCCGGGGTGATCTTGTCCGCGTACATGTGCACCTGGCCCGAGACGTTGCGGGCCGCGCGGCCGATCGTCTGGATGAGGGACTTGGGCGAGCGCAGGAAGCCCTCCTTGTCGGCGTCGAGGATCGCGACGAGAGACACCTCGGGCAGGTCGAGCCCCTCGCGCAGGAGGTTGATGCCGACGAGGACGTCGTACTCGCCGAGGCGCAGCTCGCGCAGCAGCTCGACGCGCCGCAGGGTGTCGACCTCCGAGTGCAGGTACCGCACCCGCACGTCCTTCTCGAGGAGGTAGTCGGTGAGGTCCTCCGCCATCTTCTTGGTGAGCGTCGTGACGAGCACGCGCTCGTTCCGCTCGACCCGCTCACGGATCTCGTGCAGCAGGTCGTCGATCTGCCCCGTGGTGGGCTTGACGAGCACCTCCGGGTCGACGAGGCCGGTCGGGCGGATGATCTGCTCGACGACGCCGTCCGCCATCGAGAGCTCGTAGTCGCCGGGGGTCGCCGACAGGTACACGGTCTGGCCGATCCGCTCGACGAACTCCTCCCAGCGCAGGGGCCGGTTGTCCATCGCGCTCGGCAGGCGGAACCCGTGGTCGACGAGGCTGCGCTTGCGCGACATGTCGCCCTCGAACATCGCGCCGATCTGCGGCACGGTCACGTGCGACTCGTCGATGACGAGGAGGAAGTCCTCCGGGAAGTAGTCGAGCAGCGTGTTCGGCGCCGATCCCGCCTCGCGGCCGTCGATGTGCCGCGAGTAGTTCTCGATCCCGGACGCGGTGCCGATCTGGCGCATCATCTCGATGTCGTACGTGGTGCGCATGCGCAGCCGCTGCGCCTCGAGCAGCTTGTTCTGCCGCTCGAGCTCGTCGAGCCGCTCGGCGAGCTCGGCCTCGATCGAGGAGATCGCGCGCTCCATGCGCTCCGGCCCCGCGACGTAGTGCGTCGCCGGGAACACGTGGATGCTCGGCTCGGACCGGATCACGTCGCCCGTGATCGGGTGCAGGGTCTGGATGCTCTCGATCTCGTCGCCGAAGAACTCGATACGGACCGCGAGCTCCTCGTACACCGGGATGATCTCGACCGTGTCCCCGCGCACGCGGAAGGTGCCGCGCGTGAACGCCATGTCGTTGCGCGTGTACTGCATGGTCACGAACTGCCGCAGCAGGTCGTCGCGCTCGACCTGCATGCCGACGTCGAGCCGGACCATGCGGTCGACGTACTCCTGCGGCGTGCCGAGGCCGTAGATGCAGGACACGGACGCGACCACGACGACGTCGCGCCGGGTGAGCAGCGAGCTGGTCGCGGAGTGCCGCAGCCGCTCGACCTCGTCGTTGATGGACGAGTCCTTCTCGATGTAGGTGTCCGTCTGCGCGATGTACGCCTCGGGCTGGTAGTAGTCGTAGTACGAGACGAAGTACTCGACCGCGTTGTTGGGCAGCAGCTCCCGGAACTCCGTCGCGAGCTGCGCGGCGAGCGTCTTGTTGGGTGCCATGACCAACGTCGGGCGCTGGAGCTCCTCGATGAGCCACGCCGTCGTGGCCGACTTGCCCGTCCCGGTCGCGCCGAGGAGCACGACGTCTTTCTCCCCCGCGCGGATGCGCTGCGAGAGGTCCGCGATCGCCGCCGGCTGGTCGCCGGAAGGCTGATACTCGGAGATGACCTCGAACGGGGTGGTCGCACGCTGGAGATCGGTCACGGGACGCATGACTCCACGGTACGTCGAGCCACCCACACGGACCCTTCCGCACGCGGCCGGAGCATCCCCTCGGAGCCGTGCCGAGAAATCACCCCGACGTAATTCGGAAGGCGTCATTCCAAACCTCTAGTGTCACCTCGACCCTGCCGCGCTCCCCGACGCCCGTGGAGCAGCCCGACAGCACGGGCCACGGGCGCCGGAGTCCGCCCGCAGTAAGTCAGCGCCGCTAGCGAACCCTCGACCTGGAGCCGACATCATGCGCCTTCACCCCGCGCGCCCCCGCGAAATCCCCCTGCTCGCCCTCACCGCGCTCGCCCTGACGACCGTCGGCCTCGCCGCCCCCGCGACCGCTTCGCCGCTGGCTGCCTCGCCCACGGTCACCGCCGACGACGTCTGCACCGCGGACCCGTCCACGCGGCCGGTCGGTGTCTACGAGCTCACCGCCGTGGAGGACGCGGGCGTCGGCATCTGGGCGGGCGGCGGGCTCACCGTCACGACGGCGACCGAGCTCGAGGGCCGTGTCGTCGTGGGCGGGGACGCCGACCTCTCCGGCGCAGGGAGCCTCAACGTCGGGACCGCGGGTGGTGGCGGCTCGGCCATCACCCCTTCCGGTGGCACCGACATGCTCGTCGTCGGGGGCGACCTCGCGACCGCGACGAACACCCAGGTGGGCTTCCACGCGTCGAGCGGCGGCAACGTCGTCGTCGGGGGCGAGATCACCGGTGCGGCCCCGAGCACCGAGAGCCGCAACGCCCCGGGCCGCCCGGGCACGGTCACGCAGGGCGTGGGCCGCGAGGCCGCCCTGAGCCCCTATACGGCTCTCCCTGCGCTCGTCACGGGCATGGCGGCCGACGCCGCCGACGGCGCCGTCGCCGCCGCCCCCGAGGGCGGCGTCCTGACGGTCGCGGCGGGCGCACGGTACACGCTCACCGCCGCCCAGGCCGCCACCCTGACCACGCTGTACGTCACCGGGAGCGGTCCGGTGCTCCTCACCGTCACCGGGTCCTCGGTGGACGTGTCGGGACTGAAGCACGTGGAGTACGGCGGCGAGCGCGTCTACCAGAGCAGCCAGTACCTCTCGGCGCACTTCCTGTGGAGCTTCCCGGACGCGACGCAGGTGACGCTCGGCACGAACGACCAGTTCCCGGGTACGGTCGTCGTCCCGCGCACGGACGCGGCCCTCACCGTCGCGACGTCGACCAACGGGCGCATCCTGTCCAACGGCGCCGTGAGGTACACCGGGGGCGCCGGGATCGAGCACCACAACTACCCGTTCGCCGGACCGTGCGAGTCGACGCCATTCGTCGAAGAGCCCAAGCCGGAGCCGTCGCCGGAGGGGCCCCACCCGGGCGAGGACGTGACCACGCCGCCGACGACCACCGAGGAGACCCCCGCCACCGAGGAGCCGAGCGAGCCCTCGCCGGAATCGACACCGGCGGCCGAGTCCTCGGCGACGCCGAGCGCTGACGCACCCCCCGCGTCCGCCGAACCGGGCGACGAGACGCCGGAGAGCGGCCTCGCGACGACGGGCGGCTCGGTCGTCGTGCTGGCCGTGGTGGCCGCGCTGCTGCTCGCCGGGGGCGCGACGATCCTCGTCCTCGCACGTCGGCGCGCGACGAGCTGACGCTCCCAGCACGCGCCGAGGGCCCGGCAGGACGATGCCGGGCCCTCGGCGTCCCTGCGCCGCGCTCAGCTCTCCGTGCCGCCGGCGAGGACCGGCTCGGGGGTGCCGAGGAGCGCGTGCCGCACGACGGCGGCCACGGCAGAGACCTGGTCCTCGATCGGGACGACGTCGACCCCGGGGACGTGGACGAAGCCGGCACGCCGCCCCCGCACGGCACCCCAGTGGTGCATGAGGGCGTAGAAGACGTCGTTGCACACGTAGGTCCCCGCGGTGCTCGACACCGCCACCGCTACGCCCGCCGCGCGGATCTCCGCGAGCGATGCCTTGAGCGGGAGCGTCGACCAGTACCCGACCGGCCCTCCCTCCACGACGGGGACGTCCACCGGACGGTCGCCGGCGTTGTCGGGGATGCGCGCGTCACGCACGTTCACCGCGACCCGTTCGAGGCGCACGCCCGGCGCACCGCCCGCCAGGCCGAGCGCCACGACGACGGCGGGGTCGTGCTCGCTGATCGCCGCGTCGAGCACCGGCCACGCCCCGGCGAAGGTCACGGGGAGCCGGACGGCGACCACCCGGTCGCCCACGAGCTCTTCCCCGCGCTCGGCGAGTCGCGCGGCCGTCTCCCACGACGGGTTCGTGTGGGCGCCGTCGAACGGCTCGAACCCGCTGACGACGACGGTCACGCCTCGTGCTCCTCGATCTCCGCCTCGACCTCGGCGTCGACCTCGGCGCGGACCCGCACCCAGAGCTCGTCCACCTGCTCGCGCAGCGCCTCCGGCGAGCCGGAACCGTCGAGCGTCACGTCCGCCGCGGCGAGCCGCGCCGCATCGTCCGCCTGGGCGGCGAGGCGCGCACGGGCCTCGTCCTCGCTCAGCCCTCGCCCTTCGACGAGCCGGGCCACCCGCACGTCCGCGGGCGTGTGCACGACCACGACACAGTGGAACCTCGCAGGGTCGCCCGTCTCGACGAGGAGCGGGATGTCGTGCACGACGACGGCCCGCGGGTCGGCCGCGCCGGCCGCCGCCTCGTGCTCGGCCGCGAGCCGGCGCACTTCCGGGTGGACGATCGCGTTGAGGCGGTCGCGCGCGGCGTCGTCGCCGAACACGACGCGACCGAGCGCGGCGCGGTCGAGCGCGCCGCCGGGGTCGAGGACGCCCGGCCCGAACGCCTCGACGACCTCGTCGAGGCCGACCGTCCCGGGCGCGACCGCGTCGCGGGAGAGCGCGTCGTAGTCCACGACGACGGCGCCGAGCTCCGCGAAACGTGCGAGTGCGACGGACTTCCCCGCCGCGATTCCTCCGGTCAGGCCGATGCGAAACATGCGCCCCATCCTGCCAGTCGGTGGGCGACCTCGCGCCGGGACGCTCGACCCGGGAGGGAGGCCTCAGCCGTGCGCGCCCCGCGGCTCGCCCCCGCCGTCCACCGGCCGGTCGCCGGCGCGCGCATCGTCCTGCCGCTCGCCCGCGACGGCACGCAGGAGCCGCAGGAGCTCGGCGCGCTCGGCGGCGTCGAGGCGCGCGAGCAGCGTGCCGGCGCTCGACGAACGCTCCGCTCCGACCTGGGCGACGACCTCCCGCCCCCGCGGGGTGAGCTCGACGAGCGTCGCTCTCCGGTCGTGCGGGTCGGGGGTGCGCAGGACGAGACCGGCCTGCTCGGCGTCGTCGACCTTGGACGTCACCGAGCGAGGGGCGACGTCCAGCGCGGACGCGACCGCACCGAGTCGGCACGGCCCGTCGCAGCGCGCGAGGAACCGCAGCATCCGGTACTGGCCGGGTGTGGTCCCCGCCGGCTGGGCGCGCTCGCTCGCCTCGCGTCGCACGCTCCGGAGCGCCGCGTGCAGGAGCGCGAGGAACTCTCCCGCCTCGTCCGTCGAGGCCGGGTCGCCCACCATGCCCGGTGCGGGGCGCGCGCTCGCATCGCTCGTCACGAGGCCGAGCGTACCCGGCAGGACGGGGTCTTGCTGAGAACACTCATTGTGAGTTAGACTCACTATCGTTGTCGCGCCAGCGGTCCAGCGATCGAGCCCCCCAGCCGGCCGCACCGGCCGGCGCCACGCCGCCGCGGACGACCGCGCCCCTCCCCCACCCAGGAGGCCCCATGTCTTTCACCTCACCTCTTCCCGGCTCCGGCGGCGGGCGCGGCATGCGCTCGTTCCGCCAGGACTCCTCCGTCGCGTCCCGTCGGCTGCACCGCGGCACGATCCGACGCGTCCTCACCTTCGCCCGGCCCTACCGGCGCCAGCTCGCGGCCTTCCTCGTGCTCATCTCGGTCGATGCCGCCGCGGGCGCAGCCACGCCGCTGCTGTTCCAGCGGATCATCGACGACGGCATCACCGCGGGCGACGTCGGCGTCGTCGTCGCGCTCTCGCTCGTCGCCGCCGGGCTCGCGATCCTCTCCGGCGCCCTCGGCGTCGCCCAGCGCTGGTTCTCCTCCCGCATCGGCGAGGGTCTCATCGTCGACCTGCGCACCGCCGTCTTCGACCACGTGCAGCGCATGCCTCTCGCCTTCTTCAGCCGGACCCGCACCGGCGCGCTCGTCCAGCGGCTCAACGGCGACGTCCTCGGCGCGCAGCAGGCCTTCACGTCGACGCTCTCCAACGTCTTCTCGAACCTCCTCACCGTCGTGTTCGTCCTCGCCGCCATGCTCTCGATGTCCTGGCAGCTCACCCTGCTCGCCCTGACGTTGCTGCCCGCGTTCGTGCTCCCGGCTCGCTGGGTCGGCAAGCGCCTCGCCGCGATCACCCGCGAGAGCTACGAGCTCAACGCCGAGGCGGCGCAGACCATGAACGAGCGGTTCAACGTCGCGGGCGCCCACCTCGTCAAGGTCTTCGGCGACCCGGCGCGCGAGTCGTCGCGGTTCGCCGCCCAGGCCGGCCGCGTGCGCGACATCGGCGTGAGGCAGGCCATGTACGGAACGGTCTTCCGTGTCGGCCTCACCGTCGTCGCCTCCGTCGCCGTCGCGATCGTCTACGGGCTCGGCGGCGTCATGGCGATCTCGGGCTCGCTGACCGTCGGAACGGTCGTCGCGCTCACCGCCTACCTCGGGCGCCTCTACGGCCCGCTGACGGCCATGTCCAACGTCCAGGTGGACGTCATGACCGCGCTCGTGAGCTTCGAGCGCGTGCTCGAGGTGCTCGACCTCGAGCCGACCGTCACGGACCTACCCGACGCCCACGACCTCGCCCAGGACGTCGAGCGCAACGGCGCGAGCCTCGAGCTCGACGCCGTGACCTTCCGCTACCCGAGCGCCGCCGAGGTCTCCCTCGCCTCGCTCGAGTCAGTCGCGGTCGAAGGGGCGGACCCCACCACCGACACGCTGCACGACGTCTCGTTCTCCGTCCCCGCGGGGGCGATGGTCGCCCTCGTCGGCTCGTCCGGTGCGGGCAAGACGACCGTGTCGCAGCTCGTCACGCGCATGTACGACCCGACCTCCGGGCACGTGCGGATCGCTGGGCGCGACCTGCGCGAGGTCTCGCAGGAGAGTCTGCACGACGCCGTCGGCGTGGTCACGCAGGAGGCCCACCTCTTCCACGACTCCATCGCCGAGAACCTCCGGTACGCCAAGCCCGACGCGACCGACGCCGAGCTCGAGGCCGCGCTGCGCCGCGCGCACGTGTGGGACGTCGTCGCGGCGCTGCCGTCGGGGATGGACACCGTGGTCGGCGACCGCGGTTACCGGATGTCCGGCGGGGAGCGCCAGCGCCTGGCCATCGCGCGCGTCTTCCTCAAGGCGCCGCACCTCGTCGTCCTCGACGAGGCGACCGCGCACCTCGACTCCGGCTCGGAGGCGGCCGTCCAGGCCGCGCTCGCCGAGGCGCTGCGCGGGCGCACGTCGCTCGTCATCGCCCACCGGCTCTCGACCGTGCGCGAGGCGGACCTCATCGTGGTCCTCGACGCGGGACGCGTCGTCGAGACGGGCACGCACACCGAGCTGCTCGCCCACGACGGCCGGTACGCCGAGCTCTACCGGACGCAGTTCGCGGACTCACCCGCGCCGTCGGCCCCCGAGCCGGCGACCGCCACGGCCTGACGGCCGGATCGCCGGATCGCCAGGATCGCCGACCGGGCGATCCCGCACCACCGAACAGGTGGTTCGCGCTCGTCCGCGGCCGTCGACGGAACAGGACCATCTGCTCGGCACTGGTCGCCGCCCTCGTCGGGCATGGCGAAGGCCCGCCACCCCTCGGGGTGGCGGGCCTTCGTGCGACCTGCGACGTCTCCGCCGGAACGGCGGAGAGAGTCAGGAGATCAGTTGCCGGTGAGCTTCTCGCGGAGCGCGGCGAGCGCCTCGTCCGACGCGAGCGTGCCCGTGGCCTCGGCCGGGGCCGACGAGTAGGACGTGCTGCTCGAGGACGACGAGCTCGACGAGCCCGAGTCGCCCGACGCGGCGTCGAAGTCGGCCTTGACGGCCTCGGCGACCTGCTTGCGGTGCGCCTCCCAGCGCTCGTGCGCCTTGGCGTACTCCGCCTCCCAGGCCTCGCGCTGCGTCTCGAAGCCCTCGAGCCACTCGTTGGTCTCCGGGTCGAAGCCCTCGGGGTACTTGTAGTTCCCCTGCTCGTCGTACTCGGCGGCCATGCCGTAGAGCGCAGGGTCGAAGTCGTCCGACTCCGGGTCCACGCCCTCGTTGGCCTGCTTGAGCGAGAGCGAGATGCGACGACGCTCGAGGTCGATGTCGATGACCTTGACGAAGACCTCGTCACCGACGTTGACGACCTGCTCCGGCAGCTCGACGTGGCGCACGGCCAGCTCCGAGATGTGCACGAGGCCCTCGATGCCGTCCTCGACGCGCACGAACGCACCGAACGGGACGAGCTTGGTGACCTTGCCCGGCACGACCTGACCGATCGCGTGGGTCCGGGCGAACGTCTGCCACGGGTCCTCCTGCGTCGCCTTGAGCGACAGCGAGACGCGCTCGCGGTCGAAGTCGACGTCCAGGACCTCGACCGTGACCTCCTGGCCGACCTCGACGACCTCGGAGGGGTGGTCGATGTGCTTCCAGGAGAGCTCGGAGACGTGCACGAGGCCGTCGACGCCGCCGAGGTCCACGAACGCACCGAAGTTGACGATCGAGGAGACGACACCGGGGCGCACCTGGCCCTTCTGCAGCGTCTGCAGGAAGGTGGAGCGGACCTCGGACTGCGTCTGCTCGAGCCAGGCACGGCGCGAGAGGACGACGTTGTTGCGGTTCTTGTCGAGCTCGATGATCTTCGCCTCGATCTCCTTGCCGACGTACGGCTGGAGGTCGCGGACGCGACGCATCTCCACGAGGGAGGCCGGGAGGAAGCCACGGAGGCCGATGTCGAGGATGAGACCACCCTTGACGACCTCGATGACGGTGCCGGTGACGACGCCGTCCTCCTCCTTGATCTTCTCGATCGTGCCCCAGGCGCGCTCGTACTGCGCACGCTTCTTGGACAGGATCAGACGGCCTTCCTTGTCCTCCTTCTGGAGGACGAGGGCCTCGACCGCGTCGCCGACGTTGACGACCTCACCGGGGTCCACGTCGTGCTTGATGGACAGCTCGCGGGAGGGGATGACGCCCTCGGTCTTGTAGCCGATGTCGAGGAGGACCTCGTCGCGGTCCACCTTGACGATCGTGCCTTCGACGATGTCGCCGTCGTTGAAGTACTTGATGGTCGCGTCAACGGCGGCGAGGAAGTCCTCCTCGGTGCCGATGTCGTTGACGGCAACCTGGGGTGCGGACTTCGCGGGGGTAGAGATGGTCATTGAGTTCGATGCTCCGATGCGGACAGGTGTAGTCGAGCGGGTAGGGTTCTCGGCGCGCCGCTGCCGCTGACCCGTGGACGTCATGGTTGGCGTCGTGTTCCGGGACGAAGGCAGGCGCAACGCACCGCCGTCCACCTTATCCGGGTGTCACCCCGGTGGTCAACGCGGCGCCGGAGGCCGGGCAGGCGTCACCCGTTCCTGCGTCAGGCGAGCACGCGCGCGACGCGCAGCAGCTCCTCGGGCACGCGCTTGGGCCGTCCGGCCACCTCCGCCAGCGACACGAGCTCCACGCGCTCCCCGCGCAGCGCCGTCATCACGCCAGACGTCCCCGCGCTCACCGCGTCGACGGCGGCGACGCCGAACCGGCTGCCGAGGATGCGGTCGGTGGGCGTGGGCTCGCCACCGCGCTGCACGTGCCCGAGCACCGTGAGCCGCGTGTCGAACCCCGTGCGCTCCGCGATCTCCGCGCTCACGCGCTCTCCGATGGACCCCGCGACGATCTCGCCGAAGCGGCCGAGCTGCTGCGTGAACTCCATCGACGAGCCCTCGCGCGGGACGGCGCCCTCCGCGACGACGACGATCGAGAAGTTCGCGTGCGCACGGTGGCGGTGCCGCAGGAACTTCACGAGCTGGTCGATGTCGAAGGGCTCCTCGGGGGCGAGGACGACCTCGGCACCTCCCGCGATGCCGGAGTTCACCGCGATCCACCCGGCGTGGCGGCCCATGACCTCGACGACCATCACGCGGTTGTGGCTCTCGGCCGTGGTGTGCACGCGGTCGAGGGCCTCGGTCGCGATGTTCACCGCGGTGTGGAACCCGATGGACAGGTCCGTGCCCTCGACGTCGTTGTCGATCGTCTTGGGGATCGCGACGATCTTGACGCCCGCCTCGGCGACGCGGCTCGCGGCGTGCAGCGTGCCGTCCCCGCCGATGCAGATGAGCGCGTCCAGGTGCTCCGCCTCGACCGTCGCGAGGACGGCGTCCATGCTGCCGTCCTCCGCGCGCGGGTGGAACCGCGCCGTGCCGAGCAGCGTGCCGCCCACGGGGAGGACGTTGCGGATGTCCTGGCGGCCCAGCGGGTGCACGTCGCCGTCGACGACGCCGCGCCAGCCGTTGCGGAAGCCGATGATGGTGTGCCCGTACTCCCCCGTCCCCTGCTTGACCACGGCCCGGATCGCCGCGTTCAGGCCGGGGCAGTCGCCTCCGCCGGTGAGAAGTCCGATGCGCACCTGTTCCTCCGTCTCGTCGTCGCGTCGCGCGTCCTCGCGCGCGTGCCCGGCGTCGACGGAGGTGCCGACCTCCGCGGCACCGCGTCGCCCTCAACCCTAGTCAACCCGGCGCCGTGGGTCACGGTCCGTCCCGGTCCGCGGGCACGCCGACGACCAAGGTCCCGAGCGCCCGGGCCGTGCGGCGCGACGACGCCAGGAACGACACCGCCCGGGAGAATGGCCGCATGAGCGCGACCCCGCCCCCCGTGGCGCCCCAGGTCCCCGCCCCGCACGACGTCCTGCCCGGCCCGACGGCTGACGCCGGCTACCGCGACGTGCCCGCCGCCGAGGGCGGCCGCGCCGGGCGCGGATGGTGGGACGCGAACGCCGCAGAGTACCTCGACGAGCACGGGGCGTTCCTCGGCGCCGCCGACTTCTGCTGGTGCCCCGAGGGGCTGCGGGAGCGTGACGCCCGGCTGCTCGGCGACGTGGCGGGACTCCGCGTGCTCGAGGTCGGCGCGGGCGCGGCCCAGTGCTCGCGCTGGCTCGCCACGCAGGGGGCGCACGTGGTCGCGACGGACGTCTCCCGGGGGATGCTCGCGGCGGGGACGGCGCTCGACCGGGCCACGGGGGTCCGGGTCCCGGCGGTCCAGGCGGACGCGCGCCGCCTGCCGTTCGCGGACGACGTCTTCGACGTCGCGTTCACCTCGTTCGGCGCGATCCCCTTCGTCCCCGACGCCGACGCGATCCACCGCGAGGTCGCGCGCGTCCTGCGGCCCGGCGGGACGTGGACCTTCTCCGTCACGCACCCCACGCGCTGGGCGTTCCCCGACGACCCGAGCGAGCACGGTCTGACCGCGAACCGCTCCTACTTCGACCGTCGGCCCTACGTCGAGACCGACGACGTCGGCCGCGTCGTCTACGCGGAGTACCACCGCACTCTGGGCGACCACGTGCGCCAGGTGGTCGCCGCCGGGCTGGAGCTGTGCGACGTCGTCGAGCCGGAGTGGCCCGCCGACAACACGCAGGTGTGGGGCGGCTGGGGCCCGGTGCGCGGCGCCTACCTGCCCGGGACGGCGATCTTCCGCACGCGCCTCCCGGGCTGACGCCGCGCGGTCAGTGCCCCGCGTCGTGCCACGTGGCGCCGACGCCGACCGACACGTCGAGCGGCACGTCGAGGTCCGCCGCCGCGCCCATCTGCGTGCGCAGCACCTCCTCGACCGCGTCGCGCTCGCCGGGGGCGACCTCGACCACGAGCTCGTCGTGCACCTGGAGGAGCAGCCGCGAGTCCAGCCCGCGCTCGTCGATCGCGCGCTGGACGCCCAGCATCGCGACCTTGATGATGTCGGCCGCGCTGCCCTGGATCGGCGCGTTGAGGGCCATGCGCTCGGCCATCTGCCGGCGCTGCCGGTTGTCGCTCGTGAGGTCGGGCAGGTACCGACGGCGCCCGAGGATGGTCGCCGTGTAGCCCGTGGCGCGCGCCTCGTCGACGACGCCCGTGAGGTAGTCGCGCACGCCGCCGAAGCGCTCGAAGTAGTCGTCCATGAGCTTCTGCGCCTCGCCCACCTCGATGGTGAGCTGCTGCGAGAGCCCGAACGCCGACAGCCCGTACGCGAGGCCGTAGGACATGGCCTTGATCTTCGAGCGCATCGCGGGCGTCACCTCGGCCGCCGGGACCTCGAAGACGCGCGACCCGACGTAGGAGTGCAGGTCCTCCCCGGACCGGAACGCCTCGATGAGCCCCTCGTCGCCCGACAGGTGCGCCATGATGCGCATCTCGATCTGGCTGTAGTCCGCGGTCATGAGCGTCTCGTAGCCCTCGCCGACGACGAACGCGCGCCGGATGCGCCGGCCCGCCTCGGTGCGGATCGGGATGTTCTGGAGGTTCGGGTCGGTCGAGCTGAGCCGGCCCGTCGCCGCGATCGTCTGCTGGAACGTCGTGTGGATCCGTCCGTCGTCCGCGACGGACTTGAGCAGGCCCTCCACCGTCTGGCGCAGGCGCGAGGCGTCGCGGTGCGCGAGCAGGTGCTCGAGGAACGGGTGCTGCGTCTTGACGAAGAGGTCCGCGAGCGCCGACGCGTCGGTCGTGTAACCCGTCTTGATCTTCTTCGTCTTGGGCATCCCGAGCTGGTCGAACAGCACCTCCTGGAGCTGCTTGGGCGAGCCCAGGTTCACCTCGCGCCCGATGACGGCGTACGCCTCCGACGCGGCGGTCGCGACGAGGTCGCCGAAGTGCTGCTCGAGCTCGCGCAGGTACGTGACGTCCGCCGCGATGCCGCGCTGCTCCATGCGCGCGAGCACCTGGGACAGCGGCAGCTCGAGGTCGGCGAGGAGCGTCGTGGCCCCACGGTCCTCGAGCTCGCCCGCGAGGACCTCGCCGAGCTGGGCGACGGCGAGCGCACGCACCGCGTCGCGCTCCTGCTCGCCGCTGCCGTCGAGCGAGAGGTCGAGCGCGCCCTGCGCGTCGTTGCCCGCCTCGGTGTCGGGGCGCAGCTCGCGGTGCAGGTGCCGCACGACGAGGTCGCCGAGGTCGTAGCCGCGCTGGTCGGGGTGGCACAGATAGGCGGCGAGCTCGGTGTCGAAGGTGACGCCCGCGAGGTCGTAGCCGCGCGCGGCGAGCTCGTGCCAGGCCGACTTCGCGCCGTGCACGACCTTGGGGCGCTCCGGGTCCGCGAGCCACGCGGCCAGCGCCTCGTCGTCGGCACCCGCCACGTCGGCGAGCTCGAGCGCGACGGCCGCCCCGGCGTCGTCGGACACCGCGAGGCCCCACGCGTCCCCGCCGCCCGGCACGGCCTTGCCGGCCACCTCGACGCCCAGCGGGCGCGCGCCGCGCTCGGCGAGCCACGCGCCCAGGCCGCCCGGCAGGACGTCGGCGAGCGTGACGTCGAACCCCGCCTCGGCCTCGACCTCGCCCTCGGGGGCGATCGCGAACAACCTGTCGCGCAGGGCCCGGAACTCCAGGGCGTCGAGCACGCGGTGGGCGGCCTCGCGGTCCCACGGGCGCGTCGCGAGGTCGTCGGGACCGACGGGCAGCTCGAGGTCGCGCAGGAGCGCGTTGAGCTGTCGGTTGAGACGGACCTGGTCGAGGTGCGCGCGCAGGTTCTCCCCCGCCTTGCCCTTGATCTCGTCCGCGTGGTCGAGCAGGCCCTCGAGGTCGCCGTAGGCCGCGATCCACTTGGCGGCGGTCTTGGGACCGACGCCCGGGATGCCCGGCAGGTTGTCCGACGTCTCGCCGACGAGCGCGGCGAGGTCCGGGTAGCGCTCGGGCGGCACGCCGTACTTCTCGACGACCGCGGCGCTGTCCATGCGCGAGAGCTCGGAGACGCCCTTCTTGGGGTAGAGCACCGTAACGTCGGGGCCGACGAGCTGGAACGAGTCGCGGTCCCCCGAGCAGACGAGGACCTCCATCCCGGCCGCGGCTCCCTGCGTGGCGAGCGTCGCGAAGATGTCGTCCGCCTCGTAGCCCTCGCGCTCGAGCGTCGGGATGTGCAGCGTCTCGAGGATCTCCTTGATGAGCGGGACCTGACCGCGGAACGGCTCGGGCGAGGACTCGCGCGTGCCCTTGTAGCTCGGGAGGATCTCGGTGCGGAACGACTGGCGACCCGCGTCGAACGCGACGGCGACGTGCGTCGGCTCCTCGTCCCGCAGGAGGTTGATGAGCATCGACGTGAACCCGTACACCGCGTTCGTGTGCTGCCCCGTGGTCGTCGAGAAGTTCTCCGCCGGGAGCGCGAAGAACGCGCGGTAGGCCATGGAGTGTCCGTCGATGAGCAGGAGGCGAGGTCGCGCGGAGGTCGTCACGGGTGCCAACCTACAGTCCATGACCGACACGCACGGCCCCGACCGGGCCACCGACCCCACCGCGCCCACGCCCACCGCGACGGAGGCCGCCGAGGCCCCGCGCCACGCCTACGAGGCCATGGGCCTGCGCACCGAGGGCACGCTCATCGAGCGCATGGGCATCGAGCTGGGGGAAGTGAGCGCCGAGCGCGTCACGGCGCGCATGCCGGTCGTCGGCAACACGCAGCCCGCCGGCCTGCTGCACGGTGGCGCGTCGGTGGTGCTCGCCGAGACGCTCGGGTCGATCGCCGCCCAGCTCCACGGTGGGCCCGGGCGCGCCGCCGTGGGGATCGAGGTCAACGCGACGCACCACCGAGGGGTGCGCGACGGCTGGGTCCACGGGGAGGCCGTCGCGGTGCACCGGGGCCGTACGACGGCGAGCTACGAGATCGTGGTGTCCGACGATGCGGGGCGTCGCGTGTGCACGGCGCGTCTCACGTGCATGATCCTCAGCCTGGACTGACGAGTGGCCGCGGCGCGCAGCCGGGAGGGTGGCCGTCCGATCAGCCGGGCAGGGTCTCGTGGGCCTCGACGGGCGTCACGACGCCGCTGCGGCTGCGGTACTCCGCCTGGAACTCGCGCAGGTCGACGGGGCCGGACATCGTCTCGGTCCGGGCGCGGCGGCGGCGTGCGATGAGGTCCTCGAGCGACCGGGTGCCCCGGCGGGTGGGCGTGAGGTCGGCCGCGAGGCGGCGCTGGAGCACCGCCGTCGACACGACCCGGTGACCCGCGACCGGGCCGAAGCCGAGCCGCGCCAGGAAGCGCTGCACGCCGCGGGAGCCCGGGATCGGCACGGAGTAGACGTGCGTGGCGCCGGAGGACGCGGCGAGCTCGGCCGTCGCACTGAGGAGCGCGTGGCCCACCCCGCGACGCCGGGCGTCCTCCCCCACGTACACGGCCTCGACGTACAGGCTCGGCTCGTCCGCGAACAGGTGCGGGTCGAGCACGCGCGCCAGCACGAACCCGACGGGGCGGCCGTCGTGCAGGGCGACGAGCACGTTGCCGCCGGGCAAGGTCAGCAGCACCGACAGGTGCCGGACCAGGCGGTCCTCGTCGGGCGCGCAGATCTGGGCGCCCGACGCCGACTCGCGGCGGGCCTCCGAGCACAGCACAGCGATCCCCGGCAGGTCGTCACCGACCGCGGGCCTGACCTCCACTGCTGGGCGCACCGCGCTCCTCCTCGTTCGCACCGTGGGACCGACGGAACCGAGGGACGTGGGGCGTGAGATGGTTCCACGTCGCTCGGACGGCGCCGTCGGCCGTCGACTGAGCATTACGTGGCGACCGCGTGTCCACCGCCCCGGGAACTGCTGGACGCCAGTCCAAGACGATAGCCCGCTCGGGGCGCCGTGACAAAGGTCCTGCTCAGGACCCTCGGCCACGGCCGATCGGTCGCCGATCTGGGCTCAGGCGCCGCCGACCTGCTCGATGACGGCGTCCGCGACCTCGCGCATGGTGAGGCGGCGGTCCATCGACGTCTTCTGGATCCAGCGGAACGACTCCGGCTCCGACAGACCCATCTTGGTCATGAGCAGACCCTTGGCGCGGTCCACGCGCTTGCGTGTCTCGAAGCGCTCCGCCAGGTCCGCGACCTCGGACTCGAGCGCCGTGATCTGCGAGTACCGCGACATCGCGATCTCGACCGCGGGCAGCAGGTCCGCCGGCGTGAACGGCTTGACGACGTAGGCCATCGCCCCGGCGTCACGCGCACGCTCGACGAGCTCCGCCTGCGAGAACGCCGTCAGCAGGACGACCGGCGCGGCGTGCGCCTTGCCGATCTGCTCCGCGGCGGAGATGCCGTCGAGCTCGGGCATCTTCACGTCCATGACGACGACGTCGGGCTTGAGCTCGAGCGCCAGCTTCACCGCCGTGGCGCCGTCGCCGGCCTCGCCGACGACGTCGAACCCGGCGTCGCGCAGCGTCTCGACCACGTCGAGGCGGATCAGGGCCTCGTCCTCGGCGACGACCGCGCGGCGCGCGGGGCGGCCCGACGGGGCGGGGGTCGCGGCGGGCTCGGGCTCGATCATCGGGGGAAGGTCGAGCGGCTGCTTGTCCTCGGGCTGCGCTGTCTGGTCACTCACGGGGTTCACTGTAGTGCGCCGCACCCCCTGCCGCCCCCGCGTTTCGCCCTCGGAGGAGTGTGATTCTCGTGAAGGCGCGCAGGTGTGGTTCGATGGTGCACGCGCTGCGGACCGGTCGCGCCGGTCCCGACGCGCACCGCCCCGGTAGCCCAACCGGCAGAGGCGTTCGGCTCAAACCCGATCCAGTGTGGGTTCGAATCCCACCCGGGGCACCCTCTACCTCCTGACCGCGTCCCGACGTCGTGACGCGCAGGAAACCGCACGAAACACCCTCGACACACCTCGCTCGTACCGTCCCGAGCAGGGCACGTTCCTCGTGCCCGGGACGGAGGTGACGGTGCTCGAGCACGTGGACCCGTTCGTGGGGACGGGTGTGACCGATCTCCCGACGCCGACCGGCCTCGCCGCGACGTGGTGGTCCCCCAAGCCCCTCGTCGGCAACACCCACCCCGGGGCCGCGCACCCGCTCGGCATGGTCTCTGCGTGCGCCTACTCGGGCGCGTACCCGACGGGGTACGGCCGCTACGACCTCGGCACCGAGGGCGTGCCGACCACCCTGTTCGACCGCCCGGTCGCGTCGGGCTTCACGCACTTCCAGCAGTCCGGCACGGGAGCGATCCGCAAGTACTACAACTACGTGCGCGTGACGCCCATGCTCGAGCCGCTCGACGCGCTCGGCCGGCGGTGGGACCTGCTCGACGAGCACGCCTCCCCCGGGTACTACGCCGCCACGCTCGGCAACGGGGTCCGGTGCGAGGTCACGGTCGGGCCCAAGAGCGCCGTCCACCGCTACACGTTCCCCGCGCACCGCGACGCGCGCCTCGTCGTCGACCTCTCGCTCGGTGGCCTGGCGATCCCGTACGGCGCGACCGTCCCGCTCCGCGCCCACCTCGCGACGCTCGGGCCGGGGAGGGCCGCCGGCGAGATCGTCGTCGAGGGCGCGCCGCTCGCCGTCCACCTCGAGTGCGACGTGCACCCGTGGCGGCAGATGCTCTGGTACGACCGCCGCCTCATGCCGGGCAGCACCCGTCTGGACTTCGCAGACATCCGGCCGACGACGCTGCGCCCCTTCGGCCTCCTCTGGGCGGGCCCGACGACGGCCGGTCAGGTCGTCGAGGTCCGGCTCGGCTTCTCGCTGCGGGGGCCCGAGCAGGCGCGCGCGAACCTCCGCGCGGACTGCGGCCCCGGCCCCGCGGCGTTCGCCGCCCGGCACGAGGGCACCACGACGACCTGGGCGCAGCACCTCGACCGGATCGAGGTCGAGTGCCCGGACCCGGCACGCCGCACCGTCTTCTCGACGGCCCTGTACCACGCGCTGCTCAAGCCCTGCCTCGCCCCGGACGAGAGCCCGTTCTGGCCCGGCGACACGCCGTTCGCCTTCGACGTGTCGACGATGTGGGACGTCTACAGGACCCAGCTCCCGCTCCTCACGACCTTCTGGCCCGACCGCGCCGTCGAGCTCGCGACCGCGCTCCTGCACGTCTGCGAGGAGGAGGGGAACTTCCCGATCGGGTACCGGATGGCCCGCGGGGCCGACCGGTTCTCCCGCCAGGCGAGCGCGCTCGCGCACACGTTCCTCGCCGACCTGTGCGCTCTCGACCTCCCCGGCATCGACTGGGACTGGGCGCTGGTGCACCTGCACGCCGACCTGCGCCGGACCTACGGCGAGGACTACCTCCTCCACGGCGTCGCGCACCCGATCAGCCACACGCTCGACCTCGCGTTCGGCTACTGGTGCACCGCGCGCGTGGCGCGCCGCGTCGGAGACCGTTCGCTCGCCGAGGAGCTCGCGCTGCGCGCGCACGGCTGGACCGCGGCGTTCGACCCCGCCACCGGGCTCCTGCGCGACTCCACCTTCTACGAGGGCGGCCGGTGGAACTACTCCTTCCGCCTGGTGCACGACATGGCGGCCAGGATCGCGCTCGCGGGCGGCGACGACGCGTTCGTCGCGCTGCTCGACCAGTTCTTCGGGTTCGGCGCCCCGCCCGTCACCCAGCCCGGGGAACGGCCCGGCGCTGCCGAGATGGCCGCCGGGTACGCGCTGAACCGGTTCGAGGGCCTCAACAACGAGCCCGACATGGAGGCCCCGTGGGCGTACCACTACGCGGGCCGCCCGGACCGCACCGCCGAGGTGGTGCACGCCGCGGTCCACCAGCGCTTCGGCACGGGCCCCGGTGGCCTCCCGGGCAACGACGACTCGGGAGCGCTCAGCTCGTGGTACGTCTGGGCCTCGCTCGGGCTCTTCCCCGTCGCCGGGCAGGGCATCTTCCTCGTGAACGCGCCGTCGTTCGCCGAGTCACGCCTCCACGTCCCCGGCGGAACGCTGACGATCGAGACCACCGGCTTCGTCGAGCCCGGCCCGCGCACGCCACCGCAGCACGTGCGCGCCGCGTGGCTCGACGGGCAGCCGCTCGACCGCACCTGGCTCCCCGCGACGCGCGTGCGTCGCGGCGGGCGGCTCCTGCTCGAGCTCGGGCCCGAGCCCGCCGGGTGGGGCACCGCGCCCGAGCACCGACCGCCGTCGTACCCCGACGGGAGCACGACGCCCCACGCCCCCGACCAGACCCCGGAGACGTCATGACCACCACCCCGCGCCAGACGCCCGCCCGCCGCCTCGTCGTCGTGGTGCGCGCCGACCCCGTGATCTGCGGGCACTCCGGCGAGGCCCGCAACCTCGCGGAGGCCGCCCTGCACCGCGGCTTCACCGAGGTCCGCGTCGTCACGTGGCCCGTCGAGCGCCTCGAGGCCGCCGGGCTCCCTCTCAAGCCCGTCGACTCCGTCCTCCCGTACAGCGCGGGCATCACGGTCGAGCGCCCCGAACCCGTCGGCGACTACAAGGTGCCCGACGGCCGGTACCTCGCCGGGATCACGGGCCGCCTCGTCGAGCTCTTCACCGACGGCGTCCCCACCGTCTGCCTCTCCCTCTACCTCAGCCCGCACACGACCGCCGTGTCCGACGCCGTGCGCGTCGCCCGCAGCACGGGCCTGCCCGTCGAGGTCGCGACGATCGCGGAGGCCGTCGGCTCCGACGTGACGAACGTGGTGCGCTCGTGCGTCGAGGAGGGGCGATTCGGTGCCGCCGCGCACGTCCTGTCCGGGTACCTCGCGAGCGACCTGTGCGTCGCCGTCTCCCGGTACACGCGCGACCTCGTCGTGGCCTGCGCCCAGGAGATCGACGACCGCCACGGGACGTTCTTCGCCGAGCAGTGCGCCGAGCGTGTGCAGGTCTCCTACCCGGCCATCGACACGAGCGCCTACACCGACCTCGACACCACCGTCACGCGTGACGTGCTCGCGCGCCGCGGCCTCGCCGACCGCCCGTACGTGCTCTTCCTGTCCCGGCTCGCGGCGGCGAAAGGCGTCGACGACCTGATCGACGGCTTCGCGCTGTCCGCGGGGGCATCGGGCGCGCGCCTCGTCGTCGCCGGGCGCGGTCCGGCGGAGGCCGACCTGCGTGCGCGCGCCGCAGCGAGCGGCGCGGCCGACCGGATCGTGTTCCTCGACGACGTCGACGACGCCACCAAGCCCCACCTCATGGCCGGCAGCGCCGCGTTCGTCCTCCCGAGCAAGCCGCGCCCCGAGTTCGTCGAGACGTTCGGCATCGCGCTCGCCGAGGCGATGCTCGCGGGCGGCGGGCCCGTCGTCACCACGGACACGGGCGGCATCGGCGAGGCCGTCGGCCCGCACGCGACGATCGTCCCGGCCCGCTCCCCCGCGTCGATCGCCACGGCGCTCGACGACGCCCTCGCCCTCGACGGAGACGCCCGGCACGCCCGGGCCCGGGCAGCCCGGGCGTACGCGCTGCAGTTCGACCGCGCTGCCGTGCTCGACGCGATGCTCGCCCGCCTCGCGACGTCGCCCACCGCCCCGCGCTGGGTCAGCGACCTGCGGCCGGTGCGGGCCTGAGGGCTGCTCCGGGCCCAGGGGTGGGGACGGCGTCCGGCGGGGCGTACCGCGCGACGAGGTCCCGGAAGGACGCGGCGGCGACCGCTCGCGCGGCCGCCCGGTCGCCGTCGTGCCCCTCCCCTGCCGCAGACGCGAGGGCGAGCTCGTCGGACACGAACCGCGCGAGCGGAACCGGTACCGCGCCCGCGCCCATCTCGCGGGAGACCGCCTTGAGCGCGACCAGGTCCGACGCCGCGCCCACCACGTCGTCCGCCACCTCGCCCTCCACGAGCAGGGTGGCGAGGTCCATCGGCGGCACCGCGACGTCCGGACGCACGCGCAACCATCGCAGCGTCGCCGCGGGCCGCACGGCGTAGAAGACCTTCTTGAGCGGCACCTCGCGGTCCGCCCACCATCGGTCCCGCTGACCGCGCGCGACGTGCAGGTAGTGCCTCCGCAGCGCGTCACGGTTGACCACCTGCCCCGCGAGCGCGAGCAGGTCGGCCCGGAGCTCGGCGTCCGCCCGGTAGACGATCGGCGACCGCAGCCACTCCAGCAGCGTCGCGTTCCCCCGCACGAGGAGACGCACGGCCTTGAGCAGGTCCCACCCGTTCACGTCGAGCACCGCGTCCAGCGGCGTCTCGACGACGTCGCGCCGCGGCCACGGGTCCAGGTAGTCCGCCTGCGACCGCACGTACACGAACCGGCAGTCGTAGTCCGAGTCCGGCGACGGGAACCCCCACGCACGGCTCCCGCTCTCCACCGCGAGCGGGATCGCGACCCGCTCGTCGCGCACGACGGCGTCCAGCCGCGCGTCGACCCGACGCACGACCGCAGGGTCCAGGGAGTCCGGCACGGGACGCATCCCGCGAGGGTAGGGGTACCGAGAACCCCGTGTCGTGCACTTTCCGACACGGTGCGGGTCGGAGGTGACGTCCCCCCGGAGCGGGCCGGAGAGGAGGAGGGCGTCGCGAAGGCGACCGATCGAGCCCGGCCCGGAACGACGGACGGCGGCGCCCCCACGGGAGGGGCGCCGCCGTCCGACGTCTTGCGCGGTACACGCCCTCACGGGCGCTCTCGCGTCAGGCGCGCGTGTCGGAGTGGTCGCCGATCTTGTGCACGAGGATCGAGTTCGTCGTACCCGGCTGCCCCACCGGGGCGCCGGAGACGACGACCACGAGGTCGCCGACCTCGGCGAGGCCGTTGGCCTGGAGGGTCGTGTCGACCTGACCGACCATCGCGTCGGTGTTCTCGACCTCGGGCACCTGGTACGTCTGGGTGCCCCACGTGAGCGACAGGACGTTGCGCACGTGCTCGCGCGGCGTGAAGGCGAGCAGCGGGATGGACGAGCGCAGGCGCGACATGCGGCGCGCGGAGTCGCCCGACTGCGTGAACGTCGCGAGGTACTTCGCGCCGAGGATCTCGCCGATCTCGGCGGCGGCGCGCGTGATGGCGCCACCGCGCGTGTGCGGCGTCGAGCCGAGCGGCGCGATGCGCTCGCGGCCGGCCTCCTCCGTGGCCTCGATGATGCGGGCCATGGTCTGCACCGTGAGGATCGGGTACTCGCCCACGCTGGTCTCGCCCGAGAGCATGACCGCGTCGGCGCCGTCGAGGACGGCGTTGGCGCAGTCCGACGCCTCGGCGCGCGTCGGGCGCGGCGAGTTCGTCATGGACTCGAGCACCTGCGTCGCGACGATGACGGGCTTGGCGTTACGACGCGCGAGCTCGACGATGCGCTTCTGGACGAGCGGGACCTGCTCGAGCGGGAGCTCGACCGCGAGGTCGCCGCGCGCCACCATGACGCCGTCGAACGCGTCGACGATCTCGGCGAGGTTGTCGACCGCCTGCGGCTTCTCGATCTTGGCGACGACGGGGACCGTGCGGCCCTCCTCGTCCATGATCCGCTTGACGTCCTCGAAGTCCTTCGCGGACCGCACGAACGACAGCGCGATGATGTCCGCACCGAGCTTGAGCGCCCAGCGCAGGTCGTCCTGGTCCTTCTCGGACAGCGCCGGCACAGAGACCGCGACGCCCGGGAGGTTCAGGCCCTTGTTGTTGGACACCGGGCCGGCGACCTCGACTCGCGTGACGACGCGCGGGCCCTCGACGGCGGTGACGCGGACGAGCACCTTGCCGTCGTCGATGAGGATCGGGTCACCGACGCGCGCGTCGCCCGGCAGGCCCTTGTGCGTCGTGGAGACGAGCTCCTTGGTGCCGACGACGTCCTCGGTCGTGATCGTGAAGGTGTCACCCTCCTCGAGCCAGTGCTTCTCGTCGCCGCCGAAGCGGCCCAGGCGGATCTTCGGCCCCTGGAGGTCGACGAGCACCGCCACGGACCGGCCCGACTCGGCGGCGGCCTCGCGCACGCCGCGGTACACGGCCGCGTGCTCCTCGGCGCTGCCGTGGCTGCGGTTGATCCGCGCCACGTCCATCCCGGCGTCGACGAGCGCGCGGAGCTGCTCCTTCGACTCGGTCGCGGGTCCGATGGTGCAGACGATCTTTGCTCTGCGCATATCTCCAGCCTCTAGTCTTCCGACCGGCCGGGAGCCGGTCGTCGCGGGGTGCCCCTCCCTAGGATGCCCCGCTCATCGTCCCGGCGCCGGACACCCGACGTCGGGGTGCACGTCAAGCGCGCAAGGACACGGTGTTCGCGCGCACGGGCGCGGGCAGCTCGGTCCCTCCCTGAAGGTAGGCGTCGACGGAAGCCGCCGCCGCCCGACCCTCGGCGATCGCCCACACGATCAGCGACTGCCCACGACCCGCGTCGCCGGCCACGAAGACCCCCGGCAGCGACGACGCGAAGTCGTCGCCGCGTGCCACGAGACCGCGGCTCGTGAGGTCCGTGCCGGCCTGGGTCGTGATGGTCGCCGTCTCCGGCCCGGTGAAGCCCATCGCGACGAGCACGAGGTCCGCGGGGATCTCGCGCTCGGTGCCCTCCTTGGGCACGCGACGGCCGTCGGGCAGGTACTCGGTCTCCGCGACACGCAGCGCGCGCACGGCCCCGGTGTCGTCACCCAGGAACTCGACGGTGGACGCGAGGAACTCGCGCTCACCGCCCTCCTCGTGGGACGAGGACACCTCGAACAGGATCGGGTCCGTCGGCCACGGCTGGGTCGCGGACCGCTCGAGCGGCGGCTGCTTGCCGATCGCGAGCGTCGTCACGCTCGCCGCGCCCTGGCGCAGCGAGGTGCCGAGGCAGTCCGACCCCGTGTCGCCGCCACCGATGACGATGACGTGCTTGCCCGTGGCCGTGATCTGGTCGGGGACCTCGCGCCCGGCCACGACGGCGTTCGCCTGGTGCAGGAAGTCCATGGCGAAGTGGATGCCGTCGAGCTCGCGCCCGGGGACGGACAGGTCGCGCGGGACGGTCGCGCCCGTGGCGACCACGACGGCGTCGTAGCGCGCGCGCAGGTCGTCCCACGTGATGTCGACGCCGATCTCGACGCCCGGGCGGAAGCGCGTCCCCTCGGCCTCCATCTGCGCCACGCGGCGGTCGATGTGGTGCTTCTCGAGCTTGAAGTCGGGGATGCCGTAGCGCAGCAGCCCGCCGATCGCGTCGTCCCGCTCGTAGACGGCCACCGTGTGGCCGGCGCGCGTGAGCTGCTGGGCGGCGGCGAGGCCGGCAGGGCCCGAGCCCACGACCGCGACGGTCGACCCCGTGAGGCGCTGCGGCACCTGCGGCGTGACGTAGCCGCGCGCGAACGCCTCGTCGATGATCGAGACCTCGACGTTCTTGATCGTCACGGCCGGCTGGTTGATGCCGAGCACGCAGCTCGACTCGCACGGCGCCGGGCACACGCGACCCGTGAACTCCGGGAAGTTGTTCGTCTCGTGCAGACGGTCGATCGCGTCGGCCCACTGGTCGCGGTAGACGAGGTCGTTCCACTCGGGGATGAGGTTGCCGAGAGGGCACCCCTGGTGGCAGAACGGGATGCCGCAGTCCATGCAGCGTCCCGCCTGCTCCTTGAGGAACGGCTGGCCCTCCTCGAGGTGCGCGTGCACGTCCTTCCAGTCCCGCAGGCGCACGGCGACCGGGCGGTTGGGCGGGAGCTCGCGCTCCCGCACCTTCAGGAATCCGCGGGGGTCAGCCACGGGCCACCTCCAAGATCTGGTCCCAGACGCCCGGGGCCGCGGGGTCGAGCCCGGCCGACTCGGCCTTCTCGAGCGCCGAGCGCATGCGGGCGAAGTCGGTCGGCAGCACGCGCGTGAAGCGCTGGACGGCCGCGGGGAAGTCCTCGAGGAGCTCGGCCGCGAGCGGCGACCCCGTCTCCTCGTGGTGACGACGCACGAGCTGCTCGACGAGCGCCACCTCGGCGTCCTCGAGCGGGCTCAGGCCGAGCTCGCCCGTCGCGAGCGCGCTCGTGTTCACGGCGCCCTCCCGCAGGTCGAGCACGTACGCGGTGCCGCCGGACATGCCGGCGCCGAAGTTGCGGCCCGTCGGACCGAGCACCAGCACCGTGCCACCGGTCATGTACTCGCACCCGTGGTCGCCCACGCCCTCGACGACGAGCGTCGCGCCCGAGTTGCGGACGCCGAAGCGCTCCCCGACGCGACCGCGCAGGAAGATCTCGCCCGACGTCGCGCCGTAGCCGATGACGTTGCCCGCCACGACGTTGCTCGACCCGGTGAGGACCGCGTTGCGGTCCGGGCGCACGACGATCCGCCCGCCCGACAGTCCCTTGCCGACGTAGTCGTTCGCGTCGCCGAAGAGGCGCAGCGTGACGCCGCGCGGGAGGAACGCACCGAGCGACTGGCCGGCGGACCCGGTGAGGGTCACGTCGATCGTGTCGTCGGGCAGGCCCTCGCCGCGGAACCGCTTGGTCACCTCGTGGCCGAGCATCGTGCCCACGGTGCGGTTGACGTTGCGCACCGGCAGGGAGATACGGACCGGCTCGCGGCGCTCGAGCGCGTCCTCGGCGAGGGCGACGAGCTGGTTGTCGAGCGCCTTCTCCAGGCCGTGGTCCTGCGTCGTGGTGTTGCGCAGCGACGCACCCTCGACCGGCACGGGCCGCTCGAGCACGGGCCCGAGGTCGAGGCCCTGGGCCTTCCAGTGGTCGATCGCCTTGCGCGTGTCGAGGTACTCGACGTGGCCGACGGCCTCCTCGATGGTCCGGAAGCCGAGGCGCGCCAGGTACTCGCGCACCTCCTCGGCGATGAACTCGAAGAAGTTCACGACGAACTCCGGCTTGCCCGTGAACCGGGCCCGCAGCTCGGGGTTCTGCGTCGCGACGCCGACCGGGCACGTGTCCAGGTGGCACACGCGCATCATGACGCAGCCCGACACGACCATGGGGGCGGTGGCGAAGCCGAACTCCTCGGCGCCGAGCAGCGCCGCCACGACGACGTCGCGTCCGGTCTTCATCTGGCCGTCGACCTGGACGACGATGCGGTCGCGCAGGTTGTTGAGCACGAGCGTCTGCTGGGTCTCGGCGAGGCCGATCTCCCACGGCGTGCCCGCGTGCTTGAGCGACGTCAGCGGGCTCGCGCCCGTGCCGCCGTCGTGCCCCGAGATGAGGACGACGTCCGCGTGCGCCTTGGACACGCCCGTCGCGACCGTCCCGACGCCGAACTCGGAGACGAGCTTGACGTGGATGCGCGCCGCCGGGTTCGCGTTCTTCGCGTCGTGGATGAGCTGCGCGAGGTCCTCGATCGAGTAGATGTCGTGGTGCGGCGGCGGCGAGATGAGCCCGACGCCCGGCGTGGAGTGCCGGGTCTTGGCGACCCACGGGTACACCTTGTGCCCCGGGAGCTGACCACCCTCGCCCGGCTTGGCACCCTGGGCGAGCTTGATCTGGATGTCGTCCGCGTTCGTCAGGTACTCGCTCGTGACGCCGAAGCGACCCGACGCGATCTGCTTGACCTTGGAGCGGCGCTCCGGGTCGTACAGGCGCTCCGGGTCCTCGCCGCCCTCGCCGGTGTTGGACCGGCCGCCCAGCCGGTTCATCGCGATCGCGAGGGTCTCGTGCGCCTCCGCGGAGATCGACCCGTAGGACATGGCGCCCGTGTTGAACCGCTTGACGATCTCGCTCACCGGCTCGACCTCGTCGAGCGGGACCGCGGGACGCTCGCCCTCGCGCAGCGCGAGGAGGCCACGCAGCGTCATCAGCCGCGAGGACTGCTCGTCCACGCGGTGCGTGTACTGGCGGAAGATGTCGAACCGGCGCTCGCGCGTGGCGTGCTGGAGGCGGAAGACCGTCTCCGGGTCGAACAGGTGCTCCTCGCTGTCGCGGCGCCACTGGTACTCGCCACCCGTCGTGAGGCGCACGTGCGGGCGGTGGTTGCCGGACTTGGGGTACGCGTCGACGTGCCGCGCCGCGACCTCGGCCGCGACGACGTCGAGGCCGATGCCGCTGAGGCGCGACGTCGTCCCCGTGAAGAACGCCTGCACGAGGTCGTGGGACAGGCCCACCGCCTCGAACACCTGGGCGCCGCGGTACGAGGAGATGGTCGAGATGCCCATCTTGCTCATGACCTTGAGCACGCCCTTGCCGAGCCCCTTGATGAGGTTCGCGACCGCCTTCGCCGGGTCGACCGTGAGGTAGCCGCGCCGCGCGAGGTCCTCGACCGTCTCCATGGCGAGGTACGGGTTCACCGCGGCGGCGCCGTAGCCGATGAGCAGCGCGACGTGGTGCACCTCGCGCACGTCGCCGGCCTCCACGACGAGCGACACCTGGGTGCGCGTGTGCCGGCGCAGCAGATGGTGGTGCACCGCGCTCGACAGGAGCAGCGACGGGATCGGTGCGTGCTCGGCGTCGGAGTCGCGGTCCGACAGCACGATGAAGCTCGCGCCCGCGGCGACGTGCTCGTCGACCTCGGCGAAGATCTCCTCGAGCCGGGCGAGCAGCGACTCGCCGCCGCCCGAGACGCGGTAGAGGCCCTTGATCGTCACGGCGCGGAAGATGCCGGCGAGCTTGGGGTCCTTGTCGACGCGGATGATCTTGGCGAGCTGGTCGTTGTCGAGCACGGGGAACGGCAGCATGAGCTTGCGCGCGTGCTCGGGCGTGTCGACGAGGAGGTTCGGCTCCGGGCCGATCGCGCCGCCGATGGACGTGACGAGCTCCTCGCGGATCGCGTCGAGCGGCGGGTTCGTCACCTGCGCGAACATCTGCGTGAAGTAGTCGAACAGCAGGCGCGGTCGCTTCGCGAGGACGGCGATGGGCGTGTCCGTGCCCATGGCGCCCAGCGGCTCCGCCCCCGTGTTCGCCATGGGGGTGAGGATGACCTTGAGCTCCTCCTGCGTGTACCCGAAGGCGCGCTGGCGGCGCTCGACGGACGCGGGGCTGTGCGCGACGTGCTCGCGCTCGGGGAGCTGGTCGAGGTAGACCGCGTTCTCCGCGACCCACTGCGCGTACGGGCGCTGCGCGGCGAGCTGGGACTTGATCTCCTCGTCCTCGATGATCCGGCCCTGGCCGGTGTCGACGAGGAACATGCGCCCCGGCTCGAGGCGGCCCTTGCGGACGATCGTCGCGGGGTCGAGATCGAGCACGCCCGCCTCGCTCGCGAGCACGACGAGGCCGTCCTCGGTCACCCAGTACCGCCCCGGGCGCAGGCCGTTGCGGTCCAGGACCGCCCCGATGAGGGTGCCGTCCGTGAAGTTCAGGCACGCGGGCCCGTCCCACGGCTCCATGAGCGTCGAGTGGTACTCGTAGAACGCGCGGAGCTCCGGGTCCATGTCGGCGTGGTTCTCCCACGCCTCCGGGATCATCATGAGCACGGCGTGCGGCAGCGAGCGGCCCGACAGGTGCAGGAGCTCGAGGACCTCGTCGAAGCTCGCCGAGTCGCTCGACCCCTCCGAGCACACCGGCAGGAGCGGCGCGAGGTCGCCGACGGCGTCGCTCGCGAGGGTGCCCTCGCGCGCGGCCATCCAGTTGCGGTTGCCGCGCACCGTGTTGATCTCGCCGTTGTGCGCGATCATCCGGAACGGCTGCGCGAGCGGCCAGGACGGGAACGTGTTCGTCGAGAACCGCGAGTGCACGAGCGCGATCTCGCTCGCGTACCGCGGGTCGGACAGGTCCGGGAAGAACGGCTCGAGCTGCGCCGTCGTGAGCATGCCCTTGTACGTGAGGGTGCGCGCCGAGAGCGAGGCGAAGAACAGGCCGAGCTCGTTCTCCGCGCGCTTGCGCAGGCGGTACGTGCGGCGGTCGAGCTCGACGCCGGACAGCTCGCGCGCGGGGTCCGCGACGACGACCTGGCGGAACAGCGGCATGGACGCGCGGGCGCTCGGGCCGACGAGGTCGGCCGTCACGGGCACGTCGCGCCACGCGAGGACCTCGAGCTTCTCCTCGGCCGCGATCGCCTCGACGCTGCGGACCGCCTCGGCGGCCGCGCCGGCGTCCTGCGGGAGGAAGGCCATGCCGATGGCGTAGTGCCCGGCGGGCGGGAGCTCCGCGTCGACCACGTCGCGCACGAACGCGTCGGGGATCTGCGTGAGGATCCCGGCGCCGTCGCCGCTGTTCTCCTCGGCGCCCACGGCGCCGCGGTGGTCGAGGTTGAGCAGGGCCGTCAGGCCCGCGTCAACGATGTCGCGTCCGGGCGTGCCGCGGAGCGTCGCCACGAAGGCGACGCCGCACGCGTCGTGCTCGGCGGCGGGGTCGTACAGACCGGATGCCGTGGGAGGGGCGGACAGGGCAGGTGCCCGGTGCGCGTCCCGATACTGCGGCGTGGTCATCAACACCGTCCTCACAGGCGCCCGACCGAGACGGCCGGGCTGGTTCCAGCTGGGGGATTCGGGACGTCGTCGGCCCTATGGACATGACAGAACCCACCGGGCGGTCGCCCGGCGGATTCGCCTATGAATGACGGATGCTCAGCGACCGGGGTCTGGTCGCGCGGCATCTGCCTGCTCGGACTCCTCCGAGTCGTCGGAGTCCTCGGTCGTCGAGGTGTCCTCGTCGTCGGTCGACTCCTCGACCGGCTCCTCGGACCCCGTGGTGGACGCCTCGTCCGGAGCGTCGAGGGACACCGTCTCCTCGCGCCCGGGGTGGCGACGCCCGACAACGATAAACGCAATCAACGCACCGACGCCGACCAGGATCGAGGTCCAGACGTTCAGCCGGAGGCCGAGGACGAGCTCGGCCTCGTCGATGCGCAGCATCTCGATCCACACCCGACCGAGCGTGTAGACGAAGACGTAGAGCCAGAATACCCGACCATGACCCAGCCGGAACCGACGGTCCAGGTAGATCAGGAGCAGGGCAGCACCGATGTTCCAGACCATCTCGTAGAGGAACGTCGGGTGGAACAAGGTGCCCGGCGGATAGCCCGCCGCGGCGGCCACGGAGTCGTCGACGCGAAGCCCCCAGGGCAGGGTCGTGGGCGCGCCGAAGAGCTCCTGGTTGAACCAGTTGCCGAGGCGGCCGACGGCCTGCGCGAGCAGCAGCCCGGGCGCGAGGGCGTCGGCGAACGCGGGGAAGCTCACGCGCTGGCGGCGGCACCCGATGTACGCGCCGACCGCGCCGAGCGCGACCGCGCCCCAGATGCCGAGGCCGCCCTCCCACACGTAGAGCGCGCGGACGGGGTCGCCGTTCGGGCCCCAGTACGGGTCCGGCGTCGAGAACACGTGGTACAGACGTCCGCCGACGATCCCGAACGGGACCGCCCAGAAGGCGATCTCCAGGACGTCGTCCGCCTCTCCCCCGCGCTCCACCCAGCGGCGCCGGGTGAGCCACAGAGCCACGGCGATTCCCGCGAGGATCGCGAG
This sequence comes from Cellulosimicrobium sp. GQ32, assembly GCF_059758455.1. NCBI lineage: Bacteria > Bacillati > Actinomycetota > Actinomycetes > Micrococcales > Promicromonosporaceae > Cellulosimicrobium > Cellulosimicrobium sp. GQ32. The sequence continues at coordinate 113,843 of NZ_JCAXEP010000002.1, read as the reverse complement.
CGCATACGCCCGGATCGGGAACGGCCCGACGTACCACGTGTGCTGCGGGGGGCTCGGGATCGCGGCGGGCAGGGCGCCCGCGGCCTCCACGAGCTGCCCGACGGCGAGCGCGGCGCTCATGCGACCACCTCTCCGGACGTCGTCGTGGCGGCCGGGACGTCGTCGCCGGCCCCTTCCCGACCCGAGCGCACGCCCGCGGCGAGACCGGCCGCGACGGTCTTGAGGGCGGCGATCCGCTCGTCCCACGGCGCGTCGGCCAGCAGGGGGCGGACGAACGCAGAGCCGACGATGACGCCGTCGGCGTACCGCCCGACCTCGGCGGCCTGGGCGCCCGTCGACACGCCGAGCCCGACGCACACGAGGTCGGCCCCGGCCGCGCGCGTGTCGGCGACGAGGCGTGCCGCCTGCGGTCCGACGGCCGCCCGCACTCCCGTGACGCCCATCGTGGAAGCGGCGTAGACGAACCCGCGCGACGCGCGCGCGGTGAGCCGCAGCCGCTCCGCGGTCGAGCTCGGGGCGACGAGGAACACGCGGTCCAGGCCGTGCGCCTCCGAGGCGTCCAACCAGGCGCGACCCTCGTCGGGGATGAGGTCCGGCGTGATGAGGCCGGCGCCCCCGGCGGCGGCGAGGTCGCGCGCGAACGCGTCGACGCCGTAGCGCAGGACCGGGTTCCAGTAGGTCATGACGAGCACGGGCACCCGCCCGCCCGTGCGCTCCGTGACGGCCGCGACGACGCGGAACACGTCCGCGACGCGCACGCCGGCGTCGAGCGCGGTCTGGGCGGCGGCCTGGATGACCGGGCCGTCCATCACCGGGTCGGTGTACGGGACGCCGAGCTCGAGCACGTCCACGCCCGACTCGACGAGCGCGAGCGCCGCCTCGATGGAACGGTCCACGGTCGGGAACCCGACCGGCAGATAGCCCACGAGCCCGGCGCGACCCTCCGCGCGGAGCTCGAGCAGCCGACGCGCCGTGACCGAGGTCGTCCCCGCGGTCGGCGCCCCGGGGGCGTCCTTGGTCTGCGCCGCGCTCACAGCTGTCCCTCCGTGCCCGTCGCCGTCTCGGCGATCGCCTCGTCGTCCACCAGGTCGAACCACCGGGCGGCGGTCGCGACGTCCTTGTCCCCGCGCCCCGAGAGGTTCACCAGGATCACGTGGTCCGTACGGCCGGCCTCGGCGGCCCGGCGACCTACCCGCAGCGCGCCCGCGAGCGCGTGCGCCGACTCGATCGCAGGGATGATGCCCTCCGTGCGGCACAGCAGCCGGAACGCGTCCATCGCCTCGGAGTCGGTCACGGGCTCGTAGGTCGCGCGCCCGAGGTCGTGCAGCCACGAGTGCGCCGGGCCGACGCTCGGGTAGTCCAGCCCTGCCGAGACGGAGTGGCTCGGAAGCGTCTGCCCGTCGTCGTCCTGGAGCAGGTACGAGCGCGCACCGTGCAGGACGCCCGGGGCGCCACCGCTGAACCGGGCCGCGTGCCGACCGGTCTCGACACCCTCACCGCCGGCCTCGAAGCCGTAGAGCTCCACGCCCTCGTCGTCGAGGAACGCGTTGAAGAGGCCGAGGGCGTTGGACCCGCCGCCGACGCACGCCGCGAGCGCGTCCGGCAGGCGACCGATGCGGTCGAGGATCTGCGTGCGCGCCTCCTCGCCGATGACGCGGTGGAACTCGCGCACCATCTCGGGGAACGGGTGCGGGCCGGTCACCGTACCCAGGAGGTAGTGGGTCGTGTCGACGTTCGCGACCCAGTCGCGCAGCGCCTCGTTGATCGCGTCCTTGAGCGTGCGCTGCCCGATCGTCACGGGGACGACCTCCGCGCCGAGCAGGCGCATGCGGGCCACGTTGAGCGCCTGGCGCTGCGTGTCCTCCTCGCCCATGTACACGACGCACTCGAGGTCGAGCAGGGCCGCGGCCGTCGCCGTCGCGACGCCGTGCTGGCCTGCCCCGGTCTCGGCGATCACGCGCGTCTTGCCCATGCGCTTGACGAGCAGCGCCTGGCCGAGGACGTTGTTGATCTTGTGCGAGCCGGTGTGGTTGAGGTCCTCGCGCTTGAGGAAGACGCGCGAGCCGCCCGCGTGCTGCGCGAAGCGCGGCACCTCGGTGAGCGGGCTCGGACGCCCGGTGTACTCGCGCTGGAGCCGCGCGAGCTCGTTGACGAACGCCGGGTCGTCGAGCGCCTTGCGGTACTCGGTCTCCAGCTCGTCCAGCGCGGCGATGAGCGCCTCGGGGACGAACCGTCCGCCGAACTCGCCGAAGTAGGGACCCTCCTGGGTCGCGAGGGAGCGTGTCAGGTCGGCGCGCACGGAGTGCTCGGCGCTCCGGGAGGTGGTCGAAGGTGTCGAGTCGGGCACGGGGCCGGTCCTCCTGCGTGGTGGGGTGTGCTGGGCCAGGGCGCGGCGCCTGCGGCGTGACGGACGGGGCCGTCGTGCCTCAGGGCCGCACGGACCACAGCGACGGGTGCGACCCGGCCGCGACGAGGTCCGCGACGGACGCGCGCGGGGCGTCGTCGGTCACGAGCGCCTCGCCGACGAGCACCGCGTGCGCACCGGAACGGGCGTAGTCCATGACGTCGTGCGGCCCGCGCACGCCGGACTCGGCGACGCGGACGACCTCGTCCGGGATGGCGGGAGCGAGGCGCGCGAACGTCGTGCGGTCGACGTCGAGGGTCTTGAGGTCGCGTGAGTTCACGCCCACGACGCGTGCACCGGCGTCGAGCGCCCGCGAGACCTCGTCCAGCGTGTGCACCTCGACGAGCGCGGTCATGCCGAGCGAGTGGACGCGCTCGACGAGCGACGTGAGGACCGTCTGCTCGAGCGCGGCGACGATGAGGAGGACGATGTCGGCGCCGTGCGCCCGCGCCTCCCACACCTGGTACGGCGTCACGACGAAGTCCTTGCGGAGCACGGGGACGTCGACCCGGGCGCGCACCGCGTCGAGGTCGGCGAGGCTCCCGTTGAAGCGGCGCTGCTCGGTGAGCACGGAGATCGCGGCCGCGCCGCCCTTCTCGTACTCCCCCGCGAGCTCGGCCGGGTCGGAGATCGCCGCGAGCGCACCCTTGCTGGGGCTCGAGCGCTTCACCTCGGCGATCACCGCGACGGCGTCGTCCGCCTTGAGACGACTCACGACCTCGAGCGCCCCGGGGACACGGGCGGCACGTTCCTTCAGCTCGTCGAGCGAGGTCGCCGCCTGACGCACCGCGAGGTCCTCGCGCACGCCCGCGACGATGTCGTCCAGAACCGTCATCGTCCCACCACTCCCCGTGTCGTTCCCGCCCCCCGGCCGGGCCGGTCGGCCGTCGTGCACCCACAGGTTCGGCCGACCCGTTGACAGGGAGGTACCTGCCATCGTAGAGCCGACCCCGAGTGACGATGACCACGGCCCAGCCCCCGAGACGACCGGCGCGGGGCTGCCCGACCGTCTCAGACCACCGCCGGGCCGAGCCACGGGACGAGGGCGGGCACGTTCCGCAGGACGCCGAAGAGCACGAGGACACCCAGCGAGGCCCACGCGAGCCAGGCCGGGAGCCGGGGAGCCGGGCGCCCGCGCCAGGCCCGGACGAGCCAGGTGGCCCACAGCGTGACGAGCAGCGGTGCGACGAGGACCCACAGGGGATTCATCGACCAGGCGGCGGCGAGGTCGAGGTGCACGAGGTCGTGCGTGGCGCGCAGCCCCCCGCACCCCGGGCACGCGAGGCCGGTCAGCGCGAGCAGGGGGCACGTGACGTAGTGCCCGGGGCGGTTCGGGTCGACGGCGCCGACGTAGGCCGTCGCCGCCGCGACGAGCGCGCCGACCGCGAGCGGTGCCTGCGCCGCGCGCGGGACCCGACGGCGTCGCACGGCCTCGGACGTCACGTGCGCGCCCGTCAGTACTGGTCCGGGATCGTGCCGACCCAGGCGAAGAAGGCGGGGAAGAACAAGAGGAGGAAGAGGACGCCGACGACCGACAGCCCGATCGCGACCCAGCCGAGGATGATCCCGGCCGTCGCCATCCCGTCGTTGTCCGCCTGCCCCTCCGCGACCGCGCGCTTCGCGGCGTTGCCGACGATCACCGCCGGGATGCCTGTGAAGAAGCCGCAGCTCAGCACGAACGCGGCGATCCCCAGCACGAGCGACCAGATGGCCAGACTGTTCTTGGGGTAGTACGGCGGGGCCCCGTAGGCGCCCGCCGGGTACTGCTGGCCGGGGTACTGCTGGCCGGGGTACTGCCCGGCGGGGTACTGCGGCTGCGCCGCGTAGGGCGCGCCCGCGGGGTCGCCCGTCGGCGGCTGGGGGCCGCCGGGCGCCGACGAGCCGTACGGCGCCTGCGACCCGTCCTGCGAGCCTGCGGGGTCGTACGGGCCGGGTCCCGGCGGCTGCGTCATCGCGACTGCTTCTGGCCGTAGCCCATGTTGCGGAGCACGAGGCCGCCGACGAGCGCCACCGCCACGAGGCCCATGCCGACCCAGAAGAGCCACACGCCGGACACCTGGGCCATGCCCGGGAGGAGGACACCGATCGCGGCCACGAGGGACCCGACCATGATGCCGATCATCGTGAACCAGGCGGCGACGGTGTGGCCGTGATTCGTGGGCGGAGCCGCGGGCGGCAGGTAGGCGATCTCGGTGGTCTGCTGGTTCTCGGCCATGAGGGTCGTGCCTTTCGTCAAGATGTGGTCAGAGCCTATCGGACCGGGCCGGTGCCCGTCCCCCGCGCGGTCCGCGCTGCGACGGCGCGAGGGGGTGTCCGCGCTGCTCAGCGGTCCGTGGGGTCCTCGCCGCGGGACAGCGCGTCCCATGCGTCGTGGTCGGTGAGGTCGTCGGGCGAGGCGGGCTCCGTGGCACCGGACGGGTCCGAGGGCCCTTCGGGCACCGTCGTCCCCGCTGCCGCCGAGGCGGCGGGCGCGGTCCCACCGGTCGCCCGCTCGTGCCGCGTCGACGCGCCGGCCCACGACCGCGAACCGACGGCGACCCACACCACCGCGAGCACCGTGAGGACGCCGAGCGCCGCCGCGAACCAGGGCGCGACGGTCAGGTCGACCGGGGCCGTGAGCTCCGTGACCCCCGTCGCGTCCGCGACGGCCGACCGCGCGCTCGGCTCCGGGTCGAGCGCCACGCCGAGCGCGGAGACGGTCGCGACGACGCCGCTCGCCGCGGCGACGGCGAGCACGACCCACCGGCCGATGCGACCCACGAGCCCCAGCGCGAGCGCGGCGGCGACGAGCACGAGCGCGGACGCGCTCACCCCGGGGGCCGCCGACGTCCCGGCGACGGTCACCTCGACCTGCGGGTCGAGCGCCGTCGCGCCGGTCGTGCTCAGCCAGGTCGGCACGGCCGTCGCGAGGGTCGCGCCCCCGAGCAGGAGCAGGACCCAGATCGCGGTGCGCCGGCTCGGCCCGGCCGGCCGGCTCACGCGAGCCCCCGCAGCCGTGCGGCGACCTGGACGGCCCGGACCGCGGCGGCCGCCTTGTTGCGCGACTCCGCGTACTCCAGCGCCGGCACGGAGTCCGCCACGATCCCGCCGCCGGCCTGGACGCTCGCCCGACCGTCGCGGATCAGCGCGGTCCGGATCGCGATGGCCATGTCCATGTTCCCGTCGAAGTCGAAGTACCCCGCGGTCCCACCGTAGATCCCGCGCGACGCGGGCTCGAGCTCGTCGATCAGGGCGATCGCGCGCGGCTTGGGCGCGCCCGAGAGCGTGCCGGCGGGGAACGTCGCCCGGAAGGCGTCCAGCGCGGTGGCGCCGTCGCGCAGCGTCCCGACGACCGTCGAGCACAGGTGCATGATGTGGCTGAACCGCTTGGTCGCCATGAACTCCACGACCTCGACCGACGTCGGCTCGCACACCTTGACGAGGTCGTTGCGCGACAGGTCCACGAGCATGATGTGCTCGGCGAGCTCCTTGGGGTCCTGGAGGAGCTCCTCGCCGAGCGCCACGTCCTCCTCCGGCGTCGCGCCGCGCGGGCGCGAGCCGGCGATGGGGAACGTCGTGACGCGGCCGTCCTCGACCTTCACGAGGGTCTCCGGGCTGGACCCGACGACCGCGAAGTCCCGCCCGTCCGCGTCCGTGAGCTGGAAGTAGTACATGTACGGGCTCGGGTTGATCGTCCGCAGCGCGCGGTACACGTCGAGCGGGTCCGCCGGGCAGTCGAGGTCGAGGCGCTGGGACAGCACCACCTGGAACACCTCGCCCTCGCGGATCGCGTCCTTGCCCGCGACGACCGACGCCTCGAACTCGTCGCGCGTCGAGCGGAACTCGAGCGCGGGCTCGGCGGCGTTCGGCGCCACGACCGACGCGACGTGCGCGCCCCCGGCGACCAGCCGGGCCTGCATCGCGTCCAGGCGCGTGACGGCGTCCGCGTAGGCCTCGTCCACGCGCTCGTCCGTGTCGTCGAAGTTGATCGCGTTGGCGACGAGCCACACGCTGCCCTCCGCGTGGTCGACGACCGCGAGGTCCGTCGCGAGGCACAGCGTGAGCTCGGGCACGCCCAGCTCGTCGGGCGCGTCCGACGGCAGGGTCGGCTCCCAGTGCCGGATGACGTCCCAGCCGATCGCGCCCGCCAGCCCGCCCGTGAGCGGCGGCAGGCCCTCGACGGCCGGCGTGCGGAGCACGTCGAGCGTCGCCTCGAGCACCTTTACGACGTCCCCCTCGAGCGGGACGCCGGCGGGCACGTCGCCGGACCACACCGCCCGGCCGTCACGCGCCGTGAGCGTCGCCCGGGACGCCACGCCGACGAACGAGTACCGAGCCCAGCGGCCGTCCGACTCCGCCGACTCGAGGACGAACGTGCCCGGCCGGCCCTGCGCCAACGTGCGGTACAGGCCGACAGGGGTGACGTCGTCGGCCAGGAGGCGCCGCACGACGGGGACCACCCGGCGCGACGTGGCGAGCGCACGGAAGCCGTCGAGCACGGGCCACGTCGCGCCCCACGCGGGACCGCCCGCGGGGACGGTGGTGGTCTCGGCCGGTTCGACGGTCGCGCTCACTGGTTCTCCTCCTCAGGATCAGGGTCGGGCGTGGTCGAGGGGTCGGCGGCGCCGGGAGGCAGGTCGCCGACCACGGCGCCCAGGTCTCCCCCGGCCTCGAAGCACGTGCGCGTGCCGGTGTGGCACGCGGCCCCCACCTGGTGGACGCGCACGAGCAGCGCGTCCCCGTCGCAGTCGAGCGCCACCGAGCGCACGACCTGCACGTGGCCGGAGGTGTCGCCCTTGCGCCAGTACTCCTGCCGGGAGCGGCTCCAGAACGTCACGCGTCCGGTCGTCAGCGTCCGGTGCAGCGCCTCGTCGTCCATCCAGCCGAGCATGAGCACGTCACCCGTGTCGTGCTGCTGGACGATCGCGGCGACCAGGCCCGCGTCGTCGCGCTTGAGCCGCGCGGCGAGCTGGGGGTCGAGCGCGGAGACGGTCGTGGGTCCGGTCGTGGAGTCGGGCACCCGAGAATCCTGCCAGACGCCGGGGCGGCCTCGGACCCCCGTCTCGCCGCCCTCCGCCCCCCGTCGCGAGTCGTCGCACCAGGCCCGCACAGGGCTCACCGGGTCTGGGAGACCCAGGCGTCGTGCATGCGGGCGTAGACGCCGCCGACGCGCGCGAGGTCGTCGTGGTGGCCGACCTCGACGACGTGGCCCGCGTCCACCACGACCACGAGGTCGGCCGCCTCGGCGGTGGAGAGCCGGTGGGCGATGGTCAGGGTGGACCGGCCCGCGGTGAGCGACGCGAGCGCCCGGGCGATGCGGACCTCGGTCGCGGGGTCGACGGCGGACGTCGCCTCGTCGAGGACGAGCAGGTCGGCCTCGGCGAGATAGGCGCGCACCAGGGCGACGAGCTGCCGCTCCCCCGCGGAGAGCGACTCGCCGCGCTGACCGACCGGGGAGTCGAGCCCGTCCGGCAGGTCCGCGACCCAGTCGGTGAGCCCGAGCCGCTCGACGGCGGCCTCGATCCGGGCACGGCGGGCGGCGTCGGGTTCCTGCTCTGCGTCGCCGCGCAGCCCGTACGCCACGTTGTCGGCGAGCGTGCCGTCGAAGAGAAAGCCCTCCTGGGGCACGAGCACGACGCGCTCGCGCAGGGACGCGACGGCGAGGTCGCGCAGGTCGGTGCCGTCGAGCAGCACGCGCCCCGCGGTCGGGTCCATGAGCCGCGTGACGAGCTTGGCGATCGTCGTCTTCCCGGAACCGGTCGCGCCCACGACGGCGACGGACGCCCGCGCGGGGAGATCGAGGTCGACGTCGTGCAGCACCTCCGGGCCGTCGGGGTAGGCGAACCGGACGCCCTCGAGCCGCACGTGGGCGGGCCCGCGCGGGCTGCGCTCCCCCGCGTCACCCTTGTCGGCCACCTCGACGGGCGTCTCCAGGACCGCGAGGACGCGGCGCCAGCCGGCGACGGCGTTCTGGAGCTCGTTGAGGATCTCGGTCGCCATCTGCACGGGGCCCGTGAAGAGCTGGACGAGGAAGAGGAACGCGAGGAGCTGGCCGACCGAGATGTCGCCCGCCACCCCGAGGTACGAGCCGACCACGACGACCACGGCGAGCACGAGGTTCGCGACGAGCACGCCGCTCGAGAAGACGACGGCGACGAGCTTCTGCGCCCGGACCATGGCGCGCCGGGTCGCGTCGACCGCGGCGTCGACACGTCGCGCGGTGCGGGCGCCCGCGCCGTACGCGCGGATGGTCTCGGCACCGACGATCGACTCCGAGATCGCGCCGAGCATCCCCCCGACGCGCGCGCGGACCTGCGTGTACGCGTCGTTGACGCGCGCCTGCGCGGGCCGCAGGACGAGGAACAACGGGACGAAGCACGCCCAGACGACGAGTGTGAGCTGCCACGAGTAGACGGCCATGAGGACCGTCGCGACGCCGATCTGGAGCACCGAGACGAGCAGCATGATGCCGCCCCACTGGACGAAGAGCGAGATGGTGTCGACGTCGCTCGTCACGCGGGACACGAGCGACCCGCGCCGCTCGGTGTTCTGCGTGAGGACGGAGAGGTCGTGCACGTGCCGGAACGCCCGCACGCGCAGGCCGGCGAGCCCCGCCTCGGTCGACCGGAACAGCCGGACGTTGACGAAGGCAGAGCAGAGGCCCGCGAGGACGATGACGACCGCGGCCACGCCGACGAGCACGGCGACGCGGGTCGTGTCCGGCCCGCCGTCGGCGAGCACGCCGGTGTCGACGGTCTGCTGGACGGTCACCGGGACGACGACACGGCCCAGCGCGGCCGCGACCGCGAGCCCGAGCGTGACCCAGATCCCGTCGAGGATCTGCGGCGAGACCTGGACGCCTCGGCGCAGGGTGGCGAGGACGCCCAGCGAGCTCGCCGAGGCGATGCGGGCCTCGGCCGCCCGGCCCGGCGCGCCGGCCGGGGCCGGCCGCTCCGTGGTGGTGGTCCGGCTCATTCCTCCAGCGCCCCCGTCTCGACGTGCTGCACGACGTCGTCCTCCTCGATCTCCTCGCGACGCGCGAGGTCGTCCTCCCGACGGTCCTCGTCGTGAACGTCCCGCCCGTCCTCGGCCGCCTCCCGCGCGGTGTCGTCAGTGGCGTCCGCACGCTCCTGCTCGCGCCGCTCGGCCTCACGCGCGTACGCGGTCGCGAGCTCGCGGTACCCGGCGTCGCGCGCGAGCAGCTCGTCGTGCGTCCCGACGTCGACCACACGGCCGGACTCCACGTGCACGACGACGTCCGCGAGCGCGACGCTCGACATGCGGTACGCCACCATGACGACGGTCGGGCGTTCCGCCCCGTCGCGAGCGAGACCCGCGAGGATCTGCTGCTCGACGCGCGGGTCGACCGCTGACGTCGCGTCGTCGAGGACGAGCAGGCGCGGGCGACGCACGAGGGCGCGCGCGATGGCGAGCCGCTGGCGCTGGCCGCCGGACAGGTTCGCACCGCGCTCCCCCAGCGGCGCGTCCAGGCCCTCCGGCAGGCGGGAGACGACGTCGTCGACGCGCGCCAGGCGCAGCGCCTCCCAGACCTGGTGGTCGTCCGGACCGGGGTCGCCGTCGTCGACGAGCGTGACGTTGGCGCGGACGGTGTCCTCGAAGACGAACGCCTGCTGCGCGACGAGCGCGACCTGGGCGGTGAGGTCGGCCTCGCGCACGTCGCGCACGTCGGTGCCGTCGAGCAGCACGCGACCGCGCGTCGGGTCGGAGAGCCGAGCGAGCAACGACACGAGCGTCGTCTTCCCCGCGCCCGTGGGACCGACGACCGCGACCGTGGTCCCGGGATCGACCTGGAGGTCGATCCCGTCGAGCAGGGTGATCACGCGTCCGCCGGCGCGGACGTCCACGCCGACGCCCTCGAGGCGCACGCCCAGACCGGAGCCACCGCCGGGCAGGCCGCCGGTCCCGGGGCGCAGGACCCCGCCCGCGTCGACGACGCGGCTGATGCGCTCGTACCCGACGAGGGCGCGCGGGAGCTCGCCGAGCACCCAGCCGAACGCCCGGACGGGCACGGCCATGACCGTGAGGAGGTAGGCAGCGGTGACGATGTCCCCCGCCGCGACCCCGCCCGACGTGAGGCGGACGGTCCCGACGGCCAGGACGAGGAGCGTGCCGAGCGACGGCAGCAGCTCGATGACCGGGTCGAAGAACGCGCGCACGACGCCGACGCGGACGTTCGCGGCGCGCAGCTCGTCCGTGCGCTCGGCGAAGCGGCGCTCCTCGCGGTCCGCGGTCCCGAGCGAGGTGACGAGCAGGGCGGCCTCGAAGCTCTCGTGCGCGACGTCGGACACCTCGGCGCGGAGCTGCTGCGCACGCGTGATCGCGGGCGACATGTAGCGCTGGAAGACGATGTTCACGGCGATCGCGAGCGGGATCACGACGAGCGCGGCGCACGCGAGCCAGACGTCCACCCGGAACAGCATCACCGCGGCGACGCCGATCATGACGACGACACCGAGCGCGAACGGGAGCGGGTTGAACACGCCCGTCGCAGCCTCGACGTCGGAGTTCGCGTTGGAGAGGAGCTGCCCGGCGGGGTGCGAGCGGTGCCACGACATGGGCAGGCGCAGGTACTGGCGCGTCACGGCGGTGCGGTGCCGTGCCTGGAGCGCGGCGTACCCGTTCCCCGCGAAGATGCGGCGCGCGGCCACGCTCGCGGCGAGCGAGACCGCGATGCCGGCGAGCACGAGGCCCGCGACCCAGATGCGGCCGCGCGCGGCCTGATCTCCGGCGAGCGCCGGGACGACGACCTCGTCCGTCGCGGTGCCGATCGCGCTGCTCACGGCGACGGTGAGCGCGCCGAAGAGCGCGGACGACCCGATCGCCAGCGCGTACGTGCGCGGCTCGTCGCGGATTCCGCGGCCCATGAGGACGAGCGACCGGCGCACGCGGGACCCGGTCAGGGCGTGCGGGCGGCGGACGGTCGGCTCGTCAGGGAGCGGGTCGGGCCGGTCCGTCGGGGCCGGCAGGTCGGTCGGAGCGGGCTGGGCGTCGGCGCCGGTGGGGCGCGTCCTGCTGCCGGGCACGGGACGGTCCTCGTCTTTCGTTCAGGGGGTTGCACGATCCTCTCATGCAGCCCTGACAGGGCCCGACGGTATTCCGCGGCGCGACCTCGTCGGGCCCGCAGGCCCGCGCGCGACCCGCTCAGCGCACCTCGACGCCCTGCGCGCGCATCGCGTCCTTGACCTGCGCGACCGTCAGGGCGCCGAAGTGGAAGACGCTCGCGGCGAGCACGGCGTCGGCCCCGGCGCGCGCCGCGGCCACGAAGTGCTCGGGTGTCCCCGCCCCGCCGCTCGCGACGAGCGGGACGCGGACCTCGGAGCGCACCGCGGCGAGCATCTCGAGGTCGAAGCCCGCGGTCGTGCCGTCGGCGTCCATCGAGTTGAGGAGGATCTCGCCGGCCCCGAGCCCCGCGGCGCGCGCGGCCCACCCCACCGCGTCGATGCCCGTCCCCCGGCGCCCGCCGTGGGTCGTGACCTCGTACCCGGACTCCGTGCGCACGTCGCCCGTCGTGCGCCGCGCGTCGACGGACAGCACGAGCACCTGGCTGCCGAAGCGGTCGGCGATCTCGGCGATGAGCTCGGGGCGCGCGATCGCCGCCGTGTTGACTCCCACCTTGTCCGCGCCGGCGCGCAGGAGGCGGTCCACGTCCTCCGCCGAGCGCACGCCGCCGCCGACGGTGAGCGGGACGAAGACCTGCTCGGCGGTGCGCCGCACGACGTCGTACGTCGTCTCCCGGTTCCCCGAGGACGCCGAGACGTCGAGGAACGTCAGCTCGTCCGCACCCTCGGCGTCGTACCGGGAGGCGAGCTCCACGGGGTCGCCCGCGTCGCGCAGGTTCTCGAAGTTCACGCCCTTGACGACGCGCCCTGCGTCGACGTCGAGGCACGGGATCACGCGGATCGCGACGGTCATGGGGACTCTCCTTGGTCGGTCGGCGCGTCGCCGGTCGTGTCGGTACCGGCACCGTCGGCGCCGCCCTCGGCGGCCTCCTCCGCGGTCACCGGGAACTGGGCATCGAGGATGTCGACGACGTAGACGAGGGTCTCGCCTGCGAGCGGGTTGGCCGTCTCGCCGTAGGCGAGGTCCGGTGGGACGACGAGCAGCACCTGGCTGCCGACCGACTGCTCGAGGAGGCCCTGCTCCCACCCCTCGATGACCTCCCCGATCCCGATCATGATCGACAGCGGCGCCGTGTCGTCCGTCCAGGTCGAGTCGAACACCTCACCGTCGGACCAGCGCACGCCCGTGTACCGGACGGTGACGACCTGGCCCACCTCGACCTGTCGGCCGTCGCCGCGGATCAGCGGCTGCACGACGAGCCCCGCGGGCGCCGCCGTCTCGGGCGGCACCGCGACGCTGGGCGCACCGTCCTCGGCGAGCGTCACGGTCGGCAGGCCCTCGACGGGGGCGACCGCCTCGCCCGAGGCGCGGGTCGGCAGCACGTCCACGACCAGCGCGACGGGGACGCCGTCGTCCTCCTCGAGCCGCAGGAGCCGCGCGCCCACCCGCTGGCCGCGCAGGAGGTCGCGCAGGTCGCGCCCGATCGACTCGTCCGTCAGCTCGCGCCAGCGCGGGGCGTCGGTGTACGTGTTCTGGAGGACCGTCCCGTCGCTCACGTCCTGCGCGTAGAGGTTGAGCAGGAGCGGACCGCCGTCGACGAGCTCGGCCCCGGCGCCCGGCCACACGACCTCCGAGGTCGCCTCGGGGACGTCGAGCGGGGCGCGGTACTGGAGCTCGGGCGGCGCGCCCGACGAGCCGGTCACTGCGAGGTCGGTGTTCAGTGGCGTCGGGGTCGCGTCCTCCGGCTCCGTGCACGCGGCGAGGACGAGGGTCCCGACGAGCGCCACGAGCAGCGCGAGAGCCGCCCGGACCGCGGACGCACGACGACGGACGGGCCGCGCGCCCCGCACGGGGCGCCCGGCCGCGAGGGCCAGGTTCGTCACATCACGTCCCGCGTCACATCGACTCGATGAGGCGTTCCACGCGCTCGTCGACGTTCCGGAACGGGTCCTTGCACAGGACCGTGCGCTGCGCCTGGTCGTTGAGCTTGAGGTGCACCCAGTCGACCGTGTAGTCCCGGCGCGCCTCCTGCGCGGCGCGCACGAAGTCGCCGCGCAGCTTGGCGCGCGTCGTCTGCGGCGGGACCGCCGTCGACTCGAACACCTCGAGGTCCGTCGTGACGCGCTCGACCATCCCGCGCGCAGCGAGGAGGTTGTACAACCCCTCGGTGCGCGAGATGTCGTGGTACGCGAGGTCCAGGCGCGCGATCCGCGGGTCGTCGAGCTCGAGCCCGTGCTTGGCCTGGTACCGCTGGATCAGCCGGTACTTGATGACCCAGTCGAGCTCGCGGTCGACCAGCGAGAGGTCGCCCGACTCGAGCGCGCGCAGCCCCCGCTCCCACAGGTCGAGGACCTGCTTGACGACCGGCGTCGGTGAGACGTCCTGCTCGACGAACTCCTTGACGCGCTGGAGGTACTCGCCCTGGAGGTCGATCGCGGTGACCGTCCGACCGCTCGCGAGCTGGACGGGCTGCTTGCCGGTCATGTCGTGGCTGATCTCGCGGATCGACCGGATCGGGTTCTCGAGCGCCAGGTCGCGCATGGGCACGCCCGCCTCGATCATGCGCAGGATGAGGTCGGTCGAACCGACCTTGAGCATCGTCGTCGTCTCCGCCATCGACGAGTCGCCGACGATGACGTGCAGGCGCCGGTAGCTCTCGGCGTCGGCGTGCGGCTCGTCGCGCGTGTTGATGATCGGGCGGGACCGCGTCGTCGCGCTGGAGACGGCCTCCCAGATGTGGTCGGCGCGCTGCGACAGGCAGTAGACCGCGCCGCGCGGCGTCGCGAGGACCTTGCCCGCGCCCGTGAGCACCTGGCGGGTGATGAGGAACGGGACGAGCACGTCGGACAGTCGCGCGAAGTCGCCCTGGCGGCGCACGAGGTAGTTCTCGTGGCACCCGTACGAGTTGCCCGCCGAGTCGGTGTTGTTCTTGAAGAGGTGGATGCGCCCGGGCAGGCCCTCGTGCTCGAGACGCTGCTGCGCGTCGGCGACGAGGCCCTCGAGGATCCGCTCCCCGCCGCGGTCGTACGCGACGAGCTGGTGCACGTCGTCGCACTCGGCCGTCGCGTACTCGGGGTGCGAGCCGACGTCGAGGTACAGTCGCGAGCCGTTGCGCAGGAACACGTTGGACGAGCGCCCCCACGCGACCACCTTGCGGAACAGGTAACGCGCCACCTCGTCCGCCGACAGCCCCCGGCCGTCGTCGGACGCGCACGTCACGCCGTACTCCGTCTCCAGCCCGAAGATCCTGCGGTCCATCGCGGTCCTACCCCTCGTCCGTCGCGGGGTCGGCGCCCGTCGCGTCGTCCGCGTCGTCGGTCACGGCGTCGGGGACCGCCGTCCGGCCGTCGCCGTCCGCGAGGAGGTCCTCCAGCGCGCTCCCCGAGATCCGGCGGAACGCGCGGCGCGGACGGGTGCGGTCCAGGACGGCGACCTCGAGCTGCGCAGCCGGGATGGCCCGCGCCCCCTCCCCCTCGCCGCCCGCACCGAGCGCGCGCACGGCGAGCCGCAGCACGTCGGCCAGGCCGAGGCCGGGCTCCCACGCGTCCTGGAGCACGCGACCGAGCTGGTCGGCCTGCCCGCCCATGACGACGACGCCCTGCTCGTCGGCGACGGACCCGTCGTAGGAGATCCGGTAGAGCTGGTCCTGCGCCGAGGTGCGCCCGACCTCCGCGACGACGAGCTCGACCTCGAGCGGCTTGGACTCCGTGGTGAACACCGTGCCGAGCGTCTGGGCGTACGCGTTCGCGAGCCCGCGCGCGTTGACGTCGGTGCGGTCGTAGGAGTACCCGCGCAGGTCCGCGTAGCGCACGCCCGCGACCCGCAGGTTCTCGAACTCGTTGTACTTGCCCACCGCGGCGAACGCGATGCGGTCGTAGATCTCCGAGATCTTGTGCAGCGCGCGCGACGGGTTCTCCGTCGCGAACGCGATCCCGTCCTCGTACGCGAGGACGACGACGGACCGGCCGCGCGCGATGCCCTTGCGCGCGAAGTCCGCCCGGTCCTTCATGAGCTGCTCGGGCGAGACGTAGAAAGGCATGTTCACTCGGCGTCACCTCCCGACGCGGGGCCCTGCGACAGGTCGTGCGGCTGGTCGTGAGGGACCGCCTCCGCGTTCGTCACGGCCGGTCGCCGACGTGGCACGCCCGTCCCCGACCGCTCGGCCACGATCTGCTCCACGACGGCGGCCAGCTCGTCGTCGCCGACGCGCTCGTACCCGGCCTGCGTCACGACCGCGACGACGGGCCAGATGCGACGTACCGGGTCCGGGCCGCCCGTGGCCGAGTCGTCGTCCGCCGCGTCGTACAAGGCCTCGACCGCGACGCGCACCGAGGACTCACGATCGAGCTCGGTGCGCCAGAGCTTCTTCAGCGAGCTCCGCGCGAACACCGACCCGGAGCCCACCGAGTGGTAGGCGCGCTCCTCGTACCGGCCGCCGGTGACGTCGTAGGAGAAGATGCGGCCGCCACCGCGGTCGAGGTCGAACCCGGCGAACAGCGGGACAACCGCGATCCCCTGCATCGCGAGGCCGAGGTTCTGCCGGATCATCGTCGACAGGCGGTTGGCCTTGCCGTCCAGCGAGAGCAGGGAGCCCTCGATCTTCTCGTAGTGCTCGAGCTCGAGCTGGAACAGGCGCACGAGCTCGACCGCGATGCCCGCGGTCCCCGCGATCCCGACCGCCGAGAACTCGTCGGCCGGGAAGACCTTCTCGATCTCGCGGTTCGCGATCATCGAGCCCATCGTCGCGCGGCGGTCGCCCGCCATGACGACGCCGCCCGCGACACCCTCGGCGCCGAACGTGAGCGCCACGATCGTCGTCGCGTGCGGCGCGTCGGGCGCGACGCCCGCGGACGGGTGCCCTGCGGCGCGGTGCGACGGCAGCAGGTCCGGGGCGTGCCCGGACAGGAAGTCCAGGAAGGACGACGACCCGGGGGTCGTGAACGCGTCGGGCAGGCGCCCTGGCTGATCCGTGCTCATCGGGTTGCCGTCACCCTTCCTACTCGCCGCCCTTCTGGACGAAGCCCCGGACGAAGGACTCCGCGTTCGTCTCCAGCACCTCGTCGATCTCCTCGAGGAGCGCGTCGACCTCCGCGTCACGCGACTGCGCCTGCGGCGCGACCGGGACCTCGGGGCCCTCGGGCTCGTCGTCGGGACGCCGGTCCTCGTGCGACGCGTGGGTGCGTTCGGTACCCGCCATGGCTGCCTCCTCGTCCGTCGGCCCGGTGCCGCGCCGACGCTCTGTCCGTTCCAACCCGGTCGGGGCTCGCGCCCTTCCCGGCCCTGCTCGCACGCGGCGCCCGTTCCGCGAGGGGCGGGGCGCCGTCGTACCTCCAGCCTAGTCGCCGCCGCTCACGACGGGCCCGCCAGACCCGCCAGGAGCGCCGCCGCGTCCGGGCTCGCCTCGAGCAGCGCGCCGATGTGCGCCCGCGTCCCCCGCAACGGGTCCATCATCGGGACTCGCTGGAGCGACGGGGCACCGGGCACGTCGAAGATCACGGAGTCCCAGCTCGCGGCCGAGACCTGGTCGCCGTAGCGCGCCATGACCTCGCCGCGGAAGAACGCACGCGTGTCCTCCGGCGCGTGGTGCACGGCGGCCCCGACCTCGCGCTCCGTGACGACGCGGTCGACCGCGCCCGCCGCGAGGAGGCGGTGGTAGATGCCGCGCTCCGGGCGCACGTCGGACCACTGGAGGTCCATCGCCGCGAGCCGCGGATGACCCCAGTCCAGACCGTCGCGCTCGCGCAGCCGGTCGAGGAGGCGCAGCTTGGCGACCCACTCGACGTCGCGCGCGCACGCGGCACGGTCCGTCCCGAGGCGGTCGAGCACGGAGGCCCACCGGGCGAGCACGTCGCGCGTGGGCGCGTCGACGCCGTCGGCGCCGGCGAGCCGTTCGGACGCCTCCGCGGCCACCGCGAGGTACTCGCGCTGTACCTCCAGCGCGGTCAGCTCGCGCCCGTCCGCGAGGGTGAGCCGACGGGTCAGGTCCAGGTCGCGGCTGACCCGCTGCACGTCCGCGACCGGGTCCGCCAGCCGCAGGCCGGCCAGCCGCGCCCGCACCCGCGGCCCGAGCTCCTCGAGGTGCTCGACGACGAACAGCACGAGCGACGTCGTGCCCGTCTTGAGGTACGTCGCGGTCTCGAGCATGTTCGCGTCGCCGATGATGAGGTGCAGCCGACGCCACCGCTGCCGGTCGGCGTGCGGCTCGTCACGCGTGTTGACGATCGGGCGGCGCAGCGTCGTCTCCAGACCGACCTCCGCCTCGACGTAGTCCGCGCGCTGCGAGATCTGGAAGCCGTGCTCCTCACCGGTCGGGCCGAGACCCACCCGACCCGAGCCGGCGAACACCTGGCGCGTCACGAGGAACGGCGTGAGCATCTCCACGAGCACCCCGAAGGGGACGTCCCGGTCCACGAGGAAGTTCTCGTGCGTGCCGTAGCTCGCACCCTTGCCGTCGACGTTGTTCTTGTACAGGACCACGGACCCGCCGGGCACCTGGTCCAGCTCGCGCGACGCCGCGAGCATCACGCGCTCCCCCGCCACGTCCCAGCACACGACGTCGTGCGGCACCGTGACCTCGGGCGAGGAGTACTCCGGGTGCGCGTGGTCGACGTACAACCGAGCACCGTTCGTGAGGATCACGTTCGCCGCACTCGGGTCGTCGTACTCCTCCGTCGTAGGCCGCGCGACCTCCTGCAGCGAGCCCTCGGGCACCCCTTCCCCGGCGGGCTCCGCCACCGGCCCCGACGGCGCGGGCCGGGCCGGGTCGTCGGTGAGCAGCGACGGGTGGGCCGACGCGCGCGGGACGTGGAAGCCCCGCGCGTCCTGGAGCGGGTCCTCGTCGTCGTAGTCCCACCGCGCCCGGCCCCGGGCACCATCGCTGCGCGCGGCGATCGCCCGGTAGGTGGTGACGACCTGGCTCGACATCAACATCGGGTTCGCCATCGGCTTCCCCGGCTGCAGGACGCCGTACTCGGTCTCGATCCCCATGACCCGTCGAACGCTCACGCGCTCACCCTATGTCGGTCCGCCGACGACACGCGGTCCGTGTCCACCGACGACGACGCCCTCCCGCGGCGCGGCAAGACCCCGCCGGGGCGGCGGCCCGCGCGTGCAGCTCGCCGCCCGGACGGGGTCTCGGGGCGTCGGTCGGGTGGTCCTACAGGTACTGGCCGGTGTTGGTGACCGTGTCGATGGTGCGCGGAGAGCCGCCCTCGCCCTTCTTCTGGACGATCGTGCGGATGAAGACGATGCGCTCGCCCTTCTTGCCGCTGATGCGCGCCCAGTCGTCGGGGTTGGTCGTGTTGGGCAGGTCCTCGTTCTCCTTGAACTCGTCGACGCACGCCGAGAGGAGGTGGTCGACGCGGATGCCGCGCTGGCCGGTGGCGAGGAAGTCCTTGATCGCGGACTTCTTGGCCCGGTCGACGACGTTCTGGATCATCGCGCCCGAGTTGAAGTCCTTGAAGTACAGGACCTCCTTGTCGCCGCTCGCGTAGGTGACCTCGAGGAACTGGTTCTCGTCCTCCTCGGAGTACATCCGCTCGACCACGGACCGGATCATCGCGTCGAGCGCCTCGCGCTGGTTGCCGCCGTGCTCGGCGAGGTCGGCGGCGTGGATCGGCAGGTCCTCGGTGAGGTACTTGGCGAAGATCTCCTTGGCGCCCTCGGCGTCGGGCCGCTCGATCTTGATCTTCACGTCGAGGCGGCCGGGCCGCAGGATCGCGGGGTCGATCATGTCCTCGCGGTTGGACGCGCCGATGACGATGACGTTGTCGAGACGCTCCACGCCGTCGATCTCGGCGAGGAGCTGGGGCACGATCGTCGTCTCGACGTCCGACGAGAGCCCGGTGCCGCGTGTGCGGAACAGCGACTCCATCTCGTCGAAGAACACGACGACGGGGGTGCCCTGCGACGCCTTCTCCCGCGCCCGGGCGAAGATCAGGCGGATGTGCCGCTCGGTCTCGCCCACGTACTTGTTGAGCAGCTCGGGGCCCTTGACGTTGAGGAAGTAGCTGCGCGCCGCGCCCGACCCGTCCTCGACCTGCTCGCCGCGCGCCCGCGCGACGGTGTGCGCGAGCGAGTTCGCGACGGCCTTGGCGATGAGCGTCTTGCCGCACCCGGGCGGCCCGTACAGGAGGACGCCCTTGGGCGGGTGCAGCCCGTGCTCGCGGAAGAGGTCGGGGTGCGTGAACGGCAGCTCGACCGCGTCGCGGATCTGCTCGATCTGCGGACCGAGGCCACCGATGTCCTCGTACTCGATGTCCGGGACCTCCTCGAGGACGAGCTCCTCGACCTCGGACTTGGGGATCACCTCGAACACGAACCCGCTGCGCGTGTCGATCGTCAGCGAGTCCCCGACGCGCAGCGACGTGTGCGCGACCGAGCCCGCGAGGCGCACGACGCGCTCCTCGTCGGCGCGACCCACGACCAGCACGCGGTCGGCGTCGAGGATCTCCTTGGCCGTGACGATCTCGCCCGTGCGCTCGTACCCGCCCGCCGCGACGACGGTCATCGCCTCGTTGAGCTTGACCTCCTGGCCGGGGCGCAGCCGCTCCACGTCCAGGCTCGGGCTGGCTCCGACGTGCATCTTGCGCCCGGCGGCCGACACGTCGACCGACCCGTCCGGGTGCGCGGCGAGGAACACCGCGTACGTGCCAGGGGGCTTGGCGAGGTCGTCGATCTGCCTCTTGAGGTCGAGGATCTGGTCCCGCGCAGCTCTCAGCGCCTCGGCGAGCCTCTCGTTCTTCGCGGACAGCAGCGCGAGCTCTCGCGCGCTGCTCTGCGGGGCCTCGTCGCTACGGCCGAATGTCTCGCTCATCGGGTGTTCCCCTCTCGCCGGCGGCTCGCCCGACCGCGTGCTGGACGGCGGACGGCGGACCCGTGGGGGCACCCGTGCCGACCACCGTCCGGCGGTCGGGTGTAGACCTTAGGCACAATCTTCGTCCGAGCACACGGACGACACCCAGCGTGAGACGACCGGCTCCCGATCGTTACCGGACCGTCATGCCTCCGACACGTCCGTGGAGCGCTCGTCCCGCGACCCGGGGGCCTCCGCCTGCTCCGGGCCCTGGCCGACGTCGCGCCGCACGCGGCGGATCTTCTTCTCCGACACCGGACGCTCGCCGAGCTCCTCGGGCGACCACTGCTCGGCGTCGGTCGGGTACGCGCCCTTGGCGGGGCGGCGCTTGCGCTCCGGCGGCGCGACGCCGTCGGCAAGACGGCGTGCGGTGAGCAGGAAGCCCGTGTGCCCGATCATGCGGTGCTGCGGGCGCACCGCGAGGCCCTCGAGGTGCCAGCCCCGCACCATCGACTCCCACGCGACCGGCTCGGCGTAGCGCCCGTCGGCGCGCAGGTCCTCCGCGAGACGCGAGAGCTGCGTCGTCGTGGCGACGTAGCAGACGAGCACGCCGCCGGGGACGAGCGCGCGGGCGACGACGTCGAGGTTCTCCCACGGCGCGAGCATGTCGAGGACGACGCGGTCGACGGTGCCGTCCTCGGCGACGGTCGGGAGCACGTCGGCGAGGTCGCCGACGGACAGCGTCCAGGCCGGGTGCTCTCCGCCGAAGAACGTCTCGACGTTGCCGCGCGCGATCGCGGCGAAGTCCTCGCGCCGCTCGATCGAGTGCAGCTCGCCCGCGTCGCCGACGGCGCGCAGGAGCGACATGGTCAGCGCGCCTGAGCCGACGCCCGCCTCCACGACGCGCGCGCCCGGGAAGATGTCCGCCATCGCGACGATCTGCCCCGAGTCCTTGGGGTAGACGACCGCCGCGCCGCGCGGCATGGACAGCACGTAGTCCGCGAGCAGCGGGCGCAGCGCGAGGTACTCGATCTCGGCCGTGTTGCGGATCACGCTGCCCTCGGGCTGCCCGATGAGGTCGTCGTGCCGCAGGTAGCCCTTGTGCGTGTGGAACGTCGCGCCCGGCGCGAGCGTGATGGTGTGCAGGCGTCCGCGCGGGTCGGTGAGCTGCACCTTGTCGCCCACGCGCAGCGGGCCGCGGCGCTCGTCCGCGCCGGTCGCCGCCACGCGGTCCGTGGTGGTGCCCGCAGG
Organism: Cellulosimicrobium sp. GQ32; assembly: GCF_059758455.1. NCBI lineage: Bacteria > Bacillati > Actinomycetota > Actinomycetes > Micrococcales > Promicromonosporaceae > Cellulosimicrobium > Cellulosimicrobium sp. GQ32. Next base: position 92,334 of record NZ_JCAXEP010000002.1, on the reverse strand, counting down.
CACGGGAGCGCCGCCCGGTCCGGAGGGCGTCGTCTGGGGGCCGGGCGTAGCGGCGGGCTCGGGGGTCACGGGCGACCATCCTACGGGCCGGTCGGCCACGCCCCGCGGCGGGTCGCCGGACCGTGCGCTCGGCGGCGTGGGCGGGCCCGGTCAGCGGCCGCGCTGCGCGTCCCGCAGAGCCGCCACGACGCGGGCGACCTCGAGCGCCCCGACGACCCGGCCGCCGTCGGTCACGGCGACGACCGCGCAGTCCCGGCCGACGCGTGCGAGCACGGCGAGCATGTCCTGGCCCTCGAGCTGCGCGTCGATCGTGGCTCCCGCAGGCAGCGGGACCGCGACGGCGCCGACGGGGGTCGACTCGGCGGCGTCCGGCGGCACCGCCGCGGCCGCGGCCGGGTCCGCGTACCCGACGGGTCGTCCCGACCCGTCGACGAGGACGGCGAGGACGTGCGGCCCGCCCGCGAGCGCCACGGACCGGCCCACGGCCGCGACCGTCGCCGTGGACGGCACGGCGACGGCCGGCCGCGCGAGGCCGCGCACCGAGAGCCCGGAGACCGCCTCGCGCGAACGCCCTACCGTGATCGCCTGCCCGGCACCGCTCCACAGGAAGGCTCCGATGAGCGCGGCCCACGCGACGGTCCACAGACTGGGCCGCCCGCCGTACGTCAGCGGCCACACCAGGGCCCACGCGACGACGCCCACGGCGACGGCACGCCCGACCCACCCCGCTGCGACCGTGCCCTGGGTCCGCGAGCCCGTCGCCGCCCACACGGCCGACTCGAGGATCTGGCCGCCGTCGAGCGGCAGACCGGGCAGCAGGTTGAAGAACCCGACGAACGCGTTGGCGAACGCCCCCGCGTAGAGCAGCAGCGCGGGCACGGTGAACGTGGGCTGGGCCAGGAACGCCACCCAGAAGGCGACCGCGAGCGCCAGGTTGGTCAGCGGCCCCACGACCGAGATGAGGAACCCGTCGAGCGGGCGCGACGACGTCCCCGAGTACGCGGTGTGCCCGCCCCACAGCGTCACGGCGAGCTCGGTGACGTGCTGCCCCCGGGCGCGCGCGACGAGCGCGTGCGCCACCTCGTGCAGGAACACCGACGCGAAGAGCAGGAGCACGAACGCGAACGAGACGAGGTACACCTCGGTGCCGAGGTGCGGGGCGAGGTTGTCCACGGTCGGCTTGAAGAGGACCGTGAGGATCACTGCCGCGAGGAACCACGAGGGCGTGAGGATCACGGGCGCACCGGCCACCCGGCCGATGACCCACCCCTTCGTGCGCGGGCCGGTCGGGGCGGGCGTGCGGGGGGCTCGGGGCTCTGGTCCGTCCACCCCGGAAGCCTATGCGGTCGCGAGCTCCTGGGCGCCGGGAGGAAATGCCCTGCGGGCGGAGGATCGGACCGTGTCACCATCGGTCGGTGCGCACCGACGACCCCGGCCCCGTCGAGCTCGCGCTGTCGGGCGGCAACGTGAACGAGGTCGTCCGCGTCGGCGACACGGTGCACCGGACGGCGGGGCCCTGGACGCCGACGATCCACGCGCTCCTCGCGTGGGTCCGCGCCCAGGGGGTCTCGGTGGCGCCCGCCCCGCTCGGCCTCGACGAGACCGGGCGCGAGGTCCTGACCTGGACCGAGGGCGAGGTCGGTGGCTGGCCGCTGCCCGACTGGCTCTGGGACCGCGCGACCCTCCGCGAGTCAGGCGTGATGCTGCGCGCATGGCACGACGCGACCGTGGGCTTCGCGCCGTGCGGGGCCGTCTGGCGCTCGCCGGTGCGCGAGCCCACCGAGGTCGTGTGCCTCAACGACGCCGCGCCGTACAACATGGTCCGCGCGGACGGCACCCTCGTCGGGTTCATCGACGTGGACATGGCGTCACCCGGGCCCCGGGTCTGGGACGTCGCCTACCTCGCCTACCGGCTGTGCGGCTGGTGCGAGGACATGCCCGCCCCGCCCGGGCTCGCACCCGAGGAGCGGCTCGCCGAGCTGCTCACCGGCTACGGCCGCGACCGCGCGCCGGCTCCCGACGACGTGCTGTCGGTGATGCACGACCGTCTCCTGGACCTCGCCGACTGGACGGACACGCACGCCCGGGACACCGATCGGGCGGGCCTGCACGACCACGCCGCGCTGTACCGCCGCGACGCGTCGCGCCTCGCGGGGGCTAGGCCGCGTCGTCGGCCATGAGGTCGACGACCTCGCCGGAGACGAGCCTGGCGAGCAGGTCGAGGTCGACGAGCTCGAGCGACGGCGTCCGGCTCAGCCCGGGGGCGGGGAGCACGGGGACGACCGCCTCGACGCCCAACGTCGCGGCGCCTGCGGCGCGCGCGGACGCGATCCCCGCGGGCGAGTCCTCGATCGCGACGCAGCGCGTCACGTCGACGCCGAGCCGCTTCGCCGCGAGGAGGTACGGCTCGGGGTCGGGCTTGCCACGCTCGACCTCGTCCCCGCACACGAGCACCTGGAACGCGTCGTCCGGCGCGAGCTCGGCGACCGGCGCGGCGAGCTCGCGGTACGACATCGTGACGAGCGCGCACGGCACGCCCGCCTCGCGCAGCGCCGTGAGCAGCTCGCGCGCGCCGGGCTGCCACGGGACCTCCGCCCGGACCTGCTCGATGACGCGACCCATGAGGAACGCGACGATCTCGTCGATCGGCAGGTCGACTCCCCCGCGGTCCCGGATGATTCGTGCGGACTCGCGCAGGGGGTTGCCGACGAGGGACATGGCGTCCTCGTGCGTCCACGTGCCCCCGTGCGCGTCGACGAGCTCGTGCTCCGCCGCGATCCAGTAGGGCTCGGTGTCGACGAGCGTCCCGTCCATGTCCCACAGGACGGCCTGCGGGAGGGCGGGATCGGTGGCGGGGCGCGGGGACGTCACGGCATGGCTCCAAGGACGAGGGGTGGGGTCCGGGCGGGGCACGACGCGGTGCACCCGGTCGCTCCACCCTACGTGCGGCTACGCCACGCGCGAACCCGCTCCGCCGTCGTCGGGCCCGGCCGCATAGGCTGGGGCGATGACCGAGAACGCGACCGAGGGCACCCGGCAGACCGTGATGATCGCGGCGTTCGAGGGCTGGAACGACGCGGGGAGCGCCGCCACGGCCGCCCTCCAGCACCTGCACGAGGTGTGGGGGGCCGAGGACGTGGACGAGCTCGACCCCGAGGAGTACCACGACTTCCAGGTGAACCGCCCCGTCGTCACGACCGACGACGACGGGCTCCGCGAGATCACGTGGCCGACGACGACGATCGCCTCCGCGGTCCTGTCGCCCGGCGGGCGCCGGGTCGTGCTCGTGCACGGCATCGAGCCGTCGATGCGCTGGCGCCGGTACTGCCGGGAGCTGCTCGACATCGCGGAGGAGCACGACGTGCGCACGGTCGTCACGCTCGGCGCGCTGCTCGCGGACGTACCGCACACGCGACCCATCCCCATGACGGCGACGTCGGAGAGCGTCGGGCTCCAGGCGGTGCTCGACGTCGAGCCGAGCACGTACGAGGGGCCGACGGGCATCGTCGGGGTGCTCCAGCACGCCGCCGCCGAGCGCGGGCTCCAGTCGGTGTCGCTGTGGGCGGCGGTGCCGCACTACGTGGCGCACCCGCCGTCACCCAAGGCGACGCTCGCGATCCTCGCGCGCATCGAGGAGCTCCTCTCGGAGCCGATCCCGCTCGGGGACCTGCCCGAGGACGCCGAGGCGTGGCAGCACGGCGTCGACGAGCTCGCCGCGGAGGACGCCGAGATCGCGGAGTACGTCCAGCAGCTCGAGGAGGCGAAGGACACCGCGGAGCTGCCCGAGGCGAGCGGCGAGGCGATCGCGCGCGAGTTCGAGCGCTACCTGCGACGCCGCGACCGCGGCAACCCGGGCAAGGGACCGACGGTCTGACGCACCCGCGCCGCCGCGGGCGTGCGGCGGCGCGTCAGAGGCGCACGCCGAGCAGCGCGTTGACCGCGCGGGCGACCACACCGGGCGCGCCCTCGTCGTCGTCGGACGTGTCGCGCCCGGGACGCAGCGACTCCGCGGCCCAGGCGTCGACGGCCGCGAGCGCCGCGGGCGCGTCGAGGTCCTCGGCGAGGGCGGCACGCACGGCGGCGAGCGTCGCGGTGGCGTCGGGACCGCCGTTGCCGGAGACGGCGTCGCGCCAGGTCTCCAGACGCCGCGCGCCGGCGGGCAGGTCGTCGTCGGTCCACTCCCACTCGCCGCGGTAGTGGTGCGCGAGCAGCGCGAGGCGGATCGCCATGGGGTCGACGCCCGTGGCCCGCAGCTTCGAGACGAGCACGAGGTTGCCACGCGACTTGCTCATCTTCTCGCCCTCGTACGCGACGAGGCCGGCGTGCACGTGGGCGCGGGGCGCGCCGCCGCCGGAGAGCATGCGGTCGTGCGAGGACGACATCTCGTGGTGCGGGAACAGCAGGTCCGCTCCCCCGCCCTGCACGTCGAACGGCAGGCCGAGGCCGTCGCGCGAGATCACGGCGCACTCGACGTGCCAGCCGGGCCGCCCGGTGCCGAGCGTGCCGCCGTCCCACGCGGGCTCGCCCGGGCGCTCGCGGCGCCACAGCAGCGGGTCGAGCGCGTCCTTCTTGCCCTCGCGGTCGGGGTCACCCCCGCGCTCGGCGAAGAGGTGCTGCATGACGTCGCGCGCGAGGCGCGAGACCGACCCGAACGCGGGGTCGGCCGAGAGGTCGGCGTAGACGTCGCCGAGCCCCGGGTCGGTCCCGCCCGCACCGGGCTCGACCGGCACGCGGTAGGCGAGCCCGGCGTCGAGGAGCTGGGTGACCGCCTCGACGACGGCGGGGATCGTCTCGACCGCGCCCTCGTAGACGTCCGGCGGGACCACACCGAGCGCGGTCATGTCCTCGGCGAAGAGCGCCGTCTGGTCGACGGCGAGCGCGCGCCAGTCGACACCCGTCGCGGCGGCGCGCTCGAGCAGCGGGTCGTCCACGTCGGTGACGTTCGACGCGTACCGCACGCGCTGGCCGGCGTCCGTCCACGCGCGCACGAGCAGGTCGAACGCGACGTAGGTGGCCGCGTGGCCGATGTGGGTCGCGTCGTACGGCGTGATGCCGCACACGTAGAGGGTGGCGTCCTCGCCCGGGGCCGCGACGACGAGCTCACGGGTCGTCGAGTCGTGCACCCGGACCGGGAGGCCTCGTCCGGGGAGCTCGGGGATCTGCGGGGCGGGCCAGCTGTGCACGCGTCAACCTTATCGGTCGGGACGTCGGCGCCGGACCGTCGTCCGGGGGCCGGGCACCGCACGCACGGCGCGCGGGCGGCGAACCCGCGCGCCCGGGCAGGTCCGTGCCGGGCGCGGGACAATGCGGACGTGACGAAGCCCACCGATCCCCGCGTCGACGCCCCGCGGGACAGGTCGCGCGACGACGGCCCGCTGCTCCCCGGCGTCCGCGTGCTGGCGGCGTGGACCGTGGACCCGGGAGCGGCCGAGGTGCGCGAGGTCGATCCCGGCACGCTCGAGGACGCGCGCACCAGGGACGACGCGACCGGCGACCACGAGGACGGCGAGCGCGGGGACCGTCGGACCGGGCGGGGAGCGGCGACATGGGCGCGGGTCGCCGACCTCGACGCCGTGCTCGACGCCGCGGCCAGGGTCTCGACGGGCCCCGGCCCGACGCGCCACGAGCTGTCCCGGCACGCGCACCACCCGCTGGCGCACGTGCGCCGCCTCGCGGCCGACTGGCTCCTGCTCGTCACGCCGACGGCGTGGTTCACGGAGGCGGACCGCCAGGTGCACACCGGCCAGTTCGCCGCGCTGCTCGGGCCCGGGACCGTCGTCACCGCCGAGGAGGGGGACGCCGACGTGCACGCGACCATGCTCGACAAGCTCGCGGCCCCGGGCGACCCGCGGGGCACGCCCGTCCAGCGGATCGTGTCCGCCGCCGTCCTGGCGATCGTGGGCGGGGCGTCGCAGGTCGAGCTGAGCCTGGGCGACGCGGTCGCGGACACGGAGCGGGTCGTGTTCGACCAGCAGCGCGAGGACCCGGTCGAGCGCATCTACGACCTCAAGCGCGAGATCACCGAGGCGCGGCGCGCGCTCATGCCCGTCTCGGCCGAGCTGCCCGAGCTCCTCGACCCCGACGTTCCCGACCATCTCGCGGTGAACCGGCGCATGCTCGAGCGCGTGGTGACGACCGTCGAGCGGATCGACCGCCACCTCGACGCGCACGACGACCTGCTCTCGGACATGCTCCAGGTCCACATGTCCCAGGTGTCGGTGCGCCAGAACGAGGACATGCGCAAGATCTCGGCCTGGGCCGCGATCCTCGTCTACCCGACGATCGTCGCGGGGGTCTACGGCATGAACTTCCGGAACATGCCCGAGCTGCACTGGGCGTTCGGCTACCCGTTCGCGCTCGGGCTCATGGCCGCGGGCTGCCTGGTGCTCTACCGCGTGTTCAAGCGGGTCGGCTGGCTCTGACCGCAGGTCACGGGGTGGATGCGGCGGTCCCGCCGGGCTCGAGCACGCCGGTGAGCAGGAGCAGCACGACGAGCGCCGCGAGCACCAGGCGGTAGATCACGAACGGCGTGTAGCTGAAGGTCGAGACGATCTTGAGGAACGCGATGATGACGAAGTAGCCGACGACGAACGCGACGAGCGTGGCGATGAGGGTCGCGCCCGCACCGGGCGCGCCGGGCGCCGGCTCGTCCGCGGACTTGAAGAGCTGGTAGAACCCCGAGCCCATGACGGCGGGGATCGCGAGCAGGAACGAGTAGCGCGCCGCGGCCTCGCGGGTGAACCCCATGAGGAGGCCCGCCGTGATCGTGCCGCCGGACCGGGAGACGCCCGGGACGAGCGCGAGCGCCTGCGCGAACCCGAACGCGACGGCCTGGCCGGGCGAGAGCTCGCGCAGCGTGCGCCGCTTGGCGCCGATCCGGTCCGCCCAGCCGAGCAGGAGCGCGAAGACCGCGAGCATGAGCGCGGTGAGGTAGAGGTTGCGGAACGTGTTCTCGATCGCGTCCTGGAAGAGCAGGCCGAGGACGACGATCGGGACGGAGCCCAGGGCGATGTACCAGGCCATCGCCGCGTCGTGGTCGTGCCTGCCGAGGCGCGCCTTCCAGTCCGTCCCGTGGTCGCCGCGCACCGAGCGCCACCACGCCGCGCAGATGCGCGCGATGTCGCGACGGAAGTACAGGAGGACCGCCGTCTCGGTCCCGATCTGGGTGATCGCCGTGAAGGCGGCCCCCGGGTCCTGCGAGCCGATGAGCTCGCCCACGATGCGCAGGTGCGCGCTCGAGGAGATCGGGAGGAACTCGGTCAGGCCCTGGACGAGGCCGAGGAGGACGGCTTCCCACGCGTTCACGAGCGGCCACGATACCCGCTCGGGCAGGCCCTCCTGGCACCTCGCCGGCGGGTCGGCGCCCCCGGATGAACGCCGGGCGACGGGCACGTGAACACCGTCTGCGGACCTGTCCGTCAGGCTCGGGGCGGAGGGTGAACCTCGCCGCTCCCGGCGCCCTGCCGCGCGCCCCGACGGTCGCGCGGCAGGGTCCGCCGGTACCCTCGGCTCCCATGGAACACCGCCACCTCGGCAGCACCGGCCTGCGCGTGTCCGAGCTCGGCCTCGGCACCATGACGTGGGCCCGGGACACGGACGAGCTCGACGCCGCCGAGCAGCTGCGCGACTTCGTCGACGCGGGCGGGACCCTCGTCGACACGGCCGCCTCGTACGCCGACGGGGACGCCGAGTCGCTGCTCGGGTCGCTGCTGGGAGCGAAGGTCGACCGGCGCGACGTGCTCCTGTGCACCAAGGCCGGCGTGCGCCGCACGGCGCAGGGTCCGGTCGTCGACGCGTCCCGCGGGGCGCTCCTCGACTCGCTGGACGACTCGCTCGCTCGCCTGGGCACCGACCACGTCGACCTGTTCCTCGTGCACGCGCCCGACCCGCGCACCCCGTTCACCGAGACGCTCTCCGCGCTGCGCCACGCCGTGACGTCCGGGCGCGCACGCTACGTCGGCCTGTCCAACCACCCCGCGTGGGCGACCGCGCGCGCCGCGACGCTGCTCGGCGGCGCCGACGACGTGGGCCTCGCCGCGGTCGAGCTCGAGTACTCGCTGCTCCAGCGCGGCGCGGAGCGGGAGGTCGTCCCGGCGGCCGAGGCGCTCGGCCTCGGGCTGCTCGCCTGGTCGCCGCTGGGGCGGGGCGTGCTCACGGGCAAGTACCGCCGCTCGCTCCCCGCGGACTCGCGCGGCGCGTCGCCGCACCTGTCCGCGTTCGTCGAGCCCTACCTGGACCAGTCCTCGTCGGGGATCGTCGAGGCCGTCGTCACCGCGGCCGACGGCCTGGGCCGGGCCCCGCTCGACGTCGCGCTGTCGTGGCTCCTCGGCCGCCCTGCGGTGGCGAGCGCGATCGTCGGCGCGCGGACCCCCGCCCAGCTCCGGACGTCGCTCGCCGCGACGGACCTCGAGCTCCCCGACGCGGTCCGTGCGGCGCTCGACGACGTGAGCGACCTGGAGGTCGGCTACCCCGAACGGTGGTGACGCCGGCTCCTCAGCGCGCGCCGTCGGTCTCCAGCTCGCCGGTCAGGACGTCGTCGTCGAGCGTGTCGTCGAGGTCGTCGACCTCGTCCTCCTCGTCCTCCTCGTCGTCCTCGTCGTCCTCGTCGTCGTCCTCCTCCGCGAGGTAGAACGGCGTCGCCTCCCCGTGGACCTGGCCGAGGGCCTCGTCGTAGACCTCGAAGGCGTCCGCGAGCACGTAGTAGGCGTCGTCGACGGCGGGGTCGTCCTCCCCGCGGCGTGCGGCGACGGCGTTGTAGTGGGCCTCGAGCGCGGCGATGAACCTGTCGAGCGCGGCACGCGGGTCAGCGGTCATACCCTGACGGTAGCGCCGAGAGGGGCACAATGGCACTCGTTAGCCGAGCAGGTTCTCCCGCCCGGCCGACGACCGAGACAGGCGAGAGAGGACGGTGGCACGTGGAGGAGAGGCCGACGTCACGTCGGCGGTCCGGATGGGCCGCGCACGGCGGGCAGTACGAGTACCGCGTCCTGACGATCGACCGCTCCACGAGCCGGTCGGACGCGAGCAGGCTGCTCACCGACGAGGCCGAGTACGGACGCTGGGAGCTCGCCCGCACGCGGCTCTACGTCGGGGGCGAGCGCCGCGTCTGGCTGCGCCGCAAGATCATCCGGGTCAGCTCGACCCTGTGACCCCCGGACCATGAGGAGCCCTGGGGGCGCGCCATCGGGCGTCTTCACCAAGTCCCGCACCGACGCGCCCTCGGGGTTCTTCGCGTGCGAGGCCGCAGGGCTCGCATGGCTCGGCGACGCGGGCGGGCCCCGCGTCGCCCGGGTGCTCGACGTGGGCCCGACGCACCTCGGCCTCGAACGTGTCCTGCCCGCCGCGCCGACGCCCGAGGCGGCGCGGGCGTTCGGCCGGGCGCTCGCCGTCGTGCACGACGCCGGTGCCCCCGCGTGGGGCGCACCGCCACCAGGCTGGACGGGCGACGCGTTCTTCGGTCCGCTGGACGACCCGCTGCCGATGCCCACCGGAGCGTGGTCCGACTGGCCGACCTTCTACGCCGAGGCGCGCCTGCTCCCGGTCGCGCGGCAGGGCCGGGACCGCGGCGCCCTCGACGCCGACGACGCCCGCCTGCTCGAACGGCTGGGCGAACGCCTCGCGGACCTCGCCCGCCCCGCGCTCGACGACTCCCCCGCACGCGTGCACGGCGACCTGTGGTCGGGCAACGTGCTCTGGGCCCGGCGCGTCCCCGGCCCGGACGGCGCGCGGGACGCCGTCGAGGCGGTCCTCGTCGACCCCGCCGCGCACGGCGGCCACCGTGAGGCCGACCTCGCGATGCTCGCACTGTTCGGCGCGCCCTACCTCGACGAGGTCGTCGCCGGGTACGACGCCGCGCACCCGCTCGCGCGCGGGTGGCGACACCGGGTCGCGCTGCACCAGGTGTACCCGGTCGCGGTGCACGCGGTGCTGTTCGGCGGCGGCTACCGCGCGCAGCTCCGCTCGTCGGTCCAGGCGCTGCTGGGCGACGCCTGAGCGGTCGACCCGGACGGCGTCAGCAGGTGCGCAGCAGGCGGTCCAGCACGCGCACGCCGAACCGCAGCGAGTCGACCGGGACCCGCTCGTCGACCCCGTGGAACATCCCGGAGAAGTCGAGGTCGCCGGGCAGGCGCAGCGGCGCGAAGCCGTAGCCCGTGATGCCGAGGCGCGCGAGCGACTTGTTGTCCGTACCGCCCGAGAGCGTGTACGGCAGCACGGTCGCCTCAGGGTCCTCGGCGAGCAGCGAGTCCACCATCGCGTCGACCAGGTCGCCCTCGAACGGCACCTCGAGCGCGATGTCCCGGTGGATCTCCTCGACCCGCACGTGCTCGCCCGCGAGCGCGCGCAGCGTCGCGAACCCCTCCTCCTCGTGCCCGGGCAGCAGGCGCGCGTCGATCGCCGCCTCCGCCCGACCGGGGATGACGTTCGCCTTGTAGCCCGCGGTGAGCTGCGTCGGGTTGGAGGTGTGGCGCACCGTCGCCCCGACGAACCGCGACGCTGGGCCGAGCGCGGCGACGAGCGCCGCGACGGACGACGGGTCCTCGGGGTCGTACCGGAGCCCGGTGAGGTCGGCGACGCCCCGGAGCAGCCTGTCGACCGTCGGCGTGAGCGTAGTGGGCCAGTGGTGGGCGCCGATGCGCGCGACCGCCTCCGCGAGCCGCGTCACCGCGTTGTCGTCGTTCACCTGCGACCCGTGGCCCGCGCGGCCCTCGGCGACGAGGCGCAGCCAGGCGATGCCCTTCTCCGCCGTCTGGAGCAGGTAGGCGCGCCGCCCCCCGACCTCGACCGAGAACCCGCCGACCTCGCTGATCGCCTCGGTCGCGCCCTCGAACAGCTCGGGCCGGTGGTCGACGGCGTAGCGCGCCCCGTACACGCCCCCCGCCTCCTCGTCGGCGAAGAACGCGACGACGACGTCGCGCGCGGGCTTGCGCCCCTCGCGCGCCATCTGGCGCACGACCGCGAGGATCATCGCGTCCATGTCCTTCATGTCGACGGCGCCGCGGCCCCACAGCAGGCCGTCGATCTCCTCGCCCGCGAACGGGTCCACGGACCAGTCGGCGGCCTGCGCCGGCACCACGTCGAGGTGCCCGTGGAGCACGAGCGCCGGCCGCGTCGGGTCCGCGCCCTCCAGGCGCACGACGACGCTCGCCCGGCCGGGCTCCGACTCGAACAGCTCCGGCTCGAGCCCGACCTCGTGCAGCAGCCCCATGACGTACTCCGCCGCGCGCCGCTCTCCCGGCCCGGTCCCGTCGCCGAAGTTCGACGTGTCGATCCGCAGCAGCTCCCGGCAGATCCGCACCACCTCGTCCTCCGCCCGCGGCACCGTGCCGGAGGGGACGTCGACGGTCGCCGGGGTGCGGGCGCTGGCCAGGGAGTCCGGGTGCGGAGCGGTCATGGCCACACGCTACCCGCCGCCGTCGGCCCGGCCGACCGCCTCCGCCGCCCGCCCACATCCCGGACATCACCGAGCGAGAACCCCGGTGGGCCGAGGTAGAGCCCTGGTCACGCGAGGTAGAACCGTGGTCCACCGAGGTAGAACGCTCCCCGTTCGGGGTAGAACCGTGGTCGTGTCCGACGGCGGCCGGTCGCCCGTCGCGGTCGGGCCACCGTCGCGGCTGGGTCACCATCCGAGGTGGTCGTCCCCGCCGGCCAGGGCGCGACACCAGGGTGCAGCCGTGAGCGCCGCCGTGCGACGCGAGAGAAGTGCACCGCGACGCGCGAACCACGGCTCTACCTCGCGCAACCACGGCTCTACCTCGCGTGACCACGGCTCTACCTCGCGCAACCACGGCTCTACCTCGCGGGACCACGGCTCTACCTCGGCGGGTCAGTGGTCAGGGTCGTGCTTCCCGTCCGGTGCGAGGGTGTGGCGGGGGCCGGTGCCGTCGCCCGGGAGCGCGCCGGCGTCGTGCTCCTGATGGGTGCCGCCGTCGGGGACGTCGGTACGGGACGGCGCCTGCTCGCCCGGGGCGACGACGACGAGCTGGCCCATCATGCCGCGGTCCTCGTGCGTGAGGAGGTGGCAGTGGAACATGTACGGGGTGGTCGGGTCGGTCGTGCCCTCGGCGGCGTCGAACCGGACGAGCAGGCGCGTCACGTGCCCCGGCTGGACGTAGACCGTGTCCTGCCATCCGGCGAGGTCCGGCCCGGGCGGCTGCCCGGCGACGTCGAGGACGCGGAACTGGACGTCGTGCACGTGGAAGTTGTGCGGGGTGTCGTCGAGCCCGGTGACCTCCCACACCTCGGTCTCGCCGACCGTGACGACCTCGTCGATCCGCGCCATGTCCATGGAGCGCCCGTTGATCGCGGTACCCGCGAGCTGGAAGCGGCGGGTGCGCACGGCGTCGGACTCGTCGAGCGCGTCCGCGGGGTCGGCGGCGCCGAGCGTGCCCGGGACGTCGGGGCTCGGCTCGAGCGTGCCGGCCGCGCGGAGCTCGAGGAGGTCGAGGAGGTCGTCGCCGCCCGAGAAGCGCTCGAACAGCGGGTTGACGCCCAGCTCGGGCGGGAAGCTGCGCAGGACCGCGCGCTGCCCCGGGGCCATGGTCACGACGACCTCCGCCCGGTCGCCCGGGGAGAGGCGCACACGCTCGACCGTCTGCGGGGCGGGGAGCAGCCCGCCGTCGGTCCCGACGAGCTGGACCGTGCCGCCGTCGGCGAGGCCGACGTCGTAGACGCGTGAGTCGGAGCCGTTGAGCAGGCGCAGGCGGACGCGCTCGGTCGTGACGTCGAGGTAGGGCCCCGGGGTGCCGTTGACGAGCACCGTGCCACCGAGCGGGCCGACCGGCGAGAGGAAGGAGACGGCGTCGTCGAGCCGCCCGTCGGCGTGGAAGCTCTTGTCCTGGAGGATGACGGGGACGTCGTCGACGCCGTACTCGTGCGGCAGGTCGGCGGCCGGGCCGTCGGCGGCGGCAGGGTCGTCGAGGAGGAACATCCCCGCGAGCCCCCGGTACACCTGGCTCGCGGTCTGCCCGTGCAGGTGCGGGTGGTACCAGAGCGTCGCGGCGGGCTGGTCGATCGTCCACGTGGGCGACCACGTCTCGCCCGGCTCGACCATCTGGTGGGGGCCGCCGTCCATCGCGGGCGGCAGGTGCATTCCGTGCCAGTGGAGCGTCGTCGTCTCGTCGAGAGCGTTCGTCACGTCGACGCGCACGCGCTCCCCGCGCGCGGCCCGCAGGGTGGGCCCAAGGTAGTCGCCGTTCAGCCCGATCGTCGGAGTGGGGGCGGACGCGCCGAGGTCGGCGACGCCCTCGCGCGCCTCGAGCTCGAAGACGCGCACGCCGTCCTCCACGCGCGACTCCGCGAGCGGCGGGACGGCGAGCGGCCGCGTGAACTCCACGGCTCCCGCCGTGCTCGTCGCGGCGCGCGCCCACGCGACGCCCACGACCACGGCGACGGCCCCGACGAGCAGGACGACGACGAGCCCGAGCACGAGGAGGACGCGGACGAGCGGGCGACGCCGCCGTCGCGGGCGACGTCCGGGCGGTCCGCCGGGTGCCCCGGGGGTCGGGGGGACGGCGGGCGGCGGGGTGGTGTACGTGGTCGTCATCGGGTCTTCTCCAGGGTGGACGACGGCAGGCGGCGGGTGCGGTTCGACGGCGGCCCGGCGGTGCGGGCGACGCTGTCGACGCTAGGTACCGGGCGGTGCCGGGCGCGTCCGCCCGGAAGCGTACGCACGCCCGGAGCCGACCCCGAGCGCGCGCGGTCGCGGCTCGGGGTGGTGCCAGGGACGGGGCGGTCTCGGAGTCGGGGAGGCGGGGTGGCGCGGCGAGACGTCGGCTGGTGGGGCCTCAACGACGTCGGGCCGCGAGGAGACCGAGCGCCACGGCCCCCGCGACCGCGCCCCAGGCCGCGTTGGTGAGCAGCATCGGAACGATCGCGACGGGGTGCGCGACGGGCCCCTGGAGCTCGCCGGTGAGGATCGGCGACAGCAGGGCGCTGAGGATCAGCGCGAGGACGCCGTAGGCGAGCCCGACGGCCACGCCGGTCGCGAGCGGGTGCGCCGGGCGGGCGACGACGATCGCGCCGACCCACACGACCGTGAGCACGAGGGTCGTGAGCAGGGGCGCCGCGGGCCGTCCGATCGCGTCGTCGAGGCCGGTGACGCTCAGGAGCGGTCGGACGAGCGCGAGCGCGCCGAGCCCGAGGACGAGCGGCCAGCTCAGCGAGCGGACCGTCTCGCCGAGCGTGGGGCGCGGCGGGCCGGGCGGGACCGGGCGGTGGGGTGCGGGTCCGGGAGTCGGGTTCATGACGTCGACGCTAGGGAGCGGCGGTGCAGCGCCGCGTCCGCCCCGGCGCGTGACGCGATGCGTCGTCCCGCGCCCCGCGCGTACGCGTCTCGACGTAGTCGACCCCTGACGTGGACCCGCCCCACGACGGACGCGCGTCGGGGTGCGTCTTCCTAGACTCGGTGGTCGTGACGTCTCGCGATCTCCCGCACGACCGGCCCGCCGGGTCGCCTCCCGCGACCCGGCCGTCGCGCTCGTCGCCCCCGCCGTGGCTCGTCGACGCCCTGCTGGGGTTCGCGGTGTTCGACGTCGTCGCGTTCGCCATCGCCGCCGACGTCGGGGGCACGCGGGCCGACCCGTGGGTCGCGTACCCGATCGCCCTCGTGCTGGGGCTCCTCGTGCTCGGCCGGCGCCGCTTCCCCGTCGGGGTCCTCGTCGCGACCGCGCTGGTCATCTGCGCCTACTACACGCTCGACCTGCCCGCGATCGGCCTCGCCCTGCCCGTCTCCGTCGCCCTGTACTCGGCGGCCGTCGCGGGCCGGCTCGGCTGGGCCGTGGGGGTCGCGGCGGCGCTCGTCGTCGCCTCGACGTACTTCCGGCTCGCCGAGGGCGACGACGTCCGGTACGTCGTCGGCTACGAGCTGGCGACGACCGTGGCGCTCATGGCCGCGGCGATCGCCCTCGGGCACGGGTCGTTCACCCGCCGGCAGCGCGACGAGCAGCGGCGCCACGCGGACGCGCTGCGTGAGCAGACGCTCGAGCTCGAGGCCGCCGACCGGCTCGCGCACGACCGGGAGGCCGTCGCCCGCGACCTGCACGACGTCGTCGGGCACCACCTCGCCGTCGTCTCGCTGCACGCGGCCGTCGCCCGCGAGGCACTCGACGACGTGGACGCCGTCGGTGCCGCACAGTCGGACGCGCTCGCGACCGCGCGGGCCGAGCTCGAGCTCGTCCGGACGGCCACGACGACCGCCTTGGCGGACCTGCGCGCCACGGTGCGCGCGCTGCGCGGGACGGCCGCGCCCGCGGGGCTCGCGGACCAGGCGCGCATCGACCGGCTCGACGACCTCGCGCGCACGGCCCGGTCGGCCGGGCTCGACGTCACCCTCGACGTCGACCTGCCCTCGGGGACCGCGGAGGGTACCGCCGCGGGCGCGGCGGCGTACCGGGTCGTCCAGGAGGGCCTGACCAACGTGCTGCGGCACGCCGGCGCGCACGCCGCCGTCGTCCGCGTGGCGTTGGAGCGTGCGCCTGGTGCACCGGGCGACGTGCTCGCGGTCGAGGTGCGCGACGACGGCCCCGGGGCACGGGGCGCGGGTGACGCCACGGACCGTGGCGGGCTCGGGCTGCGCGGGCTGCGCGAGCGCGTCGCGGTCCTGGGCGGCACGGTCGAGACCGACACGCCCGACGGCGGCGGGTTCCGGCTGCGGGCGCGCGTGCCGGTCACGCCCGGCGCCGCGGTGCGCGGGACAGCCGCCGTGCGGGGCCCGCAGTCCTCGGGCGGGGGTGCCCCGTGATCCGCGTCGTGCTGGTCGACGACCAGCCCCTCGTGCGGACGGGCATCCGCGCGCTGCTCGAGCGCGCGGACGACGTCGAGGTCGTCGGCGAGGCGCCCGACGGTCGCGAGGGCGTCGCGCTCGTGCGCCGCGTGCGCCCGGACGTCGTGCTCATGGACCTCCAGATGCCCGTGCTCGACGGGATCGCGGCCACGCGGCAGATCGTCGACGACGCGGCCCCCGGCTCGGGGCTACCGGACGGCGCGACGGGCGCGGACGGGGCGGCGGCCGGACCGCGCGTCGTGGTCCTCACGACGTTCGACGACGACGCGAACCTCTTCGCGGCGCTACGGGCGGGGGCGTCGGGCTTCCTGCTCAAGGACGCGAGCCCGGACGAGCTGCGCGGCGCGGTGCGCACGGCCGCGGCGGGCGACGCGCTGCTCTCCCCCGCGGTGACGGCGCGCGTGGTCGCGCAGGCGGTGGACGCCGGGCGACGGGACGAGGCGCTCGTCGCCGCGGTCGCCGACCGGCTCACGGACCGCGAGCGCGAGGTGCTCGCGCACGTCGGCCGCGGCCTGACGAACGACGAGATCGGCGCGGCCCTGTTCATGAGCCCGGCGACGGCCCGCACGCACGTGGGCCGCATCCTCGCCAAGCTGGGGGTGCGGGACCGGGCCGGTCTCGTCGTCGTCGCCTACGAGACCGGCCTGGTCCGCCCGGGCACCCCGCCCAGGTAGAGCCGAGGTCCGCGAGGTAGAGCCCTGGTCATGACCAGGGCTCTACCTCGCGCTACCACGGCTCTACCTCGCGACGGGAGGGGCCCACACCTCAGGCGTCGAGACCGCGGCGGGCGAGCAGCGGCGCGATGTCGGCGTCGCGGCCGCGCAACTCGCGGAACGACTGCAGCGGGTCCTGCGAGCCGCCGCGCGCGAGCAGCACGCGGCGGAAGCGCTCGCCGTTCTCGCGCGACAGGCCGCCGTTCTCGCGATACCACTCGACGGTGTCGGCGTCGAGCACCTCCGACCAGATGTAGGAGTAGTACCCGGCCGCGTACCCACCCCCGAACACGTGGTTGTAGTACGTGGTGCGGTAGCGCGGCGGGACCGGCGCGAACGCGACGCCCGCCGCCTCGAGCGCAGCCGCCTCGAAGGGCACGACGTCCGCCTCGGACGACGGCACGCCGTCGGGCCCGACCTGGTGCCAGGCCTGGTCGAGCAGCGCCGCGGCGAGGTACTCGGTCGTCCCGAAGCCCTCGTTGAACTGACGCGAGGCGAGCATGGTGTCGACCCACTCGGCCGGCATCGGCTCGCCCGTGACGTGGTGCACCGCGTACGAGCGCAGGACCGACGGCTCCCACGCCCACATCTCGTTGACCTGCGACGGGTACTCGACGAAGTCGCGCGGCACCTCCGTGCCGGACTGCGACGGGTAGCGCACGTCGGAGAACAGGCCGTGCAGCGCGTGCCCGAACTCGTGGAACAGCGTGATGACCTCGTCCCAGACGAGCAGCGTGGGCTGCCCGGCCGGCGGCTTGACGATGTTGAGGTTGTTGACGACGACCGGCTTCTGCCCGAGCAGGTGGTTCTGGTCGACGAGGTTGTTCATCCAGGCGCCGCCGCGCTTGGACTCGCGCGTGTACCAGTCGGCGAGGAACAGGCCGAGGCCCTGGCCGGGCTCGCCCGGCGTCTCGGCGTCGAAGACCTCGAACACCCGCACGTCCGGGTGGTAGCCGACGAGGTCGTGGCGCTCGGCGAAGGAGACGCCGAACAGGCGGTTCGCGGCCAGGAACACGCCGTCGTGCACGACGCGCTCGAGCTCGAGGTACGGGCGCAGCAGCGCGTCGTCGAGCGCGAAGCGGTCCTTGCGCACGCGCTCGGCGTAGAACGACCAGTCGGACGCGCGGAGCGTGGCGCCCGGCTCGTCGGCGCGGAGCGCGACCTCGAGGTCGGCAGCCTCGCGCCGTGCGTTCACGACGGCCGCCGGAGCGAGGCGAGCGAGCATCGCGTCGACGGCCTCGGTGGTCTTCGCAGTCGCGTCCTCCGCGACGTACGCGGCGTGGTGCTCGTACCCGAGCAGGCGCGCGCGCTCGGCGCGCAGGCGCACGGTCTCCAGCACGATCTCACGCGTGTCGTGGTCGTCGCCGGTCGCCCCGCGCGACTCCGACGCCCGCTGCACGCGCTCGCGCACGTCGCGGCGCGCGAGCGAGGCGAGGACGCCCTGCTGGGTGGGGAGCTGCATCTCCAGCAGCCACGCTCCCTCGTGCCCGCGCGCGGCGGCGGCCGCCGCCGCTCCCGCGACGGCGTCCTCGGCGAGGCCCTCGAGCTCGGCGCGGTCGGTGACGAGCACGCTCGCCGCGTTGGCCCCCGCGAGGAGCTTGCGGCCGAACGCGGCCTCGAGCGTGGTGAGGCGGCCGTTGAGCGCGCGCAGGCGCTCCTGCTGCTCCGCGTCGAGCTCGACGCCGGAGCGGCGGAAGCGGACCAGGAGCGTGTGCAGCAGCCACGCGGCGTCGGGCTCGAGGGTCTGCTCGCCGGCGTCGACGGCGTCCTGGAGCGCGCGGGTACGCGCGTAGAGGCGCGCGTCCATGTAGATCGCGTCGTGGTGCGCGGCGAGCTCGGGCGCGAACTCCTCCTCGATCTGCTCCAGCCCGGGCGTCGCGTCGGCCGAGAGCTGGTTGTAGAACGCGTTGAGCACGCGCGCGAGGTCCCGGCCCGACCGCTCGAGCGCCGCGAGGACGTTGGCCTCGGTCGGGAGCGCGTCGTCGGTCGCTACAGCCTCGATCGCGGCGCGCTGGGCCGCCGTCGCGGCGCGCAGCGCGGGGAGGTAGTGCTCCTCGCGGATCGCGTCGTAGTCGGGCAGCTCGTACGGCAGCGCGGAGGGGGCGGCGAACGGGTTGGCGGGATCGAGGTCGATCAGGGCGGAGGTGACAGCGGGCGCGAAGGTGGGCGCGGGCGCGTCGGTGCGCGTCGTGGGCTCAGAGGTCATGGTGCCCATCTTGACCCGCGTGCGGGCGCGACGGAAACGCATTCGCGGACGCGCCGGGTCACCGGGTGCGCGGTGCGTCAGGCGGCGCGGCCCGACGACGGCGCGTCCGTCGGCCAGGGCTCGTTCGGCTCACGCGGGTCGTCCGGCAGGAGCGTGCCGAGCCATGCGTCGCGCCGCTCGCCGCGCTGGAGCGCGAACCCGCGCACCGCGCCCTCGACCCGGAAGCCGACCCGCCAGGCGGTGCGCCGCGAGGGCCAGTTGCCGACGTACGCCTGCCAGAAGAGCCGCGCGAGGCCCGCGCCCTCGGGGTCGAACGCCCAGTCGACGGCGAGCCGGCACGCCGCCGTCATGAGTCCGCGGCCCCGCGCCTCCGGTGCCGTCCAGTAGCCGATCTCGGCCGACCGCCGGCCCTCGGGCGCGTCGTCGAGGCTCAGTCCGATCATGCCGAGGAGCCGCCCGGCGCCGTCGCGACCCGGGACGCCCGACGGGCCGGCGCTCGCGCGCACGGCCCACGTCAGGACGTCCCCACGTTCCCACCCGGGGCCGACGTACTCCTGGACGAACTGCACCGCGTCCTCGCGCGCGTACGGGGACGGCACGACCGTCCACGCGGCGACCTCCGGGTCCTGGCACGCGGCCGTGATCGCGTCGACGTCGTCGAGGGTCGGGGTGGACAGATGGACGCGGCCGTCGTCGAGGGCGAAGGGGTGCACCGCCCGAGCCTGGCACGTCCCGGCCCGCGCCGTCACCCGGATTGCCGCCGGCCCCCGCGCGACGACGCCGCCCGTCCGCCCCGCCGGCGCGGGCGGCGTCAGGCGCGCAGGGCGTCCTCCGCGGGCGTCCACGGCAGGTCGTGCGCCGCCGCGACGGCCTCGTTCAGCAGGGCGCCGCGGTGCGTGGACGCGCCCGACCGCAGGAGCGGGACGTCGCGCACGGCGTCCACGCCGCCGTCCGCGAGCGCCGCGAGGTACGGCAGCGTCGCGCTCGTGAGGGCGAGCGTGCTCGTCACGGGGACCGCGCCGGGCATGTTCGCGACGCAGTAGAACGTCGTGCCGTGCACCACGAACGTCGGGTCGTCGTGCGTCGTGGGTCGCGACCCCTCGAAGCAGCCGCCCTGGTCGACGGCGACGTCGACTAGCACGGCGCCGGGTCGCATGCGCGCGACGAGGTCGTCGGCGACGAGGCGCGGGGCGCGCGCACCGGCGACCAGGACCGCCCCGACGACGAGGTCGGCCTCGAGCACCTCGCGCTCGATCGCGTACGCGCTCGACACGACGGTGCGTACGTGCCCCGAGAACTCCTGGTCGACGGCGCGCAGCACGGGCAGCGACAGGTCGACCACGGTCACCTCAGCGCGCATGCCGACGGCGATCTCGGCCGCGTTGCGGCCCGCGGTCCCGCCCCCGAGCACGACGACGCGACCGGGACGCGTCCCGGGCACGCCGCCGAGCAGGACGCCGCGGCCCCCGGCGGGGCGCTGGAGGAGCCAGGCGCCCACCTGGGTCGCCATGCGACCCGCGACCTCGCTCATGGGCGCCAGCAGGGGCAGGGTCCCGTCGGGGGCCTGCGCCGTCTCGTACGCGACGGACGTCATGCCCGCGTCGAGCAAGGCGCGCGTGCAGTCGCCGTCGGCCGCGAGGTGCAGGTAGGCGAAGAGCAGGAGGTCGTCGCGCAGGTGCGCGTACTCGCTCGCGACCGGTTCCTTGACCTTGCACACGAGCTCCGCCTCGCCCCACACCTCCTCCGCCGTCGGCACGACGCGCGCGCCCGCACCCTCGTACTCCGCGTCGGACAGGTGGGAGCCGGTCCCGGCCCCGGACTGGACGAGCACGTCGTGCCCGGCCCGCACGAGGTGGTGGGCGCCGGCGGGTGTGAGCGCGACGCGGTCCTCGTGGTTCTTGACCTCGGTGGGTATGCCGATCCTCATGGTCCAGTGTGGTCGCACCACCCCTCTCCGCGCAGGGTGGCAGGATCTTGCCGGAGAACGACTTCTCTGCCGCTCGTCCCTGGAGCGCCTTGCGGCGAGGGTGGAGCGCGTGGACACGTCGACACCTCTCGCAGCGCCGCGCGCCGCCCCCGACCACGCCGCGCCGGCGATCACCGCTCCCTCGCGCGAGCACGCGCCGTCGGGCACGCTCGGGCTCGCCCGCGGCAGCGCCCTGTACGTCGCGAGCGTGCTCGGCACGGGCGTGCTCGCGCTGCCCGGGCTGGCCGCGCGCGTGGCGGGCCCCGCGTCCGTGCTCGCCGTCGCCCTCGTGCTCGTCGCGAGCGTGCCGCTCGCGGGCACCTTCGCGGCGCTCGCCGCGCGGCACCCCGACCGGGGCGGCGTCGCGAGCGCGGTGCGCGCAGCCCTCGGCCCGACGGCGGCCCGCGCCACGGGCTACTGGTTCTACCTCGGCGTGTGCGTCGGCGTGCCCGTCGTGGCGGTGCTCGGGGCGGAGTACGTCGTCGCGGTGGTCGGTGCGGACCGGGGCGTCGTCCCGGTCGTGGCCATCGCGCTCGTCGTCGTGCCGGCCGTCGCCGTGGGGCTCGGCATCCGCGTGGCGGGCGCGGTCCAGCTCGGGCTCACGTCCCTGCTGCTCGCGGCCGTGGTCGTGGTGGTCGCGGTGGCGGCACCGGCGGTGAGCGGCGAGCGGTTCACGCCGTTCCTCAGCGAGGGCTGGTCCGGCGTCGGCTCCGCGGTGAGCCTGTTCGTCTGGGCGTTCGCGGGCTGGGAGGTCGGTACGCACGTCTCGGCCGACTTCCACGACCCGCGCCGCACGATCCCCGCCGCGACGGGGATCGCGCTCGTCGTCGTGGGGGTCGCCTATCTCGCGCTCCAGGTGACGACGGTGGGGGCCCTCGGGGCCGGAGCGGGTTCCGGGACCGTCGCGCTGCTCGACCTCGCCCGCACGGGCTCCCGCCGCGGGGCCCCTCGTCGTGAGTGTCGTGGCGGCGATCGTCACGTCCGGCGTGCTCACCGCCTACCTCGCGGCCTTCGCGAACCTCGGCCAGGCGCTCGCACGCGACGGCGACCTCCCGCGCCCCCTCGCCGCGCTCTCCGGCCGCGCCGGGGTACCCCGCCGGGCGCTCGCGGTCACGCTCGTCCTGAGCGCGGGATACCTCGCCGTCCTCGTCGCCACGGGCCTCGACCTCGAGCCGTTCGTCCGCGTGCACACGAGCTGCATGGTCGCGGTGTACGCGCTGGGGATGCTCGCCGCGCTGCGGCTGCTCCCCCGCCGCACCGTCGGCTGGTGGCTCGCCGCCGTCGCGACCGTCCTCACCGGCGTCCTGCTCGTCCTCGCGGGGGCGTCCCTCGTCGCCCCGGCGCTCCTCGCCGTCGGCGCCGTCACGGTCACGCTCGTACGGCGCCGGAACGCCACGTCCTGAGCGCGCCGCCCGGCCGCGAGAATCGCCCTCCCGACCCGTTCCCCGCCACGGCGCCGTCCGCTACGGTCGACGGCATGCCCACGTGGACGGACCCGGGCCCGGTGGAGTTCGACGCCGTCGTGATCGCCGCCGGGACTCGGTCGGGAGCGTTCGTGGCGCTCCCGTACGACGCCGTCGACCTTTTCGGCACGCGCGGCCGGGTCCCGGTGGTCGCCGAGGTCGACGACGTGCGATACCACGCCTCGCTCGTCGCCTACGGCGGCCCGCACCTGCTCGCCGTCCTCCGGTCGGTGCGCGCCACGACCGGCAAGGACGTCGGGGACACCGTGCGCGTCGTGGTCCGGCTCGCCGCGGAGGTCTCGGCCGTCCCTCGGTGAGGTCCGCCCCGCCCGGCTCCCGCGGGTCGACCGGGACTCAGTCCACCGCGTCGTCGGCCGTGCGACCCGCCGACCCGGGCAGGGCGTCGCCGAGCGCGATCTCCTTCGCCGTCGGCAGGTCCTCCTCCATGGGCGGGTCCTTGTGCCGCAGGTGCGAGAACACCGACCAGGCGACGGCGACCAGCGGCACGGACACGACCGCCCCGAGTATCCCCGCGAGCAGCGTCCCCGCGGTCACCGCGATCGCCACCACGACCGGGTGCAGCGACACCTGCTTGCCCATGACGAGCGGCTGGAGGATGTGGCCCTCGAACTGCCCGATGAGGGCGATGCCGATCGTCACCACGAGCGCGATCCACAGGCCCTTCGCGGCGAGCGCGACGATCGCCGCGATGATCATCGCGAGCGGCGCGCCGATGATCGGGATGAACGCGCCGATGAACACCAGCACCGCGAGCGGTGCGGCGAGCGGCACGCCCAGGATCCCGAGGAAGATGCCCGCGAGGATGCCGTCCGTGAGCGCGATGATCACCGTCCCGCGCGCGTACCCCGAGAACGTGTACCACCCCGCGCCGCCCGCGATCTTCCAGCTGTCGCGCGAGCGTGACGGGAGCTGGTTGAGGAACCAGGTCCACATGTCCTTGCCCTTGGCCAGGAAGAACACGGTGCAGAAGATCGCGAGGGCGATCGCGGCGAACGCCTCGAACACCGAGCCGGCGCTCGCGGCCGCCTGGCTCGCGATGTCGCCGCCGTGCTCGGTCAGCCACTGCCGACCGTTCTCGATCCAGCCGTTGACGTCGTCCGCGGTGATCGTCACCGGCAGCGGGCCGTTCTCGAGGAACTCGAAGATCTGGTCGATGCCGTTGCTGAACTGGTCCGCGAGACTCTGCCACTGGCCCGCCACCGACGTGATGACGTACGTCAGCAGCCCGGCGATGAACAGCAGCGCGGAGAGGATCGCCAACCCTGTCGCCAACCCCCGGGGCATGACCTTCGCGTAGAAGTCCGTGACGGGCCGCAGGACCGACGTGATGACGAGGGCGAGGAAGACCGCGACGAACACGAGCTGCACCTGCGCCGTGGCGAAGAAGATGAGCGCGACCGCCGCGACGATCAGGAGCAGGCGCCACGACCAGCCCGCCGTCGTGCGCAACCACGCGGGCACCGATTCGTCGTACCCGACGACCGACGGGTTGCGCCGCGCCCCGGCGACCTTCCGCGCCGCGCTCGACGCCCCTGCGAGGTGCTTCACCGACGCCGCCGAGCGGTCCGATCCGGAGCCCGGTCGCGGGGTGGGCACCGCTGCCGCCGGTCGCTGCTCGTCCGTCACACGCGCCTCCGCCCGGTCGTGGCCACCATCCCGCCCAGTGTGCCCCAGGTCGTCCCCTCACGCCGGGTGCCGCACCGGACCGTCCTCCCACGTCGGCCCGGTGCCGGTGGGCGACCGCGATGTGAGGACCACGCCCGAACCGTGCTATGTTTTTCCCCGCACCGGAACGGCGGAAACGCCGGGAAGGTCCACTCGTCCGGGTGGCGGAATGGCAGACGCGCTAGCTTGAGGTGCTAGTGCCCTTTATCGGGCGTGGGGGTTCAAGTCCCCCTCCGGACACTCTGTGAACGGCCCCTGTCCTGCAAGAACGCAGGACGGGGGCCGTTGTCTTTCGTCCACCCCTCGCACCTCGCGTACCTATCCGGTACCGGCCTTCCGGCGTCCGGCGCCCCGGAATACGCACCGGTGCGGGCGGGACCTTCGACCCTGGGGCCAGGACCGCGGCCGCAGAATCCTGAGGGCATCGACGACGATCGGAGCCCTCATGAATCGTCTGGTGATCCTCGGGGCCGGCACCGCAGGGACGATGGCGGCCAACCGTCTACGACGCCGCCTGCCGCGCGACTGGTCCGTCGCCCTCGTCGACCGCGACGACATGCATCTGTACCAGCCGGGCCTGTTGCTGCTCCCGTTCGGGGTCTACGAGCCGCACGACCTGCTGCGGCCGCGTGACCGCTTCCTGCGCGACGGTGTCGAGCTCGTCCTCGCGGAGGTCGAGCGCGTCGACGCCGACGCTTCGCACGTCCGTCTCCGCGACGGCCGCAGCCTGGGGTACGACCTGCTCGTCATCGCTACCGGTACCTCGCCGCGCCCCGATCAGACCCCGGGCATGACGGGCGCAGCGTGGCGACGCAGCATCTTCGACTTCTTCACGCTCGACGGCGCGCTCGCGCTGCGCGACGCACTCGAACGATGGCCCGGCGGCCGTCTCGTCGTCCACGTCACCGAGATGCCGATCAAGTGCCCGGTCGCCCCGCTCGAGTTCTCGTTCCTCGCCGACGCGTACTTCGCGGAGCGCGGGAAGCGCAGCAGCGTCGACCTCACCTACGTGACACCGCTCGAGGGGGCCTTCACCAAGCCGGTCGCCTCGCAGCAGCTGGGCGCGATGCTCGCCGAGCGGGACATCTCCGTGGAACCGGACTTCGTCGTCGACCACGTCGACCCCGATTCCCGGCTCCTCGTCTCCGTGGACGACCGCGAGATCCCGTTCGACCTGCTCGTGACCGTACCGCTCAACATGGGCGACGAGCTCGTCGCGCGCTCAGGTCTGGGTGACGAGCTCAACTACGTGCCCGTGGACAGGTACACCCTGCAGTCGCGCGCACACGCCGACGTCTTCGCGATCGGGGACGCCAACGACATCCCCGCCTCGAAGGCCGGGTCGGTGGCGCACTTCTCCATGGACGGCTTCGTGGAGAACGTCGTAGACCACGTCCGCGGACGGCCCATGACGCACCGGTTCGACGGCCATGCCAACTGCTTCGTGGAGTCGGGACACGGCAAGGGCCTGCTCATCGACTTCAACTACGACACCGAACCGCTGCCCGGGGTCTATCCGTACCCGCGGATCGGCCCGCTCAGCCTGCTCAAGGAGACCCGCGCCAACCACCTGGGAAAGCTCGCGTTCCGCCACTTGTACTGGAACGTGCTGCTCCCCGGGCGGTCGATGCCCGTCCCGTCGCTGATGTCCATGGCCGGCAAGGAGCCTGCCGGCGCCCCGGGGAGGTAGTCATGCCCACGATCGAGATCCACGACAAGATCGTCCACGTCGACGACGAGGGATTCCTCACCGAGTACGGCGAATGGGACGAGGACGTCGCGCGCGTCCTGGCGCAGCAGATCGGCGTCGAGATGTCCGACCGGCACTGGGACGTGGTGCGCTTCCTGCGCCGGGACTACGCCGAACGCGGCGAGACTGCGACCACGCGGCGCGTGGACGTCGTCGGCCACGTCCCCGTCAAGGAGCAGTTCGCGCTGTTCCCGAAGAAGCCCGGCAAGAAGATGGCCTACGTCGCCGGGCTGCCCAAGCCGCACGGCTGCGTCTGAGAGGTCCTCATGACCACCACCGACCGTCCCGGTCTCACCATCGTCCCGAGCTTCGACGACGAGGACGAGCCGGGCCGCAAGCTCGCCATCATCTGCTCCAAGGGCAACCTCGACATGGCCTACCCGGGCCTGATCCTCGGCAACGCCGCCCTCGGCGAGGGCGTCGAGACCCACCTCTTCTTCACGTTCTGGGGCTTCGACATGATCATGCGCTCGCGCGCGGACGACCTGTCCTTCTCCCCCGTCGCGAACACCGCGATGCACCTGCCGATCAAGGACGTGCGCCTGCCGCAGGCGCTGGCTCCCGCCCCGGGAGTCAGCGCGATGACGACTCGCATGATGAAGAAGCAGATGGAAGAGCTCGGCATCCCCCCGGTACCGGAGTTCCTCGACCAGATCGTCGCTGCCGGCGGCCACCTGTGGGCCTGCCGGCTCACGGCCGAGATGCAGAAGCTCGACGCGTCCGACTTTCGCGACGATATCGAGGGCGTGATCAGCGCCGCCGACTTCATCGACAAGACGGCCGGCGCGCAGCTCCTGTTCATCTGACCCGCCGTTGCGGAAGCGAGGTCGACGCCGTGCGCCGCTGGATCGTGCTCTGCGCCACGGCCGAGGCGGTCGGGATGGCGGCCTCGGCCGCCGCTGCCCGCGCCGGCACGGCGCTCGTCACGGCCGGCAGGGGCAGCGTGCTGGCGTGGACGATCGTGGTTCTTGGAGGGCTCGTCGAAGGCACCGCCCTGGGGCTCGCCCAGCGAGCCGCACTCACCCGTCTCGCGCCCACGCTGCACCGGCGCCGCTGGCTCCTGGTGACCGTCGCCGTCGCGGGGCTGGGGTGGGCGGCCGGCTCCGTGCCCTCGGTCCTCGCCACGGACGACGGCGCGACCGCACCGGGACCGGTCGCCGCGCTGGGTGGTGCCGCGGCTCTCGGCCTCGCCATGGGTGCGGTCCTCGGAGCGGCTCAGTCCTGGGTGATGCGACCCGCCACCCAGCACCCGTGGCGCTGGGTCGGTATCAGCGCAGCGGCATGGACTCCCGCGATGGTCCTGATCTTCACCGGCGCGAGCATCACCCCTGCGGACTGGCCGTTGGGAGCGGTGGTGCTCTTCGGGACGGCGACCGGCGCGGTCGCCGGCGCCGTGCTCGGCGCGGTGTGCGGCGCTCTCGCTCCCGCACTGACGGCGCCGTAGCCGTCCCCGCCCTCGTCCGGACGGGGCCGAAGGGCTCTACCGGACCCCGGCGCACCCGCTCACCCTGAGAAGACGACAGCCCACGACACGCACACCAGGGAGGACGTCACGGACATGGTCGTGGTCTACGAGACCCACTTCGGGCAGACCCGCGAGATCGCCGAGGCCGTCCCCGACGGTGCGCGACGGGCCGGGGCGGTCGCGGAAGCCGTCGAGCTCGCGACCGCCGGTCCCGACGTCGTGGCGCGGGCCAAACTGCGGGTCGTCGGCGCACCGACGCACGTGCGTGGCATGAGCCGACCCTGGACGCGGGGCCGGGCGCACGCCCAGGAGGTCGGCACCCAGGGCGAGATCCCCGACGGGGTCCGCGAGTGGCTGGCGACGCTGCCCGAGGGGAAGGGCGGCCCCGCCGCCGCCTTCGACACCCGCCTGCGCTCCCCCGCTGCCGGTGGCGCGATGCACGGCATCGTCCGTGGACTGCGACGCCACGGCTTCACCGTGATCGCCGACGGCGAGGGGTTCGTCGTCGACGGTGCGGAGGGGCCGCTCGGCGCCGGCGAGTCGGACCGCGCACGAGCATGGGGTCAGAGGCTCGCGCGCGCTGTGGCCCCGCGCCGCACGGAGGCCCGGCCATGACTCGCGCAGCCCCAGGGGACCGGATCATCGTCCGGTCCGGCCGGATCGGCGGACACGACCGCGACGGCGAGGTCCTCGAGGCCCGCGGACCGGGCGGGAGCCCGCCCCTCCTCGTGCGCCGGTCCGACGACGGCCACGTGACGCTCTACTTCCCCGGACCTGACACGGTCGTCCACGACGGGACCGGCGACGACCTGACGGCAGACACCATCACGCGCACACCCGCGTGAGACCCTGGCGACGTGATCAGGCGTGGCAGCCTCACGGCGTCAGCACCGCCGCGGCACGGACGGAGTCTGGTGTGAAGGACGACACGCGGGTCTTGGTCGTCGAGGACGACCGCCAGCTTGCGCGGATGCTCGCGGAGATCCTCGTCGGAGAGGGCTACGTGGTCGACGTCGCGCACGACGGACAGCGGGGCCTGCACCTGGGGCTGACCCAGGAGTACGACCTGCTCGTGCTCGACCGTGGCCTGCCCGCGATCGAGGGCCTCGACCTGTTGTCGCGGCTGCGCTCGCGCGGTGTCCTGACCCCGGTGCTGGTCCTGTCGGCGCTGGGCAATCCTGCCGACCGGGTGGTGGGCCTGGATGCCGGGGCGGAGGACTACGTGGGCAAGCCGTTCGACGTCGAGGAGCTCTTGGCTCGCCTCCGCGCCCTACGCCGTCGCACCGAGGCCTCGCCGTCCGGCTCGGGTGTCGTGCGCCTGCCCGGTGGCACGTTCGACGCGGCCTCTCGGCGGGTGACGACCGACGATGGGACCACGGTCGACCTCTCGTCCCGCGAGTCGGTGCTCACTGAGCTCCTGGCCCGGCATCCCCGCCAGGTCTTCCGTCGAGAGGATCTGCTGCACCGGGTGTTCCCCGACGCGACCGACCCCGGGGTGGTGGACACCTACGTCTACTACCTGCGCCGCAAGCTCGGGCGTCAGGCGGTCGAGACCGTGCGGGGCCTCGGGTACCGGTGGGGCGAGCTGTGATCACGGGCGCCGAGCGCGACCTCCTGCGGCGCACGAGCCGGCGACTCGCGATCCAGACGGGCCTCCTCGTGCTCGTGAGCCTGCTCGTGGTGGCGGCGGTCGTGCTGGTCGTCGTGACGCACGCGCTCGGCGAGGCGGACGACCGACGGCTGGAGTCGGCCGCGGCGTCGATCGACGACGTCGCCGACGCGGGCCCGGGGGTCTGGGTCGCCGTGGCCTCTCCGCGCGGAGTCGAGGTCTCGCCCGGGATGCCGTCCGGCCTTCCCGACCTCGACCTCGTCGAGCAGGTGGCCCGCACCGGGACGAGCACGCACGAGCGGGTTACGACGTCCGCGGGGACGTTCGAGGTGCTCACGGTAGGCCGGAGGGAGGGAGTCGTCCAAGCGGTCCTCGACCCGTCCGAGACGCGCGAGGAGCTCGCGCGCCTCCTCGCCGCGCTCGGCGTCGCGACGGCCGTGGGGGTCGTGCTCGCCACCGTCGGCGGCTGGTGGCTCGGGCGTCGCGCCGTCCTCCCGGCCGCCCAGGCCCTCGCGATGCAACGGCGCTTCGTGGCCGACGCGAGCCATGAGCTGCGGACCCCCCTCACCCTGCTCTCGACGCGCGCGCAGCTCCTGCGGCGCCGTCTCGAGCGACCGGGACCGGAGACGCCGGACCAGGTGGCGCGCGACGTCGACGGGCTCCTCGAGGACACGGCCGCGCTGAGCGACGTGCTCGACGACCTGCTGACGGCCGCGGACACGCGATCCGTGGACCTCGTCCCCGTCGACCTCCCCGCGCTGGCCGACGCCGTCGTGCGCTCGGCCGAGGCGCGCGCGGCGTCTCGCTCCGTCGCGCTGCGGCGCGCAGGGATGGACGAGCTCACGGTCGCGGGGGCGCCGGCGGCGCTGCGCCGCGCGCTCACCGCGCTCGTGGACAACGCGGTCGACCACGCGGCGCACGAGGTCGTCGTCACGGTGCGGCGCGCCGGGTCGGCCGCGCAAGCGCTCGTCGACGACGACGGACCCGGTCTGGGCGAGGACGCCGGAGACCTGTTCGCACGCTTCGCCTCCCGGCGCCCCGGTCCGGCCGTGGACGACGACGGCCGGCGCCACTACGGGCTCGGGCTCGCTCTCGTCGCGGAGGTCGCGGCGCAGCACGCCGGCACGGTGGCGGCGACGAACCGTCCCGACGCGCCGCACGGGGCTCGTCTCGTGCTCACGCTGCCGCTCGGCCCGCCGGCCCGTCGCTGACGACCGTCCCGTCCGGGAGGACGGCGAGCACGAGGGCGGCCCCCTGGTCCACCGCCCACGCGACCCCCTCCTCGCCCAGCGCGAGGACGCTCGTCGCGAGGACGTCGGCGGTCGTGAGGTCGGGCGCGACGACGGTCGCCGACAGGAGCCCGCGCGCGGCGGCACCCGTGCGCCCGTCCCACACGTGGAGACCGCGCTCGTACGTCCCCGACGTCGCCACCGCGCCGTCGTGCAGCTCGACCCGCGCCACGAGCTCGTCCGCGCGCAGCGGGGAGCGCACGCCCACCACCCAGGGCCGGCCAGGCTCCGGCCCGCCACGGACGGCGACGTCCCCGCCGGCGTTGAGGCACAGGTCGGAGAACCCCGCGGCGACCAGCCGGTCCACCGCGCGCTGCGCGGCCCAGCCCTTGACGACGCCGTCGGTGTCCAGGGTGCCGTCCGGCCGGTGCACGTCGAACGCGCCCCCGCTCGCGACGCGTGCCGCCTCCGCGAGGTCGAGCACCTCGCGCAGGTCCCGGGAGGGCCGCACGACGAGCCCGCGCCGGTGGCGGGACAGCTCGCTGTCCGCGCGTCGCCCGCTGAACCGCGCGTCCGCGGCGTGGAGCACCGCGAACGCCGCGCGGACCGCGGCCCGCGCGCGCGCGTCGTCGGGCGCGCGCAGGTCCAGCGACATCGGCAGGCCCATGACCGTCTCCGTCCGGCGCACCGTCAGCCCCGCGCGTCGATCGCGGCCTGGAGGGACTCGCGGTAGCCCTCGGAGGTGTAGGTCGCCCCGGACACGGTGTCGATGCGCGCAGACTGCGCCCGCACGGCCTCCTGCGCGAGCAGCGGCGTGGCGCGCGCGGAGACCTGGGAGCTCTCTCCCCCGCTGGGCGACCGCACGGTCTGCACCGCGTCGAGGTGCGTCCCGGTGAACGTCACCGCGACCTGCACGGGCCCGTACCGCGTCTGCACGACGGACCCCGTCACGGTCGCCCGCGTCGGGTCCGGCGTGCCGGTGCCCGGGCTCGCCGGGGACGTGCCCGGGGCCGTCGAGCCGGCGGTGGAGGGCGCCGGCGTCGGGGTCGCGGGGGTCACGGGCTCCGACCCCGCGACGACGGCGGGAGCTCCCGACGTCGCGGACGCGTCCCCGGCGAGGCCCGGCACCCCGCCGTACCGCGCGAGCGCGGCGGCGCCGAGCGCGAGCACGCTCCCCGCGTAGACGATCGTCCCTCTCCAGCGGCGTCCGGTCATGACAGGCTCAGCTCCTCGTGGTGGACGGCGGACCGCGGCACGCCCGCGCGGCGTGCCGAGTCCTCGACGGTCGCGACCATCGCGGGCGGGCCGCACACGAAAACGTCGCGCGACGCGAGGTCGGGGACCAGGGCGTCGAGCCGCCCCGGGCCCAGGGGGTCGTACCCGAGGTCGGCCCGGCGGCCCACGACGGGCAGGTAGGTGAGCGGCGCGTCGGCGAGCTCGTGGCCGAGGCCGAGGTCCGCCCGGGACCGGGCGCGGTGCACGACGACGACGTCGTGCCCGCGCGCGACCAGGTCCTCCGCGAGCGCCCGCACGGGCCCGACGCCCGCGCCCCCGGCGACGAGCAGCACACCGCGGCGTCGCGCCCGGGCGGCGGTGAAGCGGCCGAACGGCCCCTCGAGGAGCACGCGCGTCCCGGGCCGCAGGTGCGCCACCGCGCGCGAGTGGTCGCCCAGGCCACCGACGGTGAAGCGCAGGTGCTCGCCGTCGGGCGCGACGGAGACCGAGTAGGGGTGGGCGGTGACGACGTGGCCCCGCGCGAGGAAGCGCACGAGGAAGAACTGGCCGGCCCGTGCCCCGACGTCCGCGAGCGCCGGACCCGACACCCACACGCTCGTCATCCCCCCGGCCTCCGGCACGACGGCGCTCACGCGCGGCGCGTCCCGGAGCACGCCCAGGAGCGGCAGCACCACGCGCCACGTGAGGAGCGCCGCGGCGGTGCCCGCGTAGAGGAGCACCCAGGCGGCGCGGGCCGTCGGGTCGCCGACGAAGTGCGCGCCCGCCGTGACCTGGTGCGCGAACGTGAGGTACACCCCGGCGTAGATCGTCAGGTGCACGAGGAACCACGCCTCGTACGACAGGTACCGCCGCACGAGCCGCGCGCCGGACGCTCCGACGACGACGAACAGGCCCGTGCCGACGAGCGCGGCCGTCATGTCCGGCTCCACCAGCACGAGGGTGAGCGCGTGCCACCACGACGCGGCCTGCGCCGGCAGGGCGGTCCCGGCCACCATGAGGAGCGCGTGGGTGACGACGAGGAGCACGACGGTCGTCCCGAGGACGCGGTGCCACGCGACGAGCCGGTCCAGGCCGACCGCGCGCTCGAACCAGGGGACGCGCCCGACGAGGAGGAGCTGCGCGCAGACCAGCACCGACGCGACGAGCCCCACCAGCTCCCCGACGCCGGTGAGCGCACCGGCCGACGTCGCACCGGCGGACGGCGGCGTGCCCTGCCACCAGAACGCGACGACGAGCGCGAGGACACCGAGCAGCACCGCGCGCAGGGCGACCGCGCCCGGAGCGGGTGCGCCAGGGCTGCGCGGTGCACGGGCCTCGGCCCGGGGCGGGGCCTGGGCCGACGTCCGGCGTGTCGTGAGGATGCTCATGCGAGACAGCGTGCCCGGCGATTCTCAGAGCATTCTCGGAGGCGGTGCTCCGGGGTCGGACCTTTCGTCCGCGCGCGGGGCGGGTGGACGCCCGGTCTCAGCGGGACGACGCCGGCACGCGCGGCTCGGCGGCCCGGGCGGCGGACGCCTTCCGGGGCGGCCCGGGCGGGGTCTCGTCCCTGCCCGGGCGGGTGGCGAGCAGCGCCCACAGGATGCATGCGAGGTCGACGCCCTCCTGGAGCCACGCGCCAGCGAGCGCGGGGAGCCGTCCCGTCGCGGCCACGACCATGAGCAGCCCCGACAGGGCGATCCCGATGCCGATGGCCTGCCACGCGACCCGCACGGTGCGGCGCCCGATCCGCACGGCCCCGACCGCGCGCGCGAGGTCGTCGCGGACGACGACGGCGTCCGCGGTCTCGGTCGCCGCCGTCGAGCCCCGTGCGCCCATGGCCATGCCGACGTCGGCCACCGCGAGGACCGGGGCGTCGTTCACGCCATCTCCGACCATCATCACGGGGCGGTCCGGCAGCCCTCGCACGGCGTCGACCTTGTCCTGCGGGAGGAGGCCGGCCCGGACGTCGTCGATACCGACCGCGTCCGCGACGTGCCGGGCGGTCGCCGCCGCGTCGCCGGTGAGCATCACCGTGGTGCGGACCCCCGCCGCGTGGAGGGACGCGACCGTGGAGCGCGCCTCGGCCCGCAGCTCGTCCGCGAGGAACAGCGTCCCGGCGTACGCGCCGTCGACGCTCACGTGGACGGCGCTCCGGCCCGCTCCGGGGGTGGGCACCCCCGCTGGCTCCTCCGCGACGACGAAGCCCAGCCGGCCCACGGCCACGACGTGGCCGCAGACCGTCGCCCGCGCGCCCCGCGCGGTCTCCTCCACCGCGTCGCGCGCGGCGGGGAGGGCGAGGCCGCGTTCCTGGGCGGCGCGCACGACTGCAGTGGCGAGAGGGTGCACCGAGTACTGCTCGACGGCGGCCGCGAGGGCGAGGAAGCGGTCCGCAGGGAGGTCCCCCGCGGGACGGACCTCCACGACCACCGGCGCTCCGTGGGTCAGGGTTCCCGTCTTGTCGAACGCCACGGTCCGCACGCGGGAGAGCTGCTCGAGCGTGCCCGCCGACTTGACGATGATCCCCTTCCGGGCGGCGCGCGACATGCCGGACATGAAGGCGACCGGGGCGGCGATGATCAACGGGCACGGAGTGGCGACCACGAGCACCTCCGCGAAGCGCGCCGCCTCACCGCTGAGCGCCCACGCCGCGCCAGCGAGCACGAGGGCTACCGCCGTGAACGGCACCGCCACGCGGTCGGCGAGCCGTACGAACGGCGCTCTGGACGCCTGCGCCTGCTTCACCAGCTCGACGATCGCCTGGTACTGCGACCCTGCAGCCGTCGCGGTCGCCCGCACGCGCGCCGCACCGCCGCCGTTGACCGAGCCGGACAGAACCGTGTCCCCCCGTCGGTGCTCGACGGGGAGCGACTCGCCGGACAGGGACGACTCGTCGAGCACCGCTGCCTCGCTGAGCAGGACGCTGTCCACCGGGACGACCTCGCCCGGCCGTACCCACACCTCGTCGCCGGGGCGCACGTCGCCGACTGGGACGTCGGTGAGCGCGCCGTCCGGTGCGGCCCGGTGGGCGACACGCGGCGCCGCGGCGAGCAGGTTCGACAGCTCGCGCCGAGCCCGCCCGTTCGCGTAGTCCTCGAGCGCCTCGCCACCCGAGAGCATGAGGCACACCACGAGAGCGGCCCAGTACTCTCCGACCAGCACCGTCGCGGAGACCGCGAGGACCGCCAGCATGTCGACGCCGTACAGGCCGGCACGGAGATCGGCCACCATGCCGCGCGCGGTGACCACGACGACCGCCGCCGCGAACGACGAGATCACGAGCTGCGCGGAGCCCGCCGGACCCGCCAGCTCGAGCAGCCCTGCGAGGCCGCCCACGGCCACCGTGGCCGTCACCCAGGGGTAGCGACGGACGGCCCGCGCCAGGTATCGGCGAGGACGAGTCATATCCCAGCAGTAGCTCGACCCGGGGCGTCCGCCACAGGGGCGAACGACTCGTCGGCACAGGGCCTTGGACCGTGGGGCGCGACGTCGACGCGGCGTCGCTCCGGCGGTCGCGCCCGGGGCCCGATGGCGGCCGGATGGCGGCCGGATGGCGGCCGAAAAGGCAGAGCGGCCCTGGCGGTCGGGTCGGCAGGTCCGCTTCCATGGCGGTGGGAGGACCCGATGCCCGCAGAATGGAGCCGAGGGGTCGTCGTCGGGTTCGACGGCAGCCCAGGCAGCATCCACGCCCTGGAGTGGGCGGCCGACGCCGCCGACCGGCACGGGAGCGCGCTGCACGTGCAGTTCGTCCTCGAACCCTCGGGCCACGGCGAGCGGCACGATCTGTTCGACGAGGGCTACCGCGCGGGCCGCGTCCTGGACCTGGCCATGGACATCCTGGCCGGGTCTCGTCCGGGCCTGCACGACGTGTCGACGTCCGTGGTGCGCGGGATGCTCCTCCCGTCGCTGCTCGCGAGCTCGCGTGCGGCCGACCTGCTCGTCCTCGGCCGCAGTGGGACCGCCCTGCCTGCCGGACCTCTGACGTCGCGCCCCCAGGCATCGGTGAGCACGCGGGTCGCTCGCCGTGCCCGGAGTGCCGTGGCAGTCGTCCCGCGGGGGTGTCCATCGCATCTGGATGGCCGCGTGGTCGTCGGCGTGGCCGGCGCCGACGACGCACCGGCGATCGAGGTGGCGTTCGCGGCGGCGAACGAGTCGCACGCCGTGATCGTCGTGCACGTGCTCGAGCACGTGGGTGCGCTCCAGGCGGCGGACGGGTGCGGCTACCTGCGCTGGTGGAGATGGTCCACCTTCTCCCAGCTGTGGTCGGTGGCCGAGCGGTGCGCCGACCGGTACGGGGTAGATCGGGGGATGCTCGTCCTCTCCGGGTGCGCCGCGACCCAGCTCGCCGGCCAGGTCGGCCCCGAGGACATCCTGGTCCTCGGGTCGCCGGCTGGGTCGGGGTCGAAGGGCGCTGTGCCGGTCCTGGCGACGGTTCTTCGGAGTGTGGGGTGTCCGGTGCTCGTGGCCGGCCGGGGCTCGGCGCGCGTAGAGCGCCGGGACTCCGCCGACGCTGGAACCGGGGCCGGCGAGAGGCGAACAGGACGTCCGTCTCGGTCGGTCCCCCCGGGGATCGCAGACGGGAGCGTGCGCTCGGGTCGGTCGGGAACCAGAGCTCAGCCGGGCACGAGGACGAGCGAGCCGCTCGCGCGCCCGGAGCGTAGCTCCTCGAGCGCGTCGGGTGCCTGGTCGAGGGGGTAGGTCGTGACGGTCGGGGTGATGCGCAGCGCCGCGGCGAGGCGCAGCAGCGCCGCGCCGTCCGCCCTGGTGTTGGCCGTGACCGTGCGCAGGTCGCGTTCGTTGAAGAGGTGATGGTGGTAGTCGAGGACCGGTACGTCACTCATGTGGATGCCGGCCAGGACCACGGTTCCGCCGCGCGTGGTGGCAGACAGCGCGACTGGGACGAGCTCGCCTGCGGGGGCGAAGACGATGGCAGCGTCCAGCGGCTCGGACGGTGCACCTGTCGCGTCGGTGACGAACGTGGCTCCGAGGTGCCGAGCGAGGTCACGGTTCGCTTCGCCGCGGGTCATGGCGAAGACGCGTGCGCCGGAGGCGATGGCGATCTGCGCGGTGATGTGGGCGCTGGACCCGAAGCCGTAGATGCCGAGGTTGCCGCCGGGTGGGAGGTTGGCTCGGGTCAGCGCTCGGTAGCCGATGATCCCGGCGCACAGCAAGGGCGCGGTGGCGGGCGCGTCCGCCTCGTCAGGGAGCGGATAGACGTACGCCGCCGGTGCGGTGACGTACTCGCTGAAGCCTCCGTCGACGTCCCATCCGGTGTACCGGGAATCGGGGCACAGGTTCTCCCGGCCGGTCCGGCACCAGCTGCACTGCCCGCACGTCTGGTGGAGCCAGGCGACGCCGACGCGATCGCCGGGGCGCAGGTGGTGGACCTCTGCCCCGGCCCGCGCGACGGTTCCGACCACCTGGTGCCCGGGGACCACGCCGGGCCGGTGGACGGGCAGCTCCTGGTCGATGACGTGCAGGTCGGTGCGACACACCCCGCAGGCTTCGACCGAGACGGACACCTCGTGCGATGCGGGGACCGGGGCATGCTCGTCGACCAGGCGCAGCTCGCCCGGGTGCTCCCCGGCTCTCCATGCCCTCATGGGGTGTTCTCAGCGGTCGCGCCGGGAGGGGTGCACCACGATGACCGTCCCGGGGGACCGTCGCAGCAGCCGGTCGGCGACCGATCCCAGCGCACGGGCGGTGGCGGGATGATGGTGGCGCCCGCCGACGACGAGGACGTCCTTGGTCGAGACCTGAGACAGGACCTTGTCGGCGACGGGTCCCTCGGCGACGTAGAGGAAGGTATGGACGCCCGCGCGAGCCGCGACGGGGGTCACCATGGCGCTGATGCGCGAGGTCGCGACGGACTTCCAGGGCTCCCCTGCCCCCCAGTCCTCGTAGAGCGCGTGGACGAGGGCTGGCGTCTGGACGGCGTGGACGACACGCAGCGGGCAGCCCGCGAGCCGGGCTTCCTCGACCGCGTACCGGACGAGGTCGTCCTGATGGTCCTCGTCGGACAGCGCGAGCACGACGTGGTGAGGCGTGTCCGTGATGGCTATGGCGGGCACCACGACTGTGACGCCGCGGCCCGCGAGAGCCAGCCTGGTCGCGGTCGCGCCCAGGGTGGAGCGCTCGATGTGCTGGACGTTGCGTCCGACCACGACCATCGGGGCGGCCCCGACGCGGTCTCGGACCGCTGCGGCAACGTCGCCCGGCGCGATCTCGGTGTGCAGGTACGGGTGACCGGGGTAGACGTGGTCGAGGTGCGCGGTCGTGGTGCGCAGCACGTCGCGGGCGTGCGCCGTCCGGGACGCGCGCTCCTCCGCGCGCCGTGACGGCCGGACGTCGCTGTCGTCGACAGCACTGAGCAGGGTGACGTCCTGTCCGTGGCGTGCCGCGGTCCGTGCGGCCCACAGGGCTGCGTGCAGGCTCGCTGGTGAACCGTCGACCCCGACGACGATGTCGTTGCCTGACATCGTGCTCATCTCCCTCGTGTCCTAGTCGCGCTGCCCGTGCTGGTTGGTGTCGGCGAGCTTGCGGGTGTGGGCGATGACCAGAGCGCACGGTGCGTTCACCACGACCTTGTCCGGCACGGAGCCGAGCAGCCGCCCGACAGCACGGGGGTGGTGGCGTCCGCCGAGCACGAGCAGGTCGAAGGCGGTGACCTGGTCGAGCAGGACGGTCGCGGGGTCGCCGGGGCGGGCCGTGGCATGGCAGGTGACGTCGGGGTAGCGGTCGGACCAGCGGGCGGTCAGCTCCTTGAGCTCAGCGTGGATCTCGGGTTCTTCGCCGGCACCGGCGGCCTGTGCGACCTGTGTCGCCGGCTCGATCGCGTGCACGATCTCGACGGGACGGGTGCAGCTGCGCGCCTCGGCGAACGCCACCTCGAGTGCTGGGGTGGGGTCGTCGTCGAGGTCGACGCCGACCACGATCCGGTCCGGGGCGAGCCCGCGAGCCGTGGTCGGGATGATCGCGATCGGGCCGTGGGCGCGCGCCGCGGTCGCTGCCGAGACCGACCCCAGACCGCCCTGGTCCTCGCCCGAGCCGCGCTGCCCGACGACGACGAGGTCGGCATCGCGCGAGAACTCCACGAGCACGGCGGCGGCAGGACCGATGCTCACCGTGGCTTCGATGTCCGTCGCGCCGGGTGGGCGGGGATTGGCTCTGCCCAGGGCCCGGCGCAGGATGGCGTCGACCTCGGCGTCGAGCGCCTCAGGGATGTACGCCGGGACGGGCACGATCGGGCCGACCGGGACCGACTGGGCGTGCACGGCGCGCAGGCGCGCATGGTGCCGGTCCGCCACCGCGACCGCCCAGTCGAACGCGTGAAACGCCTCGGGCGACCCGTCGATGCCGACGACCACCCCTCGTGACCATGTGTCGCTCATCGTTGATCATCTCCTCACCTCTCAGCGCACCACCGGCGGGCGGGAGCGACCAGGTGCGGGATACCCGGTACCACCGGTGACCTTGGGCCCTGGTGTCGTCCGCGGTCCGCCGCCGGGTGCCGGGGCCGTTCGGCTCTTGGCCCGCGAGCGGCAGGAGACCTGTGATGGAGCATGGGCAGTTCTGAGGACCGCCCGGCCGGCTCGAGCCCGACCGAAGCACGTGAACCCGTCGCCCGCGGCCTGTCGGACGAGCACGCGGCGCGCGAGCTGGGGCGCCACGGGCCCAACGCGTTGCCTCAGGTCCGGGGACCCTCCGCGCCGCGGCGCCTGCTCGCCCAGCTGAGCAGCGTGTTCGCCGTCGTGCTGTGGTGCGCGGCGGGGCTGGCCTGGCTCGCAGGGATCCTCGAGCTCGCCGTCGCGATCGCGATCGTCGTGGTGCTCAACGCGGTGTTCGCCTTCTTGCAGGAAGCGCGAGCGGGTCGGGCGGCAGAGCGCCTGCGTGCGCTGCTGCCCTCGCGGATCATCGTCCGCCGCGACGGACGCGAGCTCGGTGTGTCGACGAGCGAGGTCGTCGTCGGCGACATCGTGTGCCTGCGTGCCGGCGACCGCGTCCCCGCCGACGCCACCGTCACGGGAGCAGGGGTTCTCCTGGTGGACATGTCGCTGGTCACCGGCGAGAGCGAGCCGGTCACCCGGTCCCGTGGGAGCGCGGTCGTCGCCGGGTCGTTCGTCGTGGAGGGGTCCGCGGACGCACGCGTGGACGCCATCGGGGCGCAGACCGCGATCGCGCGGATCTCGCACTTGACGGCGGACGTACCCGACCCCGTCACACCGCTCGCCCACGAGCTGCACCGCACGGTGCGCACGATCGCCGTCGCGGCACTGTGCGCCGGAGCATGCTTCGCCCTGGTGTCCTGGGCGGTCGGTCGAGAGCTCTCTGACGCCTACGTGCTGGGGATCGGTGTCGTCGTGGCCCTGGTACCCGAGGGGCTGCTGCCGACCGTGACCCTGGCACTCGCGTGGGGAGCCGAGCGCATGGCCGACCGCAAGGTCCTCGTGCGTCACCTCGAAGCCGTGGAGACCCTCGGGTCGGTCACCCTGGTGTGCACCGACAAGACCGGCACGCTCACCCAGAACGAGATGACCGTCGTCCGGGTCTGGACCCCCGAGGGGGCGGCAACCTGTGCTGCGCCCGGATACCGCCCCGACGGGCAGGTCGCGTGCCCCTTCCAGGCGCGCGAGGCAGTCGTCGCGACAGCGCGGTCCGCGGCGGCGGCCTCGGTCGGGTTCGCACAGCTCTCCGAAGGGCGATGGGTCCCGCACGGGGACCGTATCGACGTCGCGATCGACGTGCTCGCCCGGCGCCTCGGCGTGGACGTGGACCAGGACCGAGCCGCCCTGCAGGCCGCGACCAGGTACGCGTTCGACGCTCGCCGACGCCGAACGTCCACCTACGTGGACAGCCCTGGCGGCGGCCGTGTCTTCGTCAAGGGTGCGCCCGAGTCGGTGCTTCCGCTGTGTACCGACCCACCGGAGATGCTGGCCGCCGCCCACCGGGAGGCGGAGCGGGGGGCCGCCAACGGGCTGCGCGTCCTGGCGGTCGCTTCCCGCCCAGCGGTCCGGCTTCCCGAGGGGCCCGGGGACGCCGAGGCCGGGCTGACCTTGGGGGGCGTCCTGTCGCTCGAGGATCCTCCGCGCGAGGACGCCGCCCACGCGCTGCAGGAGTGTCGGCGGGCCGGGGTCAGGGTCGCGATGCTCACCGGCGACCACCCGCAGACGGCGAAGAGCATCGCCGACCAGGTCGGGCTCCGGGGTGCGCAGGATCCCGTGCTGGTCGGCGCCGACCTGCCTCAGGGCGACGCGGAGCTCGCGGCGGTGTTCGCTCGTTCTGGTGTGGTCGTGGCGCGCCTGGCACCCGAGGACAAGCTGCGCGTGGCGCACGCCCTTCGGGCCCAGGGCGAGGTCGTCGCGATGACGGGAGACGGGGTCAACGACGCGCCGGCCCTGCACGAGGCGGACGTCGGTGTCGCCATGGGACTCTCCGGCACCGACGTGGCCCGTGAGGCCGCGGACGTCGTCCTGCTCGACGACCGGTTCGCCTCCATCGTGGCAGGCATAGAACAAGGGCGTGCGACCTACGTCAACATCCGGCGCTTCATCACCTACCACCTCACCGACAACGTCGCCGAGCTCATGCCGTTCGTGGTCTGGGCGCTCACCGGCGGACAGTTCCCGCTCGCGCTCGGCATCCTGCAGATCCTCGCGATCGACATCGGTACCGACACCGTCTCCGCCGTCGCACTGGGCGCCGAGCCACCCGCCCGGCACCTGCTGACCGACCCGCCCGCCGCCGGGCGGCTGCTCAACGGCACCGTCCTTCGCCGTGCGTTCGCACTGTTGGGCCCGGTGTCCGCAGCGGCAGCCCTGCTCACGTTCACCGTGTGCCTGTGGTCCCAGGGGTGGAGGTACGGCGAGCCGGTCGGCGCTGCCGTCCTCGCCGCTGCCTCGGGGGCGGCGTTCCTCAGCGTCGTGCTGTCCCAGGCGGCGAACGCCTTCGCGTGCCGCAGCTCGACCAGGTGGCCGGGATCGCTGGGATGGACGACCAACCGGCTGCTCGTCGCCGCCGTACCGATCTCCCTCGCCATCTCCCTGACGCTCGTGCTCGTCCCGCCGGTCGCACGCGTGCTGGGACAGGCTGCCCCCGAGCCCCTGGGGTGGGCGCTGGCGCTCGGCTCGGCTGGGGTCCTGCTCACCGCCGACGCCCTCGACAAGGCATGGCGCGCGCGCCGACGGCCCCGGCGGGGGTGACGCATGCCTCCCTCGGCGGGCTCGGAGAGAGCAACCACGGGGACCGGCTACGCCCTGGCGACGCGCGTGACGACGTCGTCGACATCCCTGCGTGGGGTGTGTGGTCCGGGCGCGCCGCGGGCCAGCCGCAGGAGCATCTGGGCGCTGGCGTCCGGGCAGTAGGCGGTCTCGATCCCGCGCCGCGTCGTGGGGTTCTCCAGGGCCCGGGTGGCGAACGCAGCCTGCACGTCGTGCGTCGCCGCGACCAGGAGCATGCGCTCGAGCGCCTGCCCGGCGACGAGCCAGTTGTACGGTCCGTCGCCCACCGTGGTGAGGATCGCCAGATGCTGCCGGCCCTCGAACGTCCGGGCCCCGCTCGTCTCGTCACGCGTCGCATGGTGGACGTCGGTGATCGGGTCCGCATAGCCGGCGAGCATCACGTCCGCGGGCACCCCGTCAGGGCGCCCGTAGGGCACACCCATCCAGCTCCGGTCGGTCTCCAGCGCGACCGAGGACGTCGAGGCAGCGGCTTCCGCACGGCGCATCTCACCCACGAGGTGTCCCGAGCTGATGTCGCCGGCTCCGAGGAAGACGACGTCCGCCTGCTCACGGCGCACCGCTCGACGCAGCTCCTGCAGCACCTCGACCTCCGGCACGCGTCCCCGGGCGTCGCCTCGCAGGGTGTGGCGGGAGAGGATCGCGGCGAACATCCCGGGCTCGTCGACCGTCGCGACGACCCCAGGGCCCAAGGTCACGGTCGCGACGAGCAGCTCGTCGTCCCGGTCGGGCAGCAACCGGACGGCGGCGTCGAACCCCTCGTGCTCGGCCGCGACGCGAATGTTCATCAAGAAGGCTCCGCAGCTGATGAACATCTCTCGCCCGCTGGGATCGATCTCGTGGATCTTGCGGGCAGGGTCGGCCCGGACCTGCAGGACTGCGCCATCGCAGTCCACGGACCAGGGCTGGCTGTTGAGCAGGCTCGGGGCGCGCGTCCCGGCCGTCAGGACCCGATCGATCCTCCTGCCTCGGCTGTCCATGTCCCCACCCCGCTCGTCAGGCCAGGCGGCGCCCCGCACGACGACGCCACCTCCCACGCTCGGCGCCGCCGCTGCCCGGCGGTAGGGCCGAACGACCCGTCACCGGGCGCCGGACGGTTCGACATGCCGGACGCCCGCTCGCCTCACGCACCCCGCTGCCGGGCCGAACGGCCACAGGCCCCGATCCGTTCCACCCTGGTGCCGGGTCACTCTGTCGTCGTCTGCTGGAGGTACGAGCAGCTCGCGCGGCGATGAGCCGCCGAGGAACTCATCACGCCGCATCGGCGAGTACCGGGAGGAGCCGGTCATGGACGTCTTGGACTCACGGGTCGAGAGGATCCTCGCCGCGGCGGTACGCGCCCCCAGCGTGCACAACACCCAACCCTGGCAGGTGCGCACGACCGGCGACACGATCACGGTCCACGCGTACCCCTCCCGCTGGCTGCGTCACACCGATCCTCGACGTCGGGAGATGTTCATCAGCTGCGGAGCCTTCGTGCTCAACGCACGCGTCGCAGCCCGCCGCGAGTCTCTGACAGCCCAGGTCCGTGTCTTGCCAGATCCGGACGACGAGCTGCTGGTCGCGACCGTGACCCTGATCCCCGCGCTGGGTCCCGACATGGACGAGCTCGAGCTGTCCCTGGCCATCGGGCGCCGTTCGACCTCACGTGAACCGTTCGAGGACCAGCCGCTGGACGCCGACGTGCTGCAGGAGATCCAGACGGCGGCCCACGAGGAGGGGTGCGCGCTTCGTCTCGTCCAGCCCTCGGACCCGGCACGCGGACACGTGCTCGACCTCGTGCGTCGCGCCGAGGACCTCGCGGCCGAGGACGACGTGGCCCGCGAGGAAGAGCTCGCGTGGACGGCTACCGGTCCTGAGCGCGAGGACGGCATCCCGCGCGAGCTGCTCGGCCCCTCCAGGGCGGGTGAGGACCAGGCGCCGGTCCGCCGCTTCTCCCTCAGCACGGGGCACGCCGCGTTCGAGCGTCGCTCCACCCTGGCGGTGCTCTCGTCCCCGCGCGACGACCCGCGCGACTGGATCGCCGCGGGCCAGGCGACCGAGCGCATGCTCCTGGTCGCGACGACCTACTTCGTGCGGGCCTCCTTCGCCACGACGGTGCTCGAGAACCCGACGACGCGTCACGAGCTCCGCGAGGCACTGAGCCTCGACGGCTTCCCGCAGATGCTCGCGCGGATGGGATACAGCACGCTGCGCCGGTACAGCCCGCGGCGTTCGGTCGAGCAGATCCTCGCCCCCACGAGCGACGGCCCACCACCCGCCTGACGACCTGACGACCTGACGACCTGACGACTGATGGTCGTCGCAGGAGAGCGTCCCGTACTCGTGCTCCGTCCTTCGCACGGACGACGCTGCCCCGCCTCGTCCTCGGCGAGGATCACCTCGGTGTCAGCGCGACGGAAGACAGGTCCGCAACGGCTGGCCGCGCAGCTCGTCAGGCGGTGACGACGACCTTGAGAGCGCCGGTGTCCGCCGCGTGCCCGAACACGTCGTAGGCACGGTCGATGTCGTCGAGCGCGAACCGGTGTGTGACGAGCTGCTCGACCGGTAGCTGCCCGTTCTTCACCATGGCGAGCAGCGTCGGGGTGGTGAACGTGTCCACGAGACCGGTGGTGATGGTCAGGTCTCGGATCCAGTCACGCTCCAGGTGCAACGTCGCGGGTGCTCCGTGCACGCCGACGTTCGCGACGTGTCCGCCCGGGCGCACGGTCTCGACGCAGAGCTCGAACGTGCCGGGCGTCCCGACGGCCTCGATCGAGACGTCGGCGCCCAGGCCGCCGGTGAGCTCGCGCACCTGGGCGACCACGTCGGCCCGCGCGTCGAGGGTGTGGGTGGCGCCGGCGCGCTGCGCCGCGGCCACGCGTTCGGACGCGAGGTCGACCACGATGATGGCGCTCGGGGAGAAGAGCCTGGCAGTCAGGGTCGCGGCGAGACCGATGGGTCCGGCGCCCACGACGACGACGCTGTCGCCGGGGCGGACCGCACCGGCAAGGACACCGATCTCGTAGGCCGTGGGAAGGATGTCGGCGAGCATCAGTGCCTGCTCGTCGTCGATCGTGTCGTCCAACCGGTGCGTGGACAGCTCTGCGAAGGGCACGCGGACCGTCTCGGCCTGGGTCCCGTCGATCCTGTGCCCCAGGATCCAGCCACCGCCGCCCAAGCACTGGCCGAAGCGGCCCTGACGGCAGTAGGAGCAGCGGCCGCAGGCGGTGATGCAGGAGACCAGCACGCGGTCCCCTTCTCGCAGCGTGCTCACGGCGCCGCCGACCGCGGTGACCGTGCCCACGGCCTCGTGCCCGAGCACGCGCCCGACGTCGACCGTCGGGACGTCTCCCTTGAGAATGTGCAGGTCGGTGCCACAGATGGTCACCGCGTCCACGTGCACCAGGGCGTCCTGCGGTTCCTGCACGACCGGGTCGGGCACCTCCCGCCAGGCGCGGCGGCCCGGACCGTCGAACACCAGAGCCTTCATGATCTCCGCCTCCTCGATCTTGCCCTCGCTCGCTGCCC
This sequence comes from Cellulosimicrobium sp. GQ32, assembly GCF_059758455.1. Classification (NCBI taxonomy): domain Bacteria; kingdom Bacillati; phylum Actinomycetota; class Actinomycetes; order Micrococcales; family Promicromonosporaceae; genus Cellulosimicrobium; species Cellulosimicrobium sp. GQ32. Next base: position 47,509 of record NZ_JCAXEP010000002.1, on the reverse strand, counting down.
TCTCCACGTCAGCACCTCGCACCGCGTGCTGCTAGGACCACATGTCCCGTGACGGGTGGGGCCGTTCGGCGCCCCTGTCCACTCCCGCCGTCCGCAGGGCCCGCGCCCCACCAGCCGAAGTGCTCACCCGCCCGAGAGCACCACGGCACTGGTCCCGGGTCGGTGTCGCGACGAACGTGGGAGCAAGCGCGAACCACCGTGTCGGGAGGGTCATCATGAGAACCACGTCGGACTGGCCGATCGTCGTCGGGATCGACGGCTCCCCGGAGGCCTCGCACGCCCTGCGATACGCCGTCCGCGAAGCCGAACGCGAAGGCTGCTACCTGTGGCTGGTCAACGCCATCCACGAGATCGTGCCGCTGGCACCGATGTGGCCGCTGCTGACCAGCGACACCCTCGTCGACGTCGGCCACGAGCTTCTTGCCGAGGCGCAGACGGTCGTCGAGGAGCTGTCCAGCGGTCGCGTGTCCGTCCGGGTCCAGGCGGCCCTGGGCCCGGCGGTCGAGGTCCTTGCTGCCGCCGGGGAGCACGCGCGTCTCATCGTCCTGGGCCACCGGTCCCCGGCGCTGATGGAGCGCATCTTCACCGGCAGCACCACCTTCGGTGTGGCCGCACGCGCCTCGTGCCCGGTGCTGAGCGTGCCGCGCGACTTCGACGCGGACCGAGAGCACGGCATCGTCGTCGCGGCCGTCGACGGGACGGAGATCTCCCCGTACGTCCTCGACCGCGCCTTCACGGTGGCGGCCGAGCGCTCCGCACGTCTGGAGATCGTGCACTGCTGGCGCCTCGACCCGTTCTACAGCTATCTGATCGACGAGTGGTCGGTCCAGGACGAGTGGCGCGGTCACACCTCGGAGGTGATCGACCGCCTGGTCGCGGAGGCCTCCTCGACCCACCCGTCCGTGTCGTTCGAGACGTGGTTGGAGTACGCCGACGTCACCGACACCCTCGTCCGCCACTCCAAGGACGCCGACGTGCTGATCCTGGGCCGTCACGGCCACGGCACCCGCCCTTCGGCTCTCGTCGCAGCCGTGCTCGGGAGCGTGACCCGGGCCGTGCTGCACCACGCGCACTGCCCGGTCGAGGTCGTCCCCGCACCCCGCCCCGCCGAAGCGCACGACGAGGCCCCGCTGCCGTCCCCGGCCCGCGTTCCGGAACCTGCCGACGTCATCGACACCTGACCGTCACCCACGCCGCCCGGCCAGGACGGCACGCACCAAGGAGAAGAACGATGAGCACCATCCACGAGCCGCGCCGAGCCTCTCAGTCGAGCTCGGCCCCCACCGCTGCACCGAGCACCGCGGTCGAACGCGAGACGGTAGTCGTCGAGACGCAGGCGCAGGTCGCGCTGAGGTATGTCGGCGCCGTCATCCGTATCGCCCTCGGCTGGGTGTTCCTGTGGGCGTTCCTCGACAAGGCCTTCGGCCTCGGCCACGAGACCCTCTCGGAGGACGCCTGGGTCAACGGCGGCCAGCCCACGGCGGGGTTCCTCGGCAACGCCACCAGCGGCCCCTTTGCCGACTTCTACCAAGGGCTCGCTGGACAGGCGTGGGTCGACTGGATCTTCATGGTCGGGCTGCTGGGCATCGGGCTCGCGCTCATCCTCGGCATCGGGATGCGGATCGCGGCCGTCGCCGGCGCGATCATGCTGGTCCTGATGTGGACGGCCGTCCTGCCGCCCGCGAACAACCCCTTCATGGACGACCACCTGATCTACGCCCTCGTGCTCGTTGCCCTGGCCCTGGGCAACTCCGGGCGCACGCTCGGCCTGGGCACATGGTGGCAGAACACCCGACTGGTCCAGCGTTGGCCCGCCCTCACCTAGTGCCGCGCACATCGCGCCGCGCCGACCGGCGTGCGCCGTCCATCACGAGGCTCGACGGGCCCCCTGCCCGGCGGGCCTCTCCCCTGCCCTCTCGTCAACGCCGCAGCGCCGCAATATCCTCGAAGGCGTGGACCGGACCTCGGTCGAGGTGCAGGAAGCGATACTGCAGGCCGTCAGCGGCATCTCGACCGACTTCGACCTGCGCGACCTGCTCGCCGGCGTGGTGCGCGCAGCCTGCACGCTGTCCGGCGCACGCTACGGGGCGCTCGGGGTCATCGGACGCTCACGCCGTCAGCTCATCGAGTTCATCGCCGAAGGCATGAGTCGGTCCGAGCGCGAACGCATCGGCCACCTACCCACCGGGCGCGGACTCCTGGGTCACCTCATCACCCACCACGAAGCCTTGCGCCTCGAAGACCTGACCAGTCACCCGTCCTCGTCCGGCTTCCCGCCCGGGCATCCACCGATGACGACGTTCCTCGGCGTGCCCGTCAAGGTCCGCGGCCGCGTCTTCGGCAATCTCTACCTCACTGACAAGTCCACCGGTCCCGCGTTCACCGCCGACGACGAGGAAGCCGTGACCGCGTTAGCGGGTCTGGCCGGTCTCGCCATCGAGCACGCCAAGCTCCTCATGACGACCGAACGGCGGGCACGATGGCTCGAAGCCACGGCAGCGATGCAGCCCGACGTCCTTCGCGCTACCGAGCCGCGCCAAGCGCTCGAAGCCGTGCTGCGACGAGCGCTGCAAGGCGCCGACGCCACCACGGCCCTCGCGATCGCGCCGGGCGCAGGAGGACGGTTCACCGTCCGCGCAGCAGTCGGGGGTCGCGCCGACGACCCGGACCAGATCCTGCAGGAGATTCACCAGCCCGCCATGCTCGCCATGGCGACCGACCGCACCCGCTGGGCCGACCTGCCCGACGGAGGCGCCATCATGACGCGGCTGGCGATCGACTCCGTCACCCGAGGTGCGCTCGTCGTCGTCCTGCCCCGGCGCCGCTACGCCGAGAATCTCAGCGCCGACACCGACTTCATCACCAACTTCGCCAACCAGGCCTCACTCGTGCTCGAACGACATCACACCCGCGCCATCCAGCAACAGCTCGCCGTCATGGCGGAACGCAACCGGATCGCCCGCGACCTGCACGACGTCATCATCCAGCGCCTGTTCGCGCTCGGGCTCCAGGTCCAGGCCATCACCCAGAAGAGCCCGGACACCGTCCGCGAGCCCCTGACCACAGTCCTGGGAGACATCGACGCCACCATCCGCGAGATCCGCCGCTCCATCGTCGATCTGCGACCGGCCCAGGAGCGCCAGCACTCCCTGCGCTCCAAGGTGCACGACCTCGTCGTCGAGTACGCCCACGTCCTCGGCAGGGCTCCCGCGCTCAAGGTCGACGGGCCGCTCGACACCCTCGTCGATGCCGAGATCCACCACCACGTCCTGGCGGTGCTGCGGGAGGGTCTGTCCAACGCAGCACGCCACGCGGTCGCCGAGCACGTCTGGGTCGACGTGACGGTCCGCACCGAAGAGCTCGTGTGCACCATCAGCGACGACGGCATCGGACCCCAAGGCGGTGTGGCTCACGGCGGCTTGCTCAACCTCGCCGACCGAGCCGGTGAGCTGGGCGGGCAGGTGGACATCCGCGCACGCGAGCCGCAGGGAAGCGTCCTGACCTGGCGCGTCCCATTCCGACAACCCCACGCCGAGGAACCGCACTAGCGTGGGCACGTCCGCCACCGCAGCACGACCCTCGACCCTCGTGCTTCGTCCGTTCGACTGCCTCGAACCCGCCGGAACGGCCCTAGCCCGGCGGCCCTTGCTCCCGCTTGAGTGGTAGTGGAGCGTCAGAGCCCAGCCTCCCGGCGTACGTCGGAGCCGGACGGCTCTGGGACTGCTCGCTGAGCACCAGGGAAGGACTCGGGTGATGAGCCGATCGAGGAGCGACGACAGCACCGTGCCGCGGCAAGGGGGCCGACCTTCCCTCTCTGCGCGTCGCGGCGGCTACGTCGTCGCCGTGCTGATCGACGCGGCACTGCTGGTCTTCATCCACGTCTGGCCAGGATGGCAGGTGGTGCCGTTCCTCACGACCGAGCTCGTCGAGGTGCTCCCGGCCGTGAACGCCACCCTGGTCGCGGGCATCGCCGCCAACACGGTGTACGTCCTGGCCGACCCGCCGTGGCTGCGCGCGCTCGGTGACGTCATCGTCACCGGCGTGGGGGTCGTCGCCCTCGTGACGTTGTGGCGCGTCTTCCCGTTCAGCTTTCCCGAGGAGGGCTTCGACTGGACGCTCGTGGTTCGCGTCATGCTGGCGCTCGGCGTCCTGGGGAGCGTGATCGCCATGATCGTCTCGACGGTGCGACTCCTACGGCCCACCACGACGGATGCCGACAGACCTGGGCCGGTGCCCCGCTGACGGCCAGCGCCCTGATGGCCCGCCCGGGCCTTCGCGGACCGAGGCAGCTCACCCGAGACGCTATCCGAGGAGCCTCGTGGCCAGCACCGCCGCCTGGGTCCGGGACTCGAGATCGAGCTTCGTCAGGATGTTGGAGACGTAGTTCTTCACCGTCTTCTCGGACAGGAACAGCTTGCTCGCGATCTGGCGGTTCGTCAGTCCCTCGGCGATCGCCGTCAGGACGTTGAGCTCCTGCTCGCTCAGTGCCGCCAACGCCGGCTCCTGAGCCGGGCCGGCTCGTAGCCGCTCGAGGACGCGCGAGGTCAGCGCGGGGTCGATCAAGGACTGGCCTGCGGCCACCCTCCGCACGGCATCCACCACGTCCGATCCGGTGATGACCTTGAGCAGGTATCCCGACGCACCCGCCATGATCGCCGAGAAGAGCGCCTCGTCGTCGTCGTACGACGTCAGGATCAAGGACCGGACGTCCGGCGCCGAAGCGTGCAGCTCCCGGCAGACCTCGATCCCTGAACCATCGGGCAGGCGCACGTCGAGCACCGCGACGTCAGGACGCAGCTGAGGGATCTCTCGGATGGCCGTTCGTGCCGTGCCCGACTCGCCGACGACCTCGAGCCCGTCTTCGGTCACGAGCAGACCCTTGAGGCCGCGCCGCACAACCTCGTGATCATCAAGAAGGTACACGCGCACCTGCTCCATCGTTCTGTTGTACTCCCGCTCCTGAGGTCCTTCCACTCCTGGGAGGGCGAGGACGGTAGGCGTCGCGGGGTGGGCGACTCCCGTCGCTCGGAGCAACCACGTCCCGTGCCGCCGGAGGACTACCGCCAGGTGTGACCTTCTCCCCTACGTCGCGATCGCGACCGGCGTGAGCCTGAGAACGAGACAGCGAACCGGTCCACAAACGATCACAGAGGGGTAGAGACGGTCATGAGTCACACCTGGAGCATCACCGTCGAGCTGTTCGACGCCGACGACATCGAGCCAGAAGGCGCGATCACGACGGCTCACGCCGTACTGACGACCTCGAGCGGAACCACGCTGACGGGGCACGGTCGAGCTCGTCGCAGCCCCGGCGACACCCCGGTCAGGGAGATCGGGGAAGAGCTCGCCACGGCACGCGCACTGCGAGAGCTCGCAGACCGGCTGCTACGAGCGACCTCGAACGACATCGCGGCGATCGAGCACCAACCGGTCCGGCTGATGGGTTGACTGCCGCCAGGAACGAAGAGGTGACCATCATGACCGCTCGCACCACACGGTGGCACGGCCTCGCCGTAGCCCTTCTCGTCGCAGCGGCGCTCCTTCTCGGAGCCTGCGCAGCCGGTCCCAACGTCGTCGCGAACCCCGGTGGCTACGGCTTCTGGTGGGGCCTGTGGCAAGGCATCATCCTGCCGGTCACGTTCATCGTCTCGCTCTTCACCGACACGGTGAGCATCTACGAGGTCGACAACAACGGAGGCTGGTACGACTTCGGCTTCGTGCTGGGGATCGCGATGTTCTCCGGACCTGCGATCGCGATCGGCGGCCGCAGGTCCTGACAGCGGCACTATCCCGGGAGAGCCTGTGACGGAGCCGAGCATGACCGACGACATCAGACTGACACAGTGGTCCGACGACGTCGAACACACGGTCGGGCTGCGCCAGCTCCTCCCGTGGGATCGCCTCAGCGACGTGTGCGGCCGCGCGTTCCCGGCCCTCTCCCGGGCCCTGGAGGACGCGGGCGTGCGGATCACCGGGCCGCCCTACGCCCGCTACCGCGACAGCTCGGAGGAGCGGTTCGACGTCGAGGTGGGATTCCCCGTGAAGGAGGCGGTGGCCCCGGGCCGAGTCACGGTTGCGGTCCCCGTGGGCGGCTCGCTGGAGACCGGCGGTCTGCCGAGAGGCCGTGCCGTCGAGGCCGTGCACGTGGGGTCGCACGGCACCCTGCCTCTGACGTACGCCCACATGGAAGAATGGGCACGGGCGCGCGGGCTGGAGCCATCGGACCAGCTCTGGGAGTTCTACGAGATCGGACCGGACACGGATCCGGACCCGAGGACGTGGCGCACCCGGGTCTTCATGCCCGTCAGCGCGCCGGTGCACGAGACCTGCGAACGCGACACCCGCTGAGCGACCGCGCGACTCGGCACCCGTGACACAGTTCCACTCCGAGCCGATGCGCACGGTGGGTGATCTGCATGTCAACCCTGGCGGTGAGCTCCGAGGGTCACGGGCGGCGCCTCGGCCCCGCCGATACGTGGACGTCGACCAGCGCGAGATGAGACGACCAAGCTGGCATAGCAGGCAGCGCCGACAGGGATCGGCAGCCAGAACTGCAGCAGCCGCCAGGCCACGACGCCGAGAACGACCGGGCCCGACGGCTCGCCGAGACCGGTCAGGACGGAGATGACACCGGCTTCGACCACACCGAGGCCGCCGGGGGCGATGGGAACACCGGCCATGACGTTGGCGACACCGTAGGCGACACAGAGCGCGACAGGATTCGGCCGTACGCCGAAAGCTGCCAGGAAGACCCACAAGGCAGCCGCGTCCAGACACCAGTTGAGCGATCCCCAGACCGCGAACCTGCCCAGCAGGCGCCGCTCGGACAACAGGTCGACCACCCTGACCATGGTCGGTCGCACCCATCCCTGCAGTCGTGCACGCCACCGGGAGGACGACCACCGGGTGATGCGCTCTGCAGCAGCGGGAAGCCCGTCCGGGTGATGCTCCACAGCCCGCACGACGGCGAGCTCGGCCATCAGGACACAGATGACTGCCACTGCAACCCCCGCGTAGAGACCCGGCGCGACGCCGAGCAGCACGCCGGTCAGAGCAGCCACGCCGAGAATGAGCTGCAGAGTGGCTGCCGAGCCGAACCCCTGGACGGCTACGGCTGCGACGGCCTCCTCCACGCGCACGCCCCCTCGGTGCAGCAGACCGACACGGACGACGTTGCTCGTCGCCGCCCCCGCCGGAGTCACGTGCGCGACGCTCAAGGCTGACAGGTCCGTCCGGAACAGCCAGCTGAAGGCGGGTCTGCCCTCGCGGGGCAGAACGACCGAGGTCAGCACCGAATAGGTGGCCAGACTCAGTGCCTCGAGGAGCACACCCAGCGCCAAGAGGGTCGGCTCGACGTGGGAGAGCACCTCCAGGGCCCGTTCTGCAGCGGGCACCGACGGGACCAGGAGGAACCGCACGACGAGGAAGATCACCAACAGACGAGCTCCACGGCGAAGCCACACGTGCCGCGCACGATCGAGATGCCGAGGCACGTGACGTCGAGCAACCGAGCACCGCCGCGCGAGATGCGCCATGGCCTCCACGCTAGGCATCCGCGAGCACCACCGAACGAGGAAGAGTCCTCTGGTTCCCTGGGTCGAGTGGGACAGCCCCCGTCAGGGCCGGTCGACGGCAGATCTCAGCACTTCCCGTCCTCTCACAGGGACTCGCCGACCTGGCTGCTCGAAGCCCCGTGCGGCATCACGGATATCGCTTTAGGGTGTCGTGTCCCTTCTGATGCTTTTGAGGCGGTATGCAATGCTCGACGTCCATCACTTCACCTACGGAGCGGTGACGCCGCTCATCTCCTACGCGGCGGCGGTCTCCGGGTCGGCCTGCGGCCTGTCCGCGGTGTCCCGGTCCCGGATCGACGCGCCGTGGCACGTGCGGTCGGCGTGGCTGTGGCTCGGAGCCGCGGCCATCGGCGGGACCGGCATCTGGGTGATGCACTTCGTGGCGATGCTCGGGTTCACGGTCACGGGCATGCCGATCCACTACGACGTCCCGCTGACCGTCGCCTCCGCCCTCGTCGCCGTCGTGGTCGTCTCGATCGGGCTCCACCTCGTGATGATGTTCGGCTACCGGCCCGTTCTGCTGGTAACGGGTGGCGCCGTGGCCGGGCTCGGCGTGGCCGGGATGCACTACATGGGCATGGCCGCGATGCGGATGCACGGCACCATGCACTACAGCGCGCTCTCCGTCGCCCTGGCGGTGCTCATCGCGGTCGCGGCCGCGACGGCGGCACTGTGGCTGTGCGTCCACGCGAGAGGCGGGCTCTCGATGACCGTCTCGGCTCTCGTCATGGGGGTCGCCGTCGCCGGGATGCACTACACCGGGATGTGGGGTGTCTCGGTGACAGGCCAGCCGGGCACGCCCGACGACGGTGTCCCGATGCTGGACCTCCTCGGCGCCCTCCTGGTCGGTGGCGGCGGCTCCGTCGTGCTCCTCGTGTTCGTCGTGGTCGGTTCCCGGACCGAGTCCGAGCGCCTGCGGCACTCCGCCTTCCGGGACCGCCTGTCGCAGGAGACCGTCTCGCTCGGCAAGTAGCGCACGAGGGCGGGAGACGCTCGTCACGGACGACGTGCACGCACGCGGTCCTCCGCCTCGAGCACACGGCGGAGCCCGGTGAAGTCGCGTCGGAGGATCCCTGCCAGGACGGGCGTCGGGAGCAGCGCGAGGACGCGGAGCCAGTCGGCGACGTCGCCGTGGTAGTCGGCCAGGACGCGCGTGCCGGCGCCGTCGGGCGACGTGACGTACTCGACGCGGGAGTTCCAGGGCGCCGTGGAGTGCCAGACGACCCGCCGGTCCGGCTCGACGACCTCGAGCACGTCGGTGAACCGCACCCGGAACGGCCCGATGCGGTCCACGGCGGCCCACCGGTCACCCACCTGGAGCGGGGTGCCGTCCACCGCGCGACGCGAGTCGACCGCGGGCGCGAACTCGGGCCACCGACCGGGGTCGGCGAGGTACGGGAAGACGCGCGACGGCGGGTGGTCGAGGTGGACGTCGAGCGTCACGCGTCGCCACACGGCTCGGTCCTTTCCGTCCGGGCGTCAGACCATCGCCGGCACGGGGCGGTCCGGGTAGAGCTCGCGCATCGCCGCGTCGTACCGCCGCTTGAGCAGGAGCAGGTACAGCACCCGGACCGGAGCCGGCACGTTCGCGCGGAACCAGTCCTCGCGGTCGGCCTCGGGGACGCTCGCGACCAGCAGGCCGAGCTGGAGCGCCATGACGTCCTTGCCGAGCTCCTTGCGGTGCGCCAGCAGCGTGGCCCGTGTGTGCTCCTCCATGAAGTCCCACTCCTGCTGCGACATCACGTCCCCCGCCACGGGAAGGACGTCGACCTCCTCCTGCCCGAGGTGCGCCGAGAGGACGTCCCGCAGGCCCTCTATGTCCGTGGCGAAGTGGTCGCGGAGCAAGGGTTCGGCGGTGGCCACCCAGGGCTCCAGCTGGGGCTCGATCCGGGCGAGGTGCGCTGCGACCTCGGCGTGCTGCGCACGCATCTGCCCGACGTGGAGGGCGCAGGCCGGTGCGCGCGCCTCCAACCGGTCCCACAGCACCAGGTCCTCGGTCTCGTGGTGCATGTGCAGCGCGAAGAAGTCCAGGTGGGCGTAGCGGCCCACGATCGCCGAACGTGCGGTGTCCCCTGGCTCGACCTCGCGCACGAGCTCGGGGAGCTCCCGGTACAGCCAGCGGAAGATCCGGTGGACGAGGAACATGCCGGACGTGTCGCACCCGGGGTGCTGCCCTGGGGGCAGCGGCCCGGGGGGAGGAAGCCTGCTCGTCATCTCGTCCTCCGCCCGATCGGTCGACCTCGATGTCGTCGTGGCGTACTGCGAACGCTACTCCCGCCCAGGAACGGGCCACAATGCTCGCCCGGCACGTTCACCCGGGCAGCGAGAAGCCCCGCCGTGTGGAGCGACGGGGCTTCTCGATCCGCTGTCTCATCGGATCCCGCCGGCGTTCTCACGCCGGAAGCATGCGCCCAGCCTATAGCGTCGTCGGGTGACGACGAGCACCCGTGGCACCGACGACCGGGTCGAGCTGCTCTGGCTGCCGGTCGGCGCCGGCGGCCACGTGGTGCGGCGCACGAGCGCGTGGTGGGAGCGCGCGTGCGCCCTCCTCGAGCGCCGCCGCCCGGGCCCGCTGTTCCACGCCGCGCTCGAGGTGCACCTGGAGGGCGTCCCCTGCACCGTCGAGATGACTCCCGCGTGGGGCCACGGCCCGGACGTGCGCGGGGTCGTCGCCACCGGACCGGTCGGCGCCCGTCCGCTCGGCCGCTCACGCCTCTTCCGGTACGAGGTGCGCCGCTGGCCCTACGGGCTGATCCCCGACCGCTCCCACGCCGTGGGACCGGCCGTCGTCGTGACCCGTGACGCCGCCGCGGCCGCGCGGCTCCTGCACGCGGTCCCCGCGGTCCCGACGTTCACCTGGGGTCGCAGGCCGCCGGGCGCCCACGACATGTGGAACTCCAACTCGCTCGTCGCCTGGCTGCTGGTGCGGGCCGGACTCCCCGTCGACCAGGAGCCGCCCGAGGGAGGTCGCGCCCCAGGGTGGGAGGCCGGCGTCCTGGTGGCGGAGCGCACGGTGGACGCGTCCCGGCCCGACGCGCCGTGACCCCCGGGCCCGGACCGCGCCTGGTTCCACCCCCGGTAGGACCGCCTCCTCCTCGAGGAGGAGGGCGCTCCCCGGCGGATCTCGGCCGACGGCGGGAGCCGGCGACCCCGCCCCGTCCGTAGCGTCGACGACGGCGGCACCCGAGGACCGGGCGCCCCGCGACGACGGGAGGACGCATGATCCAGGTGGAGGCGCTCACCAAGCGCTACGGGCCGACGACGGCGGTGGACGGCCTGACGTTCACGGCGCGGCCCGGCACCGTGACGGGCTTCCTCGGCCCGAACGGGGCGGGGAAGTCGACGACGATGCGTGTGGTGGTCGGCCTCGAGCGCCCGACGTCAGGAACGGCGACCGTCGACGGCCACCGGTACGCCGACCTCCGGGCGCCGCTCCACGCCGTCGGGTGCATGCTCGACGCCCGGTCCGTGCACCCGGGGCGCACGGCGTTCCGACACCTGAGAGCCCTCGCGCGGACCCACGGGATCGGCCGGGGCCGCGTCGACGAGGTGATCGGGATGACCGGTCTCGAGAGCGTCGCCGGGCGGCGCGCGGGGACCTTCTCGCTGGGGATGGGACAGCGCCTCGGCATCGCGGCGGCGCTGCTCGGCGACCCGGGCACGCTCATCCTCGACGAACCCGTCAACGGACTCGACCCGGACGGCGTCCTGTGGGTGCGCGGCCTCGTGCGCGGCCTCGCCGCCGAAGGGCGGACCGTGCTCCTCTCCTCGCACCTCATGCACGAGCTCGCGCTCTGCGCGGACCGGGTCGTCGTCATCGGCCGGGGCCGGCTCCTCGCCGACGCACCGGTCCAGGAGCTCGCCGAGGACGCGGGCTCGCTCGAGGACGCGTACCTGCGGCTCACCGCCGGAGCGGTCCAGTACCGAGGCCGCGCCACCGGCGAGAGCGACCGCGCCGCCGCGGGCGGTGCCCGATGACCGCCGCGACCCCGGTCCCGGCCCGCACTCCCCCGGCCCCTGCGCGGACGACGCCCCTGGGCCCGACGCTCGCGCGCGCCGTCGGCTCCGAGTGGACCAAGCTCACGAGCCTCCGGTCCTCCTGGTGGGCCGCCGCGCTCACGGTCGCGGTCTCGGCCGCACTGACCTACCTCTCGGCCCAGGCGTCCTCCGTGGACCCGGGGTTCGACCCGCTGGGCTCCCTCACGTCGGGGCTGCTGCTCGCCCAGGTGCCCCCGCTCGTCCTGGGCGTCCTCGTCGGCACGGGCGAGCACAGCACCGGGACGTTCCGCACGACGTTCGTCGCCGTCCCGCGGCGCTGGCCGGTGCTCGCCGCGCAGACGGTCGTCACCGCCGCGTTCGCCGTGCTCACGGCCGTGCTCGCGGTCGGCGCCGCCGTCCTCGCCCTGGTCCCCTCGTCACGTGCCCGGGGGATCGCCCTCGACCTCGCGAGCGACGGCACGCCCCGGGTCCTCGGTGGGATGGTGCTCCTGCTCGTCGCGATGGCCCTGCTCGGCCTCGCGCTCGGCGCGCTGCTCCGGCGGCCGGTGCCCGCCCTGACGGTCGCGGTCCTCGTCGTCCTCGTCCTGCCCGTCGCGCTGGTGCTCGCGGCCGACCTGGCGGGCGACCCGCTCGCCGCGTCCTCGGACGTGCCGTCCGCCCAGGCCGCTGTCAACACCGCCGTGACGTTCCTCCCCGCCGGAGCGGGATCCCTGCTGACGGCCGAGGGCACCGTCGAGGGTGCGCCGGACCTCGGCGCGCTGGGCGGTGGGCTCGTCCTGGCGGCGTGGGTCGCTGTCCCCCTGGCCCTGGCTGACGTCCGCCTCCGCACGCGGGACGTGGTGTGACGTGGCCGCGACGAGACCGGCCCCCGCCGCCCTCCCCGCGGACCGCTCGCCGGTGACCCTCCGCAGCGTGCTCGCGGCCGAGTGGGACAAGCTCACGAGCCTGCGCGCGACGGGCTGGCTCGCCCTCGCGACGGTCGCGGCGTCGGCCGCGAGCGCCTGGGCGCTCGGCCTGTTCGCCCGGCCCGACGACGGCGCGTCCGGCGCGCCCGTGGCCGTCGCCGGGTACGTGCTCGCCCAGCTCGGGTTCCTCGTCCTGGGCGCGACGACCGGCGCGGGCGAGTTCCGCACCGGTGCGGCACGCGTCACCTTCGTCGCGGTCCCCCGGCGTGTCCCCGTGCTCGTGGCCCAGGTGCTCGTCACGACGGCGGTCGCGGCCCTCACGGCCGCGGTCGCGCTGGGGGCGGCGCTCGCGGCGACAGCCGGGCAGCGCGCGGCGGTCGGGCTCGTGCTGGACGTCGCGGACCCGGAGACGGCGCGCCTCCTCGGGGGGTTCGTGCTCTACCAGACCGGGGTCGCGCTCGTCGGGCTGGGGCTCGGGGCGCTGCTGCGCCGGCCCGACGTCGCGCTGGTCGCCGGCGTGGTCCTGGTCGTCGTGCTCGACCACCTCCTCGCGACGAACCCCGGCCGGGTCGCGGACACGGCGCGCGCCCTCCTCCCGGGCGCCGGGGCGCGGCTCCTCCAGGGCGACGAGCGGCTCGCCGCCCTCGACGCGACGACGCCAGGCCCGCACGTCGGTCCGTGGGCGGGCGGTCTCGTGCTCGCCGCGTGGGCCGCCGTCCTGCTCGTCGCGGCGGGGTACCGCCTCCGGCACCATGACGTCACCTGACGTGGACCGGCACGAATGGGAGAGTGGGGCCATGCCCCCGCCGTCCCCCGCCGCTGCCGTGCGCACGGCGACCGACGACATCCCCCTCACCACGCCCGACCTCCGGCGGCGCGGGCCGCTCGGCCGGTTCCTCGCAGACCGGCCGCGGGCCGCGGACGCCGCACTCGTCGCCGGTGTCGTGGTGCTCGGGCTCCTCACCGCGGTCCTCGGGCTCGCGACGGTCGAGGGTTCCACCGGGCTCGGCCTCTTCCGGCCCGACGAACCTGTCGCCCAGGTGGTCGTCACGACCTGGCTCGCCGGGGCCGTCCTCGGGGCGTTGCTCCTGCTCGGCCGCCGCACGCGACCGCTCGTCGTCGCGGCCGTGCTCACGGCGCTGGCCGTCGCGTCGCTCGCGACCGCGGGGGTGCTGGGGGTGCTCGGAGTGTGCCTGGCGTGCGCGGTGCACGCCGTCGCGGCGTCCCGTCCGCCGCGCACGGCGTGGCTGACGTGCGCGGCGGTGCTCGCCGTCGTCACGGTGGCGCTGTGGTGGTGGCAGGACATCGGCCTCGCCGAGATCCTGCTCTGGAGCGACCCGGTCGTGACACCGGACGGCGACCCCGTGCGGGACCTCGCGGAGCCGCCCTTCTCCCCCGGCCGCCGGTCCGCGTCCGTCTCGCTCCTGCTGGCGCTCCTGCTCCTCGGCATGGCCACCGGCTCCGGCACGCGCGCCCGCCGGCTCCACGCCGAGGACCTGGCGGAGCGCTACCGGGCCATGGCCCGGGACCGGGACCAGAGCGCCGCGCTCGCCCGTGCGGCCGAGCGCGCCCGCATCGCCCGGGAGATGCACGACGTCGTCGCGCACAGCGTCTCGGTGATGGTCGCCCTCTCCGACGGCGCGGGCGCCGCGCTCGACCGCGCACCCGACCGCTCGCGCGAGGCCCTGCGAGAGCTCTCCCGGACCGGGCGCGACGCGCTGACCGACATGCAGCGCGTCCTCGGCGCGCTCGACCCCGGCGACGAGGAGCCCGAGGCACCGGACGGGCGGCCCGAGCCGACCGCGACCGACCTCGCGGCCGTCGTCGCGCGCTTCCGCGCCGCGGGCGTGCCCGTGACGGCGACCGGCCTCGACGTCCCGCTCCCGGACGACACCTCGCTCCGGCTCGCGGTCGTGCGGGTCGTGCAGGAGTCGCTGACGAACGTCCTGCGGCACGCGCCCGGGACGTCGACGGCCGAGGTCGAGGTCCGGCGCGGCGCGGACGTCGTCGAGGTCGAGGTCCGCGACGCCGGCGGCACCCGTCCCGGCGCGGGCGGCGGGACCGGCCGCGGCATCCTCGGCATGCGCGAGCGCGCGGCCCTGCTCGGCGGCAGCGTCGCGGCCGGCCCGCGCCCCGAGGGCGGGTGGGTCGTGCGCGTCGTGCTCCCGTGGGACCGGCCGGAGGAGCTGCGACGGGACCTGCGGGAGGATCTGCCGGAGGACGAGGACGACGGAGGGGCCCCGTGACGACCGTGCTGCTCGTGGACGACCAGGCGCTCCTGCGCATGGGGTTCCGGCTCGTGATCGAGTCGGAGCCCGACCTCGAGGTGGTCGGCGAGGCGTCCGACGGCCGGGTCGCGCTCGACCAGGTCGCGGCGCTCGCGCCCGACGTCGTCGTCATGGACGTCCGGATGCCCGGGATGGACGGCATCGAGGCGACCCGCCGCGTCGTCGCGGAGCACCCCGGGACGCGCGTGCTCGTGCTGACCACGTTCGACGTCGACGAGTACGCGTTCGCGGCGCTGCGCTCCGGCGCGAGCGGCTTCCTGCTGAAGAACGCCCGTCCGCACGACCTCGTCGAGGCGATCCGCACCGTCGCGGCGGGGAGCTCGGTGGTCGCGCCTCGCGTGCTGCGCCGCATGCTCGACCTCTTCGCACCGCACCTGCCCGCCGGGGAGCAGCCGGCGGACGACGGCCTCGACCCGCGCCTGCGGTCGCTCACGCCTCGCGAGCTCGACGTGCTGCGGTGCGTGGCCGAGGGCCTGTCCAACGCCGAGATCGCCGAGCGCCTCGTGCTGTCGTCGACGACGGTCAAGACGCACGTGGGCAACCTGCTCGCCAAGCTCGGGGTCCGGGACCGCGTCCAGGCCGTGATCGTCGCCTACGAGAGCGGGCTGGTCGGGTCGCGGTCCTGACCGGCGTGCCCGGCCGTGGCCGGTGCGCCGCGTTCACCCCCGACGGGTGAGGCTCCGCCCCGGGTCCGCTGCGACCGTGGTGACGAGCGCCGGAGAGGAGCCCACGATGACGGCTGCGCAGATCCCCCGACAGCAGGTCCCTCCCGCCACGGGCCCGTGGCACACCGCCTCGACGGAGGCCGTGTGCGCGGCGCTCGACGTCGACCCGGCGGTCGGGCTGACGTCGGCGCAGGTCGCCGAGCGGCGCGCCCGGTACGGGCCCAACGCGCTCGCGGAGGAGCGCAAGGAGAAGCCGTGGCAGGCGTTCCTGCGCCAGTACCGGGACCTCATGCAGCTCGTCCTCGTCGGCGCGGCGGTGGTCAGCATCATCGCGCTCGGCGACGTCACCACGGGCGTCGTCGTCCTCGGGCTCACCGTGCTCAACGCCCTCATGGGCCTGCACCAGGAGGGCAAGGCCGCCCAGAGCGTCGCGGCGCTCCAGCAGATGCTCGTCATGACGGCCACCGTGCGCCGCGACGGGCGCCAGGAGCAGGTGCCCGCGGAGGAGCTGGTGCCGGGCGACGTCGTCGGCTTCGAGGCGGGGAGCAAGATCCCGGCCGACGGGCGGCTGCTCGTCGCGGCGTCGCTGGAGATCGAGGAGGCCGGCCTCACGGGCGAGAGCACCCCCGTCGCCAAGGGCGTCGAGACCGTCGTCGCGGACGACGCGCCGCTCGGGGACCGCACCGACATGGCGTACATGAACTCGCAGGTGACGCGCGGGCGCGGCGAGATGGTCGTCACCGCGACGGGCATGACGACCGAGGTGGGCCGCATCTCCGGGATGCTCAGCGGAGTCGAGCAGGACAAGACCCCGCTCACGCGCCAGCTCGACCGCATCACCGTGATCATCACCGTGATGGCGGCGATCGCCCTCGTCGTCGTGGTGGTCCTGGGCCTGGTGCGCGGCGAGGACTTCGACAGCCTCTTCGTGGTCGGGATCAGCCTCGCGATCGCCGCGATCCCGACGGGCCTCCCCGCGGTCGTGACGATGCTGCTGTCGCTCGGCACCCGGCGGCTCGCCGAGGAGGGTGCGATCGTCAAGCGCCTCAAGTCGGTCGAGACGCTCGGCTCGACGTCGGCCATCTGCTCGGACAAGACCGGGACCCTCACGCTCAACCAGATGACGGCGCGCCGGCTGGTGCTCGCCGGGCGCCGGTTCTCCGTCGACGGCGAGGGCTACTCCACGACCGGCCGCATCCTCGCGGCCGCCGGCGCGACGGACGTCCCGCTCGAGCCGGTCGCGCTGCCCCTGGCGCTCGCGAGCGACGCCGTCGTGCGCGACGGCGAGTGCATCGGCGACCCCACCGAGGGCGCCGTCGTGGTGCTGGCGGCGAAGGCCGGGCTGGACGTCGAGGAGACGCGCGCGGAGCACCCGCGCGTCGCGGAGGTCCCGTTCGACGCGGCGTACAAGTTCATGGCGACGTTCCACGACATCGACGGCGCGCTCACGTGCTTCGTCAAGGGCGCCCCGGACGTGCTGCTCGCCCGGTCGAGCCGCTACCTCACCGCCGACGGCGGGACGGCGCCGCTCGACGACGACGCCCGGGCGCGCGTCGTGGCCGAGAACGACGCGCTCGCGGGCGAGGGCATGCGCGTGCTCGCGGTCGCGCGACGGACCGTCGGCCGGGACGAGCTGTCCGGGGAGCTCCTCGACGCGGTGCGCGACCTCGAGCTGGTCGGGCTCGTCGGCATCGTCGATCCCCCGCGGCGCGAGGCGCGCGACGCCATCGCGGAGTGTCGGGACGCCGGCATCCGCGTCCGGATGATCACGGGCGACCACGTGACCACCGCGGCCGCGATCGCCGGGCAGCTCGGCATCGAGGGCCGCGCGCTGACCGGCGCCGAGTTCGCCGCGATGTCCGACGCCCAGCTCGAGGCGGAGGTCGGGGAGATCGGCGTGGTCGCGCGCGTCGCGCCCGAGGACAAGGTGCGCCTCGTCGACGTGCTCAAGCGCAAGGGCGACGTCGTGGCCATGACCGGCGACGGCGTCAACGACGCCCCGGCGCTCACGCGCGCGGACATCGGCGTGGCGATGGGCATCACCGGCACCGAGGTGACCAAGGACGCCGCGGAGATGATCCTCACCGACGACAACTTCGCGACGATCGTGGCCGCCGTCGAGGGAGGCCGCGGGCTCTACGACAACCTCATGAAGTACATCCGCTTCCAGATGGTCGTGCTCGTGGGCTTCATCCTCACGTTCGTGGGCGCCGGCATCTTCACCGTCGCGGGCGGCACGCCGCTCACGCCGCTCCAGATCCTCTGGGTGAACTTCGCGATCGACGTGCTGCTCGCCATCGGTCTCGGCTTCGACGCCGCGACGCCCGGCCTCATGCGCCGCCGTCCCCGGCCGCCGACCGAGCCGGTCATCGGGCGCGGGCTCGGGGTCCGGCTCGCCGTGGGCGGTGTGCTCATCGCCGTCGGCTCGCTCGTCGCCGTGGCGTGGGGCGAGGCCGACGCCGACCTGGCCGTCGCGACGACGATGGGACTCACCGCGATGTCGCTCCTGCACGTCGTCGCCGCGCTCGAGTGGCGCGACCCGCGGGCCAGCATCCTGTCGTTCGAGACGCTCGCCAACGGCCGGTTCGTCGTGCTGCTCCTCGCGTCCCTGGGTCTGACGTTCCTCGTCACGACCCTCGACGGCCTCCAGCGGATCTTCGGCACGGTCGACCTCGACGGGGGCCAGTGGGGCGTGTGCGCGCTCGTCGCGCTCGCGTTCCTCGTCCTGGCCGAGCTCGGCAAGCTCGTGCTGCGGCAGGTCGACCGGCACCGGGGCACGCCTGCCGACGCCGGCACCCCGGCCCAGGTCTCGCCCGCCCGGGTCTGAGGCGGCGGCTCAGGGCACGACGCCGAGCTCGCGGCCCCGTCGCACGGCGTCGCGGCGCGAGCTCACGCCCAGCTTGCGGTAGACGGACTTGAGGTGCGCCTTCACGGTGTTCACCGAGACGAAGAAGTCCTCGGCGATCTCGACGTTGCTGGCCATCGAGGGCAGGACGGCGAGGATCGCCAGCTCCCGCTCGGTGAGGGGCTCGACGAGCGGGGCCGGCTCCGGCGCGCGGTCCGCGGGGTCGAGGTGGGCGCGCAGGCGCGCGGCGAGCGCGTCGCCGCGCGCGGCGACCGCGCGCGCGAGAGCCGGGCGCAGCTCCCGCACGACGGTGAGGAAGGGGCGAGCGACCCGCTCGACGGCGGCGAGGTCCAGGGCGCGGGCCAGCGGGACCTCCACGCGGCGGGTTCCCGCCCGGGCCAGGGCCGACGCCTCGACGAGCGCCGCCTCGACCCGGGCGACGACGTCGACCTCGTCCTCCCCCGCGTCCACGAGCCCCGCGACGGCGCGCGCCGCGGCCCCGGTCCGCCCCGTGGCGAGCAGCTCGCGCGCGCCGCACACCGCGACGACGGCGGCCGTACCCAGCCCCTCCCGCCGGGCGCGCACCGGCAGCGCGGGCTGCGTCCCGTCGTCGAGCAGCCGGACCGCGGCCGTCGCCCGGACCCACAGGTCGGCGAGGACCGGGGGCGTCGCGACGGGCCCGAGCGCGCGGTCGGCCGCGACCAGCGCGTGCCGCGCGGCCGCGGCGTGCCCGCGGTCCGCCGCCACCAGGGCCTGGAGGAGCCGGACGGCCGCCTCGGACGCCGGCTCGCGCCCCCCGGCGTCGGCCGCCAGCGCGTGCGCGAGCTCCCGGTCGAGGGCGTCGTCCGACGCGCGCAGGTACAGCACCCACGCCCGGGCCGCGTGCGCCGGGCGCACGTGGGCGTACCCGTCCCACCCGCGAGGCTCGGCCTCCGCGACGACCTCGCGCGCGGCCGCGTCGCCTTCGTCGAGCCGGCCCTCCGCGACCGCGAGGAGGGACGCCGCGGCCCGTGCGCCCAGGACGAAGAGCTGGGGAGCCCGCCAGTCACGGCCGGGAGGCGGCGCGGACGCGGCCGCCGCCGGCTCGGGTCCCACCGAGCACCAGGCGAGGCCCGCGGCGCGGTGGGCTCGCGCGAGGCCGCGGTAGGTGTCGAGCGCGGGGAACGGGTAGGGCGCGGCGTCCGTGGTCGCGAGGGCGGCGCCGGCCGCCGTCGCGAGGCCGCGCACGTCCCCCGTCGCGCGCGCGATCGAGGCGTCGAGCAGCTCCAGGAGCACGGCGGCGGCGGGCTGATCGGCGGGGTCGAGGAGGTCGCGGGCCGTCGCGACGTGCTGGCGGGCGGCGTCGAACCGCTCGTCGACGTACGCGAGGGCGCCTGCGCACAGGTGCAACCGCGCGTCCACCCCGATCGTCGGGTACGGCACGCGGCGCAGGACGTCCGCGACGGTCTCGCGGTGGGGGCCCGCGAGCTGCGCGGCGGCCCCCTCGACGAAGACCTCACCCACGAGGGGCCAGTCCTCCGCGGCGGCCGCGTGCTCGAGCGCCCGCACCGCCTCGCCGTCCTGCGCGAACCAGCGCGCCGCCGCGCGGTGCGCGTCACGCAGCCGGGCCGGGTCCTCGACCCGGAGCTGGCTCAGGAGCATCTCGCGCAGGAGCGGGTGGTACCGGTACCAGGTGCGGTGCGCGCCCGCCGTCATGACGAAGCCGTCGGCCGCGGCGAGGCCCGGGAGCAGCCGCTCCGCCGGCGCGCCCGGGTCCAGCGCGGACGCGAGGTCGGGGCACACGGCCGACGTCACGCTCGTGCGCAGGAGGAAGCTGCGGGTCGCCGGGTCCTGGCCGTCGAGGACCTCGGCCAGGAGGAACTCCGCCGCCGAGCGGTCGGCGCGCGCCCGGCTCGCGGCGTCGTCGGCGTCGACCCGGAGGCGGACGCCCACCGCCCAGCCGCCGGTCTCGTCGAGGACGCGCCCCGCGTCGGACGCCGAGAGCGGCTTCCCCTGCACCGCGGCGAGCGTCGTGACGGCCGGGGCGTCGAACGCGAGGTCCGCGGCACCGACCTCGGCGACCTCACCCTGCGCGCGCAACCGCTGGAGCCGGACCAGCGGGTCGACGCGCGTGAGCACGACGAGGTGGAGGGGCAGCGGGTAGCGCAGCATGTCGTCGACGGTCGCCGCGACCTCGGCGCACGCCGCGTGGTGGAAGTCGTCCAGCACGAGCACCACCGGCTCGGGAAGCTGCTCGAGCGCGGCGAGCACCCGCCGCAGGAGCGCCGGCGAGAGCCGTGGCGGGACGACGAGCGTCTCGAGCGGGTGCCCCGGGGGGACGGCGCCGGCGCCGCGCAGCGCGGACAGGACGTCGGCCCAGAACGCGGCCGGCTTGTCGTCGAACGGCTCCAGCGTCAGCCAGGCGACCCGCAGGCCGGTCGTGGCACGCGCCCACCGAGCCACCGCGGTGGTCTTGCCCCAACCGGGCCCGGCCGACACGAGCGTCAGGCGCCGCGCCACCGCGGCAGCCACGAGCGCCTCGACCGCGGGCCGCGGGACCGTCGAGGCGGGGAGCGCCGGGACCGAGGTCCGGGCACGCATCGTCTCGAAGACGTCGGCGACGAGCGCGACGTCCTCCTGCTCGGCACGTTGCTCGACCGAGGTCATGAGGGCAGGCTATTCCCGCGGCCGGGGAGGCGCAGGGCGAACGCCGGGTGGAACAGGTCAGGTCGGTCGGACCCGGGACGGCGGGTCGACAGCGTCGATCACGACGAGCTCGCCGGCTCGGTGACCACGGGCGGTCGGGCGAGGATCTCGACCACGACGAGCAGGAGGCCGGCGACGAGCGCGACGCCGACCACGAGGCCCGGTGTCAGAGAGCCGGCGAGCAGCAGGACGACCGCCGCGGCCCCGACGACCACGACGCGTACGAACGCCTTGTGCCGCCCGAGCCAGTCGCCCACGGGACCCGCCGAGACCCCGCGGCCCTCGCCCCATCCCCGTACCGTGGCGCCCATGCGCCCGAGCCCTGCGCGCAGGCTGCGCGCCGACTCGCTCGGCCCGCCGAGGTACGCGGCGAGCGCGACGACCAGGCCGAGCACTCCCACCGTGCGGAGCGTGAGGCGCAGGTACCCCACGGCCTGGTCGAACACGACCTCGGCCGCGTCGAGCCGCAGGACCTGCCCGGAGAGCGCACCGAGGTAGAGTCCCCGCGCCACGGCGAGGCCGACGCCGAGCGCGACCATCGCCCCGGTCAGCGCCAGCCCCGCCACGACGAGCGCACGCGACCGACGGTTCGCGACGAGGACCCCGGCGGCGAGCAGGCCGAGGGCGACCCATGGCAGCCACGTCGTGAGCGTCACGATCTGCGCGTACCGGTTCTGGAGCATGACGAGCTCCGCGGACTGGGCGATGGTGAACGTCGCGTCGACCGACGGGATGCGGGCGGCGACGCCCAGCCCGCGGTCGACCAGCCGCTCCTTGAGCAGGTCGATCAGACCGGAGAGCTGGATGCTGAGGCGACCGTCGTCCACCTGGAGGATGTCGCCGTCCTCGCCGCGCATGACGGCGAGGAGCTGCTGGTGCGCCACGCGGTTCGCCTGGAGCCAGGCGCCCTCGAACGCGTCGCTCTCGACGAGCCGGGTCGCGGTCTCGTGCACGAGGGACTCGACGCCGCTGCGGAGCGGCGCCTCGAGCGCGGCGAGCGCCTGGGTGGCGCGCGGCGGGACGTCGCGCTCCTCCAGCCCGCCGACGAGGTCGTCGACGAGCGCCCCGACGTCGATGCGGGACATGACCTCCTCGGTGAGCCGCCCCGCGACCGCGGACTGCACGACCGGGTCCGCGGCGAGCGGACCGACCGTCGCGACGTAGCGGTCGGTGTCCGTCAGCTCTCGCTGCGCCCACGCCGAGACCGCACCCAACGGGGCCAGGAGCGCCCCCAAGGTGATGAGCACCGCGCACGCCACGGCCCGCAGGCGGCGCCGCGGACGGCGGACGGCGGTCGGCGGCTCCCCGCTCCCACCGGTGCCCGCGCCGCCCCCGCCGTCGAGCGCCGTCGGCCGCTCCTCGAGCCGGCGCCGCAGCTCGGCGTTCTCCCGCTCGAGCGCGGCGAGCCGTGCCGCGACGTCGGCGGTCTCGCCGCCCGCCGTCTCGGTCGTCTCGCCGGTGCCCGTCCCGGTGCGCGCGGCCCGGTCGGTGCCGGTCGCGGTCGTGCGCTCGCCCTCGTCCGCCATCACCGGGTCCTCAGGCGAGCGCCCGGGCCTTGAGACGGGCGAACTCGTCGGCGTCGATCGTCCCGGCGTCGTACAGCGCCTTCGCGTCCGCGATCTCGCTCGCCGGCGACCTGCCGGTGCCCGCGGTCGCACGGACGTAGTCGTCCATGACCTGGCGCCGTGCGCGGTCCTCCTCGGCGTGACGCTCCGCCATGCCGCGCCCGCGGGCGATGACGTAGATCAACGCGGAGAGGTAGGGCACGAAGATCAGCGCGATGATCCACAGTGCCTTCCACCAGCCGCTGAGCGCCTTGTCGCGGAACAGGTCCGCGACGATCTGGAACAGCACGACGAGGTAGGCGATGAAGAAGAACCACCACACCATGAGCCAGAACCAGTCCCAGAAGCCGTCCATCGGGCACCCCTCGTGTCAGGTCGCGAACGTTCGCGATGCTCCCACTGTGGGTCGCGGGGCGCCACCGGTGCTCACCCGCCGGGGGTAGTCGCCCGGCGCCCCACCCGGGTGCCACCCGCGCCGGGTGATCCGCGCCGCCCGGCGCGCACGCATCCTGGTGCGACGTGGGCGACCCAGGAGAGGCGCATGGACGGCACGACGATGATCGAGGTGACGGTGCTGGGTCCCGTGGCGCTCCCCGCGGCCGACCTGGCCGAGCTGGGCGTGCACCGGACGGCGGAGTGCACCCTGCTCGAGGCGACCGTGCGCGACCAGGCCGCGCTGTACGGGCTGCTCCAGCGCCTCGCCGCGCTCGGCCTCGACCTGCTCGAGCTGCGCACCGCGGCGCCGGGGCAGCGGGTCGACGTCGAGGTCGTCGTCCGTGGTCCCGTGGGCGCGCTGGTGCAAGAGATGCTGCGCGACGTCGGCCGCGCCCTCCCAGGGTCGCTCACGTCCTACCGGCTCCGGGACACCGACCTGGCCGACCTGCTCGCCGTCGCCTCCGGCCTGCGCGAACCCGCCTCCGGCGACGACCCGCCGCCCACCTCTCCCCCGGATCCGCCCGCCACGCCGGGGCAGCGCGCGTCCGACGCGATGGACGTGCGGATCGCGCAGCTGCGCGAGCTCGCGGCACTGCGCGACCAGGGGATCCTCACGGACGCGGAGCTCGCGACGCAGAAGGCGCGCATCCTCCGGCGGTAGCCGGCGTCCGTCGGGCAGGTGCGGCCTCGGACGCACCGCACGCGCGTGTCCCTTGACACTCGGAAAGCGCCTTCCCTACGCTGCGAGGGTCGCGCACACGGACGTGCAGCTCGAGCCGGACAGGAGAGCAGGACGCGGCGGCCGAGGGGCCGTCACCGACCGTGCGTGCGGCCCGTGCGGACCCCGGCGCAACGACGCGGCCGAGGGGAACCGGCGGTGCGCAGGAGCCCGACCCGGCGACGGACGGCCGGCGGGTCGGAGACATGACAGCGCTCACCGCTGTCGTGCCAGCACCATCCGACGAAACGGAGCAGACGATGACGTCTACGCATTCGAGCCGACGAGGGAGAGCGGCGATCGCCCTCTCCCTCGCGGCCGTCCTGGGAGGAACCCTCCTCGGACCACCGGCGGCCGCGGAGGAGGCCGCGGACGAGTTCAGCGAGATCCTCAGCTTCGAGGCCTACCAGCGCACCGCCCTGAACGGTCAGGACGGCTGGTCCGCCTCGTCCGCGGCGCGGGTCGTCGCCGACCCGCTCAACGGCAACAACCAGGTCCTCGAGATGGTCGGGGGCACCCAGCGCGCCCACCGCGCCGTCCCCGGGATCGCGGACGGTACGACCGGGACCGTGTTCTTCCGCTTCATGCGGACGGGCAGCGTCGACACGTCCTTCGGCATCACGGACCTCGACGCGCCGTCCGACTACGCGCACAGCCGCGCGTACGTGAACAACCAGAACAACGACGTCATGCTCGTGCGCGACGGCGGCGCGTTCAAGCCCGCCGG
Organism: Cellulosimicrobium sp. GQ32; assembly: GCF_059758455.1. Taxonomy (NCBI): domain Bacteria; kingdom Bacillati; phylum Actinomycetota; class Actinomycetes; order Micrococcales; family Promicromonosporaceae; genus Cellulosimicrobium; species Cellulosimicrobium sp. GQ32. Next base: position 23,103 of record NZ_JCAXEP010000002.1, on the reverse strand, counting down.
CGTCTGGTCGCGCGACACGTGGCAGTGCGTCTGGATCGTCGCCGACAACGCGACGGACAAGGTCAGCGTGTACAGCCAGGGCGGCCCCTACGAGGAGATCACCCGGCTGCCCGAGGGCACGGAGCAGCAGTTCGGCTTCCGCCAGGGCGTGACCTCGGCGCTCGACCGGTTCTTCTGGATCAACGGCGCCAGCAGCGCGGGCCGCCTCATGCTCGACGACGTCGCGGTGGACACGGCCGGGCAGAACCTCGCGATCCCGACGGGCAACCCGGCCGACTGCGCCGCGGGCGGCACGACGCCCAACGAGCCGCTGCTCAACCCGCTGCCCGACCCGACGCCGTCGACCCTCGGCATCGAGGTGACGGAGCTGGCCCAGCTCCCGGCGTCGCAGACGACCCCGGCGACGCAGGACCCGCGCCTCGTGCGCCACAACCGCATTACGCACCTCGACGAGATCCCCGACGGCTCGGGCCGCCTCATGGTGCCGGACAACAACGCGGTCCTCTACACCGTCGACAAGGACACGGGCGCGTACGTGCCGTACCTCGACGTGCGCCAGCAGTTCCTCGACAACTTCCACAACAGCGCGGGTCTCGGCACCGGCCTCGGCTCCGCCGAGTTCCACCCCGACTTCGCCGAGAACGGCCTGTTCTACACGGTCCACACCGAGGGCGGCACGGCGCTGACGGAGGACACCCCGGACTACCCCGCGTACGGCAACACGCAGTTCCACAGCGTCGTCACGGAGTGGAAGGCGACGGACCCGTCCGCAGCGGTCTTCGCGGGCACGAGCCGCGAGGTCCTGCGCGTGCCGTTCGCCGGCCGCGTGCACACGGTGCAGCAGATCGCGTTCAACCCCACGGTGACCGAGGGGGACGCCGACTACGGCAACCTCTACGTCCTCGTGGGCGACGGCGGCAACGGCGTCGGCAACGGCAACCCGCAGAACCTCGCGACACCGCAGGGCAAGGTCTTCCGCATCGACCCGCTGGGCACGGACGCCGCCAACGGGCAGTACGGGATCCCCGCGGACAACCCGTTCGTCGGCACGCCGGGCGCGCTGCCGGAGATCTACGCCGTCGGCCTGCGCGACCCGCACCGCATCAGCTGGGACCCCGAGGGTGACCACACGATGTACCTGGGGCACATCGGCGAGTGGCAGGTCGAGTCGGTGTACGCCGTCGAGCCGGGCGACAACTTCGGCTGGTCCGTGCGCGAGGGGTCGTTCCTCGCCGACAACCGCCAGATCTACCCGCTGCCCGCCAACGACGCCGAGAACGGGTTCACGTACCCCGTGGCCGCCTACGACCACAACCGCGACCCCGGTCAGACCGGCGACGCGGGCGTCGCGCTCAACGGCGGGTTCGTCTATCGCGGCGACATCCCCGAGCTGCGCGGACGCTACCTGTTCACGGACCTCGTGCGCGGCTGGGTGCTGGCCACCGAGCAGGACGAGATGGTCCGCAACGACGGCGACCTGGAGGACCTGGCCGAGATCGAGCACCTGCGCGTGTTCGCCGACGGCGCGGAGACGACCTTCCAGGAGCTCGTCGGCGACCAGCGCGTCGACCTGCGCTTCGGGTCCGACGCCGACGGCGAGCTCTACCTGATCTCGAAGGCCAACGGGAAGATCTGGCAGGTCACCGGCGCGCGGCGCGTCGGGGCGTCCTCGCCCGTCGTGCTCCCCGAGCTCGCCGGGAACGTCGCGGCGCACTACGACTTCGACCACCCGGTCGCGGGCTCGACGACGTGGGAGGCGGACCAGGGCTGGTCCGGCACGAACATCCAGCTCGTCAACGGCGGGGTCGAGATGCGCGTGGCCGACCGGGCCTACCCCGGCGCGGGCGAGGCGCTGCAGACGCAGCAGATGAGCCCGCGCACGGCGTCGAACGACGACTGGAAGGCCGGCGTCTACGACCCCGCGGGCGTGGACTCGCTCGGGGCGTTCGCGGGGGCGGACGAGATCTCGGTCATGGGCTGGTTCAAGCCGACCGGTGAGCACCCGGCCCTCAACTCGGGCACCGCTAACCCCGACGACCGCTACAACGCGATCGGGCTCGCGGGCGTCCTCACCGGGACCTCGGACGGCCACGCGGTGCGCGCGCTGCTCGAGGTCATCACGGTCGGGAACGAGCTCAAGCTCGTCGCGCTCGGCCGCCGGGTCGACGGCGCCGGGTCCTGGACGTTCGCGGCCGACCTGCCGTGGGACCAGATCCTCGAGCGCAACCGCTGGGTCCACCTCGCGGCGACGTTCGACTTCGCGGGCGGCGAGATGAAGCTCTACATGAACGGCGAGGAGCTCGAGGGCGAGTACACGGCCTCGAACCCCTGGGGCGCCGGGGCCACGTCCCCGACCGACCCCGCGGGGCTCAAGATCGGCGGCAGCTTCCCGCAGGACACGCGGGAGGCCAACCCGTTCAACGGCCGCATGGACGACCTCATGTTCCTCGACGTCGTCCCGACGCCGGAGCAGGTCGCGGCGCAGTACGCCCGGTTCGGCGCCCAGCCGGTCGAGCCCCCGGCCCCGCCGTCGTGCGCGCCGGCGGGCGAGCCGATCACGGACGTCATGGCGGCCGAGCACTGGGCGCCGCGGACGCCGGCCAAGTGGCAGTTCCCCGGCGACGCTGTCGTCCTCGCCCAGGCGGGCGACAACCCGAACGACGGCATCCGTCGCCCGTTCGAGTACGCCGTGCTCACCGAGGGTCCCGAGCTCGGCTCGTTCGCGCTCGACGCGGAGGTCAAGCTCGACGCACCGGCATCGGTGAACAACCGGGACGTGATCGTGGTGTTCGGCTGGCAGTCCGACACCGAGTACTACTACGCCCATCTCTCGCAGGACAACACGATCTATGCCCACAACGGCATCTTCAAGGTCGACGGAAAGGACCGGGAGCGGATCGACGACCAGTGGGACGGCGCGGTCGGTGCCCCGCCTGCGGTCACGGACGAGGAGTGGCACGACGTGCGCGTCGTGCGCTGCGCGGACAGCGGCGACATCGCCGTGTACCTCGACGGCCTCGACACCCCGCTCCTCACGGCGAACGACACGACGTTCACCGAGGGGCGCGTCGGCTTCGGCTCGTTCGACAACACCGGGAGCCTGCGCGGCCTCGTGGTCACGCCGGCCGCGGAGCCGTCCGGGGTCGAGCTCGACGTGGCGGTCTCCCCGCGGTGCCTCGCGGGCAAGGCGTACCTCGCCGTCGCGGCGACGAACGCGTCCGACGTCCCGGCGGACGTGACGCTCACGACGGCGTTCGGGTCGCGGACGGTCGCGGACGTCCAGCCCCGCAAGGCCGCCTACCAGTCGTTCGCGACGCGCGCCACGACGGTCGACGCCGGTGAGGTCACGGTCTCGGCGACCGCGACGGTCGACGGCGAGGAGGTGACGAGCGAGGTCGTGGTCGAGCACGACGCGCACACGTGCGGGTGACCCTGCGCGTGAGCGCCACCTCCTGACCGCGTGAGCCGCCCCGGCCCCGCGACGGCTGCGTCCGACCAGCCGGCGGGACCGGGGCGGCTCGTGCGTCCCGGTCCTGCGGTGGTGCGGGAGCGACGGAGCGAGACCGCGGTCAGGTGGCGGCGAGGACCCCCGCACCGCGCCGGAGGGCGAGCACGACCGCGCCCGCGACGAAGTAGTCCTCGTCGTCCTCCTGCCGCGCCGCCCGGACCGCCCTGCGCAGGTCCTCGGCGCGGGCGGCCAGGGCGCGCAGCGCCTCCTCGTCCGCGGGCTCGGTGCCGACGGAGCGCAGGGCGGCGGCGTAGGCGTCGAGCGCACGGGCCGCGAGCGGGCGCAGGCGGGCTCCCAGCGCCAGGTCGTCGCGCCCCTCGCGCTCCCACTCGACGAGGAGCCGGACGAGCGACCCCACGACGTCCGCGGACACCTCCAGCTCGTGCGAGCGGCGCACCTGGGAGAGCGCCCAGTCCCGGTGCCGGCGCAGGCGGAGGTTCGCCCGAGCGGCCTCGCGCGTGCGCGCGACGGCGTCGCGCGCACGGGCGAGCGTCGGCTCCAGCTCGCGGCGGCGTCCCTCCCACTCCTCCGCGGACGGCGGCCGCTCCCCCTCGAGCCCGTCCGCGAGCGCCTCGACCTGGTCGACGAGCGTGTCGCGCAGCCCGTCGAGCGCCTCCTCGGTCGGCGTGAGGGGCAGCGGAGGGACCAGCAGGTTGATCCCGACGCCGATCGCCGCGCCCACGACGACGAGCCCGGCGTAGGCGCCGACGAACTCGACCTTGGCCGCGTTGCCGATGATGAGGACGAACAGCGCCGACGTCACCGCCCACGTGCCCATCTCGCCGAAGCGACGCCACCCCGAGCACAGGAGCGCGAGGCCGACGACGAGCGCGACGGACAGCGCGCTCGGGGAGAGGACGAGGTCGACGCCGCGCGCGATGGCCGCGCCGACGAGGATCGCGAGGATCGCCTGGGTGGACTCGCGGACCGAACGTGCGAGCGTGCTCGTCGTCGCGACGACGGCGCCCAGCGGCGCGTAGTAGGGGTAGTCGGAGAACGGCTCGGGCGCGAGCACGCCGACGAACCACGCGACGGCAGCGGCGACCGCGCCCTTGACCGCGAGCGACCAGCGAGGGTGCCGCACCCAGCGCCGCGCCGCGGCGGCGACGGCACGGCGCGCCCAGGTCGCCCCCTCGCCCCCTGGCACGTGGGGCGCTGCCCGGTCGTCGGTCGTCACGAGCACGAGGATCGCGCGTCGTCCCCGCACCCGCACGTCGCCTCGGCCGCGGCGGCCCGGGGTGTGAGCGGGGCAGGCCGGTGCTTCACTGACGAGGTCGGTGCAGAGTCCCGCCGACGCCGTCGGGCACGGTGGCGTCTCAGGCGTGCTGACGCCGCCGCGGTCGGCACGACGACCACGGAAGGACGACGAGCCATGCGAGCACTGACCTGGCAGGGACGCGAGAAGGTGAGCGTCGAGGACGTGCCGGACCCCCGGATCGAGCAGCCCACGGACGCGGTCGTCCGCGTCACGTCGACCGCGATCTGCGGCTCCGACCTGCACCTGTACGGGGTGCTCGGGATGTTCCTCGACGCGGGCGACGTCCTCGGCCACGAGGCGATGGGCGTCGTCGAGGAGGTGGGGCCGGAGGCCGGGAACCTCCGGGTCGGCGACCGCGTCGTGATCCCGTTCAACATCGCGTGCGGGCACTGCTGGATGTGCGAGCGCGGCCTCCAGACGCAGTGCGAGACGACGCAGGTCCGCTCGCAGGACAAGGGCGCCGCGCTCTTCGGGTACACCAAGCTCTACGGCCAGGTCCCCGGCGGCCAGGCCCAGTACCTGCGCGTGCCGCAGGCCCAGTACGGGCCCGTCGTCGTGCCCGACGACGGGTCGCCGGACGAGCGCTACCTCTACCTGTCGGACGTCCTGCCGACCGCGTGGCAGGCGGTCGAGTACGCCGACGTCCCGCAGGGCGGCGCGGTCGTGGTCCTCGGCCTCGGTCCCGTCGGGCAGATGTCCGCCCGGATCGCGCTCCACCGCGGGGCGTCCCGCGTCGTGGGCGTCGACCTCGTCCCGGAGCGGCGCGCGATGGCGGAGCGGCACGGCGTCGAGACCCTCGACCCGTCCGCCGTCGACGACCTCGCCGCGGCGGTGCGCGACCTCACGTCCGGTCGCGGCGCCGACTCCGTGATCGACGCGGTCGGCATGGAGGCGCACGGCTCCCCTCTCGCCGAGGCCACGCAGAAGGTCGTCGGCGTCCTGCCCGACGCGATCGCGGCGCCGCTCACCGAGCGCGCGGCGACCGACCGCCTCGCGGCCCTCTACACCGCGTTCGATCTCGTCCGCCGCGGCGGCACGGTGTCGATCTCGGGCGTCTACGGCGGCGCCAAGGACCCCCTGCCGATGATGCAGCTGTTCGACAAGCAGGTGACGCTGCGCATGGGCCAGGCGAACGTACGGCGGTGGACCGACGACGTCCTGCCCCTCGCCGCCGACGCCTCCGACCCGCTCGGCGTGCTGGACCTGCGCACGCACCGGCTGCCGCTCGAGTCGGCGCCCGACGCGTACCGCACGTTCCAGCGCAAGGAGGACGGCTGCATCAAGGTCGTGCTCGACCCGTGGGCCTGACCGCCGTCGACGCGGTCGTCGTCGGCGCGGGGCCCAACGGCCTCGTCGCCGCGAACGCGCTGGCGGACGCCGGCTGGGACGTCCTCGTCCTGGAGGCCCAGGAGACGTACGGCGGCGCGGTCCGCTCCGCCGAGGTCGCGGCGCCAGGCTACGAGACGGACCTCTTCAGCGCGTTCTACCCGCTCGCCGCCGGGTCGCCCGTCGTCCGAGGGCTGCACCTGGAGGACCACGGGCTGTCGTGGTCGCGCGCGCCGGACGCCCTGGCCCACGTGCTCGACGACGGGCGCGCCGCGGTCCTGCGCGAGCGCCCCGTAGACACCGCCGCGGGTCTGGAGGAGTTCGCGGCCGGAGACGGCGACGCGTGGCTCGAGCTCGTCGCGGGCTGGGACCGGGTGCGCGAGCCGCTCCTGGACGCGCTCTTCAGCCCGCTCCCGGCCGCCGGGCCGGTGCTGCGCGTGCTGCGCCGCCTGGGGGCGGCAGGGACGCTCGACCTCGCGCGCCTCGCCGTGCTGCCCGTGCGCCGCCTCGCCGACGAGTCGTTCCGCGGCGAGGGGGGCGGCCTGCTCCTCACCGGCAACGCGATGCACGCCGACGTCCCGCCCGACGCCGCCGGCAGCGGCGTCTTCGGCTGGCTGCTCGCCATGCTCGGACAGGACGTCGGCTTCCCCGTCCCGACCGGCGGCGCCGGGCACCTCCCGGACGCGCTGGTCGCGCGGCTCCGGGCCCGGGGCGGCGACGTCGTCACGGGCGCGCGCGTCGACCGGGTCCACGTGGTGCGCGGCCGGGCGGTCGGCGTCAGCACGGCAGACGGCCGGCACGTGCGCGCCCGCCACGCCGTGGTCGCCGATGTCAGCGCTCCCGCGCTCTACCTCGACCTCGTGGGCGCCGACCTGCTGCCACCGCGCCTCGTGCGCGACCTCGGCCGGTTCCAGTGGGACCACCCCACGGTCAAGGTGAGCTGGGCGCTCGACCGGCCGATCCCCTGGACCGCGCCAGGCGCCCGGTCGGCCGGGACGGTGCACCTCGGGGTCGACCGGGCGGGGTTCGTCGACGTCGCGGCGGCGCTCTCCCGCGGCCACGTCCCCGAGCGGCCCTTCCTCGTGCTCGGCCAGATGACGACCTCGGACCCGTCGCGCTCCCCCGCCGGGACCGAGTCGGCCTGGGCGTACACGCACGTACCGCACGGTGTGCGCTGGACGCGCGAGGCGGTCACGGAGGAGGTGCGGCGCGTGGAGAACACGGTCGAACGCGCCGCACCCGGGTTCGCCGACGCCGTGGTGGGCCGGTTCGTGCAGACCCCCGCCGATCTCGAGGCCGCCGACGCCAACCTCGCAGGCGGGGCCGTCAACGGCGGGACGTCCGCCGTGCACCAGGAGCTGTTCCTACGGCCGACCCCCGGCCTCGGCCGGCCGGAGACGCCGGTCGTGTCGCTCTACCTGGCGAGCGCGTCCGCCCACCCGGGCGGCGGCGTGCACGGAGCGTGCGGGTGGAACGCGGCGCGCGCCGCGCTCGCCGCCGCGGGCGCACGCGGGGCGCTCCGGCGCGCGCTCGTGCGGACCGCGTGGGCGCGCCTCCTGCGCGATCCCTGACCCCGCCCGGCGGGCGATCGACCGCCTGACCGTCGACATGCCCCGGGCGCAGGACCCGCTAGGGGTTCCGGCGCTCGGCCAGGAACGCGAGCCGGCGCAGCGTCTCGACGTTGCGCGGGCCGATCACCGCGCTGCGCACGGGCCGCGGGACGAGCTTCCCCGGTCCCTTCTCCGCGTCCTCGGCGATGCGGACGACGCACCCGTCCGCGGTGGGCGCCACCTCGATCCGGACGCGCGCCTCCCCGGCGGGCCAGCCCCGCGCCTGCAGGTCGATCCCGCGGCCGGGCTCCCACGCGCGCACGACGGTCTCGTCGTCGAGCAGCGCGGGCCAGAGCCCGACCGAGTGGAGGATCCGCGACCCGGGCGCGGGCCAGGTGTCGTCGACGGCGCGGATCCGCGCCGTCCCGACGACCCACGTCGAGTACGACCACCCGTCCGCGAGCACGCCGAGCACCGCGTCCGGGGGGCATCCGACGGCTCGTGCGACGGTCACCATGAGGCGACGCTAGTCCTGTGCCCGGCACTGGCAACCGCTCACGGTCGGGGCGCGAGTGCGCGCGTGCTCACGCCTCGCGACGTAGCGTGAAAAGTCCTCGCGACGACGCGAGGACGACCCTCAGAAAGGGGCGCGCGCCATGGGCATCGCCAGCTTTCCGCAGGAGTTCGCGGTGCGCGCCGCGACGATCCTCGATCACGGCCTCGAGGTCAGCGTCACGATGCGCCAGGCCGGCGTCAGCGTGCGGGCCGGCAGCAGCAGCGACGCCGCAGCGCGGTGCGACCAGGCCGAGGTGCTGGACGACGCGGGTCCGTGCGTCGACGCGATGGACGCCGGCTCGCGGCTCGTCGTCTCGGTGGAGGAGGCCGCGCACTGGGAGCAGTGGTCGCGGCAGGCCCGTGCGGAGGGCTACGTCTCCGCCGCGGCCGTCCCGGCGGCCGTCGCGGACGACGTCGCCGTCGCGCTCAACCTCTACTCCCGCACCCCCGACCCGTGGACCGCCGAGCTCCTCACCGCAGCCGACTCGTTCGCCCAGCTGGTCGCCTCGGCGGTGCGGCTGCGCCTCGAGCTCGCGGAGCTCGAGGACTCGACCGCGGGCTTCTACCGTGACATGTCGGACGCCGTCGCCACGGAGCGCGCCGTCGGCGCGATCATGCAGACGAACCAGTGCTCCGCCGACGAGGCACGCCGCATCATCGACTCGGCCTCGCGGCACCGGAACGTGAGCCCGCGCGAGGTCGCGGAGCAGCTGCTGCGCGCGCTCGTCGTATCGGAGCCGTCCGAGGACGAGCAGGGCACGTGAGGGCTCGCGTCACGTCCCGTCGTCGCCCGCGTCGAACACCGCGCTGTAGAGGCGTCCGGCCTCCTCGACCACCAGCGGGTCCACCGACGCCGCGGGCACGACGTCCACGAGGAGGGGCTCGCAGTCGGGCCCGCGCCCCACGACCTCGCCCGTGAGCAGCCACGGGAAGCGCTCGGGCGTCATGAGGTGGGCGTACTGGCAGAGCTGGCGCGCGACCCAGTGCTCGACGGGGCGGTCCCACCACGGCTCGGGGTTCATCGGGTTGACGCTCAGTCCCGGCAGCAGGCAGCCGCTCTCGTGATCGCGGCTCACGGTCGACCGGTCCTGGTCGGGTCCGCCGCTGAACCGCACGTAGAGGGGGTGCACGACCGCGACGAGCTCGGCGACCTCCGCAAGGCTCCGCAGGCGGGGCAAGGCGTCGAGCGCGCTCGTCTCCTGGGACATCGGGACCTCCTGACAAGCGTGGCTGCGTGCCGGTCGGCCCCTTTCTCGACTCGCCGTGACGGCGTCCGCCCACCCGGGACCGCCTCCGTCCCCGCCAGGTTACGAGCGCCCGGCGGTGCAGGCACCCCGGGGGCCTGCGAGCGTCGCGGCGGCGTGCGACGGTGGCAGGACCGCGCCGCCCGGGCGCGGCCCGAGCATCGAGCACCGACCGAGGAGGCCGACATGAGCGAGAACGACGAGCGCGGCTACGACCCCGCCGAGGACCCCGACGCCGACCCCCGGTCGCTCAACCCTCGCGAGGGGCGCCAGGCGAGCGGCTCGGGGTCGGACGACGACACCGACCCCGACTCCGAGCCCGGGAACGTCAACCCGCGCACCGGCGGCGAGGCGTCCGGCGACTCCTGACGCTCGGCAGGACGAGGGCCCGGGTGCAGCGCACCCGGGCCCTCGTCGTGCGACCGCCTACGCCGCCGCGGAGGCAGGCAGCTCCGCGTCGCTCCGAGCAGTCCCGCCGCGCAGCCCGAACCGCAGGCCCAGGTGATCCATCGTCGGCGGGAGCGGGTCCTGCGCGAGGTAGCGACCCCGCCCGACGGCGAGGTCGAGGCGCGCGAGGCGCGCGAGCGTGTGCGACGCCAGCAGGAGCACGACGTTGCGGCCCGGGCACGACACGGGGCCGCCGCTGAAGGGGACGAGCCCCCAGTCGGCGTCGGCCCGGCCGTCGAGCCACGCTTCGGGGGTGAACGCGTCGGCGAACGGGAGACGGTCCGCGTCCCGGTGGAACCAGGCGCTCAGGACGACGAACCCGGTCCCCGCCGGGAGGACGCGCGCGCCCCAGCGCACCGGCGACGTCGCGTCGCGCAGGATCGCGAGCGTCGTCGGCCAGAGACGGACCGACTCGAGCACGCACCCGCGCGCGAACGGCAGCACGGCCGGGCCCGGCCCGGCGGTCGCCCGCTCGGCGAGCAGCCGCTCGCGCACGGCGGGCCGCGCCGAGGCCACGGCCAGCGCCCGGAAGGTCGCGGCGCCCGCGGCGTCGAACGCGAAGAGCCAGTGCGGGATCTGCCGACGCACCGCGTCCGCACCGCCCGCGTCGCGACCCCGCGCGGCGAGCGTCCCCGGCTCGGCCACGGCGACGTGCTCGGCGATCCGTCGTTCCAGGGCCGCCCGGAGCCACGGGCGGCGCGGCCGGAACCAGGACCAGTTCCCGTCTCGCCGCAGCGCGTCGAGCATCGCGACGAGCCGCTCGTCGTCCCGGGCGGCGCGGCCGAGGACCACCGTCCGCACCACGCGCCACCAGGACGCGGCGAACGCGTCCCAGTCGAGCCGTCCGGACTCCTCGACGGCGGCGACGAGGTCGCGCGTCTCTCGCTCGACCGCGGCCACGAACGCGCCGCCGTCGTCGTGGACGGGCTCGGACATGTCGAGCACCGCCTCGTTGTACGGGCGTCGCTCTCGTCGCGCGTCGAGCGACGAGATGAGGACGCCGTCGGGCTGGAAGTGCGCGAGGGCGCCCCGCTTCTCCCACGACGCCGGGGTGAACGGCTCGGGCGACCCGGCGAGGATCCGCTCGACGTGCTCGGGCCTGGTGGCCAGGACGAGCCGACGTGCACCGAGCCGGAGCACGAGCGGCGCCCCGTGGTACCGGGAGCGCAGACGGTCCAGCAAGCGGCGGGCCGTGCGGTCCACCTGGCGCCGCTCTGCCCACGCGGTCGCGCGGGGTCGGCGCACGATGGCGCCCTGCGCGACGAGCGGACCGAGCACGTCCCGCAGGACGCGCCCGGTCTCGCTCGCCGTGAGGTCGACCGGCGTGTCGGTCATGCGCCCGTCCGGGTGGTCGGCGTCGCCGGTCCGGTCTCGTGGCGCGCGGGCCACAGGGCGATCGCGAGGCCGGCGGCCGCGCTCACCGCGTGCAGCACGTTGTCCGCGCCGTTGATGTTGAGGACGTTGGCCTCAGCGTCGTTGACCACGATCAACCCGTAGACGAACGCCGCCCCGTAGCCGATCGCGAGGATCCAGCCGTACGTCCGGGCACTGGCCGACCGGCTCCACAGGAGCACGCCGAGCAGGCCGATGACGAGATGGACCACGTTGTGCAGCGGGTTGATCGCAAAGACGAGGAGCGTCTGCGAGTGGTCGTGCACGGTCCACCCGTCGAATCCCGTGATCGCGAAACCGACGACGCCCACGAGCAGGTAGACGACACCGATGACGAGGGCCAGGTACTGATGAGCGCCCCGCGCGGGGCGGTCCCGCGCGACGCTCCGGGGTGCGGATGCGGCGGTCATGACGGACTCCTCTCAGTCCTTGTGCAGGGCGTCCTTGACGGCACCCTTGGCCTTCTCGAGCGTCGACGGCTTGCCCGTCGTGCCGTGGAACCGCTCGTCGGGCGTCGTGGGCGGCGGCATCGGCACGCCCGCCGGGGGCTCGGCGACGTAGGTGAACTCGCCCTTGCCGTCCGGCGTCGGGCCGCTCGCCCAGCGTCCCTCGGACGCGTGCTCGCCGTCGGAGAAGTTGATGTACTGGTACGCCACGTCGCGGTCCTCCTTCGAGAGCGGGAACGTGCTGGGCACGGGCAGCTCCTCGACACCCTCGTCGCGCAGCTCCTGCGCGGCGGCGAGCCACTGGTTCTGGTGCATCGTGTCGCGCGCGAGCAGGAACGCGAGGAGGTCCTTGACGCCCGCGTCGTCGGTCATGTGGTAGAGCCGGGCGACCTGGAGCCGGCCCTGCATCTCGGCGTTCGCGTTCGCCGTGAAGTCGGCGAGCAGGTTGCCGCTCGCCGTCACGTATCCCGCCGACCACGGGTTCCCGTTCGAGTCGACCGGGCGGGCGCCCGCGCCCGCCACGATCGCCTGCTGCGGGTCCGTGCCGCCGACGATCGCGGCCACGGTCGGGTCGTCCTGCACGGCACCCTCGACCAGGCCGACGGGCGCCTTCTCCAGGAGCTGCGCGATCATCGTCGCCAGCATCTCGACGTGCCCGAACTCCTCCGCGCCGATGCCGTAGAGCAGGTCGCGGTACTTGCCGGGGAGGTGGGCGTTCCAGGACTGGAAGCCGTATTGCATCGCGACGGTGATCTCGCCGTACTGCCCGCCCAGCACCTCCTGGAGCTTGCGGGCGTAGACGGCGTCCGGGCGGTCCGGGGTGGCCTGGTGCTGGAGCTCTTGACGGTGGAAGAACATGGTCTCTCCCTCGGGGAGGTCGGCCCTCTCCGCACGGCGTGCGCGGGAGGACCACGGCACGCGCCCCGTTCTCGACGCGTCGAGCGTCCCTCCAGCGTGGGGCGGCCGGGACCCGGTCGCATCTGGGGAGAGCCGCGACCGGCCGAGCGGCGCTCAGGCGACCCGCGTGCCGGGACCCGGGGCGCCCAGCACCGCGACGATCGCGTCCCGGGCGTCGGCGGGAGCCGCCTCCCCCGCGCGCACGACGAGCGCGGCGAGCGTGCGCACCGGGACGTTGCGGTCGTTCGAGGTGCGGCGCAGCAGCGCGAACGCCTCGTCGGCGCCCACCCCGACCGCGAGCATGATCATGCCCTTGGCCTGCTCGATCGTCCCGCGGGTCTGCGCCGCAGCACGGATCTGCGCGCCGGCCTCCTCCGCCGCGCGGCTGCCGACGTACGCGGTGACGTCGGCCGCCCAGCCGCTGAGCTCCACGACCGCGCCCGTCGACGGATCACGGCGCACCCGACAGGTGGCGACGACGGTGCGCTCGCTCCCGCTCGCGGAGACGATCCGGTGCGGCAGGGAGAACGAGGTGCCGCCCGTCGTCGCCGCCTCGAACACGTGCGTCGCGCGGTCGAGGTCGTCGGGGTGCTTGTGCGCGAGGGCGAGGGCCGTCGTCGGCACCACCTCGCCGGGCGCGAACCCGTGGAGCGCGAACATGTCCGGGGACCACCACCACTCCTCGCGCACGAGGTCGTAGCGGTACTCGCCGAGGGGGCCGTCGTCCGGCAGCGCGCGGACGCGGTTCTGGTCGTGGTCGGTGCGGTCGGTGCTCATGGAGGTCTGCCTCGTCGACGAGACGGTCGCGAGCCACGTCCTGACCCGGAGCGACGACCCTAGCCCCCGCGAGCGCGGAGCGCAGGGCGAGCCAGTGCACGCGCCCCTCGGAACTTCACCCGCCGCCGGAGGGCGACGTGCGGCCCGAGAACCTAGCGTGGTTCCCGTCGCACGGCAGCCGGTGAAGAAGCCCGCCGCACGCCTGCCCCGCGACGACCGCCCTCGTCCCGGCCCCGCCAGGACGGGGGCGACGTGCGTCCGGGACGCTCGCGCGCGAGCGCGAGCGATCGCGCCTACGGTCGAGACCGGGCTTCGAGAACGGGAGCGCGACGACCCGAGGGGCGCCCATGTCCGATCCGCGCAGCACAGCCACCCGCGACGCCGCGGACTCCCCCGTCCTCCTGCGCCTCGCGCGGCGGCTCGAGGACGCGACCGCGCTCGACGACCTCTCGAGCACGGTCCGTGGCGTCGCGCTCGCCGTCGTCCCCTCCCACGGCCGCCTGCGCGAGGAGCTGCACGGCCGCTCGCTGGGCCACGCGCTCCACGCGACCCTCACCGACGTCCCCGTCGGTCTGTGGACCGGCGCCGCCGTGCTCGACCTCGTCGGGGGCGAGCGGAGCGCCCCGGCGGCGCAGCGGCTCGTCGGGCTCGGCCTGCTGACCGTCGCGCCGACGGCCCTCACCGGGCTCGCCGACTACCTCGACGTCGACCGGCGCGCCCGCCGCGTCGGCGCCGTGCACGCGGCCCTCAACACGGGTGTCTCGCTGCTCTACGGGACGTCGTGGCTCCTGCGCCGCGGCGGGCGGCACCGGTCCGGGGTCGCGGTCTCGATGCTCGGCTACGCCGTCGCCGGCGCGAGCGCGTTCCTCGGCGGGCACCTCGCCCAGGCGCTGCGGGAGCCGCCCGCGGAGGTCGCGCTCGGCGACGACGACGCCCCGGACCTGCCGTGACCGCCGGACGACCGTCCCGCCCCGCGCGGCCGCCGGCGGACCGCGGCGCCGCCCTCGTGACCGGCGCGACCAGCGGGATCGGGCGCGCGCTCGCGGTCGAGCTCGCGCGCCGGGGGAACGACGTGCTCGTGGTCGCGGACCGGGACGTCGAGCCCACGGTGCGCGACCTCTCCGCGCACGGCGGCGCGCACGAGGGGCTCACGGTCGACCTGGCGACACCCCGCGGGGTCGAGGCGACCGCCCGTCGCGCGCGCGAGCTCGGCGTCTCGACCGTCGTGCTCAACGCGGGGGTCGGCGTGCACGGCGCGTTCGCGCGCACCCCGCTCGAAGACCAGCTGCGGCTCCTCGACGTCAACGTGCGCTCGGTGGCGCACCTGACCCACCTGATGCTGCCGGACCTCCTGGCGGAAGCGCGCGGCCGGATCCTCGTCACGTCGTCCGTCGCCGGAGAGATGCCCGCCCCGCACTTCGCTGCCTACGCCGCCTCGAAGGCGTTCCTGCGCTCGTTCGCGTGGTCGCTGCGGGGCGAGCTCGCCGGGACGGGCGTCACGGTCACGGCGCTCCTGCCGGGCCCGACGCGCACGCCGTTCTTCCGCGAGGCGGGCATGGAGCGCACCCACGTCGGCCGGCTGCCCAAGCCCCGACCTGCCGCCGTGGCGCGGCGCGCGGTGGACGCGCTCCTCCACGGTCGGCCCGAGGTGGTCACGGGCGTCCAGGGCGGCGTGATGCTGGCCGCCGCGCGCGTGCTGCCGCAGCCCGCACGGGCCGCGTTCCACGGCTGGTTCTACGCGCCCGTCCCGGCCTCGCTCGCCGTGGAGCGGCCGTCGTCGTCCCCGCTGCGGTAGCCGTTGACCTTGTGCGTCCCGTCGCACCACGGCGGGATCGCGCTGCCGCCGCACCGGCACAGCGCGACGGTCGCGCGGTGCCGCTCGATCTCGTTCCCCTCCTGGTCGACGAGGCGGGCCGGGCCGCGCACGAGCAGCGGGCCGTCGGGGCAGGCCGTCACGACGACCTCCTCCGCGTGTTCTTGCGGCTCTCCCGTCACCGCGACGCCTCCCCGCTCGCGCCGCGCAGCTCCGCCAGCGAGTGGGCGGCGCGACGGATCCGCGTCCCGCGGTAGGGCACTCCGCCGCGCACCCACCACCCGAGGGCGACCCACGCGCACACCGCGCGCTCCAGCAGCCACGCGGGCGCCCACAGGGCGGCCGTCGGCGGCCAGACGGCGGCTCCCCCCGCGGCGCGCCGCCCCACCTCGGCGAGGAGGGCCGAGCTCCCCAGCACGGCCACGACCGTCACCGCCCACGCCGCGCGCCGGGCGCCGTCGGAGCGCGCCGCCCCGGCGACGCACGCGGCGAGGACCGGGGCGAGCGCGAGCTCCCCGGCGAGCCGCGCGGGCTGGGCGGACGAGTCGTACGCCTGCCGCACCCGCTGCTCCAGGAAGGTGCGGACCGTCGGCGGCCGACGGTCCACGAAGAGGTCGGGGCGGTGCACGACGCGTCCGCCCCGGACGAGCGCGGTGCGCTCGAGCTCCAGGTTCTCGAACAGCACCCGGGCGTCGTACCCCTCGGGTCCCAGCGCGTCGCGCCGCAGCACGACCGTGCCCGCCCAGTCGTGGCCGCGCGCCCGGTTCACGAGCGAGCGCGCGGTGTCCCAGCGCGCGTGCCACGGCGCCGGGCGAAACACGTTCTGCGGCACGACGACGTCGGCGTCGTCGAGCGCCGCGAGCGCCCGGTCGAGCGTCGCGGCGTCCCACCGCACGTCGTCGTCCGCGAGGACGACGACGGCTGTGGACACCGTGGCCAGCGCGGCGACCACGCCGACGACCTTGCCGTTGCACCCGGGCGGCGGCGCGGGGACGGCGATCGTCCGGGCCGCGTCGGGCCACGACGCCGCGTGGCGCGCGCGGACCGGGGCGGGCGAGCCGTCGGCCACGACGATCTCGGTCCGGGCCGAGAGGTCCGCCAGGTACCGCGACAGCTCCGCCGTCGCGCGCTCGTCGAACCGGTCGCGGCGCAGCGGGAGCACGTAGGTCACGTCAGGCACGCGGGCGGTCACCGTCCTCGGCGGGTTCCCCCGTCGTCGGGCTCGCCACGACGGGCTCGAGCGGCGCGCGCAGCGCCGACTCCCCCGCCTGCCAGCGTTCGAGCGCGTGCGCCGCGACGTCGCCCTCGACGGCGAGGCAGGCCGCCGCGCCCAGGAGGACGTCGTCGCGCAGCGCGGGCTCCTGCTCGACGAGGCGGCCGGCCAGGTCGCGCGCCGCGATCTGCTCGTGGACCGCGTCCGCCTCGACGTGCTCGTCGAAGTACCAGGTGGTGTCCGCGTCGTGGCCCAGGCGCCGGAACCCGTTGCCGTACAGCCGGCTCGGCACGGACGACGTCATCTCGAACGCGGCGAGGTGCCCGACGATCGCGCCCCGCAGCCGGCGGTGCAGGCCGAACAGCGACATCGTGTTGACCGCCGCGAGGGCCACCGCGGGCGCCGCGTCGACGTAGCGCCCATAGGTGTCGTCGAGCCCGACGCCGCGCATCGCGCGCGCGAACAGCTCCGCGTGCATCCGGCCGGGGCGTCCACCGCCGTACTCGTCGGCCTGGATCTCCACGAGCGCGGCCTTGGGCGTCCCGGCGAGCCGGGGCACTGCCCACGTGTGCGGGTCGGCCTCCTTGAGCTGGTAGAGCGACTTGAGCGCCAGGAGCTCGCGCGCCTGCTCGGCGTCCGCGCGCTTGGCGACGTAGCGCGACAGGCTCGGGCCGTCGTCGGCGGCAGCGAGCTCGAAGAGCCGGCGGGCCACGCCCGCGGCGTCCGTCTCCGTGCAGGCGGGCCGGCCGGCGCGCTCGCGCACCGCGGCCTCGAACGGGGCCTCGAGCCTCGCGCGGACGGCGAGCAGCGCCGGCTCCCACTCCCACGCGTCGTCGACGCCGTGCACCCCGCGGTAGTGCAGCTCGTAGAGGACGGCGAGCGCGAGCTGGACGTCGTCGTCGCGCAGGACGCGCGACGCAGCCGCCTCCAGCGTGGGTCCGACGGCATCGCGGACGGGGCGGAGCCGCACGTCCGCGTCGGCCGCGGGCGGACCGTCGACGAGCACCCCGAGGAGGGCTGCGGTGAGCGGTCCGCGCGGTCGCGGCAGCGGGAGCCGACCCGTTCCCGGCGCCGCGGGGGCGCCGGGGACGGGGTCGCTCGCTGCCGGGGCGGTCCGGGACGCCGGTGCGGCGTCGGGGACCTGGGCGGGGACGGCGGTGGAGGTCATGCTGGGGGCTCCTCGCGCTCGCGCGGACGGCGCCCCTGCTCGACACCACCGCCATGGTCCCCATGGTCGGCTCCGCTCGCGAGCCGAGACGCTGCTCGCGAGCGGCACCGTGCGGCGTCAGCCCTGCTGGGAGCCCTGCGGCGACGTGGCGGACGTCCCGTGCTGCGTGAGCTGGGCGAGGAAGCGGTGGCACTGCTGGGCCCGCTCGGAGTCCTCCGCCATGACCTTCTCGAAGAAGGTGGCGATCTCCTCCTTGCCCGCGTTGCGTGCGTCCCGCACGTACTGGCCGTAGTCGTGCCCGGCCTTGAGCGAGTGGTACTGCACCGAGATGAGGTCGAACGTGACGTCGTCGAACCCGGTCTCTCCTGTGGCCATGATCGGAAACCTCCTGCGCCCGGGGGCGCCGTGCTGCCGGGCGGCGCCCGGCACGGTGGCGGCCGGCTGCTCGACCACTCCCACCGTCGCAAGGGTGCCTGCGCTCGCAACCGCGGGCCGGGGTGCTCTCCAGTTGTGTGCGCCCGACCGCGACCTACCGTGGGAAGTGGTCCAGGAGGTGGCCGTACCGGCGGAGCGAGAGCCCGGCACGGCCTGCGCTCCGTCGCCAGTCACGCCGCACCAGCGCGGCGACGACGACGGGAGTCCGACCATGAGCGAGACGAACGTGCCGTACGGCTCGGGGCCCGGTTCGCCGGGTGTCGGGACGTCGCAGGGAACCGCGGACAGCGGCAGCGCCGCGACCGGGGTGAAGGAGCGCGCGAGCGAGGCCGCGTCCCACGTGGGCGACGCGGGTCGCGACGTCGCGCAGGACGCGAAGGAGAAGGCGCGCGACGTCGCGCACGAGGCGAAGGACCGCGCACGCGGTCTGGTCGACCAGACCCGCACGGAGCTCACCGACCAGGCGCGCACGCAGCAGGAGCGCCTCGCGGGCGGGCTCCGGTCCCTCGGTGACGAGCTCCGCCAGATGGCGGACGGCACCGAGGACCCCGGCTACGCGACCGACCTGGTCCGACGCGCCGGGGACGCCACCGGGCAGGTGGCGCAGTGGTTCGAGGACCGCGAGCCGTCGTCCGTGCTGCACGAGGTCGAGAGCTTCGCCCGGCGTCGTCCGGGCACGTTCCTCCTCCTCGCCGCCGGTGCGGGCCTGCTGGTCGGACGCCTCGTGCGCGGCATGAAGGACGCGCCGGACACCGGTGCGGACCGCGCGGACGACGCGACCGGCGTCGGCACGACGGGGACGCGCGGCGCCCACGCCGCCCCGGTCGGGACGTCGACCGGCAGCGCGGGGCTCACCGGCACGACCGGCACCACGGGCCTCACCGGGACCGCGGGTTCGACCGGCACCACGGGCCTGGGCGGTGAGACGGGGACGGGCGGCGCCGGCACGGCCGGGACGACGGGCACGCGGGGCGAGCCCGACATCGGGACCGCCGGGGCGTACCCGGGCCTCGCGAACGACCGGCTCGCCCAGGACCCGGACGTCGCGACGTCGGCGGAGGGACACCCGACACCGCCGACGTTCCCGCCGACGACGCCCGGCACGGGCGCCGCGCGACCGGGAGGTGGCCCCGATGTCGTACACCCCTGACCCGTTCGCCGCGGCGCACACCGCCCGGCACACGGCGGGCAGCGGGCCCGACCCGGGCGCCCCGCCCGCCCCGGCGACCGCCGCGGGCACGGCCGGCCCGACGGGGACCGGTGAGCAGCAGAGCCTCGGCGAGCTCGTCGCCGAGGTGAGCCGTGACCTGTCCACCCTCATGCGGCAGGAGGTCGAGCTCGCCAAGGCGGAGGCGAAGCAGTCGGCGCAGCGCGCGGGGAAGGGCGCCGGCATGCTCGCCGGCGCCGGGGTCGCAGAGCACATGGTGCTGCTGTTCCTCTCCGTCGCGCTGTGGTGGGCGCTCGGCGCCGTCATGGGCCGCGGCTGGTCGGCCGTCGTCGTCGCGGTGCTGTGGGCGATCGTCGCCGCGGTGCTCGCGGCGCGCGGACGCAAGGAGCTGCGCACGGTCGAGGGCATGCCCGAGACGACGGACACCCTCAAGAAGATCCCGAACGCCGTCCGAGGACACGAGGAGATGAACTCATGAGCAGCACCGATCCCGAGGAGATCCGCGCCGACATCGAACGCACGCGGACCGAGCTGAGCCGCGACGTCGACGCGCTCGGGGAGAAGGTCAAGCCCGGCAACGTCGCGCGGCGCCAGGTGGACCGCGTGCGGACCGGCGTGACGAGCGTCAAGGACCGGGTCATGGGCACCGCGCACGACACGGTGGACTCGGCGCGCGACTCGTCGCACGGCGTCGCCGAGCGCGGCCGCGAGGCGGCGTCGTCGGTCGCCGACACGGCGCGCAGCACCGCGTCCTCGGTCGCCGAGACGGTCGGCTCCGCGCCGCGCGCGGTCCGCGAGCAGACGCAGGGCAACCCGCTCGCGGTGGGCCTCGTCGCGTTCGGCGTCGGCCTCGTCGTCGCCTCGCTCCTCCCCTCGACCCGCACCGAGCAGCGCGCCGCCGTCGGGGTCAAGGAGAAGGCCGCTCCGCTCGTCGAGGACGTGAAGTCCACGGCGCAGGAGGTCGTGCAGGACCTCGAGGAGCCTGCGAAGGAGGGCGCGGAGGCCGTCCGCGACGCCGCGAAGGACGCGGCGCAGTCCGTGGGGCAGCACGGCAAGGAGGCCGCGGCCGACGTCCGCGACCAGGTCAAGGAGGGCTGAGGCCCGACGCGCACCGCGAGGCCCGGGAGACGAGACCTCGTCTCCCGGGCCGTCGTCCGTGCGGAGCCGGCGAGAGGCCGGGTGAGGCGGCGTCGGACGTCCGCCTCACCCGGCCTCGGCCGTGCGTCAGACCTGCGTCGGTGGCGTCAGCCGCACGACAGGGCGTCGTACCCGGACGTGGTGGTGCCCGTCCGACCCTCGGCGTCGGTCACCGTGACCGTCGCCGTGCCGGCAGCGACCTCGTCGGCCCGCGCGTTGAACGACTGGTACGCGTTCTTTCCCGGGGCCACGTTCTCGAAGGTCCTGCTGCCGTACGGCGTCTCCAGGGTGACCGTCAGCGGGACCTCGTCCTCGTTGAGGACGCGGACCGCCACGTACGCGTTGCCCGCGAGGCAGCGTGCCTGCGCGGTCACCGCGACGTCGGGCGCGGGCTCTCCGGCCGGGAGGCCGGTGAGGTACTCGAACCCGGTGGTGGCGAAGTCCTCGCCGTCCGGCGCCTGGTCGTACTCCATGACGTAGAACACGACGCCGGCCTCGGCCGCGGCGGACAGGATGTCCTGCAGGGGCACGTCCCCGTCACCGAGGTTCGTGAACCTGATGCTCCCGCCGAGCCCGGTCGCGTCCTTGATGTGGAGGAGCTCGATCCGGTCGCCGTGCTGCTCGAGCAGAGCCGCGACGTCGACCCCGGCGTGCGCCGCCCAGGCGACGTCCACCTCGAAGGTCACGTACTCCGGGTTCGTCTCCGCCACGAGGATCTCCCAGGCGGACATCTCGACGCCGTCGTGCATGTACTTCGTCGTGAACTCGCGGTCGTGGTTGTGGCCGAAGAACTTCTCGAAGCCGGCGTCCACTGCCCGCTCCCCGAGACGGTTCATCGCCTCGGCGGTGGCCAGCGTGTTCTCGTAGGTCCCGATCCCCGGGGAGGGGAAGCCGCCCGAGCCCACGTACTGCTGCCCGACCTCGCCCACGTACTCGAGGGTCGTGTCGAAGTCGGCCTCGCCCACGTTGTAGTGCGACGACGGCGCCTTCAGCCCCGCTGCGTCGGCCTGGGCACGGAACTGCTCGGCCGTCAGGCCTGCGTAGTTGCCGCCGTACGGCTCGACGTTCTGGAACCCGATCTCGCCCAGGCGGTCGAGCACGGCCTCCTGGCCGTCCGCCCGGACCCACGGGATCAGCGAGTAGAGCTGGATCGACACCTGGTCGGCCGGGACGACGACGTTCCGCCCGAACGTCAGGTTGTCGACGTCCACACCACCGGTGCTCGTCACGACGAGCGTCCCCGTGCCCTCCGGCACCTCGGTGAGCGTGCGGGTGACGTCCTTCCAGGTGTCACCGGCGAAGCGGAACTCCGCGAGCGAGTCGACGGTCTCGCCGTCCGCGCCCACCCAACCCAAGGAGACGGTGCCCTCGCCGCGGCCGATCATGGTCACGCCGTTGATGGCGTCACCGGTCGGGGCGTGCGTGAACGCGATCGGCTGGTACGAGAACGAGTCACCCTCGTCGAGCGAGGAGACGTAGTACCCGGCGTCCGCCGTGTCGTCCTGCACGAGCTCGACGCCCTCGGCGGCGTCGTACCACTCCGCCTGCTGCTCCTCGGGCTTGAGGATGTGCGTGGCCTCGCCCCGGATGGCCGGGACGCTGCCCTGCGCCTGGTCGGTGTAGGTCACGACGAGGGTGCCGTAGATCTTCTCGCCCTCGCCGTGCTCGACCGCGTCGGGGCTGGTCTGGATCGTGAACCCGCACCCGTCCGCGGTGTCCGCGGCCCGCCCGCTCACCTCGGGGTGCGCGTGGGTGTTGTGGCCGAGACCGAACGTGTACTGGATGTTGCGGCACGTCGGCTGGTCGCCGTCCTCGGCGTCCTCGACCGACACCGTGTACGGGACGGCGTCGCCCCAGGTGAAGATGGCGCCGTCCGGCTGGTCCAGGGTGATGACGGGGGCGGTGTTGCCGACCGTGATCTGCTGGATCGCGAGGCCGAAGTTGCCGCCCGCGTCGGTGACGCGCAGCTGGACGTCGTACTGGCCGAGCTCGGTGAACGTGTGCGTGACGGTGACGCCCTGGGCGTCGTAGACGCCGTCGGAGTCGAAGTCCCAGTCGTAGACGAGCTCGCTCGCCGGGGTCTCGGCGTCGGTCGAGGCCGACGCGTCGAAGGTCACCTCGAGCGGGGCGGCGCTGCCCGAGACCGGGCCGGCCGAGATGAAGGCCCGCGGGTGGGTGTTCGACGACCCGTAGACGACCTTGTACAGGCCGGCGTCCGGGTTCTGGCGGAAGAAGCCGTCACCGTACTCCAGCACGTACAGGGCGCCGTCCGGACCGAACTCCATGTCCATGACGTTGTCCCAGATCGGCTGGTTGACCGTCTCCAGGTGGTCGTTCGGCAGGAAGTTCTCGACCGCGGTGACCTCGCCGGCCGAGGTCAGCTCGTCCAGTGCGAACGCGGCGACGTAGTCCTGCGAGAACTCCGCCATGAGCGGGTGCCCGTCCCAGTACTCGGGGAACTTGACGTCCGAGTCGAGGTTCTCGTCGAAGCGGTAGATCGGGCCACCCATCGGGGCCTGACCGGTGCCGCCCCACTCGGTCAGCGGGTCGAGCACCTCGGGCTGGTCGCCGGCCTTGTCGCCGTAGTAGACCTGCGGCGCGGTTGCCGGCGGCAGCACCTCCAGGCCGGTGTTCCACGTCGAGTTGTTGACGGCACCGGCCTCGCAGTCGAAGAAGTCGCCCGGCGTCGACGTCGCGTAGTCCCACTCGTTGTAGTTCGCGTTGGGACCGTGGCAGTACGGCCAGCCGCCGTTCATCGGCTCCGTCGTG
>NZ_JCAXEP010000019.1:0-46104 GCF_059758455.1 Cellulosimicrobium sp. GQ32 | reverse complement strand
TCCGCGTCGCAGGCGGCTGCCCAGGCGCAGCAGGGTGTCCGCGGGGTCGCGGGGGGCGCGCTCGTCGAGTGGGGGCACGACAGCTCCTCGGGTTCTCTCTGGGGCGGGGACGGCGGACGCGTCGCCGGACGTTCCCGGTCGGGGTCAGGAGGGGTTCGGGGCGCCCGGCCGGGCGTAGTAGTGCCACGTGAGCCACGTGCACAGGGCGAAGAACACGGCGCACCCGACGAAGAACGACCGCGCCGGGACGAGCGACAGGCCGATGCCGACGAGGAACGGGCCGAACGCGGCGATCGAGGCGGTCCAGCCGATCACCCCGCCCGCCTGGCGGCGCGGGAAGATCATCGGCATCTGCTTGAACGTCCCGGCGTTGCCGATGCCCGCGAAGGTGAACACCGCGAGCATCCCGGCGAGGAACCAGCCGAACTGCCCGACGTCGTGCGGGTCGAGGAAGAACAGCGAGAACACGGTCGAGACGGTCATGCCGATCCCGGCGACCAGGGTCCAGACGGCGCCGCCGAACCGGTCGCACAGCGGTCCGAACCCGGCGCGCGCGGCCGACCCGAGCAGCGGGCCGAGGAACGCGTAGCGCAGCGGGTCGGGCGCGTTCTCGAACCCGCCGTACTGCGCGACGACGAGCAGGCCGAGCTGCGCCGCGAAGCCGCTGAACGCCCCGAAGGTCATGAGGTAGATCGCCGTCATGATCCACGTGTGCTTGTTGCCGAAGATGTCGAGCTGCTCGCGGAAGTTCGCGCTCACCGGGACGCGGCGCAGGTAGAGGCCGGCGAGCACCGCCCCGAGCACGGCCCATGGCACGAGCACGAGCCCGGCGTTGTGCAGCCACAGGTGGCTGCCGGTCGCCGTCTGCTGGGGCGTGAGCACCGCCGTGCCCAGGAGGCCGAAGCCGACGACCCACGGCGTGAGGAACTGGATGAGACTCACGCCGAAGTTGCCGATCCCTGCCTGGAGACCGAGCGCCGTCCCCGCCATGCGCTTGGGGAAGAAGTAGCTCGTCGAGGGCATGAAACCCGAGAACGCGCCGCCGCCGATGCCCGCGGCGACCGCGAGGAGCAGGAGCACCGAGTAGGGCGTGCTCGCGTCCCGGACCGCGAACGTCCAGCCGAGCATCGGCAGCAGGATGAGCGTCGCCGTGCCGCCCACGAGCGTGCGGGTGCCGACGACGGGCGGCAGGAACATGTAGACCATGCGGAACAGCCCGCCCGCCAGGCCGGGGACGGCCGTGAGCCAGTAGAGCTGCGCCGTCGTGAGGTCGAAGCCGACGTCGTTGAGCCGGGGCGCGACCGCGCTCACGAGGTACCACGCGCAGAACGCGAGCGTGAGGTTGTACGTCGTGATCCACAGCGTGCGCCACGCGAACCGGCGGTCCCAGCGGGACTCGTCCTCGGGGTCCCACGTCGCCAGGTCCACGGTCGACGGCGTGCGCACCGCCCGCAGCAGCGAGGGGGGCCTGGTGGTGGCTGGGGCGGTCATGTCGTCCTCCCGTCGTCGCAGGTCACGACCACCGTCGTCGTGACGCCGGGTCCGTACCCGGTGCGCCGTCAGCATGACCCGCCGGCCGGGAGCCGCGGCGGGCCGCGGACCGTGAAAAATCAGCTCGCGCGCGAGAGCTGCAGCACGCAGTGGTGCGGCTCGACGAACGGGAGCAGCGCCTCCGCCCGGACGGGGCCCCCGACGCCCGCGAGCACGCCCTGGACGAGGCCGAGGTGGACGGCGCAGACCACGTCCTCGCGGTCGGCGGCGAGCGCGAGGAACGGGCACCGGTAGAGGTGGAACCGCAGCCGGTCCTCCTCGAGCTCGGGGTCGAGCCCGAGCTGGTGCAGGTGGTCGTCGAGCGCGGCGAGCTGGTTCTCGGGCGTGGGCTCGGGCGCGTCGTGGCCGGAGGCGCGGAGCACGTCCACGAGCCGTCGCCCTGCCGCGCGCGCGGTCCCGGTGAGGTCGTCGCCCGTGCCCTGCGCGGCGTCGTACCCTCGGCCGTCGTGGCCGGGCTCGTGGTGCCCGAGCACGGCGCGGGTCAGGGCGGCCCGCACGAGCGACTCGCCGAGGCGGCGCGCCGCGCCGTCGTCCCGGGGCGGGTCCTCGCCCGCGATGGCCTCGTAGAGGATGCGCGGGCGCCCGCGCGTGGTGCGGACCTCCGGGGCGCTGCGCACGAACCCCGCGTCCGCGAGCCGATGGAGATGCTCGCGCGTCGCGCTCGGACACAGCTCCGCCTCGCGCGAGAGGTCGGCGACCGTCATCGGGCCGCGCTCCTGGAGGGCGTGCAGCAGGGTCAGCCGGCTCGACGACGCGAGCGCGCGGTACGTTGTCGACGTGTCCTCGGGCACGTCGCCATCGTGCCCCGGCCCGGCGTCGTCGGACCGGTCCCGGGACGGGTCCGACGCGGATCGGTGACGAAGGTCCCGCGCGCGCGGGCCGTCAGGCCCCGGGGTTGCCCTGGTCGAGCGTCGCGCGCAGGGTCGGCCACGCGTCCGCGAACGCGGGCAGCAGCTCGAGGCCCGCGACGTCGTCGACGGGGACCCACCGGACCTCGACGCTCTCGGCGTCGGTCGCGTGCGCCTCGACCCTCGCGCCGTCCGCGACCTCGGCGAGGACGGTCGTGTAGCGCCACGGGCCGTGGTCGAGCACGCGCTCGCCCACGACGCGCACGTGCGCCGGGTCGATGCCCGCCTCCTCCTGGGCCTCGCGCAGGGCTCCCTGGGCGGGCGTCTCGTCCGGTCCGACGGCGCCGCCCGGCACTCCCCACGTCCCACCCTGGTCGGACCACGGGGCGCGGTGCTGGAGCACGACGTCGGTCAGCCGGCCCGAGCCGTCGCGCCGCGCGAGCAGCAGCCCGGCCGCGCCGAACAACCCCCAGTGCCGCCTGCCGCACTCGCACTCCACCCAGCCGTCGCCCGGCTGCAGGTGGCGGGGGAGCCGCGGGGGCGGCTCGCCGGGGTCACGAGGGGCGGTGGGGATCGTCACGGAAGCCATGCTGCCAGGCCCGTGCGGTGCTCGGCGCACGCGCCCGGAAAAGGGTGACCGCGGTCGCGTCGTCGCCGCGTACGCTGGTCCGCTTGTGAGCAGGCTCGGAGAGATCGTCGCGCCACGGCGCATGGGCACCGGCTTCCGCTGGTTGCTGTCGTCGTCGTGGACCAGCAACGTCGGCGACGGCATCGCCCTGGCGGCGGGTCCCCTGCTGGTCGCGTCCCAGACCGACTCCGCGTTCCTCGTCGCGCTCGCCGCGCTGCTCCAGCGGCTGCCCTGGCTCCTGTTCGGGCTCTGGGCCGGCGCGCTCGCCGACCGCCTCGACCGGCGCGTCGTCGTGATGGTCGCCAACGCCCTCCGCGCGGTGGTCGTGGTCGCCCTGTGCGTCCTCATCGGTACCGGGCACGTGAGCATCGGCGTCGTGCTCGCCGTGATGTTCCTCTACGGCGTCGCCGAGGTGTTCGCGGACTCGGCGTCCCAGACCCTGCTGCCGATGCTCGTCGAGCCGCGCGACCTCGGCACGGGCAACGCGCGCCTCCAGGCGGGGTTCCTCGCCGCGAACCAGCTCCTCGGGCCACCCGTGGGGGCGTTCCTCTTCGCGCTCGGGATGGTCTGGCCCTTCGTGGTCCAGGTCGTGTGCGTGGCGCTCGCCGTCGTGCTCGTGGGACGGATCGCGACCACGCCGGGCGGTGTGCGCGAGGTGCAGACGCACGTCCGCCAGGACATCGCCGAGGGCGTGCGGTGGATCCTCGGGAACGCCCCGGTGCGGACCCTCGCGCTCGTCATCCTCGTCTTCAACGTGACCTGGGCCGCGCCGTGGGGCGTCCTCGTCAAGTACGCGCTCGACCACCTCGACATGGGGGAGGTCGGGTTCGGGCTGCTCACGACGGCGTCGGCCGTCGGCGGCGTCGTGGGCGTCGCGTCGTTCGGGTGGCTCGAGCGGCACGTGCGCCTGTCCACGCTCATGCGCGTGTGCCTCTCGCTCGAGGTGCTCATGCACCTCGCGCTCGCGCTCACCACGACCGGCTGGGTCGCGCTCGCGATCATGGTCGTGTTCGGGGCGTACGCGTTCGTCTGGGGCACGGTGTCCAACACGATCCGTCAGCGCGCCGTGCCGACGGAGTTCCAGGGCCGCGTCGGGTCGGTCTACATGGTCTGCGTGTTCGGCGGCATCGCCGTCGGTCAGGCGCTGGGCGGCCTCCTCGCCGAGGCGTGGGGGATCACCGCGCCGTTCTGGTTCGCGTTCGTCGGCGCAGGCGTCACGCTCGCGCTCGTCTGGCGCCAGCTCGGGCACATCGCCCACGTCGGCGAGGTCCCCGCGGCCGACTGACGGGTCGCCGTCGGCGAATTCCGTGGACCGTGTGGGTGGCGCCCGTCAGGATGTGCGGGTGAGCCATACGCCGTACGAGAACACCGACACCCCCGCCGACCTCTCCGACGGCACGGAGATCGACGCTCCCGTCGACGACACGCTCGCGAAGCCGCGGTGGCGGCGGGACACCGCGATCTTCCTCTCCGGGCAGACGGTCTCGCTCTTCGGCTCGATGCTCGTGCAGTACGCCGTCATGTGGCACCTGACGATCGAGACGAAGTCCGGTGCCGTGCTCGCGCTGAGCACCCTCTTCGGGTTCCTGCCGCAGGCGGTCGTCTCGATCTTCGGCGGCGTGTGGGCGGACCGCGTGAACCGCAAGGCGCTCGTCATCGCCGCGGACGGCACGATCGCCGTGACGACCCTCGCGCTCGCGCTGCTCATGCTCGGCGGCGCGGACGACCTCTGGCTCATCTACGCCGCGCTCGCGATCCGCTCGACGGGCGCCGGTATCCAGACCCCCGCCGTCGCGGCCCTGCTCCCGCAGATCGTCCCGACCAGCAGGCTGCTGCGCGTCAACGGCATCAACCAGTCGATCCAGTCCGCGATGATGCTCCTCGCACCGGCGGTCGCGGCCGCCGTCTACGCCAGCACGTCCATCGTCTCCGTGTTCTTCATCGACGTCGTCACCGCCGTGGTCGGGATCGGGCTGCTCCTGCTCGTCCCCGTCCCGACGCTCGCGCACGCCGCCGCGGGGGAGCGCGCCGGGTACTTCGACGACCTCGTCGAGGGGTTCCGCTACCTCGGCTCCCACCCGTTCGTGCGCTGGGTCCTCGGCCTCTACGCGGTCGTGTTCCTGCTCATCGTCGCGCCGTCGTACCTCACACCGCTCATGGTCGCGCGGACCTTCGGCGAGGAGGTCTGGAAGCTCACCGTGAACGAGGTCGCCTTCTCCGTCGGCATGCTGCTCGGCGGCGTGCTCCTCGCGACCTGGGGCGGGCTCAAGAACCGCATCGCCATGATCGTCGGCTCGACGTTCGTGTTCGGCGTGCTGTCCGTCGCGATGGGCCTCTCCACGAACATGTGGGTCTTCTTCGCCTTCATGTTCCTGCTCGGCCTGTCCGTCCCGCCGTTCTCGACGACCTCCATGACCGTCCTCCAGGAGACCGTCGAGCCCGAGCGTCAGGGCCGCGTCTTCGGCTTCGTCGGCATCGTCATGGCCGTCTCGATGCCGCTCGGCATGGTCGTCTTCGGCCCGCTCGCGGACCGCTTCACCGTCGAGTCGCTCCTCGTCGTCTCCGGGATCCTCATGTTCCTCGTCATCACCGTCGCCGTCGCCCTGCCGTCGGGCCGCCGCGCCATCCGCGCCGCGGCCCAGCACGACTAGCACTCGCCTCGTCGCGGTCGGGGTCGGGTCTACGACCCGCAGGTCGGGTCCGCGGCGGGGTCGGACCGTGTGCTCGGACTGGCGCACCCTCACCCTGGTCTGTCTGGCGGGAGTGCTGGGAGTGCGCCTCTGACGTCCTTCGCACACGGTCCGACCCCACCGCTCGTCCTGCCTGTCGCCCCCCGGCGAGCGGTGCCCGACGGTGGCGGGGCGGGTCAGTCGACGATCTCGCAGATGGCCGTGCCGGAGCTGACGCTCGCGCCGGCGGTGGCGGAGAGCGAACGGACGGTGCCGGCGCGGTGGGCGAGGAGCGGCTGCTCCATCTTCATGGCCTCGAGCACGACGACGAGGTCGCCCTCGGCGACCTGGGTGCCGTCGGCGACGGCGACCTTGACGATCGTGCCCTGCATGGGGGAGGCGAGCGTGGTGCCCGAGGCGCCGCCGTTCGCCTTCGCGGCGCTGCGGCGAGCGGGTCGGCGGGCGGCGTTGGCGGTGCGGGCGCGGCCCGCAGCCATGCCGAGGCCCGCCGGGAGGACGACCTCCAGGCGCTTGCCGCCCACCTCGACGACGACGCGCTCGGTCGCGAGGGGCTCGTCGTCCTCGTCGGCGGAGGCCGCCGGGGCGGGCGCGAGCGCGGCGAGCTCGTCGGCGAACTCGGTCTCGATCCAGCGGGTGTGCACCCGGAACGGCTCGTCGTCCGTGGGGACGAACGCCTCGGCGTCGAGCACGGCGCGGTGGAACGGCACGACGGTCGGGATGCCCTCGACCTCGAGCTCGCGCAGCGCGCGGCGGGCCCGCTGGACGGCCTGCTCGCGGGTGGCGCCCGTGACGATGACCTTGGCGATCATCGAGTCGAACGCGCCGGAGATCGTGTCGCCCTCGGCGACGCCGGAGTCGACGCGCACGCCCGGTCCCGACGGGAAGCGCAGGCGCGTGATGCGGCCGGGGGCGGGGAGGAAGTTCGCGGCCGGGTCCTCGCCGTTGATGCGGAACTCGATCGAGTGGCCGCGCACCTGCGTGGACGTGTACCCGAGCGGCTCGCCGGCGGCGATGCGCAGCTGCTCACGGACGAGGTCGATGCCGGTGACCTCCTCGGACACGGGGTGCTCGACCTGGAGGCGCGTGTTGACCTCGAGGAAGGAGATGGTGCCGTCGGCGCCGACGAGGAACTCGCACGTGCCCGCGCCGACGTAGCCGGCCTCGCGCAGGATCGCCTCGGACGCCTTGTACAGCTCGGCCTCCTGGGCAGCGCTGAGGTAGGGCGCGGGGGCCTCCTCGACGAGCTTCTGGTGGCGGCGCTGCAGGGAGCAGTCGCGCGTCGAGACGACGACGACGGTGCCGTGCTCGTCGGCGAGGCACTGGGTCTCCACGTGCCGAGGCGTGTCGAGGTAGCGCTCGACGAAGCACTCGCCGCGACCGAACGCCGCGGTGGCCTCGCGGACGGCGGACTCGTAGAGCTCGTCGATCTCGTCTGCCGTGCGCGCGACCTTGAGCCCGCGACCGCCGCCGCCGAACGCCGCCTTGATCGCGATGGGCAGGCCGTGCTCGGCGGCGAACGCGTGGACCTCGCTCGCGTCGGCGACCGGGTCGGGCGTGCCGGGGACCAGCGGGGCGCCGGCGCGCTGCGCGATGTGGCGCGCGCTCACCTTGTCGCCGAGCGCGTCGATCGCGGCCGGCGGCGGGCCGATCCAGACGAGGCCCGCGTCCAGCACGGCCTGGGCGAACTCCGCGTTCTCGGCGAGGAAGCCGTACCCGGGGTGCACCGAGTCCGCGCCGGAGCGGCGCGCGACGTCGAGCAGCTTCGCGATGTCGAGGTACGTCTCGGCAGCCCGGGCGCCGCCGAGCGCGAACGCCTCGTCGGCGAGGTGCACGTGCGGCGCCTGCCGGTCGGGGTCGGCGTAGACCGCGACGGACGCGATGCCGGCGTCGGCGCAGGCACGGACGATCCGGACGGCGATCTCGCCACGGTTGGCGACGAGGACCTTGCTCAGGGGGCGGGTGGGGTTCGCGGGCACGGCTCACGGTAACGCGTGCGCGCCGCGCCGATCACGCTCCCGGGCCGGGTGCCGGACAAGATTGGAGAACATGCCAAGGCGCATGCGGGGCGGTTGGAGGAAACCTCCATAGCGGCGCGCTCCTGGGCCTCGCTCCGCCCGTGGGGTTGTCCGGCGCCCACAAGGAGTGCGGAGGAGGGGCCTCGGCCGCCGGATCTCAGGCGCGCAGCTCGTGCCAGGCGACCCCGGCCTCGCCGAGCAGCGCCCGCAGCAGCGGGAGGCTGATCCCGACGACGCCGTGGTGGTCGCCCTCGATGCGCTCGACGTAGGGCCCGCCGAGGCCGTCCACCGTGAACGCGCCCGCGACGTGCAGCGGCTCGCCCGTGGCGACGTACGCGTCGATCTCGTCGTCGGCGAGGTCGGCGAAGTGCACGGTCGTCGAGCTCGTGGCCCCCGTCGCGGTGCCCGTCCCGCCGTCGGGCAGCGCGCGCAGGTCGACGAGCCAGTGGCCGGTGTGCAGGACGCCGGCCCGGCCGCGCATCGCGCGCCAGCGGGCGCGGGCGTCGTCGGCGTCGGCGGGCTTGCCGAGCACCTCGCCGTCGAGCTCGAGCATCGAGTCGCAGCCGACGAGCAGCGCGGGGTCGTCGATCGGCGTGCCGGACGCGTCCTCGGCGAGCGTGCGGACGATCTCCTCCGCCTTCGCGCGGGCCAGGACGAGCACGGCGTCCACGGGGTCGAGCCCGCCGCGCTCGGCGGCAGCCGCGCGCAGGACCGCGTCCTCGTCGACACCCGAGACGCGCACGAGGGGTTCGACGCCGGCCGCGCGCAGCGTCGCGAGGCGGGCGGGGGAGCGGGAGGCGAGCACGAGTCGGAGCACCCGCGCAGACTACCCGGCGGGACCGGACGCGCGACGACCCCGCTACGCGACCAGGAGCGCCGCGACGAGCAGCACCACGGGCGAGCCGATCGTCGTCACGAGGATCGTGTCGCGCGCGAGGATCTCGCCCCGCCCGAAGCGCGCCGCGTAGTTGTAGACGTTCTGGGCGGTCGGCAGCGCGGCGAGCGTGACGGCGGAGGCGACCGCGGCGTCGTCGAGCCCGAGGAGCCGGGCGACGGCGAACGCGACGACGGGCATGACGAGGAGCTTCGCGACGCTCGCGACGCCGACGGCCGCGCGAGGCTCGCCGCGTCGCAGCGGCCGGGTGCCGTGCAGCGACATGCCGAACGCGAGCAGGATCATGGGGATCGCGGCGCCGCCGAGGATGTCGAGGGGTGCCATGACCGCCACCGGCGGCGTCCAGCCCGTCACGGAGACGACGGCGCCCGCGAGCGACCCGAGGATGATCGGGTTGCGCACGGGCTGGGCGAGGACGAACCGCCAGGACAGCCGCCCGCTCGTCGTCGCGTCGAGGACGAGCAGCGCGACGGGCGCGAGCACGAGGAGCTGGAGCAGGATCACCGGCACGACGGCGGTCGCGTCGCCGAGCACGTACACCGCGACGGGCAGGCCGATGTTGTTCGCGTTCACGTAGCCGGAGCCGACGGCCCCGATGGTCACCTCGGGGGCGGGGAGCCGGAGCCACAGCCGGTCGACGAGCACGAACACGCCCGCGGTGACGACGGCCGCCGTCGCCGCGACCGCGAGCGGCGCCTGGAGGAGCGCGCCGACGTCGGCCCGTGCGAGGACGGTGAAGAGCAGCGCGGGGCTCGCGACGAAGAACCCGATGCGGTTGAGCGCCGTCCTGGCGTCGGGACCGCCGATGCCCAGGCGCGCGGTGACGTACCCGGCCGCGACGACCACGGCGATGATGGCGAAACCGGTGAGGACGGCGCCCACGTGTCAGGTCCCCGGGGCGGGACCGACGCCGGTCGGCCCGGGCCGGCGCGAGGCCGTCCCGGGCCGTGCCGACGACCGGGTCACGAGGAGAGCGCGTCGCGCAGCACGTCCAGGCCCACCGAGCCGAGGTTCAGCGCTCGTGCGTGGAAGGCCTTGGCGTCGAACGCCTCGCCGCGGGCGGTGGCCGCCGCGCGCGCGTCGTCGCGCGTGGCCTCCCACAGGCGCTGCCCGACCTTGTACGACGGCGCCTGGCCCGGCCAGCCGAGGTAGCGGTCGAGCTCGAACCGCACGAACGAGTCGGGCATGTTGACGTTCGCGCGCAGGAACGTGAGCGCCTTGTCCGCGTCCCAGGTCCCGCCGCCCCACTGCTCGGGCGCGGGCAGGCCGAGGTGCACCCCGATGTCGAGCACGACGCGCGCCGCGCGCATGCGCTGCGCGTCGAGCATCCCGAGGCGGTCGCCATCGTCGTCGAGGAACCCGAGGTCCGCCATGAGGCGCTCCGCGTACAGGGCCCAGCCCTCGCCGTGGCCCGAGACCCAGCACGCGAGCCGGCGCCACGTGTTGAGCGTCGCGCGCGCGTACACGGCCTGGCCGCACTGCAGGTGGTGGCCGGGGACGCCCTCGTGATAGACCGTCGTCTTCTCGCGCCACGTGTTGAACTCCGTGACGTCCGACGGCACGGACCACCACATGCGGCCCGGTCGGGAGAAGTCGTCGCTCGGGGGCGTGTAGTAGATCCCGCCCGTCTGGGTCGGCGCGATCATGCACTCGAGGTCGAGCACCGGCGTCGGGATGTCGAAGTGGACCCCGTTGAGCGCGGTGATCGCGGCGTCCGACGTCTCCTGCATCCACGACTTCAGGGCGTCGGTCCCGTGCAGCGTGCGGGTCGGGTCGGCGTCCAGCGCGGCGACGGCATCCTCGACGGTCGCGCCAGGCCCGGCGATGCGGGCCGCGATCTCCTCCTGCTCGGCGACGACGCGCGCGAGCTCCTCGAGCCCCCACGCGTACGTCTCGTCCAGGTCGACCTCGGCGCCGAGGAACGTGCGGGAGAAGAGCGCGTAGCGCTCGCGGCCCACGGCGTCCTGCTCGGGGGCCTGCGGGGCGAGCGTCGTCTCGAGGAAGGCCGCGAGGCGCCCGTAGGCCTCGCGCGCCGCGGCGGCACCGTGCTCGAGCTCCTTGCGCACGAGGGAGCACGCCGAGGAGTCGTCGAGCACGGCCTCGGCCTCGGGGCCGGCGACGAACGTCGTGAAGAACGAGCTCTTCGCGTCCGCGAGCTCGCGCGACTGCTGCACGCCGATCCGCACCTGGCGGATCGCGGCGACGTTGCCGCGGGAGGCCGCCTCCGTGAGCGACGCCATGTACCCGTCGATCGCGGTGGGGAGGGCGTTGAGGCGCGAGGCGATGTTCTCCCACGCCTCGACCGTGCCGGTCGGCATGATGTCGAAGACGTCGCGCAGCTCCTGCACGGGCGACGCGATGTTGTTGAGGCTCGCGAGCGGCTCGCCCGCCTCGTGCAGCTCGAGCTGGAGGCCGATGCGCTCGCGCATCGCCGCGAGGGTGACCCGGTCGACGTCGTCGACCGGCTCCAGGCCCTCGAGCTCGCGCAGCACCGCGCGGTCGGCGTCGGCCCGCGCGTCGTGCCCGGCGGGCGAGAGGTCGGAGACGAGGTGGTCGTAGCCGGACAGGCCCATCGCGGTCGCGGCGATCGGGTCGAGCTCGGCGATCCGCGTGACGTAGGCCTCGGCGACGGCGTCGATCGGCGTGGGTGTGCGGTCGGGGGTCCCGGCGGATCCGCCGGCGGGTGTGGTGGTGGTGTCGCTCACCCGGACGAGACTACTCGGCGGCCGGTCGCGGGTCTGCCGGATTCTCCGGGGCCTCGCCGCGGTCGTCGTCGGCGGGGTCCGTGGCCGGGCCCTCGGGGGGAGCGTCGTCGGACAGGGCCCGCAGCGCCGCCGCGAGGTCGTCCGCCCAGGCGCGGTGGTAACGCACCAGGAGCACGCCCGTCGCGTCCGTGTCGTCCGCGGCGTGCCAGACGGCGACCGGGTCGCCCGGGCGCGGGCCCGCGGTGCCGTCGGGCACGACGACGCGCGCCGGGCGTGCGGTCCTCGCGCCGGACGCGGTGGTCACCACCAGCGTCGCCCGCACGACCGAGGGACCCGCCGTCCCGGTGCTCGTCGCCGAGGCCGGCGCACCGCCGGCAGCCGTGCCCTCGGCGGTGCCCGTGGCCGAGTCCACGGCACCGGCACCGGGAAGCACGAGCGTCCCGGTCGCCCGGACCGGTGCGGCGAGCAGCGCGTCGCGGCCGCGGGCGAGCCCCGCCACCACCCGGTCGTCCTGGTAGCGCACGAGCGCGAGCAGGGCCGTCACGAGGAGCCCGAGCGTCGCGACCACCACGACGGCGTCCGGCACGGGCCAGCCGCGACCCGACGCGAGGCGCTGGTTGACGAGCAGCGCGACGGTCGGCACGAACGCCACTGCCCAGGCCCAGCGACGCCACCCCGGCACGGGCGCCACCACGGGCAGGCCGGTGGGGTCCGCCTCGACCTCGTCGGCGGTGGCGGGGAGCTCGACGAGCACGCCTCGCTCGGGCAGACGGCGCACGCGGGGCGACGCGCTCGGCGCGGTCACGACCGCAGGCTCCAGCGCCACGAGTCGGCGTTGTGCCGGCCGGAACGCCCGCCGAAGCTCTTCGCGGTCGCGCCGTCCCCGGTCCCGCGCAGCCCGCGCGCGCGGTTGGTCCACTCGTCGACGGGCGCGACGTCGTCGGGCAGCCCGCTCGCGGCGGCGGCCGCGGCGAGGCCGGCGACGAGCGCGGCGACCTCCAGCTCGTCGGGCGCCCCGCGCACGACGCGGACGCTCGGGGCGTCGGGACGCGGCGCGCTCACTCGTCGTCCTCGTCGTGGTCGTGGTCGTCGTCCGCCCCGCGCCCCACGCCCCACTCGGGGACGGCGTAGCCCGCCTCGACGAGCCGCTCGCGCGCCTCGTGGCCCCACCGGTCCAGGAGCCCGACGACGTCGTCGAGGTCCGGCCCGCCGGGGTGCGTCATGACGACGTAGTCGAGGGTGAAGGTGTCGTCCTGCACGTCGGCCGGCGAGGCGTCGTCGTCGACCTCCTCGTCGGCACCCGGGTCCCACACCGACGTCGTGAGGTCGGCGTGGATGCCGAGCGCGCCGTGCAGCTCGTCGAACAGCCGGGCGTTGAGCGCCCCGATGCGGCCCTCGAGCGCGAGGACGCGCGGGTCCTCGTCCGCCTCGGACGCCCCGAACTCGGCCCGCACCCCGACGGCCGTCTCGACGTACTCGTGCAGCGCCGCCGTGAGCGCGTCGACCGCGGCGTGCAGCGGCGCGGGGTCCACCGAGCCGAGCGGCACGGGTCCGTGCGTGGCGTCGTCGTGGCTCATGCGTGGTCCTTCCTCGCGAGGTTGGTCGGGTGCTGGTGCTCGCTCGCGGTCACAGCGGGATGTTCCCGTGCTTCTTGGGCGGCAGGGTCGCGCGCTTGGTGCGCAGCGCCCGCAGCGCCCGCACGACCTGCACGCGCGTCTCGGACGGACGGATGACCGCGTCGACGTAGCCGCGCTCGGCGGCGTCCCACGGGTTGACGATCGCGTCCTCGTACTCGCCGACGAGCCGGGCGCGCTCCGCCTCGACGTCCTCGCCCGCGTCGGCGGCCCGCTTGAGCGCCGCGCGCTGCAGGATGTTCACCGCGCCACCCGCGCCCATGACGGCGACCTGCGCCGTCGGCCACGCGAGGTTGACGTCCGCGCCGAGCTGCTTGGAGCCCATGACGATGTACGCCCCGCCGTACGCCTTGCGCGTGATGACGGTGACGAGCGGGACGGTGGCCTCGGCGTAGGCGTAGATGAGCTTCGCGCCGCGGCGGATGATGCCCTGGTGCTCCTGGTCGACGCCCGGCAGGAAGCCCGGGACGTCGACGAGCGTGAGCACGGGGATGTTGAACGCGTCGCACGTGCGCACGAACCGGGCCGCCTTCTCCGCGGCGTCGATGTCGAGCGTGCCCGCCATCGCGAGCGGCTGGTTCGCGACGACGCCGACCGACTGGCCCTCCACGTGCCCGAACCCGACGAGCACGTTCTTCGCGAACAGCGGCTGCACCTCGAGGAACGCGCCCTCGTCGAGCACGTGCTCGATCACCGTGCGCATGTCGTACGGCTGCGAGTCCGAGTCGGGCACGACCGCGTCGAGCTCGAGGTCCTCCTCCGTGACGTCGAGCTCGACGTCCTCGGTCGGGAACGACGGCGCGTCCGAGAGGTTGTTCTGCGGCAGGTAGGACACGAGGTGGCGCACGTAGTCGATCGCGTCGTCCTCGTCCGCGCCGAGGTAGTGCGCGACGCCGGACTTCTCGTTGTGCGTCAGCCCGCCGCCGAGCTCCTCGAAGCCCACGTCCTCGCCCGTCACCGCGCGGATCACGTCCGGTCCGGTGATGAACATGTTCGACGTCTTGTCCGCCATGACGATGAAGTCGGTCAGTGCGGGGGAGTACACCGCGCCGCCCGCGCTGGGGCCGAGGATGAGCGAGATCTGCGGGATCACGCCCGACGACGCGACGTTGCGGCGGAAGATCTCCGCGAACTGCGTGAGCGCCGCGACACCCTCCTGGATGCGCGCGCCGCCGCCGTCGGAGATGCCGATGAGCGGCACGCCCGTGCGCAGCGCGAGGTCTTGCACCTTGGTGATCTTCTGACCGTGCACCTCGCCGAGGCTCCCCCCGAACACGGTGAAGTCCTGGGAGTACACGCACACCTGGCGGCCGTCGATCGTGCCGTGCCCGACGACGACGCCGTCGCCCGCCAGGCGCTTCTTCTCCAGCCCGAAGTTGTGCGAGCGGTGCTTGGCGAACGCGTCGAGCTCGACGAAGCTGCCCTCGTCGAGCAGCGCCTCGATGCGCTCGCGCGCCGTCTTCTTGCCGCGCGCGTGCTGCTTGGTCCGCGCTGCCTCCTCGGGCAGCTCGGTCGCCTCGGCGCGGCGACGGTCGAGGTCGGCGAGCTTGGCCGCGGTGCCCACGAGGTGGGGCGCGTCGGGCGATGTCGGGGGTGCCTCGGGCGTCGCGGGCGAGGTGGTCGCAGAGTCCGTCACGGACCCGAGCCTAGTTGGCGGGTGGCGCCAACTCGATGCGGGCGACGCCAGCACGGCCGGGGCGGGTCTTGGTGGGTGTCGACAAACCCGGCGCAGGCGCCCGGGCCGCCCGCGCCGACCTCGTGCCGGACCGCCCGCGTGCGGGAGGATGACGGGCATGGCGAGCGCGCGCGAGGACGAGACCAGGCCCGACGGCGACGGACGGCCCCCGCTCCGGGCAGAGTTCCTGCGGGAGCTGCTCGTGGCGCCCGCGGGGCCCCTCGCCCGGCTCGAGGTCGTCGCCGAGTCGGGGTCGACGAACGCCGAGCTCGCGCGCGCGGTCGCCGCCGACCCGGACGCCTGGCCGGCACCGGCGCTCCTCGTCGCCGAGCACCAGCCCGGAGGGCGCGGTCGGCTGGGGCGCTCGTGGACGACGCCGCCGCGCGCCGCGCTGCTCGGCTCGCTCCTCCTGCGCCCCGAGGTGCCGCGCGACGCGCTGAGCTGGCTCCCGCTCCTCGCCGGGCTCGCGACCGCCCGGGCGCTGCGCGCGACCGCCGGGGTCGACGCCGTCGTCAAGTGGCCGAACGACGTCCTCGTGCCCGACCCGGGCGGCGCGCCGGGGTCGCAGGACGTCGCGACGCCGGGGGCCGGTGACCGCGCGCCGTTGCGCAAGGTCGCCGGGATCCTCGCGGAGGTGCTGCCGGACGGCGGCGTCGTCGTCGGCGTCGGGCTCAACGTCTCGCAGCAGCGCGACGAGCTGCCCGTCCCAACGGCCACGTCGCTCGCTCTGGCGGGCGCCGCGACGACCGACCGCGAGATCGTGCTCGTGGCTCTCCACGAGGCGTTCGGCGAGGTCCTCGTGCGCTGGCAGGACGCCGGGGGCGACGCCCACGCGGCCGGGCTCGACGCCGACTGCGCCGAGGTCAGTGCCACGCTCGGCACGCGCGTGCGCGTCGAGCGCGTCGGGGGCGGCGACGTCGTCGGGCTCGCGACCGGGCTCGCGCCCGACGGCGGCCTGATGGTGCGCGAGGACGACGGGACGACGAGCGTCCACCACAGCGGCGACGTCCACCACCTGCGCCCGCACGAGTGACGGCCTGCGTTCGAGATCGGCAGTCCGGGACGACATCGGCGGTCACGAACGCCGATCTCGCGCGCCACCGCCGATCTCGGTCACGATCGCCGATCTCGCGCGCGAACGCCGATCTCGCCCGGGCCGAGGAATAGGATCGCCGGGTGCCCGTGGACCCTGAGCAGAACGAGCCCGTCGCCACCGCCCCGTCCCCGAGCGGCGGGGAGGGCGGCGAGCCGGCCCCGGACACCGAGGCGACGGAGGCGGTGCTCGACGAGGCGCTGCTGGGCGGCCCCCGCACCCTCACCGTCGAGCGGCTCGCCGAGCGCGCCGGCGTCGGCGAGGACCGGGTCCGCGCCTACTGGCAGGCGCTGGGCCTTCCCCTCACCGAGGGCGAGGAGCACGCGTTCACCGAGAAGGACGCGCAGGCGCTCGCGGACGTGTTCGCCTTCGCCGAGGCGGAGCGGCTCGACGAGCGCGCGCTGACGACCCTCATCCGGTCCACCGGGCACACGACCGAGCGGCTCGTGCTCTGGCAGGTCGAGGCGCTCGTCGAGCACCTGACGCGCCGGTTCGACCTCGACGACACGAGCGCGCGCCTGCTCGTCCTCGACCGGCTGCCCGAGCTCGCGCCCGTCCTCGAGGAGCAGCTCCTGCACGCCTGGCACCGCCAGCTCGCCGCGGTCGCGGGCAGGTTCGCGGTCGAGTTCTCGGACGCGCGCGCCACCGCGGTCGACGAGCACGAGCTCCCGCTCCCGCGCGCGGTCGGGTTCGCGGACATCGTCTCGTTCACGCAGCGCACGCGCGGGCTGGGGTCGAGCGAGCTCGCGGAGTTCGTCCAGCTCTTCGAGACGAGCGCGCGCGACGTCATCACCGCCGCGGGCGGGCGCGTCGTCAAGACGATCGGCGACGCGGTGCTCTACGTCGCGGACGACGTCGCGACCGGGGCGCGCGTCGCGCTCGGCCTCGCCGAGGCCGGCGGGCGGGAGGAGGACGTCGACGTCCCGCCCGTCCGGGTCAGCCTCGTGTGGGGCCGGGTGCTCTCGCGGTTCGGCGACGTGTTCGGGCCGAG
This sequence comes from Cellulosimicrobium sp. GQ32, assembly GCF_059758455.1. NCBI lineage: Bacteria > Bacillati > Actinomycetota > Actinomycetes > Micrococcales > Promicromonosporaceae > Cellulosimicrobium > Cellulosimicrobium sp. GQ32. The sequence goes on along the minus strand of NZ_JCAXEP010000019.1, from coordinate 29,379 downwards.
CGTCAACCTCGCCGCCCGCCTCGTGGACATCGCCGAGCCGACGACGGTCCTCGTCGACCGCGACACCGCGGGCCTGCTCGCGGGCGACCAGCGCTTCGCGCTCACGGCGCAGCCCGAGACCGAGGTGCAGGGGCTCGGCACGATCGAGCCCGTGCGCCTCCAGTGGGCCTACCGCGGCTGACGGCCTGCCGACGCATCGACGGGTCAGACGGCCTCGAGCAGGCCCGGACCGTCGTTCGTCACCGAGTTCACCAGGGTCGAGATCTCGCGCGCGACCATCGGGACGTCGTCGTGCGGGCCCCCGAGCCCGAGCAGGTCGGCCGCGCCGCGGGCGTCGACCGCCGGGTCGAGCCACGCGTCCCACGCGTCGGCGGGCAGGGCGAGCGGCATGCGGTCGTGGATCTCGGCGAGGTACGGTGCCGCGTCCGTCGTGATGATCGTCGTCGAGACGAGCCAGCGGTCGGGGTCGTCGTCCGCCTTGGTCCGGTCGCGCCAGAACTCGTAGAGCCCCGCGAACGCGGCGCTCTTGCCGTCGCCCGGCGCGATCCAGTACGGCTGCTTGGGCACCTTGCCCCGGCGCGCGGGCGCGCCAGCGGACCCGGCCGGGGACGCGCCGTCGGGCAGGACGCGCCACTCGTAGTACCCGTCCGCCGGCACGAGGCACCGGCGGACCCCGAACGGCTTGGCGAACGCCGGCTTGTCGAGGATCGACTCCGCGCGCGCGTTGATCATGCGCGCGCCGCCCTTGGGGTCCTTGGACCACGACGGCACGAGGCCCCAGCGCGCGAGGCGCAACGAGCGCCGGACCTCGCCCGTGTCCTTGGCCGCGCGCTCCACGACGATCCGTACCGGGTCGGTCGGCGCGAGGTTCCACGACGGCGGCAGGAGCCGCGCGTCGTCGGCCACGTCCGCGATCGCGAACTCGTCCGCGAGGTCCTGCGCGTCCCGGAAGGAGGCATAGCGTCCGCACATGCCTCCAGCCTGCCGCACGCCACCCACGCGCGGGCCGTGAGGGAGAGCAGGCTCACGCCCGGAGCGCCGTGTCCCGCACGGTCGAATCGATACGATGGACGCCATGCCCTCTTCCTCGGTCGACCCCGCCGTGCCCCGACCGAGATCGTCCGCACGCTGGGTGCTGCTCCTCGGCGCGCTCGCCACGCTCCCCGCGCTCACGGTCGACATGTACCTCCCGCTGCTGCCCGAGGTCGGCGCCGACCTCGGAGCCCCGGACTCCCTCGCGCAGCTCACGCTGTCGGCCATGCTCGTCGGCGGGGCCGTCGGGCAGCTCGTCATCGGCCCCCTCTCCGACCGGTACGGCCGCCGCCTGCCCGTCCTCGTCGGCCTGTCGCTGCACGTCGTGACCTCGATCCTGTGCGCGATGGCCCCCAACATCGGGATCCTCATCGGGCTGCGCGTGCTCCAGGGCTTCTTCAACGCGTCCGCGTCCGTCGTCGCGATCGCCGCCATCCGCGACCGCTTCACCGGCTCCGACGCCGCGCGCATCCTCTCGCGGCTCATGCTCGTCATCGGGCTCGCGCCCCTCCTCGCGCCCTCGCTCGGGTCGTTCATCGGCGCGCACGCGTCGTGGCACGCGGTGTTCTGGGTCCTCGCGGCCGCCGGGCTGGCGCTCGCCGCCGTCGTCCTGCTCTGGATGCCGGAGTCGCTCCCGGTCGAGCGGCGGCGCCCTGCCGGGGCGCGCACCGTCCTGCGTGGTTACGCGAGCCTCCTGCGCGACCGCCACTTCGTCGCGCTCGCCGTCCTGCCCGGGCTCGGCCAGGCCGTGCTCATGAGCTACGTCGTCGGCTCGCCGTTCGTGCTCCAGGAGGGGTACGGGCTCAGCCACGGCCAGTTCGCGCTGCTGTTCGCGGTCAACGGCGTCGGCCTCGTGCTCTCCGCGCAGGCGAACGCCGCGCTCGTGCGTCGCGTGGCGCCCATGCGCCTGCTGCGCGTCGCGCTCGTCGTGCAGGGAGTGTTCACCGTGGGGTTGCTCGTGGTCGCCCTGACCGGCGCGGGCGGCATCGTGGGCATCGTCGCGGCACTGTTCCTCGTCCTGTCGATGCAGGGCATGATCCCCGCGAACGCCTCGGCGCTCGCGCTCACCCGCCACGGCGAGATCGCGGGCACCGCCGCAGCCGTCATCGGGGCGTTCCAGTCCGGCGTCGCCGGGCTCGTGAGCCCGCTCGTCGGCGTGCTCGGGGGCGACGCCGTGGCGATGGCCACCGTCATGCTCGGCGCCGTCGTCGCGTCGCTCCTCGTGCTCGCCCTCGCGACGCCCGCGTTCCGCCGCGGCGGCTGGCACACGCCGGTCTGACGGTCACCGGCGCGCCACGCGCTCGTCGACCACCCGTCGCCCGTCCGCAACCCCCGCGTCGCCGGGCGGCGCTTGGCTGGCTCCCATGAGACCCACAGCCGTGCTCAAGGTCGCCGCCGCGCTCACCGCCGCCGTCGCCGTCGCGCTCACGCCCTCCGCGACGGCGCTCGCCGCCGCACCGGGCGCCCTCGCCGCCCGCCCGGGCGAGGGGGCCGGACCCGGCCGCACGACCGCCGTCGTCCCCACGCTCGTCGCCCGCGCGACGCTGTCCGCCGACCACCTGGAGGACGGGCCGCCGTCCGGTGCGCTCGCGACCCCCGCCAACGGCCGTCAGGGGCCGTTCGACGGCCAGGTGATCCCGGGTTTCTCGGCCATGATCGACAACGGCGACGGGACGTTCTGGGCCCAGCCGGACAACGGGTTCGGCGCGAAGGGCAACTCGGCCGACTTCCTCCTGCGCCTCTACCGCGTCACGCCCCACTGGGAGACGGCGCGCGGCGGCGCCGGCGAGATCGAGGTCGGCGAGCACCTCTCGCTGCGCGACCCGGACCACCACGTCGACTTCCCGATCGTCCACGAGGACACCGACGAGCGGCTTCTCACCGGGGCCGACTTCGACATCGAGTCCGTCGTGCGCGCGAAGGACGGCACCTTCTGGATCGGGGAGGAGTTCGGGCCCTTCCTGCTGCACGTCGACGCGACGGGCGCGCTCCTGGCCCCGCCCGTGCCGTTCCCCGACGGGAAGTCGCCCGCCAACCCCTACCTCGCGCCGGGCGAGACGCCGCGCGTCGGGTCGAGCCGCGGGTTCGAGGCGCTCGCGGGGTCGCGCGACGGCCGCTACCTGTACCCGGTGCTCGAGGGCGCTCTCGTCGGCGACGACCCGCGCGACCGCGTCGTGCGCCAGCTCGACACGCGCACGGGCCGGTACACCGACCGCACCTGGACCTACCGCGTGGACACCGACGCCAACGTCGTGGGCGACGCGTTCCTGGTCCGCGGCGACGAGCTCCTGCTCGTCGAGCGCGACGACTTCGACGGTGAGCAGTCCGTGATCAAGCGGGTCTACCGCGTCGACCTCGGCGAGGCCGACCGGTCCGGCCGGCTCGCCAAGGAGCTCGTGCTCGACGCGCTGAAGATCGCCAACCCGCACGGCCTCGGCGCGGGCGACGGCTACGGCACCGGCGACCCGTTCTCGCTGCCCGTGCAGTCGTTCGAGACCGTCGTCCAGCTCCGCGACGGCCGCCTGCTGCTCGCGAACGACAACAACTACCCCGGGAACGACGCGCGCGTGCCCGGCACCCCCGACGACACCGAGATGGTCCTCGTCGACCTGCGTCGCGAGCGCGTCGCGACCGACGACGTGACCGTCGCCGGGCACCGCGGCGCGAGCGGCTACCGCCCCGAGCACACCCTCGCCGCGTACGAGCAGGCGATCCTCCAGTGCGCCGACTTCATCGAGCCCGACGTCGTCGCCACGAAGGACGGCGTGCTCGTCGCCCGGCACGAGAACGAGATCGGGGGCACGACGAACGTCGCGCAGCACCCCGAGTTCGCCGACCGCCGCACGACGAAGACGATCGACGGCACCGCCGTCACCGGGTGGTTCACGGAGGACTTCACGCTCGCCGAGCTGCGCACCCTGCGCGCGAAGGAGCGGATCCCTGCCGTCCGCCCGCAGAACGCGGCGTTCGACGGCCTCTACCCGGTCCCGACCCTCGCCGAGGTCCTCGACCTCGCCCGGCACTCCGAGACGTGCGACGGCAAGCAGGTCGGGGTGTACCCCGAGACCAAGCACCCGACCTACTTCGACTCCGTCGGGCTGTCGCTCGAGGAGCCGCTCGTCGGCGCGCTGCGCGAGTCCGGGCTCGACTCGCGCACGGCGCCCGTCGTCGTCCAGTCGTTCGAGACGGGGAACCTGCGCGAGCTCGACCGCCTCACGAAGGTCGACCTGGCGCAGCTCGTCAGCAGCTCCGGCGCCCCCTACGACCTCGTCGCCGCGGGTGACCCGCGCACGTACGCCGACCTGGTCACGCGCACCGGCCTGCGGGAGGTCGCGCGGTACGCCGACGGCGTCGGGCTCGAGAAGAACGTCATGATCCCGCGCCGCGCCGACGGGACGCTCGCCACGCCGACCCCCGTCATCCGCGACGCGCACCGCGCCGGGCTCGAGGTCCACGGGTGGACCTTCCGCGCGGAGAACCAGTTCCTGCCCGCGGAGCACCGCTCGAGTGCCGACCCGGCCGCGTACGGCGACCTCGCCGGTGAGATCCGCGTGTTCCTCGACGCGGGCATGGACGGGTTCTTCACCGACCAGCCCGACCTCGGCGTCGCCGCCGTGCGCGGCCGCTGACCCCCCGCAGGTCCGTCCTTCGCCGCCCTTTCACACGTCCTCCTGCTGGTTCGGCGCACGCATCCACGCCGCACCCTTTACCCTCAGACCGTGCCAACGACCGCCCCCGCCTCGTCGTCCCCGCGCTCGCGGCCCCGAGCGCCGCAGACGACGCACTCCCGGAAGGGCGGGGAGGACAAGCCCTCCGGCGGCCCGCACCACGCGCGTGCGCTGCGCTCGCACCGCGTCGCGCGGGCCGTCGGACTCGTCCTCACAGGGGCCCTCGTCTTCGTCGCGGTGGGCGCCGGAGCCGTGTACCTCGACCTCAAGTCGAAGATCACCGTGAGCGACGTGTCGGACCTCGTCGTCGGCGGCCCGACGGTCGAGCCGCCGAAGGACCCGTCCGACCCGTTCGCCGGCAAGTCGCTCAACATCCTCGTCATGGGCACCGACTACCGAGACGCGGAGAACGCCGCGATCGCCGGCGAGGAGGAGGGCATGCGGTCGGACACCACGTTCATCGTGCACGTGTCCGGCGACCGCACGCGCATGGAGGTCGTCTCCATCCCGCGCGACTCGCTCGTCGACCTCCCGGCGTGCAACCTCCCCGACGGGTCGATGTCCTCCCCGCGGCGCAACACGATGTTCAACGAGGCGTTCCAGATCGGGTCGGGCGGGGTCGACGACATGACGTATGCCGCCGCCTGCACCATCACGGCGGTGCAGGACCTCACGGGCGTGCCGATCACCAACCACGTCGTCGTCAAGATGACCGGGGTCATCGGCGTCGTCGACGCGATCCACGGCGTGACCATGTGCTTCCCCGAGCCGGTCAAGGAGAGCCCGCGGTACGGCACCCTCGACCTGCCCGCGGGGGAGTACACGCTCAACGGGCACGAGGCGATCAGCTTTCTGCGGGCGCGCCACGGCACGGGCATGGGCCTCGAGATGGGGTCCGACCTCACTCGCATCGCCCGCCAGCAGGCGTTCATCGACTCGGCCGTGCGCGAGCTGCTCTCTCAGAACGTCATCACCAACTCGCCCCAGCTCTACGGGGTCATCGAGGCCGTCCTCAGCTCGATCAGCGCGGACCCCACCATCGCGGATCCGACGGCGCTCGCGGGACTCGCGTTCAGCCTCCGGGCCATCAAGCCCTCCGAGGTCGTCTTCACCCAGGTGCCCGTCGTCGAGGCGGCGAGCGACCGCAACCGCGTCGAGTGGACGTCGGAGGCCGACGCTATCTGGCAGCGGCTCATCGACGACGCGCCCGCGCCCGGGCACGAGCCCGTCGACCCGCGCGAGGACGCGACGGCGCCCCCGGCCGGCACGACCGACCCGGCGACCGGGGCCGACCCGGGGACGACCGATCCGGGGACGACCGACCCCGGGACGACGGATCCCGGGACGACCGACCCGGGAACGACGCCCGAGGCACCGGTCGAGGAGGAGCTGCAGCCCGGGGTGTGCCCCTAGTCGACGCGCCTCGCCGGCCCGGACGCCGTGTCGACCACGGCGACGAGGCCGCAGAGGTTCGCCTTCAGGGGCGTGGTGTCGCGCCGAGACGGGCCAGGCGGTCCACCGCCTCGTGCAGCACGTCCTCACGCTTGACGAACGTGAAGCGCACGCGCGAGGCGAGAGCGCGGGCCGTCGTCGACCCCGGGGTGCAGAACGCGCTCACGGGGACGGCGACGACGCCCACGAGGGCGGGCAGCTCGCGGCACAGGGCGGTGCCGTCCTCGAAGCCGAGCGAGGCGCCGTCGGCGATGACGAAGTACGTGCCCTGCGGCACGACGACGTCGAACCCGGCCCGGACCAGACCCTCGCACAGCAGGTCCCGGCGCGCGGCGAGCGAGTCCGCCAGCGCGCGCGGGGTCTCGTCGTCGGACAGCGCGTCTGCGATCGCGGGCTGGAACGGCGCGCCCGACGTGTAGGTGAGGAACTGCTTGACCGTCCGGACGGCGGTGACGAGCGGTTCCGGCCCGTGCAGCCAGCCGATCTTCCAGCCGGTGAACGAGAACGTCTTGCCGGCCGAGGAGATCGTGATCGTACGCTGCCGCATCCCGGGGAGGGTCGCGATCGGCACGTGCCGGGCGTCGTCGAACGTCAGGTGCTCGTAGACCTCGTCCGTGACGACGACCACGTCGTGGCGGCGCGCGACGGCCGCGATCGCGTCGAGCTCGTCGAGGTCGAGCACCGTGCCCGTCGGGTTGTGGGGCGAGTTCACGACGATGAGGCGCGTGCGGTCGGTGACGGCCGCGCGCAGGGCGTCGAGGTCGAGGCGGAAGCGGTCCGGGCCGGGCACGAGGGGGACGGTGACGTGGTTCGCCCCCGCGAGCGCGATGCACGCGGCGTGGGAGTCGTAGAACGGCTCGAGCGTGACGACGTCGTCCCCCGGACCGGCGAGCGCGAGGATCGTCGCGGCGAGCGCCTCCGTCGCGCCCGTCGTCACGAGGACCTCGGTCTCCGGGTCGGGGTCCAGCCCGTAGTGCCGGAACTGGTGGCTCGCGACGGCGTTGCGCAGCTCGAGGATGCCCGGACCCGGCGGGTACTGGTTGTGGCCCTCCTCGATCGCGCGGACCGCCGCGTGCTTGACCGTCGCCGGGCCGTCGACGTCCGGGAAGCCCTGCCCCAGGTTGATCGCGCCCGTGCGGTGCGCGAGGGCGGTCATCTCGGCGAAGACCGTCGCCGCCACCGCGCCGTCCGCTCCGAGGAGGCCGGTGGCGCGGGCGGCGGCCTGCCAGCGGCCGGGCGGGAGGTCGGTCATGACCCGACCCTAGCCGCGCCCGCGCCCACGATGTGGGACGCCGCGGGCGGGTTCCCGGCGCGTGCGCGCCGTGATCCCGAGGCTCCCGCCGGCGGTGTCCACAGGGCGCCGCCGCGAGACGCGCGGATGCCCTACTCTCTCGGTCAGTACTTTCGGTCCGGCGGGGCAGCCGGCCAGCAGAGCAGGGGGAATGCTCGACATGTCTACGGACACGCACGCCGTCGGCGTGCTCGAGGGCGAGGTGCGCGAGCTCGTGCGCCGGCGCGGGGTGGATCCCGTGCGGGACCGGGCGGCGGTCGACGAGCTCGTCCGCGAGGCCGTCGCCGACTACGAGACACGGAGCGCGCTCGGCGCCGTCACGCCGCTCGCCGACCCGACGGCCGCCGGTCGTGCGGTGGTCGACTCCGTGGCCGGCCTGGGACCGCTCCAGCCGTACCTCGACGACCCGGAGATCGAGGAGATCTGGATCAACGCGCCCTCACAGGTGTTCGTCGCGCGAGGTGGCCGGTCGGAGCTCACGACGACGATCCTCACCGCAGAGCAGGTGCGCGACCTCGTCGAGCAGATGCTGCGTTCGTCCGGCCGTCGGTTGGACCTGTCCAGCCCGTTCGTCGACGCCTCGTTGCCCGGGGGCGAGCGGCTCCACGTCGTGATCCCGGACGTCACGCGCACCGCGTGGGCGGTCAACATCCGCAAGCACGTCGTCCGTGCGTCGCACCTCGACGACCTCGTCCGGCTCGGGTCGCTCACCTCGCAGGCGGCGGCGCTCCTCGACGCCTCGGTCCGTGCCGGGCTGAACATCCTCGTCGCGGGTGCCACGCAGGCGGGCAAGACGACGATGCTCAACGCCCTCGCGGGGTCGGTCCCGCCCGCGCAGCGCGTCATCACCTGCGAGGAGGTGTTCGAGCTCCGGTTCGCCGTGCGGGACGTCGTGTCCATGCAGTGCCGCCAGCCGAGCCTCGAGGGGACCGGCGAGATCCCGCTGCGACGCCTCGTCAAGGAGGCGCTGCGCATGCGCCCGGACCGGATCGTCATCGGGGAGGTCCGCGAGGCGGAGAGCTTCGACCTCCTCGTCGCGTTGAACGCCGGAGTGCCCGGGATGTGCACGTTGCACGCGAACTCGGCACGCGAGGCGATCACCAAGATGTGCACGCTGCCGCTGCTCGCGGGCGAGAACGTCTCCGACCGCTTCGTGGTACCGACCGTCGCGTCCGCGATCGACCTCGTCGTCCACCTCGGCGTCGACGTCGACGGGCGGAGGGTGGTGCGCGAGGTCCTGGGGGTCACGGGCCGGGTCGAGCAGGGCGTGGTGGAGGCGGCCGAGATCTTCGTCCGGGCCGGGGATCGCCTGGTGCGGGCCGACGGGTTCCCGCCCGGGGCGGACCGGTTCGCGCGCGCCGGGATCGACCTGGCGGCCGTGCTGCACCCCGAGCGGGCGATCGTCGCGGACGCCTCGGCATGGTCGGGGACGAGCTGACGTGGGCGTCGTCGTAGGGTTCCTGCTCGGTGCAGGCATGTTCTGCGTCTGGTGGTCGTTCTGGACGCCGGGACCGCCCCGGGAGCGCCGCACGGACGGCTGGGCTGCCCGCACCCAGGACCTCCTCGTGCAGGCAGGTGCGCCCTCCGTGACGCCCGGCGCCCTGGTGGCGACGAGCGCGGGCGTGGGGCTCGTGGTCCTCCTCGTCGCGACGGTCCTCGCGGGGTCGGTCACGATCGCCGCGTGCTTCGGCGCGATCGCCGCGTCGCTGCCGGTGCTCCTGGTGCGCTCCCGTGCCCGACGCCGGAGGGCGCGGCTGCGCGACGTGTGGCCCGAGGTGCTGGACCACCTCGCGTCCGGTGTCCGTGCGGGCCTGTCTCTGCCGGAGGCGGTCGGCCAGCTGGGCGAGCGTGGCCCGACGGAGCTGCGCGAGCCGTTCGCCCGGTTCGCCGTGGACTACCGCGCGTCGGGGCGCTTCGGGGACTGCCTGGACCGGCTCAAGGAACGGCTCGCGGACCCGGTGGCCGACCGCATCGTGGAGTCGCTGCGTCTGACGCGCGAGGTGGGCGGGACGGACCTGGGGCGGCTCCTGCGCACCCTCTCGGCGTTCCTGCGGGAGGACGCACGGACTCGCGGCGAGCTCGAGGCGCGCCAGTCCTGGACGGTGAACGGCGCGCGGCTCGCCGTCGCGGGCCCCTGGGTGGTGCTCGGATTCCTGGCGACGCGGCCCGAGACGGCAGCGGCCTACAACTCGCTCCCGGGGGCGCTCGTCCTCGCGGTCGGCGCCGCCTGCTCCGCGGCGGCGTACCAGCTCATGCTGCGGATCGGGCGCCTGCCCGAGGACGAGAGGGTGCTCCGATGAACGCGCTCGACGTCTCGTTGACCGGGGCCGCGATCGGTGCGCTCGGCGGGGTGGGGGTGCTGCTCGTCGCGGCCGGGGTCCGCGGTCGTGCGATCCGGCTCGACGAGCGCCTCGCGCCCTACCTGCGGACCCACGACAGGACGTCGGTGCTCCTCCGCGACCAGCCGACCTGGACGCCGTTCCCCACAGTCGAGCGCCTGGTGGCGCCGGTGCTCGTCGATGCCGGCCGGGCGCTCGAGCGGCTCGGCTCCACGTCCGCCGACGTCCGACGGCGGATCGATCGCGCGGGTCGTCGCCAGAGCGTCGAGCAGTTCCGTGCGCGCCAGCTCGTGTGGGGCGTCGTCGGGCTCGCTCTGGGCACGTCGTTCGCGATCGTCCTCGCCGCGACGCGGGGCTCGTCCGTCGTGCTGCTCGTGCTCCTCGCGCTGCTGTGCGGCGCGGGAGGAATTCTCGCCTGCGACCACGCCCTGACCCGCGCGGTGCGCCGCCGGGAGCAACGCATGCTCGCGGAGTTCCCGACCGTCGCCGAGCTGCTCGCCCTCGCGGTGAACGCCGGCGAAGGCCCGGTCGCGGCGCTCGAGCGGGTCGCGACGGCGGCCCGCGGGGAGCTCTCAGGCGAGCTGCGCGCGACCCTGGCGTCGGTGCGCGCCGGAACGTCGCTCGCGCGGGCGCTCGAGCAGCTCGCGGACCGTACGAGTCTGCCGAGCCTCACCCGTTTCGCGGAGGGGGTCGCGGTCGCCGTGGAGCGCGGCACGCCGCTCGCCGATGTGCTGCGCGCCCAGGCGCAGGACGTGCGCGAGTCCGGGCGACGCGCGCTGATGGAGGCGGGTGGCAAGAAGGAGGTGGCGATGATGATCCCGGTCGTCTTCCTCATCCTCCCCGTGACAGTGGTCTTCGCCGTGTATCCGTCCCTTGCCACACTGCGGCTCGGATTCTGAGCGGGGGGCTCCCCGGGGTGCGCTCGGCACCCGCACAGCTCGAGAACGATACGACCGATGACAGACGAAACCGATGACGGACGAACAGGGGGAACCATGCAGGGGTGGGGTCGCAGGACGCACGGTGCACGGCGAACAGGGCGCGAGACGCTCGGACGCCTGTTGAGCGGAGACACGGAACGGGGCGACGTCCCGGGCTGGGTGCTCATCACCTTGATGACGGCCGGCCTCGTCATCGCGTTGTGGGCGGTCGCCGGGCCGGCGCTGACTCAGGCCTTCAGCAACGCGATCTCGAGCGTGGGCGCGCCCTGAGGTGGCGCACGGTGATGCTCCCGGCACGACGTCCGACGCTCCCGAGCGCGGATCAGCGGTCGTCGACTTCGCCCTCGTCTCCGTCCTGGTGCTCGCGCTGTTCCTCGGCGTCGTCCAGGTGGCGCTCGCGGTCCACGTGCGGGCGACGCTGGTGGACTGTGCCGCCGAGGGCGCTCGGGTCGCCGGCCGCGCCGACCGCGACCCGCAGGACGGGGCCGCCCGGACGCGCGAGCTGATCACGGCTGCGCTCTCGCAGCGGTACGCGCAGGACGTCGTGGCGCGGCAGACGGTCGTCGACGGCCTCCCGGTCGTCGAGGTCACGGTCGCGGCGCCGCTCCCCGTGGTGGGCCTTCTCGGTCCCGCGGGTGTGCTGACCGTCGACGGGCACGCGCTCGAGGAGGCGCCGTGATCCGTCGGCCTCGGGTGCTGCTCGCGCGGCTCACCGGGGCCGGGGAGCGGCCGGAGCGGGGGAGTGCGGTCGTGGAGTTCCTGGGCGTGGCGCTCGTGCTGCTGTTGCCGGTGATGTACCTCGTACTGACGGCCGGGCGGCTCCAGGCGGCCACGTTCGCGGTCGAGGGCGCCTCGCGGGAGGCTGCTCGGGCGTTCGTCACCGCGCCGTCTGCGGACGACGGCGCGCGGCTCGCCGAGGCGGCCGTCAGGCTCGCGCTCGACGACCAGGGCTTTCGGCCCGGTGCCGACGCGCTGACGATCTCGTGCTCCGCCACGCCCTGTCTCGAGCCCGGTGCCGAGGTGGTCGCGCGGGTGAAGTTCGAGGTGCCCCTGCCCCTCGTCCCGTCGTTCGTCCGTGCGGCGGTGCCTCTCGCGGTCCCGGTCGAGGCGCGGCACGTGGCGTCCGTCGACGAGTACGCAGCGAGGCGGCCGTGACGCGCGCGAGTCGCGCCGCGTCGCGGCGAAGGGTTCCGTCGGGCGGGTCGGAGGAAGGCCGGATCATGCTCCTCACCACGGCTTTCGTCGTGTTCGCGCTGCTGCTGGTCACGGTCGTGGTGAGCGCGACGCAGGTGCACCTCGAGCGAAAGCGGCTGTACGCGCTCGCGGACGCGCTCGCCCTCACCGCAGCCGACTCGATGGCGCCCGAGTCGTTCTACACGGGCGGAGCGACCGCACCGGTCAACAACGGCGTCCTGACCCTCACGGATTCCTCGATCCGATCGGACGTCCAGGACTACCTCGCGCGGAATCCTGGGGCGCTCGACGGCTTGCACGACGTCGTCGTGACCGAGGCGTCGACCGCGGACGGGCGCACCGCGACGGTGAGTCTGTCCGCGCGGGCGCGACCCGCGATGATCAGCTGGGTGACCCAGGCGTGGAGTGATGGCATCATCGTGCGTGCAGAGTCACGTGCCAGAGCGTGGTGAGCACCTGTTGCTGTTCGACGACGAGCATCCAGGAAGGGACGGTTCGCAACGACGCGTGAGCATGCTCCCGCGCCTTTGTTTACTTTCTTAACTTTGGATGGCCACTTCTGGTTGGGACCTGTCAAAACCCCAGGTTCGCCGCTATGGTGATCCGGTCCGACAACAACTCCAACGATGGAGAGCTACAACATGAACGCACGAGCAACGAAGAAGCTCGTCGCCGGGGGTGCCCTCGGTGCGATGCTCATCGGCACGGTCGCCCTCGCGTCCGCTGCCTCCGCAGACCAGGTGGGCGACGACCAGGGTGTCGACGTCTCGGTCGAGATCGAGTCGAACGTCGAGCCGGGCAACCTCGCCCTCTCGGTCGCCTCGAACGCGACCACGCTCACCGAGCAGGACTCGACCGTCGCTGGCACCCGTGAGTTCACGGGCGCCCTCCCCAACGTCACGGTCACCGACACGCGCACCGAGGTCCCTGACGGGGCGTTCTGGTACGTGGTCGGTGTCGCTGAGGACTTCACGGGCGACGCGGGCACCATCGGGGCGGAGAACCTCGGCTGGGCGCCGTCGCTGGTCAGCGAGAGCGAGAGCGGCCTCGTCGAGGCGGGCGAGGGCGTCGACCCCGAGCTCGAGGGTGGCGTCGGCCTCGTCGAGCAGGACCTGCTCGTCTCGGCCTACGACTCGGCAGAGGTCAACCCGGAGGGCTCGTGGACCGCGTCCGCAGGCCTCACGCTCCGCACCGCCGAGGACGTCGCCGCGGGCGCCTACTCCTCGACGATCACGCTCTCCCTCTTCGAGGACTGAGCACCCGGTCCTCGAGAACTGACGGCCGGCCGCGGTCGGCCGTCGACCGAGCAGTCCACGGCGGGCCGCTCCACTCGTCCGACATGAGTCGGATCGGGTGGGCGGCCCGCCGTCGTACGGAGAGAGCACCTGCGTGAACCCTGCATCACACCTGAGCCATGGACCGCGTCGCCTGGTCCGCTGGGTCGCCGCGGCCGGAGCGGCGCTCGTCGCGGCGCTCGCGCCCGCGCTGCCGGCGGGCGCGGCGTCCGGCGGCGTCCTGCCGCTCGACACCGAGGACGTCATCACCTGGGGCGTCAAGCCCGCCGACGAGAACGGCCCGGACGGGCGCTCCCGCGTCGAGCTGGTGCTCGACCCCGGGGCGTCGGCGTCCGAGCATCTCGCCGTGTCGAACTTCAGCGACGTTCCCGTGACCTTCTCGATCCAGGCTGCTGACGGGTACATCAACCCCAAGGGCCGGTTCAACATGCTGCCGTCCGACCGGGAGTCGACGGGAGCCGGGACCTGGATCGAGGTCCAGGACTCGGTCGAGGTGGCGCCCGACGCGACGGTCGTCGTGCCGTTCACCGTGTCCGTGCCGGACAACGCCACACCCGGGGACCACGTCGCCGGCATCGCTGCAACGATGACGAGCACCGACGCGGGCGAGGGCGGGACGAGCGTCGGCGTGGAGAGCCGCGTCGGCTTCCGCGTCTCGACGCGGGTCACGGGAGAGGTGCAGCCGCTCCTCGCCGTCGAGAACGTGAAGGCGTCCTACGCGCCGTCGTGGAACCCGTTCGCGGCGGGCGACCTGACGGTCTCCTATGACGTCGCGAACGACGGCAACGTGCGTCTCGGCGCCGAGGGTGACGTCGCGACGACCGGCTTCTTCGGTGCGTTCTCCACCGACCGCTCGGCCGCGGCCGTCCCCGAGGTCCTGCCCGGGGGCTCGCAGCGCTCTCGCGTCGAGACGTCGAGCGTGTGGCCGCTCGGCCCGGTCCGCTCGACGATCACGGTGACGCCGACGACGGTGGACGACGACCAGGTCGACGCCCCGCTCGAGCCGGTCACCGTCACCGTGACGACCTGGGCCGTCCCGTGGCCGCAGCTCCTGCTGATCGCGATCGTCGTGGTCCTGATCGTCGGGGTCCGCGACGACCGCCGTCGCCGGCGCCAGCGCCTGGAGGCCATGCTCGCCAGGGCGCGCGACGAGGGGCGCCAGCAGGCGGCCGGGGGCGAGCCCGCGCCGTCGGGCACGGGGTCGCCCGCCGCGAAGCGCGAGCCGAAGGGCTGACCGCCGCCGCGCCGTCGGGCACGGGCCTCCCCGCCCGACGGCGCGGAGCGCGCGCGGTGTCGCGTAACCTTGAACCTCGTGGCCACCATCGACTTTCCGACCGAGATCAAGGCGCTGCGCAGCACGCTCGAGTCCATCGAGAGCGTGAGCGACCCGGAGGTGCTGCGTGCGAAGATCGTGGACCTCTCGGAGAAGGCGTCGGCCCCCGACCTGTGGGACGACCCGGACGCTGCGCAGAAGGTGACGTCGGCCCTGTCCGCGGCGCAGTCCGAGCTGGACCGGGTGAAGAAGCTCGGCCAGCGCATCGACGACGTCGAGACCCTGGTCGAGATGGGCCAGGAGATGGAGGACGAGGACACCCTCGTCGAGGCGGAGACCGAGGTCGGGGCGATCCGCAAGGACCTCGACCAGCTCGAGGTCCGCACCCTCCTCGCCGGCGAGTACGACGCCCGCGAGGCCGTCGTGACGATCCGCGCGGGCGCGGGTGGGGTGGACGCGGCCGACTTCGCGGAGATGCTCCTGCGCATGTACCTGCGCTGGGCGGAGCGGCACGGCTACTCGACCACCGTGCTCGACACGTCCTACGCCGAGGAGGCGGGGCTCAAGTCGGCCACGTTCGAGGTGAAGGCGCCCTACGCGTTCGGCCACCTCTCGGTCGAGGCGGGCACGCACCGCCTCGTGCGCATCTCGCCGTTCGACAACCAGGGCCGGCGCCAGACGTCGTTCGCGGCCGTCGAGGTCATCCCGCTCATCGAGCAGACGGACTCGATCGAGATCCCGGAGTCGGAGATCAAGGTCGACGTCTTCCGCTCCTCGGGACCGGGCGGGCAGTCCGTCAACACGACGGACTCCGCGGTGCGCATGACGCACATCCCCACCGGGATCGTCGTGTCGATGCAGAACGAGAAGTCGCAGATCCAGAACCGCGCCGCCGCGCTGCGCGTCCTCCAGTCCCGCCTGCTGCTCGTGCGCCAGGAGGAGGAGAACGCGAAGAAGAAGGAGCTCGCGGGCGACATCAAGGCGAGCTGGGGCGACCAGATGCGCTCCTACGTGCTCCAGCCGTACCAGATGGTCAAGGACCTGCGCACCGAGCACGAGGTCGGCAACCCGTCGGCGGTGTTCGACGGCGACATCGATGACTTCATCGAGGCCGGGATCCGCTGGCGCCGTGGGGCGCAGCAGGAGGCCTGACCCCGCGCGAGCCCACCCGGGCGGTTGATCCGAGCAACGGGTCGATGCGCCCGGGCGCGGCGTGTCCGCCCCGCCGGGCCGGACACGCGTGCCTACCCTCGGGATCGTGCGACGAACCCCGTTCGTCCACGGATCGACCCCCGACCCGAGGAACGTGCCGCTGTGATCCGCTTCGAGAACGTCACCAAGGTCTACGCGCGCGGCGCGAGGCCGGCCGTCGACGACGTGTCGATGGAGGTTCGCCGCGGCGAGTTCGTCTTCCTCGTCGGCGCGTCGGGCTCCGGCAAGTCGACGTGCCTGCACCTCGTCCTGCGCGAGGAGCGCCCGACCAAGGGAAAGGTCTTCGTCGCGGGCCGCGACCTCGGCTCGCTGTCGAGCTGGAACGTGCCCAAGCTGCGGCGCCAGATCGGGGTCGTCTTCCAGGACTTCCGCCTCCTGCCGAACAAGACGGTGTTCGAGAACGTCGCGTTCGCGCTCCAGGTGATCGGCAAGCCGCGGCACACGATCGCGATCACGGTGCCCGAGACGCTGGAGATGGTGGGCCTCGCCGGCAAGGAGAAGCGGCGCCCCCACGAGCTCTCCGGCGGCGAGCAGCAGCGCGTCGCCATCGCGCGTGCGATGGTGAACCGGCCGCCGATCCTGCTCGCCGACGAGCCCACCGGGAACCTCGACCCCACCACGTCGCTCGGGATCATGCGCCTGCTCGACCGCATCAACCGCACCGGGACCACCGTCGTCATGGCGACGCACGACGAGGAGATCGTCAACCAGATGCGGCGCCGGGTCATCGAGCTCGACACCGGCACGCTCGTGCGCGACCAGCCGCACGGTGCCTACGGGGCCCGGGGGCAGGTCATCCCCGACCCGGACCGCGCCGCCCCGGATGCTGCGGCCGGTACCACGACGGGCGTCACGAGCGGTACCGCACCGGAGTCGGCGCCGACGACGACCGTGCCGCGCGCGCAGCCGCCTGCGGCCCGGCCCGCCGCCGAGGAGGAGCCGGCAGAGCCGCCGTCGCGACGCTCGGTGCGTCGCCACGTCGAGGCGACGGCGGGGGAGTGATCGGCGTGCGACTCCAGTTCATCCTCGCGGAGCTCGGCCAGGGCTTGCGGCGCAACGTCTCGATGACCGTCTCGGTGGTGCTCGTGACGTTCGTGTCGCTGACGTTCGTCGGCGCGTCCATGCTGCTCCAGGCGCAGATCGGCAAGCTCAAGGACGACTGGTACGACAAGGTCGAGGTGTCCGTCTTCCTCTGCCCGACCGGCTCGCCGTCGCCGACGTGCGCCGCGGGGGAGGCGACCCCGGACCAGATCGCCGCGCTCGAGGACGTGTTCGAGTCCGAGCTCGCCGACGAGATCCAGACCGTGTACTTCGAGTCCAAGGACGACGCGTTCGCGGCGTTCCAGGAGCGGTACCCGGACGGCTACCTCGGCACCCAGCTCACCGTCGACGACATGCAGGCGTCCTTCCGCCTCAAGCTCACCAACCCGGAGAACTACGAGGTCGTCAACGACGTCGTGACCGGGCGCCCGGGGGTCGAGGTCGTCGAGGACCAGCGCCGCATCTTCGACTCGCTCTTCCTCGCGCTCAACCGCGCGTCGCTCCTCGCCGCCGGCCTCGCCGCGGTCATGCTCCTCGCCGCGGTGCTGCTCATCACGACGACGATCCGGCTGTCGGCGCTGAGCCGACGGCGCGAGACCGGCATCATGCGGCTCGTCGGGGCGTCGAACCTGTTCATCCAGCTCCCGTTCCTCCTCGAGGGGGCGATCGCGGCCGTGCTGGGGGCTCTCCTCGCGGTCGGCGGGCTGTGGGTGGGGGTGAAGTACCTCGTCACCGACTGGTTGTCGCAGTCCGTGACGTGGGTGGCCTACGTCGACGAGTCGGACGTGCTCCGCATCGCGCCCGTCCTCGTCGGCATCGCGTTCCTGCTGGCGGCCGTGTCCTCGGTCGTCACGCTCAACCGGCACACGAGGGTGTGAGATGAAGCGGGACCTCCGCCGCGCGACCGCGGCCCTGATCGCCACGACGATGCTCCTCGTGGGGGGTGTCGCGTCGGCCTCCGCCGACGACATCGACGACCGTCGCGCAGCGGCAGAACGGCGCCAGTCCGAGATCCTCGGCAACCGCGAGCAGCTCCAGTCCGAGCTCGAGGACACGGACGCCGAGCTCGCGCAGGCGGTCGTGGACCTCCAGGCGATCGAGGCGCGACTGCCCGTCGCCCAGGCCGAGCTGGACGCCGCCGAGGCCGAGGTCGAGCGGACCCAGCGCGAGGCGGAGCTGCTCGCGCAGCGGCTCGAGGACGCGCTGGGGCAGGAGGCCGCGATCAGCGCCGAGATCGAGCGTGGCGCGACCGAGGTCGCCGACGCGAAGTCCAGCATCGCGGAGATGGCGCGTCAGGCGTACCGCGGTCAGGGCGACGTCTCGAGCCTCGGCATCGTCACGGGCGCGCAGAGCACCGAGGAGTTCATCGAGGAGTACGCGGTCTCGTCGACGGCGGCGCGCAGCCAGTCCCGGTCTCTCCAGGACCTCCTCGAGGCCGAGTCGGTCGCGCGCAACCGGGAGGCGCGCCTCCAGGCGGTGCGCGAGACGGTGGCCGACCTGAAGAAGCAGGCGGACGAGAACCTCGTCGCCGCGGAGGCGGCACGCAAGGCCGCGGCGGACCGCAAGGCCGAGGTGGAGCAGCTCATCGTCGACCAGCAGGCGAAGAAGGCGACGATCGAGGAGCGCAAGGCCGCGGCCGAGGCGAAGGTCGCCGAGAACGAGGCGGCCCAGCAGTCTCTCCAGCAGGAGATCAAGGGGATCATCGCCGAGCAGGCGGAGCGCGACCGCAAGGCCGCCGAGGAGGAGGCGCGTCGCCAGCAGCAGCAGCAGTCCTCCGGCGGCGGCGGGTCGTCGGGCGGCGGTGGCGGCGGTGGTGGTGGAGGGGGCGGTGGCTCCTCGGCGGGTGGCGACCGGGGCAGCATCTCGAGCTTCCTGTCCTTCCCGACCGCGGTGCCGCACGTGACGTCGAGCTACGGGATGCGGCTGCACCCGATCCTCGGGTACTACCGTCTCCACGCGGGGACCGACCTGCGTGCCTACTGCGGGACCCCGATCATGGCCGCCGGGCCCGGGACGGTCGTCCACGCCCAGTGGCGCAACGGCTTCGGCAACCAGGTGCTGATCAACCACGGCACCGTCGGCGGCAAGAACCTCATGACGAGCTACAACCACCTCACGCGCTTCGCGGTGTCCTCCGGGCAGAAGGTCGAGAAGGGCAAGGTCATCGGCTACTCCGGCAACACCGGGTTGTCGGGGGCGTGCCACCTCCACTTCGAGGTGTACGTCAACGGGTCCACCATCGATCCGATGTCGGTCCTGGGCTGACCGGCGTCCGCTCGAGCCCGCCGCGTCGCACGCTCCGACCTGACCCGCGCCCTCAGGAGGCGGGGGATAATCGGTACCGGGCGTGGTCGGGCACCCGTACTCTGGTGCGCCGGCACGACGACGGCTCCTGGCACCGAGCGGCGGGACCGGAGCTCCGGCGCCGCGGGTGACGACACGACAGCGAAGGACGGTAGGACACGGATGGCGAAGGACACCGGCCGCAAGGTCGTCGCCAGCAACCGCAAGGCGCGCCACGACTACGTGATCGAGGACGTGTACGAGGCGGGGATCGTCCTGTCGGGCACCGAGGTCAAGGCGCTACGGATGGGGCGGGCCTCGCTCGTCGACGGCTACGTCGCCGTCGACCGGGGCGAGGCCTGGCTCGAGAACGTCCACATCCCCGAGTACACCGAGGGGACGTGGAACAACCACGCCCCGCGTCGCAAGCGCAAGCTGCTCCTGCACAAGGAGGAGATCCTGCGCCTCGAGTCCAAGACGCGCGAGAAGGGCCACACGATCGTGCCCCTCGCGCTCTACTTCCTCGACGGCCGGGCCAAGGTCGAGATCGCGCTCGCCCGCGGCAAGAAGGAGTACGACAAGCGGCAGGCCCTGCGCGAGAAGCAGGACAACCGCGAGGCGCAGCGAGCGATGCGGCAGCGCGAGCTGCGCTGACCCCGGGCGCCTCCGGGCCGACGACGGTCCACCCGCTGGTGACGTCGCCTCCCTCGACGTACGGTCGAGGGCGAGACGACGACCGCGAACCAGGAGGCCCCATGGTCAAGCTCCGTCAGTACATCCCGCGCCTCGCTGCGGGCGCGTACATCCTCAACTCCGGCCTGAACAAGCGCGGCGCCGACGAGGCGACCGCGCAGGGGATCCACGGCATGGCGGCGGGGACGTACTCGTTCCTGGGAGACGTCGAGCCGAGGCAGTTCACCAAGGCGCTCTCGACCACGGAGATCGCGCTCGGCGCGGCGCTCGTCGCCCCGTTCGTCCCCACCGGGGTCGTGGCCGTGGGCCTGGGCGTGTTCTCGGCCGGGCTCGTGGGCATGTACCTGAAGACCCCGGGCATGACGCGCGAGGACGGCGTGCGCCCGACCGAGCAGGGCACGGGGCTCGCGAAGGACGTGTTCCTCCTCGGGATCGCGGGCGGTCTGCTCGTGGACGCCCTGAGCCGCAAGAAGTAGTAGCCGGCGTCGCGAGCCGGGCCGCGTCCGGGAGGTGCGGAAATAACGGTGCGGCGACCGACGTTCATCCCGTAGGCTTGTCCTGCTGAGCGAGGACCGGGTCCGCCCGGGAGCCGCGCAGTGATTGACAACTCCACAGGGGGTGATCGGTTTCGACGGTGGTCGTGCTTCGAGGAGAAGCGGGCCGAGGATGCAGGCTTATCTCGTAAACGATGTCTGCAAAACACAGGTGCCGATAACAAGCGCACCGACTTCGCCCTCGCCGCCTGAGCGAGCCCCGAAGTCCGTCAGCCCGAGCTAGCTCTCGACTCGGATCCTGGCGTCATCTAGAGAGCCACTGCTCGCAGTCCTCGTCACCGGGGCTGCGGGGACTTTCAGGTGACTGAGCCCGTCCGCATCTTGTCTGCGTGAGTGCGGGGGCCGAGAAAAACGACAGCAGACTGCGCCCGGAGAAGTCCTCGATCGGCGTCACCGGACCGGGGTTCGATTCCCCGCACCTCCACCCCTGCGGCAACGGCCCGCACCCCTCGAGGGTGCGGGCCGTTGCGGTCTGCGGCGGCGTGTGCCCCCTGCTCTTCCGTCACCACCCGTGCTGAGCCCAGGCGGCGGCCGCCTCCTCGCCGTCGAGCCACTCGACCCGCAGCCGTCGTCCCCGCACGACGAGGCCGTCGTCGTCCTCGCGGGGGAGCGGTGGCGCCTCGGGGTCGTCGCTGTACAGGTCTTCCGCCAACGCCGGGTCGGCGCCGTCCAGGTGGGCGCGCCACTGGACGCGCGGCTCGGGGTTCACGTGCCGCGGGAAGGCGTACGGACCGACGGTGTCCCAGTGCGTGCACACGCGCGTCACGAGGTGCCCGACCGGCCGGGGCTCGCCGTCGTCCGCATCGTGCCAGAGGCGCGCGACGCGCCCGGTCGACGGGGTCTCGGCGAGCGTGGGGTCAGTCATGGGTGGACGCCCCGACGAGCGGCCCGCGGCTCGCGGCGGGAGCGTCGGGGCCGTCGTCGGGCCCCGGGCGGTCGGCGTCCTCCGGCGGCGTGCCGCCGTCCTGGGCTCGCCGCCGGAACCGGCGCAGGACCCAGCGCACGACGAGCAGCAGCGCTCCGGCGACCACGAGCCACGGGAGCAGGGCACCGAGGACGACGACCAGCCCGTTGAGCGTGGCGAGCAGCGCGTTCCAGCCGTTCTGCAGGCCCCCGAGGAAGCCGCCGGGGGCTAGCTGCTCGGCCGGCGCGACCTGGACGAGCGTGACGTGCAGGGTCGACATCGAGACCTGGTCCGTGAGCGCCGCGCGTTGCGACTGGAGCGACTCCAGCTCGGCCTGACGCGTCGTCAGCTCCTGCTCCGCGGCGAGCAGGTCCGCGGTCGTGGCGGCGTCGCCCATGAGCGTGCGCAGCCGTTCGACGGACGTCGTCAGGGCGTCGACGCGGGCGTCGAGGTCGCGCGCGGTCCCCGTCACGTCGACCGCCTCGATCGACAGGTCGCGGACCTCGCCCACCTGGTCGAGCGCGTCGACGGTGGCGGTCGTCTGCGTCGACGGCACCCGGATCGTCAGTTCCGCGGACGCGCGCCCGTCGCCCTCGGGCTCCGACTGCCGTCGGCTCTCGACGCGGCCGCCCGCGCTCTCCGCGAGGTCGGCGACCGCGTCGGCCGCGACCGCCGGATCGTCGGCCACGACCGTGACCGACCCCGTGGTGATGATCTCCCGCTCCGCCGCGGCGACGGCGTCCTCGTCGCCCGGGGCGATCCCCGAGGACGCGTCCTCGGCGGCGTCCGCGACGCCGCTTTCCGCGACCCCCGAGACGGCGCCACCGGCGTCCCCGGACAGGGACGCCATGTCGCCCGAGGACGCGGAGCAGCCTGCCAGCAGTGCGCCGCCGAGCAGGAGAGTCGCGACGACGGCGAGGGGGCGAGTGGTCCGCATGCTGCGAGAGTAGGGGGCCAAGCGTGCGAACCGGACACCGCGCGCGACATCGTGACCGTCTTGTGAACTGGTCGTGATCCAACCGCAGCGCGGCGCCCGGGACCGTGGACGGCCGTGCGGTCCCGGGCCCCGGCACGGCAGGATGGGCGCGTGCTCGTGTGCTGCGGTCTCGTGACCCTCGACGTCGTCCAGGTCGTCGACGCCCTGCCGCGACCTGACGAGAAGGTCGTCGCGCGGTCCGTCGACGCCACCTTCGGGGGGCCGGCGGCCAACGCCGCGGCGACCGCCGTCGCGCTGGGCGTCCCGACGCGGCTCGTCACCGCCGTCGGGGGCGGGCCGCTCGCGGAGGTCGTGCGTCGCGAGCTCACGGGCTGCGGGATCGAGCTCGTGGACGCCGCGGCCGGGACGGCCGGTGGACGCCTCGCCGTCTCGACCGTGCTCGTCACGCGGGGCACCGGTGAACGGGCCGTCGTGAGCACCAACGCGTCCGGGTTCGACGACCTCGCGGACCGCGCGGCGGCGGGCGGCCCCGGGCTCCTCGACGGCGTCGGACCGGGCGACGTCCTGCTGCTGGACGGGCACCTGCCGGGCCTGGCGCTCGCGGTGGCGCGCGAGGCGCGCGAGCGGGGCGCGGCCGTCGTGCTCGACGGGGGGTCGTGGAAGCCGGGCGCCGCGGAGATGATCGGCTCGTGCGACGCGGTCGTGGTGTCGGCGGACTTCCGGCCGCCGGGGATCGGGTCGGGCGCCGTGCTCGCCGCGGTCGCGGCGCTCGGTCCGCGGTTCGTCGCCCGCACCCGCGGTCCGCGCCCGATCGAGGTGCTCGACGCGGGGGAGCGGTACGACGTCGCGGTGCCCGAGCCGGAGCGCGTCGTCGACACGCTCGGGGCGGGAGACGTGGTCCACGGGGCCTTCGCGGCGGAGGCGGCGCGCGGCGCGTCGTGGCGCGTCGCGCTCGAGCAGGCCGTCGTCGTCGCGTCGCGATCGGTGGAGCACCCGGGCGCGCGGGGCTGGGTCGGCGCGGCGGGCTCGCGCTGACGCCGACGGCCGGGTCGACGGGCCGCCCCGGGACGGGACCCAGGTCCCGTCGCGAGGGCCGATCGGCAACATTTCGGTCACGAAGCCGCGAGGAAGTTGACAGCCACTTAGTAAAGGCAGTCTACTAACAAACATGACAACGGCAGTCACGGGGACCGGAGCACCGAGGAGGCGTCTGAGCACAGGGCTCAGGCCGACCTCGAAGGTGCTGCCCGAGCACGCTCGGGCCCACAACCGGTCCCTCGTGCTGCAGCACCTGTTCCACGAGGGGCCCACCTCGCGCGCCGACCTGGCCCGCGCCACGTCCCTCACCCGCGTGACCATCTCCGACCTCGTCTCGGTGCTCATCGCCGAGGGGCTGGTCGAGGAGCTCGGCGTCCGCCCGGGCCAGCGCGTCGGCAAGCCCGCGATCCTCGTCGGGATGCGCACGAGCGCCTACCAGATCGTGTCGGTGGACCTCACCGACGACGAGGTGCTGCGCGGCGCGGTCCTCACGCTCACCGGCGACTTCGTCGTCCGGCAGAGCCTGGCGGTCGACGGCCGCACCGGGACCGAGCTCGTCGACCTCCTCACGCGCTTCTGCCGTGGCCTCATCGCGTCCGCCACCCAGCCGGTCATCGGCGTGGGGATCGGGTCGCCCGGCGTCGTCGACGCCGAGGGTCGCGTCATCGAGGCGCCCAACCGGCGCTGGTACGACGTCCCGCTCGCCGCGCAGCTCACCGAGCGGCTCGGCCTCGCGGTCCACGTGGCCAACGACGCGAACATCGCTGCGCTCGGCGAGTTCACGTTCGGCGGCGCGGCCGGCGACGGCCTGCTCGTCCTTACCGTGGGCGAGGGCGTGGGCGCCGGGATCATGGTCGACGGCGCACGAGTGCGCGGGCACGCGGACGCGGCCGGCGAGCTGGGTCACGTGACCGTCGTCGACGACGGCGAGCCGTGCGCCTGCGGGCGCCGCGGCTGCCTGGAGACCGTCCTGTCCGTGCCGGCGCTGCGCCGCGCGGTGGACGGGCTCGACACCGAGGCTTCCGACGCCGTCCTGGCGTCGGTGGGCAGGACGCTGGGCATCGCTCTGGCACCTGTCGTCAGTGCGCTCAACCTCGCGGAGGTGCTCGTCAGCGGTCCTGCGGACCTGCTCGACGGGCCTCTGCGCGAGGCGGCGTTCGAGACCATCCGCTCGCGCACGATGCCGGTCATCGGCAGCGGGCTCCAGGTGCGGATGGCCACGCTCGACGAAGACGTCGTCCTTGCCGGGGCAGCCGTCCTCGTCCTGTCCGGACAGCTGGGGGTCTCATGAGCCGACGACGCTCGGACTGACCTCCACCGCCCGACCGGGGCCGGGCCCCGACCCAGCCCCTCAGACCTCCTGGGAACCCCAGAGCAGCAACCCCAGGAACGCAGTACCCCTGCACGCGCTCTATTACGCAGGACTCCTGCCACACCTCCGGTGGCGTCATCGACGCCGCCACCAAGAAACACCGAGAGGAAGCACCCAGTGAAGAGGAACCGTCTCGTCGTCGCCTCCGTGGCGTCGACGATCACCCTGGCGCTCGCGCTGACCGCCTGCAGCTCCGACGGCGGGAGCGACGACAACGGCTCGGGCGAGGCCGCGACCGGCGACATCCGCGTCTGGCTCAACGGCTCGGACACGCCGGACACCGCACGTGACTACCTCAAGACCACGTTCGAGGAGGAGAACCCGGGCAGCACCCTCACGATCGAGGAGCAGTCCTGGACCGGCCTCGTCGACAAGCTCACCACCTCGCTCGCCGGGTCCGACAGCCCGGACATCGTCGAGGTCGGCAACACGCAGTCCCCGGCGTTCACGTCCGCGGGCTACTTCCGCGAGATCACGGCGGAGGAGTTCGAGTCCCTGGGCGGCGACGACCTGCTCCCCGGCTTCGTGGAGGCCGGTGACTGGGACGGCAAGCACTACGCCCTGCCCTACTACGCGGGTTCGCGTGCGGTGTTCTACACGCCGCAGGTGACCGGCGGCGCGGAGGTCCCCGCGACGCTCGACGACTACGTCGCGAGCGCCAAGGCGATGACCACGGACACGGTCTCGGGCGTGTACTGGCCGGGCCAGGACTGGTACAACGCGCTCCCGTTCGTGTGGGAGAACGGCGGCTTCATCGCCGAGCAGAACGACTCGGGTGAGTGGGAGGCCGGCTTCTCGAGCGAGGGTGGCCTCGCCGGCCTCGCGCAGGTCCAGGACCTCATGACCAACGCGTCGCACGCGCCGAAGGACGGTCAGGAGACCGACCTCCAGGTGCCGTTCTGCGAGGGCAAGGTCGGGTACGTCTCGGCCCCGACCTGGATCGCCGGCACGATCAAGTCCCCGCAGGCGCCGGAGGACCCGGACGCGACGCCTGGCTGCGTCGAGACGTACGGCTCCGACCTGGCGGCGTTCCCGCTGCCCGGCAAGACCGCGGGCGAGCCGGCGGCCGTCTTCGCCGGTGGCTCGAACATCGCCGTCGCGCAGAAGTCGAACAACCCCGAGCTCGCGTACAAGGCGTTCGAGATCATGATGAGCGACGAGTACCAGACGATCCTCGCTCAGGCGAACATGATCCCGGCGAAGAAGTCCCTCGCGGGCGAGGTTCCGCAGGAGGACCCGATCGCTCAGGCCGGTGTCGCGGCCGCGCAGAACGCGCGCCTCACCCCGCCGTCGCCCAAGTGGGCCGACGTCGAGGCGCAGAACATCCTCCAGAGCGCGTTCGTCAAGATCGCGAACGGTGACGACGTGAAGACCGTCGCCGAGGAGCTCGACGCGAAGATCGAGGAGATCCTCAACAGCTGAGCCCGTCCGGTGGTGCCCGGCGCAGGACGTCGGGCACCGCCGGAGGCTCGAGCCGTCAGGGGTGGGGCCTCCTTCCTGAGGAGTCCCCGCCCCTTCCCATGACGGGCCGTCGGCACGTCCCCTGCGCACCACCGCGCAACCCTGACGGAGTGAGGAAATGAGCTCAACCACCCTCGAACCCCGTACCGAGCGCTCTGGCGCAGCGGTGCGGCCCCCCAAGAAGCGGCGTCCGCCGATCCTTCCCTGGACGCTCCTCGTCCCCAGCCTCGTCGTGCTGGGAGTGCTTGTCGGATACCCCATCATCCGGCTCGTCATCATGTCGTTCCAGGAGTACGAGCGCGCCCAGCTGATGGGGCAGCCCGCCGAGTGGGTCGGCTTCGACAACTACGTCCAGGTCCTCACCGACGTGGACGGGTTCTGGACCGTGCTGCTCCGCAGCTTCCTCTTCATGGTGGTCTGCGTCGTCCTCACCATGGTCCTCGGCACGCTCGTCGCGCTGCTCATGATGCGCCTCGGCAAGGGCTTCCGCATGCTCGTCTCGGTGGGCCTGCTCCTCGCGTGGGCCATGCCGGCGCTCGCCGTGACGATCGTCTGGGGGTGGATCTTCGACTCGGAGTACGGCGTCGTGAACAACCTCCTCACGACGATCACGGGGAACAACTGGATGGGTCACTCGTGGCTCATCAACCCGCTGCTGTTCTTCACCGTCGCGACGATCATCATCGTCTGGGGAGGCGTGCCGTTCGTCGCCTTCACGATGTACGCGGGCCTGACGCAGATCCCGGGCGAGGTCCTGGAGGCCGCCCAGCTCGACGGGGCGGGGCCGGTCAAGCGCTTCCGGCTCATCATGGTCCCCTACGTCCGCAGCATCATCACCGTGCTGATCGTGCTCTCGATCATCTGGGACCTGCGGGTCTTCACGCAGATCTACGCCCTCCAGACCGTCGGCGGGGTCCGCGAGCAGACGAACACGATCGGCGTGTACATCTACCAGACGGGCATGGCCCAGGGGCACTACGGCGTTGCCGGTGCGATCTCCGTGATCTTCGTGTTCATCATGCTCGCCATCTCGTTCTACTACGTGCGCCAGACGGTCCGGGAGGAAGAACTGTGAGCACCATCTCGACTGCGACCGCACCGTCCGTGCGGCACGCTTCCGGCGCCTCGCGCACCGCTCCTCGGTCGAGCCGTGAGACCCGGAACAAGAAGCTGGCGAACGTGGTCTACGCCGTGCTCGCCATCATCGTGTTCGTCGCGTCGGTCTTCCCGGTGTACTGGATGGTCAACACGTCGTTCCTGCCCTCGAGCCTCATCCGTGGCAGCGAGCTGCACTTCGTCCCGACGCCGGACACCTTCACCCTGGCGAACTACAACAGCGCGATCTTCAGCAAGGACCGCGCCGCGTTCCTGCCGGCGCTCGGCAACTCGCTGACCGTCACGCTGTTCACGCTCATCATCGCGATGATCCTGGGCTTCCTGGCCTCGCTCGCGGTGACGCGCTTCCGCTTCAAGGGTCGGCGCGCCTTCATCCTCGCGGTCCTCGTCGTCCAGATGATCCCGGGCGAGGCCATGATGATCTCGATCTTCCGGATCATCGACAGCTGGCACATGCTCAACACGATCGTCGGCCTCGGGATCGTCTACGTCTCCGGAGTCCTGCCCTTCACGATCTGGACCCTGCGAGGATTCGTCAACGGTGTCCCCGCCGAGCTCGAGGAAGCGGCGATGATCGACGGCTGCTCGCGCGGCAAGGCGTTCTGGAAGATCACCTTCCCGCTCCTCGCTCCGGGCCTCGTCGCGACGGGCGTCTTCGCCTTCATCCAGGCCTGGAACGAGTTCGTCATGGCGCTGATCATCATGTCGCGTCCCGAGTCGATGACTCTGCCGGTGTGGCTGCGGACGTTCCTCCAGGCGACCCAGGCGACCAACTGGGGCGCGGTCATGGCGGGGTCGGTGCTCATCGCGATCCCGGTCGTGGTCTTCTTCCTCATCGTCCAGGGTCGGATGACCGGTGGCCTCGTCTCGGGTGCGGTGAAGGGCTGACGTGAGCGACCTGAGCACGGCCGCCTCGCTGAACGGCGAGGCGGCCGCAGCCCTGGCCGGCGCCCCCGGTCCCGGTGGCACGCCGCGGTGCGACTCCGCGGCGACCGGGAACGCGGTCGGTCTCGACATCGGCGGGACCAAGGTGCTCGCCGCCTTCCTCGGACCCGACGGCGTGGCGCGGGAGACCCTGCGCCTGCCGACCGTGCGCGGCCCGCAGGGCGTGGTGTCCAGCGCGGCCCGCGCGGTCCGGGAGGTGGTGCGTCGCGCCGGCGTCGAGCTCGCCGAGGTCGACGGCGTCGGCGTCGGCGTGCCGGGCCTGGTGGACCCCGAGGACGGCTCCGTCATGCACGCCGTCAACCTCGGCATCGAGGGCGGGCGCTTCGCGCTGGCGGAGGCGCTCTCGGCGGAGCTCGGCGGCCTTTCGGTCCAGGTCGACAACGACCTCAACGTCGCCGCGCTCGGTGCCTCGCACCTGCGTGGGGACGACGGGTCGGACCTCGCCTTCCTCGCGCTGGGCACCGGTCTGGCCGCCGGGATCGTGCTCGGTGGCGAGCTGCGTCGAGGCGTGAGCGGCGCGGCGGGCGAGATCGGGCACATCCCGATCGACCCGCGCGGCCCCGAGTGCGCGTGCGGCCAGCGCGGGTGCGTCGAGGTCTACGCCTCGGGCTCCGCCGTGTCCGCCCGGTGGCCGTCGCGCCACGGCCGGCCCGCGCCCGCGGAGCTCTTCGACGCGGCCGCGGCGGGCGACCCGGAGGCGATCCGGATCAAGGACGAGTTCGCGTCCGCCGTGGCCTCCGCGGTGCGGATCCTCGAGCTGACGGTCGACGTCCGGCACGTCGTCCTCGGTGGCGGTGTGTCCGCCCTGGGGCAGCCGCTCCTCGACGCCGTGCGCGCCGCGCTCGACGCGCAGTCGAGCACTTCCCCGTTCCTGTCCTCGTTGCGTCTCGCCGAGCGGGTCTCGCTCGCTCCGGCGGACGTGCCCGTCGCCGCGGTGGGTGCTGCCCTCGTCGGCCGTCGAAAGGTGAAGTGATGGAGGTCGTGATCGCTCCTGCGGAGCGGTTGGCGGTGCTGGCTGCGGACGCGGTCGAGAAGGTGGTGCGGTCGCGGCCTCAGGCGGTGCTGGGGCTGGCGACGGGCTCGTCGCCGTTGCGGGTGTACGACGAGCTGGTGCGGCGCCACCGTGAGGACGGGTTGTCGTTCGCGGGGGTGCGGGCGTTCATGCTCGACGAGTACGTGGGTCTGCCCGTGGAGCATCCGGAGCGGTACCGGAACGTGATCGAGACCGAGATCGCCTCGCGGGTGGACTTCGCCCCGGGCGCGGTCCAGGGTCCGGACGGCAACGCCGAGGACCTGGTCGCGGCGTGCGCGGCGTACGAGGAGTCGATCGCGGGGGCG
>NZ_JCAXEP010000018.1:0-54389 GCF_059758455.1 Cellulosimicrobium sp. GQ32 | reverse complement strand
TGTCACGAAGAGGTGGCGCGCTACGTCGTCCGGGCAGGCCGACGGAACGACGAACGGCCCGGTCCCCTGACGGGGATCGGGCCGTTCGGACGGCGCGAGGACGCCGGGTCGATCAGTGGGCGTGCTGGCCGCGAGAGAACTCGAAGACCCAGCCGACGAGGGCGACCGCGGCGAGCGCGATCCCGACGTAGACGAGCCACCAGCCGACGGCGAGACCGAGGAAGACGATCGCCGCGGACCCGGCGATGGCGAGCGGCCACCAGCTCCACGGGGCGTAGACGCCCTGGTCGCCGGCTCCCTGCTCGATGAGACCCTCGGGGTCGTCCTCGGGCCGGGCGTCGATGCGCTTGGCCGTGAGCATGAGGTAGGCACCGATCATCGCGACCAGCGCACCGGTCAGGAGGATGGCAACCGACCCGACGGGCTCCCAGTGGCTCCAGAAGCCGTAGACGAGCCCTGCGGCGATGAAGAACGGCGTCCCGTAGAGGAACAGCTTGTACTCGACCTTCACTTCCCGGCCTCCTCGTCCGTCGTGCCCGTGCGGGGTTCGTCGACGATCGTGGTCGTCGTGGAGTCGCTCGCGGTCTCCGCGCCGCTCAGGCGGTCGAGCGCGACGCTCTTCTCGCCCCGACGGTCAGCCTCGCCGTAGACCTTCTCGAGGACGTTCGGGCTCGGCTCGGCGTGGTCCATCGCCGCGACCTCGGGGTGGTGCAGGTCGAACGCGGGCGACTCGGAGCGGATGCGCGGCAGCGAGGTGAAGTTGTGCCGCGGCGGCGGGCTGGATGTGGCCCACTCGAGCGAGCGGCCGTAGCCCCACGGGTCGTCGACCTCGACCTTGGGCGCGTTGCGCCAGGTCGTGTAGACGTTCCAGAGGAAGGGCAGGGTCGACGCGGCGAGGATGAACGCCCCGACCGTCGAGACCTGGTTCTCCCAGGTGAAGCCGTCCGACGGCGCGTAGTCCGCGTAGCGACGCGGCATGCCCTCGACGCCCAGCCAGTGCTGGATGAGGAACGTCGTGTGGAAGCCGATGAACAGCAGCCAGAAGTGGAGCTTGCCGAGACGCTCGTTAAGCATGCGGCCGGTGAACTTGGGCCACCAGAAGTAGAAGCCCGCGAACATCGCGAACACCACGGTGCCGAACACGACGTAGTGGAAGTGCGCCACCACGAAGTAGGAGTCGGACAGATGGAAGTCCAGCGCCGGGCTCGACAGGATGACGCCCGTCAGGCCGCCGAAGAGGAAGGTCACGAGGAAGCCGATCGACCACAGCATCGGTGTCTCGAACGTGAGCTTTCCTCGCCAGAGCGTGCCGATCCAGTTGAAGAACTTCACACCGGTCGGGACCGCGATGAGCATCGTCATGAACGCGAAGAACGGCAGCAGGACCGCGCCGGTCACGTACATGTGGTGCGCCCACACCGTCACGGAGAGCGCCGCGATCGCGATCGTCGCGTAGACGAGGCCCTTGTAGCCGAAGATCGGCTTGCGGGCGAAGACCGGGAAGATCTCGGACACGATGCCGAAGAACGGCAGCGCGATGATGTAGACCTCGGGGTGCCCGAAGAACCAGAACAGGTGCTGCCAGAGGATCGCTCCCCCGTTCTCAGGGTTGAAGATCTGGGCACCGAAGCGCCGGTCCGCGCCGAGCGCGAAGAGCGCGGCAGCCAGGGGCGGGAACGCCATGAGCACGAGGAGGCTCGTGATGAGCGTGTTCCACGTGAAGATCGGCATGCGGAACATCGTCATGCCGGGCGCGCGCATGGTGATGATCGTCGTGATGAAGTTGACGGCGCCGAGGATCGTGCCGAAGCCGGCGAGCGCGAGGCCGAACACCCACAGGTCTCCTCCGAGACCCGGACTGAACGTCGTGTTCGACAGCGGGGCGTACGCGAACCATCCGAACGAGGCCGCACCCTGCGGCGTGAAGAAGCCGGCCGAGGCGATGAGCCCGCCGAAGAGGTAGAGCCAGTACGCGAACATGTTCAGTCGCGGGAACGCGACGTCCGGCGCACCGATCTGCAGCGGCATGATGACGTTGGCGAACCCGGCGAACAACGGGGTCGCGAACAGCAGCAGCATGATCGTGCCGTGCATCGTGAAGAGCTGGTTGTACTGCTCCTTGCTCTGCACGAGCTGGATCCCGGGCTCGAAGAGCTCCGCACGGATCACGAGGGCCATGAGGCCGCCGATGCAGAAGAAGATGAACGACGTGATCAGGTACATGTACCCGATCGTCTTGTGGTCGGTGGACGTGACCCACTTGATCACGGTCCGACCGAGGGTCTGCCGCCGAGGGGCGAGACCGGGGATGACTTCGGCCTGCGCGACCATCAGTGCTCACCCTCCGTGCTAGCAGTGACGGGGTTCGGGTCCTGGAGGCGGCTGAATCCCTCCACCGGGATCTGGCCCTCCTGCCCCTTCTCGCGGAGTGCCTCCATCTGCGCCTCGAACTCGGCGCGGTCGACGATCTCGACGTTGAAGAGCATCCCGGAGTGGTGCTCGCCGCAGAGCTCGGCGCACTTGCCGGCGTAGACGCCCTCGCGCTGCGGGGTGACCACGAACTCGTTGGTGCGGTGCGGGATCATGTCGAGCTTGTAGAGGAACGCGGGGATCCAGAAGGAGTGGATGACGTCGCGCGAGTCCAGGACGAACCGGATGCTCTCGCCCGCGGGCAGGTACAGCGTCGGGAGCGCCTCGGACGTGCCGGGGGCACCGTCGATCTCGGCGTCCTCCGTCATGGTGCCGCCGACGTCGGCGAGGTGCTGGCCGGTCTCGTAGACGTCCTCGTCCACGTAGTTGAAGTCCCAGCTCCACTGCTTGCCGATGACCTGGACGGTCATGTCGGACTCCACGTCCTTGTCCACGATCGCGCTCATGTCGCGGTCCGTGTAGAAGAACAGGACGAGGACCATGATGATCGGCACAGCCGTGTACATGATCTCGAGCGGCAGGTGGTACCGCGTCTGGATCGGGAGCCGGTGGTCGTCCTTGCGCTTGCGGTAGGCGGCGACGCACCACAGCATGAGGCCCCACGTGATGATGCCGACGATGAGGGCGGCGATCCACGAGCCGGTCCACAGCGACGTGATCCGGGCGGTCTGGTTGGTCACCTCCCCGTCCTCGTAACCGGGCAGGAACCCGCGCTGGACCGTGTCGCTGGCGCAGCCGGACGCCACCGCAGCGACGGCGACGGCGAGGGCCGTCGCCCGCAGGATGGTGCGCCGTGTGCGGCTAGGGGGTTGCGAGTGCAAGGGGGGCCTTTCACGTCACGTCCTGCCCGAACCCGTCTTTACGAGCCCAGCACAGGACCTTCGTCCTCGACACACGAAGCCTAGCGCGGGATTCCGCCCTTCGTGGCCCGGAACGCGCTGCGGACGGGCGAGATGCGGCACACGTCCTGGCCGGTCAGCGCGGGTTCACCACACCCACGCCAGGTCTGTCAGATCCTTGCCACACCGACGTACGACCCGGCGGAGCGGTACCGTGCCGGTGGAGCGTCCGGACGCGCGCCGACACCCCGTCGCGGTCCGCGCGAGCGCAACGATCCGACGCCGCGCGGGAAGCCGCGACGCGCCCGCCCGGGTGCGACCGGCCGACTCACCCGGCCCGCACCGTGCCCTGCGACGCGACCGCCAGCACCCTGGAGACCATGTGACACACACCACCCCCGATCGCCGGGTCCGCCTCGACAACGGCGGGCGTGCGCCCTGGCACCCGCTGGCGCGCGAGGCCTTCGACCGTGCGCTCGACGACGGTTGGGCCGACCCCCGCCGCCTGCACTCGGAGGGCCGCCGTGCCGCCGCGCTGCTCGACGGCGCGCGCGAGGCCGTCGCGGCCGCGCTCGGCGCGCGGACGGAAGAGGTGGTCTTCACCGCGAACCACACGGCGTCCCTGCACACCGGGGTCGCGGCGCTCGCCGGCGGCCGGGCGCGCGTCGGACGACGCGTCCTGGTCGGTGCGGTCGAGCGTGCCGCGGTCCTGCACGCCGCCGAGCACGGCGGGCTCGAGCGCGTGGTCGTCGGCGTCGACCGCGCCGGTCGGGTCGACGCCACGGCGATGTCCGACGCCGT
The DNA here is from genome assembly GCF_059758455.1 of Cellulosimicrobium sp. GQ32. Taxonomy (NCBI): domain Bacteria; kingdom Bacillati; phylum Actinomycetota; class Actinomycetes; order Micrococcales; family Promicromonosporaceae; genus Cellulosimicrobium; species Cellulosimicrobium sp. GQ32. Next base: position 50,319 of record NZ_JCAXEP010000018.1, on the reverse strand, counting down.
CGCACGACCGGGCGTCGCGCTCGCCGCGCTCCAGCTCGCCAACGGCGAGGTGGGCACGCGCCAGCCCGTCGTGGCGGTGCACGAGGCGGCGCGCGCCTCAGGTGTCCCCCTGCTCGTCGACGCGGGAGCGAGCGTGGGTCACGACGACGTCCCGCAGGCGTGGGACGCGCTGGCCGCCGACCCTGCCGACTGGGGCGGAGGTCCCGGCGTCGGGGTCCTGGCGGTGCGGTCCCGCGTACGACGGCTCAGCCCGTTCCCGGAGGACCCCGACCCCTGGGCGCCCGGCGGGGTGTCCGTGCCCGCGGCGTTCGCGGCCGCCGTCGCGCTCCAGGCCGTGCTGGCGGACCGCGAGGCCGAGGACGCGCGGCGGCGCTCGCTCGTCGACCGCGTCCGCGCGCGCGTCGCCGAGATCCCCGACGTCGAGGTGGTGGGCGACCCGGTCGACCGCCTGCCGCACGTCGTGACGTTCTCGTTCCTCTACGTGGACGGCGAGGCGCTGCTGACGGACCTCGACCGCGAGGGGATCGCCGTCGGCTCGGGCTCGGCCTGCACGTCGAGCACGCTCGAGCCGTCGCACGTGCTGGCCGCTATGGGGGTCCTCACGCACGGCAACGTGCGCGTCGCGCTCGACCGGTCGACGACCGAGGCGGACGTCGACCGCCTGCTCGCCGTGCTGCCCGGGGCCGTCGCCCGCGTGCGCGCCACGTTGGGGGTGCAGGGCCTGTGACGGACGAGGCCCCCGAGGTGGTCGACGCGCGCGGGCTGCGCTGCCCGCTCCCGGTGATCCGGCTCGCCGCGGCGGCACGTGACCGGCCGCCGGGGACGCGCCTCGCGGTGTGGTCGACCGATCCCGCAGCACGCCTCGACGTCCCGGCCTGGGCGCGGATGCGCGGCCACGCGGTGGTCGGCGAGGAGCCGCTCCCCCGGTCCACCGAGACGGGCGACGCCGCCGACGCCTGGGCCATCACGGTCGAGCTCGGCGCCTGACCAGCCCGTAGGCCGTCCCGACGACGCGAGCCCGGCCACCCGCAAGGCGGGTGGCCGGGCTCGTACGGTCGTGACACGGCGTGCGCGGCACGCCGGGCGGGTCAGCTGAAGGAGCCGCCGCAGGCGCAGGCGCTGCCCGCGTTGGGGTTGTCGATCGTGAAGCCCTGCTTCTCGATCGTGTCGGCGAAGTCGATCGTCGCGCCCTCGAGGTAGGGGACGCTCATCTTGTCGACCACGACCTCGACGCCGTCGTAGTCGCGCAGCGCGTCGCCGTCGAGCACGCGCTCGTCGAAGTAGAGCTGGTAGATCAGGCCGGAGCAGCCGCCGGGCTGCACCGCGACACGCAGGCGCAGGTCGTCGCGACCCTCCTGCTCGAGGAGGGTGCGGACCTTGTCCGCGGCCCCGTCGGTCAGGTTGACGCCGTGCGTGGCAATGTCGGTGGTCTCGCTCATCTCGTCTCCGCGCTGTCGGGGGCAGTGCTGCCCCGGTGGTGGCCGGCTTCTACGGACCTCTCGAGAGAGATCCCGTCAGGTCCTCAACACCACTCGTGCCGGTCGTGTTCCCGAGTCTACGACCACCTGGCGACGTACGGTCGAAAGGAGCCCGTGCCGCACCGGTGGCGCGGCCTGCCGACGGGAGACGCATGGACCGGTCGCTGCACCTCGTCACGGTCGCGCCGCGCGACCTCGACGCCGCGCGGAGCTTCTACGGGGCGCTCGGTCGGACCGCGCAGCTCGACGTGCCCGGCGAGATCGTCTTTCAGGAGGGCGAGTTCGGCGGTGTCTGCCACGCCCACGTCGCCGACCCCAACGGCCTGGTGTGGGAGGTCGCGCACAACCCGGCCCGGTCCGTCCGCGCGGACGGGACGGTCGACCTCGGCTGAGGCACCGCCGTCGTCAGCCGCGCGACCACGTGCGTGCGACACGTTCCACGAGGGCGCGTGGGTCGCTGTCGCCCCAGGCGTACGCGCCGCTGAGCCCTGCCGCGGCCTGCTCGCGGCGGCCGGCCACCACGGTGCGCGACACCACGACCACCGGGAGCGCGTGCTGGGCGGCCCGGGCCGCGACCTCGTGCACCGTCCCCTCCCCCAGCTCGTGCGCCCCGAGCTCGTCCGCCAGCACGACGACGACGTCCGAGCCCGCGAGGCGCGCGTCGAGGCCCAGGTCGTCGGCGACGACGCGCAGCGCGGGCACGAGCCGGCCGCCCAGCGCCACGACGGCATGGGCGAGCCCGCCCCCGCTCCCGGCCCCCGGAAGGCCCGCAAGCCGACGGCCCGCCGTGGACGCGGCGAGGAGGTCCCGCCCGGCGAACGCACCCTCGGGTTCCTCGTCCTCCGCCGCCGCGCGGTCGACGGCGGACGCCACGTCGTGCGCGATCGCGCCGAGCGCGCGCTCGAGGTGCTGGGCCACCGCCGGGTGAGCACCGCGGGCGTCGAGCGCCGCGCTCGCCCCGTGCAGCCCGAGCAGCGGGACGTCGGACGCGACGGCCGCCACGAGGTCGGTGCCGCCGAGCGCGGCGCGTGCGGCGCGCACGACGTCCGCCGGGACGGCGGTCGGGGGTCCTCCTTCGCGCTCCGGCGCCCCGGCGAGCGCCAGGAGCGCGCCGAGCCCGCCGTCGTGGCTCGTGCTCCCACCGGTGGCGAGGACGAGCCGCCCTGGCGCCCCGTCCGGTCCGCGCGCGGCCTCGGCCGCGAGCGCGAGGAGGTGCCCGACGGCGGTCGAGGACCGCCCGGGCACGGCGACGGGTCCCGCCACGAGCTCGAGCACCTCGACCGCGCCGGCCGCGGGCACCTGCGAGGCGTCGACGTAGACGGTCCGGCGCGCGCCGATGCCGTCGCCTCCCGGCGTCCGACGGCGGACCGCGACCGGGACGTCACCGCCGCCCGGCCCCGGGACCACCCCGGCGAGGACCTCGGACGCGACGGGCGAGACCGCGTCGAGGAACGCCGGCCCGGACGCCGCGAGAGCCACGGTCTCGACCGTGGCGTGCGGCGCCCACCAGCCCGCGACGTCGTCGAGCGTCGGCCCGGCGGGGGCGGGTGGCGACGGGGTCTCCCCGGCCGGCCACGCGCCGTCGGGCGCGGGCGGGACGGCGGACCCGGTGAGCAGCACGCGCATGCCCGGATTGTGCCAGGGCGAAGGCCCGTCCGGTCCCCGCGGGACGCCCGCTCGACCGTGGCGGCGCTGTGCGACGATGGTCCCGTGAGCACTGGTAGCACCTTGCTGTCGTCCGTGAGCGGACCGAACACCTCGCGCCAGGGCGGGTTCGCCGAGCCCAGCCCTTCCGCCCTGCTCCTGCTGGGACAGGGCCGTGACCTCGCGTCCGAGCGCGGGGTCGAGTGCGTGGGCGACCTGCCCGCGCCGAGCGACCCGGACCTCGTGGAGCGCGCCCGGGTGGCGCGCGCCGCGCTGGGCGAGCGCGCGTTCGTCCTGGGCCACCACTACCAGCGCGACGAGGTCATCGACTTCGCCGACGTCACGGGCGACTCCTTCAAGCTCGCGCGCGAGGCCGCGGCGCGGCCCGAGGCGGAGTTCATCCTGTTCTGCGGCGTGCACTTCATGGCCGAGAGCGCCGACATCCTCACGTCCGACGCGCAGCAGGTCGTGCTGCCGGACCTCGCGGCCGGCTGCTCGATGGCGGACATGGCCGCGATCGACCAGGTCGAGGATGCGTGGGACGTGCTCGAGGAGGTCGGCATCGCCGACTCGACGATCCCCGTGACGTACATGAACTCCTCGGCCGCCATCAAGGCGTTCACGGGTCGCCACGGCGGCACGGTGTGCACGTCGTCGAACGCGGAGGTCGCGCTGCGCTGGGCGTTCGACCAGGTGGGCGGCGTGGACGGCACGGGCAAGGTGCTGTTCCTGCCGGACCAGCACCTCGGCCGCAACACCGCGGTGCTCAAGCTCGCGATGTCGCTCGACGACTGCGTCGTGTTCGACCCGCGCAAGCCGAACGGCGGCCTCACGGACACCGAGCTGCGCGACGCGCGCATGATCCTGTGGCGCGGGCACTGCTCCGTGCACGGGCGGTTCTCGGCGAAGAACGTGAGCGACATGCGCGCCGCAGTCCCGGACGTGAACGTGCTCGTGCACCCCGAGTGCAAGCACGAGGTCGTGACGGCGGCCGACTTCGTCGGGTCGACGGAGTACATCATCAAGATGCTCGACGCCGCCGAGCCGGGCTCGTCCTGGGCGATCGGGACCGAGCTCAACCTGGTGCGCCGCGTCGCGCGCGCCCACCCGGACAAGCAGGTGCACTACCTCGACTCGACGGTGTGCTTCTGCTCGACGATGAACCGGATCGACCTGCCGCACCTCGTGTGGGCGATGGAGTCGCTCGTCGCGGGCCGCGTGGTGAACCGGATCGTCGTGGACGCCGACGACGCGCACTGGGCGCGCGTCGCGCTCGACCAGATGCTCGCCCTGCCGGGCATCTAGGGCGCGGGGACGCAGGAGCCGACGAGAGCCTCGAGACGCCGGGGCACGCGGAGGTAGGCATGAGCACGGGGAACGGGATGAACGTCGGGATCTTCGTCTTCGACGAGGCGGAGGAGCTCGACGTCGCCGGGCCGTTCGAGGTGCTGTCCGCCTGGGCCGAGCACTCCGCGCTCAAGCCGCACGTGTCCACGTTCTCGGGGGACGGCGGCGGCGTGCGCCTGGCCAAGGGGTTGCGCCTGCTCCCGGACCGCTCGGCGGACGACGTCGGCCACCTGCACCTGCTGGTCTACCCGGGCGGGTGGGGTACGCGCTCGCTCCTCGCGGACCGCGTGCACCTCGAGTGGCTGCGCGCGATGCGCGCCCAGACCCCGGTCATCGCGAGCGTGTGCACGGGCTCGCTCGTGCTCGCCGCCGCAGGGCTGCTCGCGGGGCGGCCCGCGACGACGCACTGGGAGCACTACGACGAGCTCGCGGAGATCGACCCGAGCATCGTGGTCGACACCGAGGCGCGGTTCGTCGACGACGGCGACGTCGTCACGTCTGCAGGCGTGTCCGCGGGGATCGACATGGCGCTGCACCTCGTCGCGCGCCTGGAGAGCGACGACGTCGCGCGCGCCGTGCGCCGCGGCATCCAGTACGACCCCGACCCGCCGGTGTGAGCCGCGGGCGCACCGGCCCTGCGCGCGAGCGTCAGGCGCCCGCGGCGACCGTCCTGCGCGCCGGGGCCGCGTAGCGCCCCGTCCGGTGCGCCCAGACGTCGAGCACGACGGTGCAGAACGGCGGGACCGTCGCGGCGAGCGCGAGGAGCGTCGTCCAGAGCGACCAGCGGACGCGCACGGCGACGAGCACGGCGAGCGCCACGTAGACGAGCACGAGGGCACCGTGGACCGGTCCGAAGATCTCCACGCCGCGCTCGGTCGTGCCGGCGACCCATTTGAGGTACATGCCGACGAGCAGCCCGGCCCAGGAGAACGCCTCGGCGATCGCGACCGCCCGGAAGGCGCGGACCTGCCACGGGTGTGCCGGGGCGGGAGACCCGGTGTCGGCGGTGGCGGTGGGGCGAGGGGCGGGACTCGTCGTCGTCACGGCGCGCATCCTCGCACACGGAGATGACAGACCTCCGGGACGTCGGCGGCGACAAGTACCCGATACCGCTGGTGCGGGGTAGTAGCCTGCCCGAGTGACCCGCCAGATCCAGCTCCTCGTCGCCAGCACGATGCCGCGCAAGGCCGTGCCGGGCCGCGGCGTCCTCGAGCCGTCCGTCACCCGGATGCGCGTGCACCCGGGCGACCTCGACTTCTACCTGCACGTCAACAACGGGGTCTACCTGCAGATGATGGACGTGGCGCGCAGCAATTTCATCGCCGACCTCGGCGGGTTCCCCCTGCTCAAGGAGAAGGGCTGGTACCCCGTCGTCGCGGCGTCGACCATGAAGTACCGCCGCTCGCTCCAGCTCTGGGACCGCTTCGAGATCGCGACGCGCGTCCTCGGCTGGGACGAGCGGGTCGTCTACCTCGAGCAGGTGTTCTCGCGCGGTGGCGACCTGTGCGCGCGCGGCCTCGTCGCCGGCCGGTTCCTCGCGCGGGGGTCCGGCGACCGGATCGCCGCGCCCGACGTCGTCGGGCTCCTGGGCGGCGACGTCACCTCGCCCGAGCTCCCCGACGACGTCGCCCGGTGGTCCCGGGCGGTCGACGTCGCGCACCGCGACTGACCGTCCGGCACCCTGGTCGCGCTCACGGGTCGGGTGCTTCGATGGCTCGGTGACCGCCGACCGAGCACCTGACCCCGATCCGCACCCTGACCACGCCGCCACCGACCCGTTCGACGCGACCATGGTCCCGGCCCTGCCGTGCCGGGACATCGACGAGCTGCGCGACTTCTGGACCGCGCTCGGCTTCGACGTGACCTACCGCCAGCTGCGGCCCAACCCGTACCTCGCGGTGCGACGCGGCGGCGTGGACATCCACTACTTCGGGCTCGACGGGATCGAGCCGCAGGACAGCTACAGCACGTGCATCGTCGTCGTGGAGGACACGGAGCCCGTCTTCGAGGCGTTCGCCGCGGGGCTGCGCGCCCGCTACGGACGCCTGCCGCTCACGGGCTTCCCCCGCATCACGCGCCCGCGACGCCGTGCGAACGCGGGCGGCACGACGGGCTTCAGCCTCGTGGACCCCGCCGGCAACTGGGTCCGCGTGATGCGCCGCTCCCCCGCCGCGGCGGCGCCGGCCACGGACGCGGCCGGGGCGTCCGCCGTCGACGCCTACGCCGCCCGCCCCGCGGGGCGGCTCGCCCGAGCGCTGGACGACGCCGTCGTGCAGGCGGACTCGCACGGTGACCCCGTCCAGGGGCGCAAGATCCTCGCGGGCGCGCTGCGGCGCGCCGGGGAGGACGCCGACGCCGCCGACCGGGTGCGCGCCCTCGCCTACCTCGCCGAGCTGACCGTCCGCGCGGGCGACCCCGACGCGGCCCGCGCGCACCTCGACGACCTCGGCGTGCTGGCGGGCGACCTCGCCCCCGACGTGCGCGCCGCCGTCGAGCAGACCCTCGCCGAGGCGGCGGACCTGCGGACGGCGCTCCCCGACTGACCGGGCGAGCGCCGCCGCGCGGGACCGCGGGCGGGGGTCAGGCGACCGCGCCGCCGAGCCGGGCGAGCAGGAGCGCCTCGGCGAGCACGACCTTCTCGAGCTCGCCGAGGTGCACCGACTCGTTGGCGCCGTGCGCGCGCGAGTCCGGGTCCTCGACGCCGGTCACGAGGATCGCCGCGTCGGGGAACACCTCGAGCAGGTCGGCGATGAACGGGATCGACCCACCCACGCCGATGTCCACGGGGTCGGTGCCCCACGACGTCGCGAACGCCCACCGCGCGGCCCGCATCGCCTCGGAGTCGCCCGGGGCGAGGAACGGCTTGCCCTGCTCGCCGTCGCGCACCGTGACGCGCGCGCCGAGCGGCGCGCTCGACTCCAGGTGCGTGCGCAGCGCCGCCATCGCGGCGGCCGGGTCCTGCCCGGGCGCGAGCCGCACCGAGAGCTTCGCGGTCGCCCGCGGGGTGAGGGTGTTCGACGCGTGCGCCACGCTCGGCGCGTCGAGGCCGATGACGGCGATCGCCGGCTTGGTCCACAGCCGCCCGGCGATGCTCCCCTCCCCGGCGAGCACGGTGCCGTCGAGGAGCGACGAGTCCGCCCGGAAGTCGGCCTCGGCGTAGTCGACGGTCGGCTCGGCTGCCGTGACCAGCCCGGGCACGGCGACGTTGCCCGCGTCGTCGTGCAGGGTCGCGATCAGCCGCGCGAGCAGCGTCACGGCGTCGAGCACGGGGCCGCCGAACATGCCCGAGTGCACCGCGTGGTCGAGCACCGCGACCTCGACCTCGCAGTCCACGAGGCCGCGCAACGACGTCGTGAGCGCCGGGACGCCGATCTTCCAGTTCGACGAGTCCGCGACGACGATGACGTCGGCCGCGAGCAGGTCGCGATACTGCGTGAGGAACGGCAGGAACGTCGGCGAGCCGATCTCCTCCTCACCCTCGACGAAGACCGTCACCCCCACCGGGAGATCGCCGAGCGCTGTGCTCGCAGCCAGAGCACGCAGCGCGCCCAGGTGCGCCACGACGCCTGCCTTGTCGTCGGCCGCGCCGCGGCCGTAGAGGCGCCCGTCGCGCTCGGTCGGCTCGAACGGGTCGGTCTCCCACGTGGCGGCGTCCCCCGGGGGCTGTACGTCGTGGTGCGCGTACAGCAGGACGGTCGGGGCGCCGTCGGGCGCGGGACGGCGCGCGACGACGGCGGGCGCGCCCTCCGTGCCGTCGGTGGTCCGGGCACGCAGCACCTGCACCTCGGGCAGGCCGGCGTCGCGCAGGAGCGCGGCCACGGCGTCCGCGCTCGCGGCGACGTGCGCCTGGTCGAACGCGGCGTTCGAGACGCTCGGCACGCGCACGAGGGACTCGAGGTCCGCGCGCAGCGCCGGAAACAGTCGGGTCACGGCGTCGCGGAGGGTGGCCGCGAGCTCGTGGCCGGGCGCGACATCGGGCGTGGTGCCGGGCGCGGTGCCGGGCACAGGGACGGTGGGGTCGGGTGAGTTCGTCACGACGAGCACCGTACGACACCACCTGCCGACCGGTCGTGGGACCGGCGTCCGGCACTGCCCCGGCTCGACTACCCTGGAGGCGTGTTCTCCCGCAACAAGCCCGCCGCGACGTCCGCCGCCCCCGACCCCGTCGAGCAGGCGGCCGAGATCGAGCAGGCCGGCAAGGGCCGCCCGACGCCCAAGCGCAAGGTCTCCGAGGCCGCGAACAAGCGACCCCTCGTGCCGAACGACCGCCGCGCCGCCGCGAAGTCCGCGCGGGAGAAGCAGCGGGAGATGCGCGACCGCCAGTACCAGGCGATGCAGACGGGCGACGAGCGCTACCTGCCGCCGCGCGACAAGGGACCGGTCAAGCGCTACGTCCGCGAGTACGTCGACGCGCGCTGGAACCTCGGCGAGTTCTTCCTCCCGGTCGCCCTGGTGTTCATCGTCTTCTCGTTCCTCACCGCGCAGAACCAGGACCTCGCGTTCCTCACGGTGATGACGCTCTACGTCATCGTGCTGCTGACCGTCGTGGACGGTTTCATCATGTGGCGCCGTCTGCGCAAGCGCCTGCTCGCGAAGTTCGGTGAGGTCCCCAAGGGCACCGTCATGTACGCCGTCATGCGCGCGTTCCAGCTCCGCCGGGCCCGCCTGCCCAAGCCGACGCACAAGAAGCACGGCGTCTACCCGGAGTAGCCGGCCCGCGGGCGTCCTGCAGCCCGCTAGCCTCGACGTCATGGCGCCGCACGTGACCGACCTCGAGAGCTTCACGCCCAGGATCTCCGACGCGGTGGTCGACGACCTGCGCTCGCGCCTGAGGGCGACCCGATGGGTCGACGCCCCGGACGGGCTCGGGTGGGACGCGGGCACGGACGTCGCATACCTGCTCGACCTGGTCGCCTACTGGGCCGACGGCTTCGACTTCGCCGCGCACCAGGCACAGCTCTCCGCGCTCCCGAGCCGGCGCGCGACGATCGACGGGACCCGGGTCCACCTCCTCCACGCGCTCGCGGCCCCGCGTCCCGGTGACGCGCCCCCGCTCCCGCTCCTGCTCGCGCACGGCTGGCCCGACTCCGCGTGGCGGTACCGCAAGGTCGTGCCGCTCCTGACCGACCCGGGTCACCCCGCGGCCGAGGGCGGTGCGGGTCGACGCACCTTCGACCTCATCGTCCCCGACATGCCCGGCTTCGGCTTCTCCGACGTCCCCACCGGCCCGACCCCGGACAACCGCACGGTCGCCGCCCTGTGGGCCGAGCTCATGACCGCCCTCGGCTACGACAGGTTCCTCGTCGCGGGCGGGGACATGGGCAGCCACGTCGCCCGGTTCCTCGCCCTCGACTTCCCCGACCGGATCATCGCCGTGCATCGCACCGACGCCGGGTTGCCCCTCTTCACCGGTGACCCCGCGTCCCTCACGCCCCAGGAGCGCGACTGGCTCGACGAGAGCGCACGGTGGCGCACGACCGAGGGTGGCTACGCCGCCGTCCAGGCCACCAAGCCCCAGTCGCTCGCGGTCGGCCTCACCGACTCCCCCGCCGGGCTCGCGGCCTGGGTGGTCGAGAAGCTGCGGTCGTGGAGCGACTGCGACGGCGACCTCGAGTCCGTGTACACGCGCGACGAGGTCCTCGCCCTCCTCACCGAGCACTGGGCGGCCGGCAACGCCGGGGCCGGCCTCCGCGCCTACCGGGCCAACGCCGCGCTCCCGCGCGACCAGCTCGCCCGCTACGTCGAGGTGCCGTCCGGGTTCTCCGTGTTCGCCGGCGACGTCGTCCGGCCCCCGCGGGCCTGGCTCGACCGCGTCGCGAACACCGTCTACGCGACCGAACCGCCGCGCGGCGGCCACTTCGCCCCGTTCGAGCAGCCCGCGAGCTACGCCAGCGAGCTGCGCTCGTTCGTGGACCGGCTGTAGCGGAGCGCGCGGGACGATAGAGGCGCACCGGCCGCGGGCTTCTTCACGGGCCGGTGCCCCCTGCGGCGCCTCGGCCGCGTCTTCACCATAAGAACCGGTTCCGGGTGCACGCCACCTGTCGCCCCCCGACGCTCCGGGAGTACGGTCGAAGGGTCGAGTCTGGACCTGGCTCCTCATCCTGTGGCGAAGACGGAGCACGACATGTTCTTGGACGACCACGCTATCGAGCATGCCCTGGCGCGCGGTGCGAGCCAGCAGATCGGCCAGTACCGCCTGGACCTGGCCACCGGCGCCTGGTGGTGGTCGTCCGAGACGTTCCGGGTGCACGGCTTCGAACCGGGCGAGGTGGTCCCGACCACCCAGCTGGTCCTGGCGCACAAGCACCCCGACGACCGCGACCGGGTGCGGCAGATCCTCGACGAGGCGCGGGCCACCGGCGCCCCCTTCTCCAGCGTGCACCGCATCATGGACGCCCGCGGCAAGGAGCGGTACCTCGTCATCGTCGGCCAGGGCCGACGGGACCCGGCGACGGGAGAGGTCGTCGAGCTCCTGGGGTACTTCGTCGACATCACCCCCACGGTGGCCGCAGGCGGGGAGGAGCGGGCCCACCGCGACATCGCGGCGGCCGCGGAGGGACGCGGACCGATCGAGCAGGCGAAGGGCATCCTCGTCGCGACGCGCGGCATCGACCCGGACGAGGCGTTCGCGCTGCTCAAGCGTGCGTCGAACGACAAGAACGTCCGCCTGCGAGACCTCGCGCGCGGGGTCGTCGACGAGGCCACGCGCTCCGGCGCGGACTGCGCCGAACGCGTCGAGGCCCTGCTTCGCTGAGCGAGCGCGCACCCGGGCCCCGTTCCTCACGCCGAGGATCGGGGCTCGGGTCGTCGCGCTCTCCCCCGTCGCCTTCGACGCCGCGTCGCACCCCGCCCAGCGACGCGTCGGACACCATCTCGCCCTTGTCGCTGCTCAGAGCGTCGGACGCCTTGCTCTGCAGGTCGTCGGTACCTCGGATCTCGTTCCCGCCGAGGTGCATCCGAGAGCGGGATCCGCACGGAAGGAAGGACGGGCGCCACCACGGCGCTCGGCAGTGCGAACTGCCTCGTGTGGAGACGGAAGGACTCGACGATGACCCTTCGACACGCTCTTCGATGCTTGGTCGCGGCCGTGGGCGCGGCGACACTCGGCCTGGCCAGTGTGGTGGTGGCGGCCCAGCCCGCCGCGGCCAGCACGCCCGGGACGACCAGCCTGGCCCAGGTGCTCGCAGCGGACGGTGACACGTTCGATCGCGACCCGTACGACTTCGACGTCCTCGACCGGGCCGTGGCTGCAGTGCTCGCGGCCAAGCCCTCGAGCCCGGTCGCCGTGCTGGCGGACGGGACCGTGCCGCTGACGGCCTTCGTGCCGGACGATCGCGCGTTCCAGCTCTTCGCGTGGGACCTCACGCACCGGTGGCCGCGTACGGAGCAGGCCGCGCTCGAGTCGATCGCGGGGACCGTCGGGATCGACGCGGTCGAGCAGGTCCTGCTGTACCACGTGGTCCCGGGTGCCACGATCGACTCCCGCACGGCGTTGCGATCGGACGACGCCGTGCTCACCACGGCGCAGGGGGCCGGTGTGCGGGTGGACGTGATCAGCCGCTGGGTGCCGCTGGTGCGCCTGGTCGACCAGGACCGCAACGACGTGGACCCGTTCCTGATCAGGTCACAGCTCGACCTGAACAAGGGCAACGCGCAGATCGCGCACGGCATCACCGCCGTCCTGCGCCCGGTGAACCTCTAGCAGGTCGACGGGAATCGGGCGGGTGGTCGTCGGACGCTCGTCAGTCGCCCAGGCGTCCGGCCTACCTCGCGGGGATGCGGACCCCCGCGGACCGCAGACGGCCCTCGACCAGCGCGACGCCCTGTGCGGCGGCCGTACCCTCCGCCTCGCCGTGGTGCGCGATGAGCTCGTAGCGGGCCGCGGCGTCGGTGCGCGCGCGCAGGCTGGTCACGATCCGCAGCCGCTCCGGGTGAGCGAGGAAGTGCTCGGCCATCGCGTCGGCGTACTCCGCGACCCGCGGGTCGTCCGGCTCCAGGGCGGACGCCTCGACGCCCCGATGGATCAGGGCGACGAACGCCGGGTCGTCCACGGCCTCGGTGACGCCCGCGACGTAGTCGTCGAACCTGTCCGGGACCAGAGCCCGGGCCAGCACCATGCCCTCACGCGCCGCAGCCACCTCCGAAGCCGGGAACCCGAGACCGGGCATGCGGTCCAGCAGGGCGACGGCGGCGTCGGGCAGCAGGGCACGGTCACCGTCGGCGAGCCGGCGCAGCGCCGCCGCCTGCGCCGTCAGCTCGTCGATGCGCTCGGAGAGCGTGCGCTCGACGGCGGCGAGGCCGACGGCGAGCGCGTCGGGGTCGGCGTCGAGCAGAGCCGCGACCTCCGCCAGCGGCACGCCCGCCGCGGCGAGCGCTCGGACCCGGACGAGCCGCAGGAGATGGGCGGAGCCGTACCGGCGGTAGCCGGAGCCGTCGCGCTCGGGCTCCTCGACGAGTCCGACCTTGTGGTAGTGCCGCACCGTCTTCACGGTGACGCCGACGAAGGCCGCCGCCTGCCCGATCGTGACCCCGTCTGCCATGCCCCCAGTATGCGTCGCCGCTGGTCACGACGGCAGGGGTGTCTGGGCACCCCGGGCAGGGATGCCCGGACCATGGGTCAGGGGGCGACGCCGTCGCCCGGGAACACCGCTGCGAGGAGAGACTTCTGCACCTCCTGGAAGGCGCTCTGGATGGTCATCTCGGGGTCGTCGACGCAGTTCACCGCGGCGGCCATGACGGTGCTGCCGTCCGGCGTTCCGAACATCAGCGTCGCGTAGCCGGCCATGCCCCCGTTGTGGGTGACGAGCGTGTGGCCGTCCTCCGTCTCTAGGACGAACACGCCCAGGCCGTACCCCATACCCGGGAGAGGGGTGGGGTACGGGTCGCACATCTGCGCGACGAGGTCGGCCGGCAGGAGCCTGCCGCCGAGCAGCGCGGAGAAGAACGTCGCGAGGTCACGGGGCGTCGAGATCATGTCGCCGCCCGTCGAGATCCACGACGGGTCGTGGCGCGAGACGTCGACGGTCCGCTCCTGGCCTTCCTCCTCGTAGCGGACGTAGGCGTGGGCGTGCGGCTCGGGCAGGTCCGGCGACGCGTCGGGCACGACGGTGCCCGTCAGGCCCAGCGGCCCGCTGACCAGCCGGTGCATCTCCTCCGCCAGGGTGCGCCCGGTGACGTTCTCCACGAGCAGCCGGAGCAGCACGTAGTTCGTGTTGGAGTAGCTCCACCTCGTGCCGGGCTCGAACCGCGGCGCCCTCGACAGCGCGAACCTCACCAGGTCCTGCGGGTGGTGCGTCTCGAACCGCGCGTCGAGCCACTCGCGGGCCGCCGGCCCGTAGTTGCTCGGCATCCCTGTCTCCCACGCGCCGTCGGCGGCGGCGTCGCCGGTGAAGTTGAAGACGCCGCTGGTCTGCTGGAGCAGCATGCGGACGGAGATGCGCGGGTCGAGCCCGAGCTCGGGAAGGTGCGCGGCCGCCGAGTCGTCGAGTCCGAGGCGGCCTTCGTGCACCAGCAGCAGGACGAGCGCAGCGGTGAAGGTCTTGGTGTTGCTGCCGATGCGCGTGTGGCCGTCGACCGACGGCGCGGTGGTCCCACCGAGCTCGGCCCGGCCCGCGGCGGCGGCCCACTCTCCCTGCGCGTCGTGGACGCGCAGGGAGACGCCGAGGACGCGGTCGTCCACCAGGGTGGCAAGCATCTCGCGCACGCGCGGGCGGTCGGCGACGGCGGTCGGGGTGGTGGTCATGGGGTGCTCCTTCGGCGCTGGTGGCGGCTCCTTGCCGTCTGCGACGAGCGTTCACCCTGACCCCGGGGCAACCTCAACTGTGACCCGCGTCACACACATCCTCGTTCGGGCCGCGCGTGACGAGCTCGGGCTCGCGCGCCGCCTTTGCGACGGTATGCGTGGCCCTGTCCCTCCGCGCCTGGGAGAACCGGCGGCGCAGGAGTAGCGTCGCCCCGTCGAGTCTGGACCTGGCTCCTCATCTGTCTCTGAAGAAGCCGGAGCCCGTCATGCCCGTACCTCAACATGCCCTCGACCGCTTACCCGTCGCCCGAGCCGGCGACGCGACCGGCCACTACCGCCTCGATCTGCGCACCTGCCGGTGGTGGTGGTCGGACCAGACGTACCGCATCCACGGGTTCGAGCCGGGCGACGTCGTCCCCACCACCGCCCTCATCCTGGCGCACGAGCATCCCGAGGACCGTGAACAGGTGCGTGCGCTCTTGGACACCGCGGCGACCACGGGTTCCGAGTTCCTCAGCACCCACCGCATCACGGACGCGCGGGGCACCGAGCGGCACGTCGTCGACCACCTGCTCGGCTAGACCCGGCGTCGGCCCGCCGGCAGACCACGACGCAGAGGTACACCGGCCGCGGGCTTCTTCACCACCGGCAACCCCTGCGGCACGTCGGCCGTCAACCCACGGTAGAACAGCATCCAGAGGACCTCGCCACCTTTCGCCCCCACCGGTCCGGGCGTACCGTCGAGAGAGTCGAGTTCTGCACCGGGCTCCCCATCCTCCGAAGAAGACGGAGCACGACATGTCCGCGGGCGACCGAGCCTCCAGCAGGAAGCCGTCGAGCCCCGGAGCAGGTCAGCGAGTCGGCCGGTACCGGCTGGACGTGGCCACGGGAACCTGGTGGTGGTCGGCGGAGACGTTCCGGGTGCACGGGTTCCAACCGGGCGAGGTCGTGCCCACGACCGCCCTCGTCCTGGCACACGACCACCCCGCCGACCGCGAGCAGGTCGACCGGCTCCGGCACGCAGCAGCTGTCACCGGAGAGCCCTTCCCGAGCCTGCATCGCATCATGGACGCCCGCGGGCACGAGCGATACGTCAACCTCGTCGGACAAGGCCGCCGCGACCCGCGGACCGGTGTCGTCGTCGAGCTGGTGGGCTACGTCGTCGACGTCACCGACGCCGTCGCCGCCCGGGCGCAAGAACGCGCCTTCCGCGACATCCAGGCGGCCGCCGAAGGGCGCGGGGCGATCGAGCAGGCCAAGGGCGTCCTCATCGCCACCTACGGCGTCGATGAGGACGAGGCGTTCCTGCGGCTCAGGCGGGCCTCGAACGACAAGAACATGCGCCTGCGCGACCTCGCCCACCTCGTCGTCGACGAGGCCGCGCGAGCGCGGGACGACCGCACCGGGCAGGTCGACGCCCTGCTGCGCTGACCGACCTCCGGAGGGCCCCGTTCGTGCGCGACGACACCGCGTCGTCCCGCTGGAGAACCCCGCCGCCGTGACCCCGTGGCGTGGGTGGCCCGCGCGACGATGGGCATATGAGCAACCACGCGCACGCCATCCACCACTCGATCGACTACGTCGAGCTCCCGGTGACCGACCTCGCCGGCGCCCAGGCGTTCTACGGCGCGGCCTTCGGCTGGGAGTTCGTCCCCTACGGGCCCGGGTACGCGGGGATCCGCACGGCCGCGGAGTCGGGCGAGGACGAGGCGGGCGGGCTGCGCCTGGCCGAGGCGGGCGACGTCTCGCGTGGCGGCCCGTTCGTGCTGCTGTTCTCCGCGGACCTCGACGCGACCCTTGCCGCCGTGCAGGGCGCGGGCGGCCAGGTGGTCGAAGGCCCGTACGAGTTTCCCGGCGGCCGCCGGTTCCACTTCCTCGACCCGAGCGGTAACGAGCTGGGGGTCTGGGCGACGAGCTGACGGCTGAGCCGGGCTGCGCAGGCACTTCTGCCGGTAGCGGTCGCCGGTGCCTCTGCTCAGCCCCGCAGCGGCCGTTCCTCGTACGCACCGAGCACCCGTGCGCCGGACCGCGCGGCGGCACCGGCGGTGACGTCGCCACACGTCTGGTCGCGACGCCGCCGCGTTCCCTATCTTGTGCGTATGCATGGCGGTGGGCCCCTCCTCGGCCGGGTCGACGAGCGGCAACGACTCAACGCGCTGGTCAGCGGTGCGCGCAACGGTCGCGGCGGCGCGATCGCGCTCCTCGGCGAGCCAGGCATCGGCAAGACGAGTCTGGTGGCTGCGACGTCGCAGGAGCCCGGCCTCAGCGTGCTGCACGTCGACGGCTACGAGTCCGAGTCGTCGATGGCCTTCGCCGCGGTCCAGCGGCTCGTGTCCCTGCTGCACGCTCATCTCGACTCGATCCCGGCGAGGCAGCGCCAGGCCGTCTCCGTCGCGTCCGGACGGTCCGACGGCCCTCCTCCCGACCGCTTTCTCGTCGGGCTCGGCATGCTGAGCCTGCTCGCGGCGGCGAGCGCGGGTCAGGCTGTCGTGTGCGCCGTCGACGACGCCCATCTCGTCGACGCCGAGAGCCTGGACGTCCTGGCCTTCGTCGCGCGCCGACTCGCCGCGGAACGGGTGGCGATGGTGTTCGCCGGACGCGAGGAGCCGGCGCTCGTGGAGAGGTTGACGGGGTTCCCGCACCTGGTGCTCACGGGGCTCGACCCCGAGACGGCGGTGCGTCTGCTCAACCGCTCCGCGCACCGTCCGCTCGCACCGCCGGCGGCCATGGCGATCGCGCGTGCGACGGGCGGCAACCCGCTCGCGCTGGTCGACCTCGCCGGCGAGTCGCTGGTGCACGAGCTGCCGGACCTGGGCATCTCCGACGAGCCGATCCCGATCGGTCGCCACCTCGAGGAGCACTACGTGCGCCGAGTGCGTCAGACCGGTGCCTCCGTCCAGCGCTGGGTGCTGCTCGCGGCGGCGGACCCGACGGGGAACGTCGACCTGGTGTCCGACGCCGCGCGGGCGACCGGCCTGGATCCTGACGACGGCGACCGCGCGGAGCTCGCCGGGCTCCTCTCCCTGGCACCCGCCGTGCAGTTCCGGCACCCGCTGGTGCGGGCCGCCGTCTACAACGCTGCCTCGGGGGCGGAGCGACGGCGCGTGCACCGCACGCTGGCGCGCGCGGCCGAGAGGCTCGGTCTGGTCGAGGCGGAGGCATGGCACGCGGCCCGTGCGGTCGTCGGGACGGACGGCGCGGTCGCGGAACGGCTCGCCCACACCGCCGACCTCGCCGCGCGACGAGGCGGCTTCGCCTCGCGAGCCAGCATCCTGGCCAGGGCCGCCGAGCTCACCCCGCCCGGCCCCGCGCGCGAGGACCGTCAGGCTGCAGCGGCGGAGGCGGCGCTCGCCGCGGGTGCCGCGCACGTCGCCAAGCGCTTGGTCGAGGAGGCCGATCTGTCAGCGGCCGGGCCGGTGTCCCAGGGACGCGTGACGCTCGTCCGGAGCGGGCTCGGCATGTTCCTCGGCGACGCGGACGGCGTGCGGGGAGCGACTGCCGCGTGCCTGGAGGCAGCCCGCCACTTCCACGGCCACGACGTGGAACGCGAGCAGCGTGCGCTGCTGCAGGCGTTCGAGATGAGCTGCACGGCCGAGTTCGCGATGGTCGGCGTCACGCCCGACGAGCTGGGCCGTCGCCTCGTCGCCGGCGCGGAGCTCGCGCCAGGGCCGGCCGGGACCATCCTGCGGGGGCTGGGCGCACTCGTCCTGGACCCCTACGACCGGGCGGTCGGCCCCGCACGAGATGCCCTGGACGCGATCCTCGCGCTGCCCGACGACCAGATGATGCGCAGGCACAGCGCCATCGCGTCGCTGGGCACCTTTCTGTGGGACAGCACCGGCCGTGCGGACGCGTTGGGACGGGCGGCGCGGGCGGCCCGGGACGCCGGCGCGCTGCAGCAGCTCGACAGCATCCTGTGGACGACGGCGATCTCGGAGCTGTGCGGAGGGACCTTGCGGCGCGCCGCCCGCGCCGACGACCTCGTCCGCGAGGTGCGCCGTGCCATGGGCTACGACGCGGAGAACGTCGTGAACGCGGCCGTGCTGGCCTGGAACGGCACCCCGCACGAGGTCGTCCTCGCGGTCGCGCAGGGTGCCCTGGAAACCGGCTTCGGAGGGGTCACGTCCTCGGGCGTCGCGGCCCTCGTGGTGCGCGACCTCGCCGACGGCCGCTACCGCGACGCCTTCGAACGCCATCTCCCGCTCGTCACGCGACCCTTCCTGCACGTGACGCCCAGCCAGTACGGCGACTTCGTCGAGGCGGCCGTACGCAGCGGGCACGCCGACGAGGCGCACGCCTACGTCGAGGACCTGGCCGAGCGCGCCGACGCCAACGGCTCACGGTGGTGCCGAGGGATCGCCGAGCGCGCGCACGCGCTGACGGCGCCCGGCGACGACGCCGAGCCGCACTACGTCGCGTCCATCGACGCGCTCGCCTCGACGCGTGCCGAGATGGACCTGGCACGCTCCCACCTGCTCTACGGCGAGTGGCTGCGCCGCGCCCGGCGGCGACGAGACGCAGCCCGCCAGCTCCGGCTCGCGCTCGGCCGCTTCCACGACAGCGGAGCCGAGCTCTTCGTCGCCCGGGCCCTCGCGGAGCTGAAGGTCGTCGACGCACAGGCGCACGTCCCCGGCCGGACGCAGCACCTCGACCTCACGACGCAGGAGCTCACCGTCGCGCGTCTCGCCGCGTCCGGGCGGACGAACGCCGAGATCGGCGCCAACCTGTTCATCAGCCCCAACACGGTCGACTACCACCTGCGCAAGGTCTTCCAGAAGCTCGGGATCTCCTCCCGGCGCCAGCTTGCCGACCGGATCGCCGACAGCGGCACCTGAGGACGCCGAGCGGCGCGGCTCGCTCGGGACTACGAGCGGCACGTGGTCCGGCCCGGCGAGGGGCGGGCGAGTCTCGAAGGGCCCGATCCTCACTCCGACTGCGGAGGACCCGATGCCCTACTTCACCGCCGACGACGGCGCGCAGATCTTCTACAAGGACTGGGGGACCGACGGGACCCCCGTCGTCCTGAGCCACGGCTGGCCTCTCAACTCCGACGCCTGGGAGGCGGCGGCGCTGTTCCTCGCCGAGCACGGCCACCGCACGATCGCCCACGACCGTCGTGGGCACGGCCGGTCCAGCCAGACCTGGCACGGCAACGAGATGGACACCTACGCCGACGACCTCGCCCAGCTCCTCGACGCGCTCGACGTCACCGACGCCACGCTCGTGGGCCACTCCACCGGTGGCGGCGAGATCGCCCGCTACGTCGGGCGGCACGGCACCGCCCGCGTGGCCAGGATGGTGCTCGTCTCGGCCGTCCCGCCCCTGATGCTCCAGACCGAGGACAACCCGGACGGGCTGCCGCTCGACGTCTTCGACGGGATCCGGGCCGGCGAGGTCGCGAACCGCTCCCAGCTCTACCGTGACCTGGCCGACGGCCCGTTCTTCGGCCACAACCGCAACAACGACGTCCCGCAAGGGTTCCGCGACGCCTTCTGGCTCCAGAGCATGGCGTGCGGCCACCGCGCCGCCTACGAGTGCATCGCCGCGTTCTCCGCGACCGACTTCCGCCCGGACCTCGCCGCGATCGACGTCCCGACCCTCGTCATCCACGGCGACGACGACCAGATCGTCCCGTTCTCCGTCGGCGGCCGGCGCACGGCCGACCTCGTCGACGGTGCCGTGCTGAAGGTCTACGAGGGCAGCGGTCACGCCCTGCCCGACACCGACCGTGAGCGGCTGCACGCCGACCTCCTCGCCTTCATCGACGCCTGAGCACTCCAAGGAGACGCACCATGAACGACGTCGCCCGACCGGACACGGTCGTCCTCATCCACGGCCTGTGGATGACCCCGCGCAGCTGGGAGCACTGGGTCACGTACTACGAGGCCAAGGGCCTCACCGTGCTGACCCCCGCGTACCCCGGGTTCGAGATCGAGGTCGAGGCACTGCGGGAGAACCCCCAGGTCATCGCCGACCTCACCGTCCCCGAGACCGTCGACCACCTCGCCGCGGTCATCGAGGAGCTCGCCTCTCCACCGATCATCATGGGCCACTCGTTCGGCGGCGTCATGACGCAGCTGCTGCTGGCCAGAGGTCTGGGAGCGGCGGCGGTCGTGATCGACTCCGCACCCACCGAAGGCGTCCACGTGACCCCGGTCTCGCAGGCGCGCTCCCTCTTCCCCGCGCTGCGCAACCCGGCGAACCGTCGGCGCGCGGTCGCGTTCACGCCCGAGGAGTTCCACTACGCGTTCACCAACACCCTCAGCGCCGAGGAGTCACAGCGCGTCTACGACCGCTACGCGATCGCCGCCCCGGGGGCGTGGGTATGGGAGTACGGCCTCTTCGCGAACTTCAAGCCCGGCCCCCAGGAGACCTGGGTCGACTACGCCGCGGACCGGGCACCGCTCCTCTTCATCGCCGGCAGCGAGGACCACATCATGCCGCCGGCCGTCAACCGGTCCAACGCCAAGCACTACCACCGCTCCCCCGCGGTGACCGAGTACGTCGAGCTCGAGGGACGGGACCACTGGACCTGCGCAGCGCCGGGCTGGGAGGCCGTGGCCGACCGCGCCCTCGAGTGGGCCCTCGCCCAGTCCACGGTCCGGAGCGAGGTCGGCTGACAGCCGCCACGAACGACCCCCGTCGCCCGCAGCGGACGGCCGACGGGGTCGTTCGTGGATCCGTCCCCTGCGTGCCCTCGGTCTTGCCACCGCCTACCCGCACGGCCCGGGAGCATCCCGCGTCCCGGGCGCGCTCGCCACCTGGCTCGTCGACCGTACGGTGCCGCCGCTCGTGGGCCCGAGGGCCGCTGCTGTGGGACGGCCGGGGCAGAGTAGGGCGGTGAGTACTGACCGCGCACCGCACGCTCCGGTGCTGCGCGCCCTGCCGACGATCGCGCACCTCGACGCGGACGCGTTCTTCGCAGCGGTGGAGCAGCACCAGCGGCCCTCGTTGCGCGGGCGGCCGGTGCTCGTCGGCGGCGTCGGCCCGCGCAGCGTCGTGGCGACCGCGTCGTACGAGGCGCGTCAGTACGGCGCACGCTCGGCGATGCCGATGGAGCAGGCACGGCGGCTGTGCCCTCCGTCGACGGCCGTCGTGGTGCCGCGGTTCGCCGCGTACGCGGCGTACTCCGCCCGGATCATGGCCGCCTTGCGCGAGGTCACCGACCTCGTGGAGCCGGTGAGCATCGACGAGGCGTTCGCGGACGTCGCGACCGCCGTGGCGCCGGGCACCGACCTCGACCGGTTCGCGCGGCGGATCCAGGAGCGGGCTCGCGAGCTGAGCGGACTCCCGGTCTCCCTCGGGCTCGGCCGGTCCAAGCTCGTCGCCAAGCTCGCCTCGGAGGCCGCCAAGCCCGGTGGCGTCCGGGTCGTCGACGCCGCCGCCGAGGACGCGTTCCTGCTCGACCTGCCCGTGCGGGCGCTGTGGGGCGTCGGCCCGGTCTCGGCCGCGCGACTCGACGAGCACGGGGTGCGTACCGTCGCAGACCTGCGCCGCCAACCGATCGACGCCTTGCTCCAGATGGCCGGGGAGGCGGGCGGCACCAACCTCTACCGGATCGCGCGCGGCTGGGACGACCGGCCGGTGGCGACGGTGCGTGAGCGCAAGTCCGCCGGCGCCGAGCACACCTTCGACACCGACCTCCACGGCCGCGCCGCGGTCGACGCGGCGCTGGACCCCGTGGTCGACGCCGCGCTGGCCCGGCTGGAGCGGCACGCCGTCGCGGCGCGCACCGTCGTGGTCAAGGTGCGCCTCGCGTCGTTCACGACCCTGACCCGCTCGGTGACCCTGTCCCGGCCCACGGCCGACGAGGGCGCGCTGCGCGATGCCGCGCACCGAGCCCTCCGCCTCGCCGACGTCCCCGAACCCGTCCGCCTGCTCGGCGTCGCGTTCCACGCCCTGTCCGAGCACGCCCAGCTCATGCTGCCGCTCGGCACCGACGAGCACGAGGCTCCCGCGCCCGGCCTGGACGTCGAGGCAGCGCCCACGACACCGGCGACGGGCCCGGTCCGGGCGACGGCCGCTCTCCTCGCGCCCGGCCTGGACGTCGAGACCGCGACCGACGGTCGAGGGTGGGTCGTGCGCGTCGGCGACGACGGGCGCGTCGCGGTGCGGTTCGAGACCGCGCAGACCGGGCCGGGCTACCAGCGCTGGATCGACCCCGCCGCCGAAGACCTCACGCTCGTCGAACCGCTCGGCCCGGACGGCGAGCCCGTGCGGGCCACGGCCCCGGACGACGACGTGTGAACGCGGCGTCGTCCGCCGTAGGCTCGCGACCATGCGCTACCGATACCTCGGCCACTCCGGCCTCAAGATCTCCGAGATCACCTACGGCAACTGGCTCACCCACGGCTCCCAGGTCGAGAACGACGTCGCGACGGCGTGCGTCCACGCGGCCCTCGACGCCGGCATCTCGACGTTCGACACCGCGGACGTCTACGCGAACACCAAGGCCGAGCAGGTTCTCGGCGACGCGCTGAAGGGCCAGCGTCGCGAGTCGCTCGAGATCTTCACGAAGGTCTACTGGCCGACCGGGCCGGGCGGCCCCAACGACACGGGCCTGTCCCGCAAGCACGTCATGGAGTCGATCAACGGCTCGCTGAAGCGCCTCGGCACCGACTACGTCGACCTCTACCAGGCACACCGGTACGACACGGAGACGCCGCTCGAGGAGACGATGCAGGCGTTCGCGGACATCGTCCGGCAGGGCAAGGCGCTGTACATCGGCGTCTCCGAGTGGACCGCCGACCAGATCCGCGCAGGCGCCGCGCTCGCGAAGGAGATGGGCTTCCAGCTCATCTCGTCCCAGCCGCAGTACTCGATGCTGTGGCGCGTCATCGAGGACGAGGTCGTGCCGACCTCGCGCGAGCTGGGCCTGTCGCAGATCGTCTGGTCCCCGATGGCCCAGGGCGTGCTGTCCGGCAAGTACCTGCCCGGCCAGGCGGCTCCCGCCGGGTCTCGCGCAGCCGACGAGAAGGCGGGCCGCGGCGGGATCTCGCAGTTCATGACCGACGACGTCCTCACGCGCGTGCAGAACCTCAAGCCGGTCGCGGAGGAGCTGGGCCTCACCATGCCGCAGCTCGCGGTCGCCTGGGTCCTCCAGAACGACAACGTCGCGGCCGCGCTCGTCGGAGCCTCCCGACCCGAGCAGGTCGCCGAGAACGTCAAGGCGTCGGGCGTGACCGTCCCGGCCGAGCTCCTCGCGCGCATCGATGACGTCCTCGGGGACGCCGTCGAGCGTGACCCGGGCAAGACCGCCGAGAACGCGCCGCAGACGCGCGTCGTCTGACCCCGGCGCGCCGCGCGCGACGACGGCCCCGGCGGCGATCGCCGGGGCCGTCCTCGCCTCCTCACCGGCCGGGCGCGGGCATGCCTCCCTCGTCCGGCCGGGGGCCTGTGGTCGCGGCGACCGGCTCCCGCGGCTCCGTCCCGACGTGCGCCCGACGACGCGCCCGGGCGGGGCGCGGGTCCGCGAGCCCTCGCGGCGCGAACCAGCGCGCGGTGAGCTGGACGATCGGGCCGACGCCCAGCGCGTAGGCGATCGTCGCCCAGCCCAGCGTGCCGCCGAGCACCCAGCCCACCGACACGACGACGACCTCGATGAGCGTGCGCACGAGGCGCACCGACCAGCCGGTGCGCGCGACGAGGCCGGTCATGAGCCCGTCGCGCGGGCCGGGCCCGAGGCGCACCCCGAGGTACGCCGAGGTCGCGAGGCCGTTGAGCACGATCCCGCCGACGGCGAGCGCGACGCTCGCGGCGACGCCGGGGTCGGGCACTAGGCGTGTCACGAGCGCGATCGCCGGGTCGATGGTCAGGGTGATGACCACGACGTTCGCGATCGTCCCGATCCCGGGCCGCTGCCGCAGCGGGATCCACGCGAGCAGCGCGAGCACGCTGAGGGACCCGACGACGACGCCGAACGGCAGCCCGGTGCGGAGCACGACGCCCTGGTGCAGGACGTCCCACGGCATCCCGCCCTGGCCCGCGTGGAGCAGCATCGCCATGGAGAGCGCGTAGGCGAGGAGGCCGAGGAGGAGCTGGACGGCACGACGGGTGGGGCTCATGCGAGCCATCCTGACGACCAAGTGGCATCGACATCCATAGCCAATCGAGAGAGAGTGGCCCCATGAGCCTCACCCCGCTCGGGTCCGTCGACGTCCACCGCCACCTCTCCCCCACCGCCGCGGCGCGGTTGTTGGGTCGCTGGCACGCGGGCGGCCCCGCGTACACCGCGCTGGCCGACGCGCTGCGCGCCGCCGTCCTCGCGGGTACGCTCGCCCCGCACACGCGGCTCCCGTCCGAGCGCGACCTCGCCGTCGCGCTCGGCGTCTCCCGCACCACCACGGCGGCCGCGTACGGGCGGCTGCGCGAGCTGGGCTTCGCACGCTCGCGCACGGGATCGGGGACCGTCGTCGTGCTCCCCCGCGCGACCCGGCCCCGGAGCGCGCCCCGCGCCCGCGGGGGCGACGCTCCGCCCGCGCCCGCGCCCCACGTCGCGCCGATCGACCTCGCCGACCTCTCCCAGGCGACGTCCGCCGCCCCGAGCGGGCTGCACGGTGCGTACTCGCGCGCGCTCGAACGCCTCCCCGAGTACCTGTCCGGAGGCGGGTACGAGCCGTACGGCGTCGGCGTCCTGCGCGAGGCGATCGCCGACCACCACACCCGGCGCGGCACGCCGACGACGCCCGACGAGGTCCTCGTCACGACCGGCGCCCAGCACGCGATCACCACGCTCGCGGGCACGCTCCTCGGCGGGGGCGACCGCGCCGTCGTGCAGTCGCCGACCTACTACCACGCGATGGAGGCGCTCCGACGCGCGGGAGCACGGCTCGTGCCCGTCCCCGTGGGGCGCGGCGACCGGGAGGCGCACCCCGGTCGCGAGCGGGACGCGCCCGGGTTCGACGTCGACCTCTTCGGATCCACGCTGCGCCAGGTCTCGCCGCGGCTGGTGTACCTCGTGCCGGACTTCCACAACCCGACCGCCTATACGCTCACGGCCGAGGAGCGGGCCGGGGTGCGCGACGCCGCGGCGCGGCACCGCGTGACCGTCGTCGGGGACGAGACCCTCACGGACCTCGACCTCGACGGCGACCCGGACGCCGTCGGCCCCGTCACCGAGCCGCTCGCCGGCGACGGGACGTCACCGTACGTCGTCACCGTGGGCTCGGCGTCCAAGTCGTTCTGGGGCGGGCTGCGCGTCGGCTGGGTCCGCGCCCACCCCGATCTCGTCGCGCGGCTCGCGCGCACGCGGCAGTCCGCCGACATCGCGACCGCGGTGCTCGAGCAGCTCGCCGTCGTCGAGCTGATCGACGACGCGGGCAGCGTGCTCGCCGAGCGCCGCCGGACGCTGCGCGCGCAGCGCGACCAGCTGTGCGGGCTCCTGGGCACCGCGCTCCCCGACTGGCGCGTGCACGTCCCGGAGGGCGGGCTGTCCCTCTGGGTCGATGTCGGAGCCCCGGTCGCCCAGGCGTTCGCCGCAGCGGCCGCCGCGGAGGGCGTGCTGGTCAACGCCGGCCCGACGTTCACCCCCGACGCCAGCGCCGCGGACCGGCTGCGCCTCACGTTCTCGCGCCCGCCCGAGGAGCTGGAGCGGGCGGTGCCCCGGCTCGCCGCCGCATGGTCCCGCGTGGCGGGCTGACGCCACCCGGAGCCGTCCGTGGGCGGGCACCCGCGGTCAGCGGGAGCGGAGCTCTACGGGCGCGGTCGCCTGCGCGCCGTCGTGCAGGAGCCGCGCGACCGCGACGCCCTCGGCGGCCAAGGTGCGCCACGTCTCGCCCAGCCACTGCTCGGCGTCGTACTGCGTCGTGAAGACGGGGCTCACGGGGGCGGCGAGGACGCTGCCCTCGGCGTCGTCGAGCTCCCAGACCCACTGCGGCCGGATCATCGTGCCTCCCTCGCCTCGGCGCCGCGCACGTGCTCGCCCGGCTCCGGATGGCGCGCGAGCGACCGGTTGATGCGCGCCGCCCAGAGCGGGCCCTGGTAGAGGAACCCGGTGTACCCCTGGACGAGGTCGGCACCCGCGTGCAGGTAGTCACGGGCGTCGTGCGCAGTCGTGATGCCCCCGACGCCGATGATCGCGCGCCGGGGGCCGAGGCGCTCGCGCAGGCGCGCGACGACGGCGAGGCCCCGGGCGCGGACGGGCGGGCCGGAGAGCCCGCCGGGCCCGCGGTCGTGCCCGATCGTCGTGTTCACCGCGACGACGCCGTCGAGGTCGAGCTCGTCGACGAGGTCGGCGACAGCGTCCACGTCCTCGTCCGCGAGGTCGGGCGCGATCTTGACGAGCAGCGGCACCCGGGCGACACCCGCGTCCGTGGTCGCAGCGTCGGCCGCCTCGCGCACCGCCACGAGGATCGGGCGCAGCGACTCGACCTCCTGGAGGTCGCGCAGGCCCGGGGTGTTGGGCGAGGAGACGTTGACCACGAGGTAGTCGGCGTACGGCGCGAGCAGGCCCGCGCTCGTCGCGTAGTCCGTCGCGGCCTCGGCCGCGGGCGTGACCTTCGTCTTGCCGATGTTGGCGCCCACGAGCACGGCGCGCCCCGACCTCGTCGAGCGCAGCGCCTCGAGCCGGCGGGCGGCCGCCGCCGCACCCTCGTTGTTGAAGCCCATGCGGTTGCGCACGCCCATCACGTCGAGCTCGCGCCACAGCCGCGGCTTCTCGTTGCCCGGCTGCGCGTGCGCCGTGACCGTGCCGATCTCGACGAACGCGAAACCGAGCATCGTCAGTCCGCGCACGGCGCGCGCGTCCTTGTCGAACCCGCCCGCGAGGCCGAAGGGAGCGGGAAAGACCTTGCCCAGGACCTCGACGCTGCCCCGGCCCCCGGCCGCGCGACCCAGGTACGGCGCGAGAGCGCCCTGCACGACATCACGCAGCACCGGCACGCGGCCGACGGCTCCGATGAGGTCGAACGCGACGTGGTGCGCGCGCTCCGGGTCCATGCGTCGGAAGACGGTGTCGAAGAGCAGTCCGTAGAGGAGCGGGCGGCGGCGGGTCATGCGGCGTCCTCCGGGGCGTCGGTGTCGGTGCGGGTGCTGGTGGTGCTCGGGGTGGCGACGCTCGCCGACGCCGTTGCCGGGCGGGTGTGCCAGAGCCACCACAGGCCGACGAACGGCAGGACGAGCGGCACGTAGCCGTAGCCCTGCCCGAAGCCGGACCAGACGGTCGCGCGGGGGAATGCCTCGGGGTCGGCGAGCGAGAAGGCGCCGACGGCGAGCACGCCGACGAGCTCCACACCCACCGCGACCCACGCGACCCGGCGCGCGACCGCACCGCCCCGCGCGAGCGCGATCGTCGCGACGACGTACACGGCCGCCGCGAGCGCCGACAGCGCGTACGCGAGCGGGGCCTCGTGCCAGTCGCGCAGGAGCTGCACGGCCGCGCGAGCAGAGGCCGCGAGCGCGAAGATCCCGTACACGGCGACGAGGACCCGGCCGAAGCCGACGTTCGTGCGACGGGGGCGCGGCGTCCCGTCCGGGGCGGCAGCTGCGCTCATGGCGAGGACCTCCAGGTCAGGCGTTCCAGATCTGCCACAGGCGCCACTCGAGGAACGCGACGGTGAGCGCGGCGACCGCGAGCACGACCGAGCTCCAGCGCGAGCGCTCCGCAAAGGCCCACAGCGCGGCGACGGGCAGGATGAAGAGGGTGGTCACGAGGTAGCCCCACAGCAGCACGGGGTCGCTCGGCGCGGTCCCGGTGGCGCCCAGCACGCCCACCACCACCGCCTGCACGAGGATCAGACCCTCGATCGCCGCCGCCCCCCAGAGCTGGCGCAGGATCACCGCGCGGTCGCGCACGACGAACACGAGCGCCCAGCCGGCGAGTGCGACGCACGCCGCGACCACGAGCAGCAGGAGGGGAAGGACCACGCGGCCGAGCGTACCGGGGGCGGCCCGCGGCCATGGAATCGGTCCACAGGTCGCGCGGCCCGAGCGGGGGCAGTGGCCGCGCCCTCGGAGATAGCATCGCGGGGTGGCTGAACTGACCGTCTCCAGCAAGAATCCCGCCGGTGCCAAGGTCGACGCGCTCGTCGTCGGCACCCACACGACGTCCGAC
Organism: Cellulosimicrobium sp. GQ32; assembly: GCF_059758455.1. Taxonomy (NCBI): domain Bacteria; kingdom Bacillati; phylum Actinomycetota; class Actinomycetes; order Micrococcales; family Promicromonosporaceae; genus Cellulosimicrobium; species Cellulosimicrobium sp. GQ32. Next base: position 22,058 of record NZ_JCAXEP010000018.1, on the reverse strand, counting down.
GGCGTCGCGATCGTCGGGGGCGACCTGCCCCGCCCGGTGGTCGCCGCCCTCGAGGACCTCGCACCCGCGCTCGGCATCACGGGCGCGGCCGACGAGGTCCGCAAGGTGCCCGCCGGGCCCGAGCTCAAGGCCGACGTGCTCGTCCTCGTGGGCCTCGGCGCGCGGCGCGCCGACGGCACCTTCAGCGCCGAGGCGCTGCGCCGCGCCGCCGGTGCTGCGCTGCGCGGGCTCGCCGGCACGGCGTCGGTCGCCGTCGCGCTCCCCGTCGAGGACGAGGCCGAGCTCGGCGCGGTCGCCGAGGGCGCGCTGCTCGGCGCGTACGCGTTCGCGCGCTACCGCACGGGCGAGGCCGCGTCGTCGGCCGCGAGCCGCCCGCCCGCGTCCGTCGAGATCCTCGCCGGGAGCGCACGCAGCTCCGCGTCCAAGGCGGCCGTCGAGCGGGCCAAGGTCGTCGCGGCCGCGGTCAACGCGACGCGCGACCTCGTCAACGCGGCGCCCAACGACCTCTTCCCGGCCGCGTTCGCCGACGTCGCAAAGCAGGCCGTCAAGGACTCCGGCGCCAAGGGCCTCAAGGTCACGGTGCTCGACGACAAGGCGCTCGTCGCGGGCGGCTACGGCGGTCTGGTCGGCGTGGGCCAGGGCTCGGCGCGCGGTCCGCGCCTCGTCAAGATCGCCTACACGCCGTCGCGCCCCGCCGCGAAGGTCGCGCTCGTCGGCAAGGGCATCACGTTCGACTCGGGCGGCATCTCGATCAAGCCCGCCAAGGGCATGGAGGCGATGAAGTCCGACATGGCCGGCGCCGCCGCCGCGCTCCAGACGGTCGTCGCCGCCGCTCGCCTCGGGCTGCCCGTGGCCGTGACGGGCTGGCTGTGCCTCGCGGAGAACATGCCGTCGGGCACCGCGCAGCGCCCGTCGGACGTCATCACGATCCGCGGCGGCAAGACCGTCGAGGTGCTCAACACCGACGCCGAGGGCCGTCTGGTCATGGCCGACGGCCTCGTCGCAGCAGTCGAGGAGAAGCCCGACGTCGTGCTCGACGTCGCGACGCTCACCGGTGCCCAGATGGTCGCGCTCGGCAACCGCGTCTCCGCCGTGATGGGCGCCGACGACGTGCGCGCCGAGGTCGTCGCGGCGGCCGACGCCGCGGGCGAGCAGTTCTGGCCGATGCCGCTGCCCGAGGAGCTGGGCGCGTCGCTGAAGTCGAAGGTCGCGGACCTCGCGAACATCGGCGACCGGTTCGGCGGCATGCTCGTCGCGGGCCTGTTCCTCCAGGAGTTCGTCGGGGAGACCCCGTGGGCGCACCTCGACATCGCGGGCCCGGCGTTCAACGAGGGCTCCGCGCACGGGTACACGCCGGTCGGCGGCACGGGCGTCGCCGTCCGCACGCTGCTCAGCCTGGTCGAGGGCCGCGCCCGCCGCTGACCCGACCTCGCCGAGCAGGTGGTCGTGGCCTTCCGGGTGACCAGACGGACCACGACCACCTGCTCGACCCGGCAGATCGCCTGGGCGACCGGTCAGGAGCTCCGGCGTTGCCGCTGACGCGAGTTCCAGTCCCGCATGCGCTGCGGGTAGCCGGTGAAGCGGACGTTGTAGACGGGCACGCCCAGCGAGCCGGCGACGTCGAACGCCGTCTTCTCGTCAGGCACGCGGCGTCGCGTCCACTCCCCCGTCGTCGCGATGAGCAGGAGCGTCGCCCCGGTGTCCTGCGTGGGCGGCTCGACGTACGCCTCGACCCCGACGCGCGTGCGCACGAAGTCCTGGAGGTGGGCGAGCGTCGCGCGGCGGGCGTCCGACGGCGCGGCGGAGCCGCCGGTCGCGGACGGGGTCGTCGCGGGGCGGCGCGAGAACAGGCTGGACAGCTTGGGCAGCCGGGGCACAGCGGCAGGGTACAGCGTGACCCTGGTCATACGGTGGGCCCGCTGTCTCCAGCGTCACAGCCGCGAGGCCCTGGTTCGATTGGGGAGCCTGTGCCCGAGGTGCCAAGATGGCACCCGGAGAACGTTCACGCACCGTGGGCCAGCGGTTCTCGTCCGGCCCGTCGACGTGCCGTGGACGTCCGCCCTCGCTCTCCCCTCGCTGAAGGAGTCGCACGTGGCCGAACCCGGCACACCATTCGACGTCGTCGTCCTGGGCGGAGGCAGCGCCGGCTACGCCACCGCGCTGCGCGCCGCCCAGCTCGGCCTCTCCGTCGCGCTCGTCGAGTCCGGCAAGCTCGGAGGTACCTGCCTGCACAACGGGTGCATCCCCACCAAGGCCCTGCTCCACGCGGCCGAGCTCGCCGACGGCGCCCGCGAGGGCGCGAAGTTCGGCGTCCGCAGCACGTTCGACGGCATCGACATGGCGGGCGTCAACGGCTACAAGGACGGCGTCGTCGCCGGGCTCTACAAGGGCCTCCAGGGGCTCGTCTCCTCGCGCGGCATCACGTTCGTCGAGGGGCACGGCCGGCTCGTCTCGCAGGACACCGTCGAGGTCGACGGCACCCGGTACACCGGCCGCCACGTCGTGCTCGCGACCGGCTCGTACGCCCGCTCGCTGCCCGGTCTCGAGATCGCCGGCCGCGTCATCACCTCCGACCAGGCGCTGCGGCTCGACCGCGTCCCGAAGTCGGTCGTCGTGCTCGGCGGCGGCGTCATCGGCGTCGAGTTCGCGAGCGTGTGGAAGTCGTTCGGCGCCGACGTCCAGATCGTCGAGGCGCTGCCCCACCTCGTGCCCAACGAGGACGAGGCGCTGTCGAAGGCGCTCGAGCGCGCCTTCCGCAAGCGGGGCATCGCGTTCTCGCTCGGCGACCGGTTTGCCGGCGTCAAGGAGACCGACTCCGGGGTCACCGTGACCCTCGAGTCCGGCAAGACGTTCGAGGCCGAGCTGCTGCTCGTCGCCGTCGGGCGCGGCCCGCGCACCGCGGACCTCGGGTTCGAGGCGCAGGGCATCACGCTCGACCGCGGGTTCGTGATCGTCGACGAGCGCCTGCACACGGGCGTCGGGAACATCTGGGCCGCGGGCGACATCGTGCCCGGCCTCCAGCTCGCGCACCGCGGGTTCGCGCAGGGCATCTTCCTCGCGGAGCAGATCGCCGGGCTCGACCCGACGCCGATCGTCGAGTCGTCCATCCCCCGGGTCACGTACTGCGAGCCCGAGGTCGCGTCCGTCGGCGTCACGGAGGCCGCGGCGATCGAGACGTGGGGCGCCGACCAGGTCGAGTCCCTCGAGTACAACCTCGCCGGCAACGGCAAGAGCAAGATCCTCGCGACGAGCGGCTTCGTCAAGCTCGTGCGCCGCAAGGACGGGCCCGTCGTCGGCGTGCACATGATCGGCGCGCGCGTCGGCGAGCTCGTCGGCGAGGGCCAGCTCATCGTGGGCTGGGAGGCGTACCCGGAGGACGTCGCCGCCCTGGTCCACGCCCACCCCACCCAGAACGAGGCACTCGGAGAGGCGCACCTGGCCCTGGCCGGCAAGCCTCTGCACGCCCACAACTGACCCCAACGATCGAAGGAGACCAGGCAGGTCATGTCTGAGAACGTGCAGATGCCGGCCCTCGGCGAGTCCGTCACCGAAGGCACCGTCACCCGTTGGCTCAAGTCGGTCGGCGACACCGTCGCCGTCGACGAGCCGCTGCTCGAGGTCTCGACCGACAAGGTCGACACCGAGATCCCCTCGCCCGTCGCGGGCGTGCTCGAGCAGATCCTCGTCCAGGAGGACGAGACCGTGGAGGTCGGTACCGACCTCGCCGTGATCGGCGACGGCTCCGGCGGCGGCGACGCCGCGCCCGCCCCCGCGGCGGCCGAGGAGCCCGCGCCCCAGGCCGCGCCGGAGCCCGAGCCGGCGCAGCCCGCCGCGCAGGAGGCCCCCGCCGAGCCCGCGCCCGCCCAGCAGGCCGCGCCGGCGCCGCAGTCCTCCGGGGACGGCGAGGAGATCAAGCTCCCCGCGCTCGGCGAGTCCGTCACCGAGGGCACCGTGACCCGGTGGCTCAAGTCGGTCGGCGACACCGTCGAGGTCGACGAGCCGCTGCTCGAGGTCTCGACCGACAAGGTCGACACCGAGGTCCCCTCCCCCGTGGCCGGCACCGTCCAGCAGATCCTCGTCCAGGAGGACGAGACGGTCGAGGTCGGCACCGTGCTCGCGATCGTCGGTTCGGGCGCCGCCCCGGCCGCGGCCCCCGCGGCCCCGGCCGAGCAGCCCGCGCAGGAGGCACCGAAGCAGGAGTCCGCTCCCGCCGAGGCGCCGACCGAGGCGCGCACACCCGCGAGCGAGGCGGACGTCCCGGCCCAGGCAGCGCAGGAGGAGACGCCCGCCCCCGCGACGAGCGCTCCCGCTGCCGCCGAGAAGCCGGCCGCGCCGTCTGCTCCCGGTGCGACCCCGGCCCCGGCCGCCAAGGCGGGCGGCACGTACCTCACGCCGCTCGTGCGCAAGCTCGCCGCGGACAAGGGCGTCGACCTGTCGACCCTCTCGGGGACCGGCGTCGGTGGCCGTATCCGCAAGGAGGACGTCCTCGAGGCCGCCCGCAAGGCCGAGGAGGCCAAGGCCGCCCCGGTAGCCGCTCCCGCGGCGCCCGCAGCCGGTGGCGCCCCGAAGAAGGCTTCCGTCCCGGCGGTCTCGCCGCTGCGCGGCACGACCGAGAAGACGAGCCGCCTGCGCAAGCTCGTGGCGAGCCGCATGGTCGAGGCGCTGACCACCCAGGCCCAGCTCACGACCGCGGTCGAGGTCGACGTCACGCGCGTCGCCGCGCTGCGCAACCGTGCGAAGGCCGACTTCAAGGCGCGCGAGGGTGCCAACCTCACGTTCCTGCCGTTCTTCACGCTCGCCGCGGTCGAGGCGCTCAAGGCCTACCCGAAGATCAACGCGACCTTCGCCGAGGACGAGATCACCTACCACGGCCAGGAGAACGTCGGCATCGCGGTCGACACCGAGCGCGGCCTCGTCGTCCCGGTGATCAAGGACGCGGGCGACCTCAACCTCGCCGGCATCGCGCGAAAGATCGCCGACCTCGGCTCGCGCACGCGCGCCAACAAGGTCGGGCCGGACGAGCTCGCGGGCGGGACGTTCACGATCACCAACACCGGCTCGGGCGGCGCCGTCTTCGACACGCCGATCGTCCCGGTCGGCCAGGTGGCGATCCTCGGCACGGGGACCATCACCAAGCGCGCGGTGGTCGTGACGGACGCGGACGGGAACGACACGATCGGCATCCGCTCGACGTGCTTCATCTTCCTGTCCTACGACCACCGCCTGGTCGACGGTGCGGACGCCGCGCGGTTCCTCACGGCGATCAAGAACCGCATCGAGGAGGGCGCGTTCGAGGCCGAGGTCGGCCTCTGACACGCTGCTTCCCCCGAGGCACCGCCGGGAGGTCTCGACCGTCATGGTCGGGGCCTCTCGGCGTTCTCGTGGCCGGACCCTGCGTCGGTCCGCAGAGAAGATCCGCTCCACGGGTGCGCAGGGCCGTCGCGGCCCCGTAGCGTGGCCCCATGGACATCGTCGTGGCGGGCTCGCACGGATTCATCGGTGCGGAGCTGCTCGAACGGCTGCGCGAGGACGGCCACCACGTGCGCCGGCTCGTCCGTCGTGCCCCGCAGACCTCCGACGAGCACGAGTGGGACCCCGATGCAGGCACCCTGGACCCCCGCGTGCTCGAGGGCGCCGACGCCGTCGTGAACCTCGCCGGCGCAGGGATCGGCGACCACCGCTGGACCACGGAGTACAAGCGCACCCTGGTCACGTCCCGGACCCGGACCACCGGCCTCCTGGCCCGGACCATCGCCGCTCTCGACGCGCCGCCGCCCGTCTGGGTCCAGGGCTCCGCCATCGGCTACTACGGCGACCGGGGCGCGCAGGTGCTCACCGAGACGTCGGCGTCGGGCGACGGGTTCCTCGCCCGGCTCGTGCGCGAGTGGGAGGCCGCGACGGCGCCCGCCGAGCAGGCGGGCGTCCGCGTCGTGCACGCCCGGACGGGCATCGTGCTGTCCTCCGAGGGCGGCGCCCTCGGCAGGCTGCTGCCCCTGCTGCGGCTCGGCATCGGTGGACGTCTTGGCCCCGGTACCCAGTACTGGAGCTGGATCACGCTGCGCGACGAGGTCGACGCGCTGCGCCACCTGCTCACCGCCCCCGTGCACGGCCCGGTCAACCTCTGCGCCCCGCACCCGGCGACGAACGCGGAGATCACGCGCGCGCTCGCGCGAGAGCTCCACCGCCCGGCCGCGCTGGCGGTCCCGTCCGTCGCGCTGCGCGTCGTGCTCGGCGAGCTCGCGTCGGACATCCTCGGCTCGCAGCGCGCCCTCCCGAGCGTGCTCGAGGCGAGCGGGTTCCGCTTCTCCGACCCCCTCCTCGCCGACGCCGCGCGACGGGTCGCGGAGCGCCGCTGACTCCCTGCTCCGACGGCCCTTCCGGGCCGGGCAGGCCGAGCCGGCGACGGTACGCGTCACCGCACCTCGGCGACGCGCCACCTGTCGTCGGTCCAGCGGAGCACGAGCACGACGGTGGTCCGCGGGGTCGCGGGCACGTGCAGCTCGCCGTCGTCCGTGCGCTGCCGATGCCCGCTGACGGCGTAGTCCACCTCGACGACCGCGTCGGTGGGCACCGCCCCCGCCGGCGCGGGTGACCAGTCCCCGCCGAGCCGCGCGTCGAAGACCTCCGCCCGGGCGTCGAGCACGTCCACGCCGTCGAGCGCGTCGAGCACCGCGACGTCGCGCGCCTCCGCCGACGAGCCCGCCACCACCACCGACGACAGGTCTCCCGCGCCCTCGGTGAGCAGCGCGAGCCGGAGCGCGGTGAGCGCGCGAGCGGCGCCGACCGGGTCGTCGGGGTCGAGCACGGCCTTCGCGTCCGGCTCGACCGTGGTGGTCGCCGCGCTCGGCGCCGGCTCGTCGGCGAGGGGCGTCGTCGTGCGGGAGGGGCCGAGGAGGACCAGCAGCACCACGAGCACCGCGCACCCGACGAGGATCCCCCCGCTCGTGGCGACCGCTCGGAGGGTCCGCCGCCGTCGGGCCCGAGCACCCCGACCGCCGGCCCTGGTCCGGCCACGCACGCTGCGACCGCCGGCGGTCGACCCCCCGACGCCGGGTCGCACGGTCCGCCGACCACCGAACGCGCCCGCCACGAGACGCGCGGCGTCGGGCATCACGACCGGACGCGGCTCCACGGCGTCGTAGCAGCGCGCGGCGAAGGTCCCCGCGGCCGGGCGCGCGGAGGGCTCGTCGCGCAGCGCGACCGCGAGCTCGGCGTGGAGCGCGGCGAGATCACGCGCCTCCTCCGGGTCGGTGGTCACCTGGTAGGACGGGTGGCTCGACGCCGGAGGTGGCACGAGGTCGAGCACGAGCCGGGCGAGGTCACGCACGTCGTCCGCGGCTGTCCCCCGCGCGGGCGCCAGGGCCGGGCGCAGGACCGCCCTCCCGCTCGGCGTGACGACCACCGACGACGCGTCGAGGCTCCCGTGCACGCGCCCGTCCCGATGGAGCCGAGCCAGGCCCTGTGCGACCGGGACCAGCACCGTGACCGCCTCGGCGGCCCGGAACGGTTCCCGGGCCGCTGTGAGCTCGTCGAGCCGCAGGCCCTCCACGTGGTCGGTGAGGACCACGAGCGACGACTCCCCCGCCTCGACGACATCACGCACCGCCACGAGGTGCTCATGGTCCTCGGAGAGCGCGTGCAGGTGCTCGACCAGCGCGGCACGGAGCGCCGGTCCCTCCGGCACGTCCAGCCGCGCGACCTCGCACACGGACCCGGCGTCGTCGTGCGCCACCACGCCCCCGGGTGCCCCGGGCTCCCGCCGGACCGACCACCCCGCGGCGCCCAGCACCGGCACCAGGTCCGCGACGGTCTCCACAGGCGGTCGCGGCTGGCGCGACGTCGACGACGGCATGACTCATCTCAGCGCACGGAGAACCCCGACGCGCCGTTGTCCACAGGCCGGATCGCGGTCCGCCCACCGAGGGAGGACCCAGGTCGGCCGAGGCGGGACCGTGGTCCGTCGGACGCCGTCGCGCACAGGAACCACGGTTCTACCTCGCGCGGCCACGGTTCTGTCTCGGCCGAGCAGGGCTCTCCCGAGCGCCGTCAGACGTCGAGGAGGCGACCCTCGCGGGCGCTGCGGCGGGCGGCGTCGAGGACCTCGGCGGTGCGGACGGCGTCGTGCGGGTCGACGGGGACGGGGCCCCCGTCGAGGATCCAGGCCGCGACGGCACGGTAGAAGTCGGCGTGACCGCCCGGGGCCTGCGCGACGGGCTCGCGCTCGCGCCCGCGCGTGACCCAGCCGAGCGTGCCCTCGGGCGCGGCGTCGTCGAAGACCTCGAACGGCGAGGCGTCGTTCTCGAACGTCGTGACGACGAACGCGCCGGCCGTGCCGAGCACGCGCGTGCGGGGCCCCGGGGCGCCGACGACGGAGCCGGCCCAGAGGCGGCTCACGACCGCGTTCCCGTCGGCGTCGGGCTCGTGGTGGAGCACGAGGAACACGTCGTCCTCGGTCGGGGTGGTGTGCGAGCGCAGCTCGGCCCACACGCCCGTGACGCGCCCGAAGAGCTGGGTCGCGGAGTCGACGAGGTGCGGCCCGAGGTCGAGCAGGAGGCCGCCTCCGACGAGGTCGTTCTCCTTCCAGCGCTGCTGGGGCACGGGGCGCCACCGCTCCCACCGGCGCTCGAACGTGTGGATGCGACCGATCTCGCCGCGCTCGAGCACGGAGCGCAGCGTGAGCTGCTCGGGGTCCCAACGGCGGTTCTGGAAGACGGTGAGGGGCGCACCCGCTGCCTCGGCCGCGTCCACGACGGCGCGGGACGCCGCGGCGCCGAGCGCGAGCGGCTTGTCGACGACGACCGGCACGCCGGCCCGGGCGAGCGCGGTGGCGTGGTCGGCGTGCAGGGCGGACGGGCTCGCGACGACCACGACGTCGTAGGCCGTCCGGTCGGCGAGGAGCGCGTCGAGGTCGTCGTGCAGGTGCACGTCGGGCCAGTCCTCGGCCGCGGCGGCGCGGCGCTCGGGCGACCGGACGACGACCGCCGTGACGACGTGCCCGGCCTCGCGGACGAGGCGCGCGTGGATGCCGCGACCCGCTCCTCCGTACCCGACGATCCCGACCCTGAGCGTGCGCGCGGCGGTGTCCATGCCGACCAATCTAGCCGTGCCGCCGGCCGGTACCGACGGGGCCCTGCGGAGTGGTCCGAGCACTCTTCGCAACCTGGCAGAATGTGCGCGTTGGTCCGGTATGGAGCGCTGCGTACCGTCTCGCGCGGGTCGGGCCGAGAATCGGTTTCGGGAAGGTCGTCCCTTGAGCACCACGAGCCGTCGCGTCCCTCGTCGGAGCGTCCTGCGCTACGTCCTGATCGCGCTGGCGATCGCCATCGTGGTCGCGAACGTCATCAACCAGCAGTCGGTCGCCGCCGACGACGAGCCTGACCCCGCCCCGGGCAGCGCGCTCGAGGCGCTGGCGCGGCTCGAGGTCAAGGGTCCCGGCCCGGACACGGGCTACGAGCGGGAGCTCTTCGGTCCCGCGTGGGCGGACGTCGACGGCAACGGGTGCGACACCCGCAACGACATCCTCGCCCGCGACCTCACCGACCTCACCTTCTCGACGCGGGGCGAGGTCTGCGAGGTGCGGACGGGCACGTTCCAGGACCCGTACACCGGCGAGACCATCGACTTCCGCCGCGGCAACGCGACGAGCATGGCCGTCCAGATCGACCACGTGGTCCCGCTGATGGACGCGTGGCGCAAGGGGGCGCGAGCCTGGGACGACGAGACGCGCCGGCAGTTCGCCAACGACCCGCTCAACCTGCTCGCGTCCGACGGCCCCGCGAACCAGTCCAAGGGCGCGCGCGACGCGTCGGCGTGGCTGCCCCCGAACCACGCGTTCCGCTGCCCGTACGTGGCGCGGCAGATCGCGGTGAAGACGGTCTACGAGCTCTCTGTGACGCCGTCGGAGTCCGAGGCGATGGCGCGCGTGCTCGAGGACTGCCCGGCCGAGCCCGTCCCCGCAGGCTGACCCGAGCCCGTCCCCGCAGGCTGACCCTGCTCCCGGGGCCCCCGGTCGGTGCGCCCGAGCGCGCTCGGCCACCAGGCCCGGCGGCCGACGTCGTGCACGAGCGCGGGTACGAGCAGCGACCGCACGACGAGCGTGTCGACGAGGACGCCGAACGCGACGATGAACGCGAGCTGGGCGAGGAACAGGAGCGGGATGATGCCGAGCGCGGCGAACGTCGTCGCGAGGACGACGCCCGCGGACGTGATGACCGACCCGGTGACCGCGAGACCGCGCAGCACTCCGCGCCGCGTCCCGACACGCAGGCTCTCCTCCCGCACGCGCGTCATGAGGAAGATCGAGTAGTCGACCCCGAGCGCGACGAGGAAGCAGAACGCGTAGAGGGGGACGGCCGGGTCGGCGCCCGGGAAGTCGAGCACGTGGTTGAAGACGATCGCGGCGACGCCGAGCGCGGCGCCGAACGACAGCACGTTGGCGAGCATGAGCAGGACCGGCGCGACGATCGACCGCAGCAGCAGGACGAGGATGAGCAGGATCACGGCGAGGACGACCGGCACGATGATCCGCAGGTCGCGCTGGCCCGCGAGCTGGGTGTCGAGGCGCTCGGCAGCCGCGCCGCCGACGACGGCCTCGGGCGAGACGTCGTGCACGGCGTCGCGGAGCGCCGAGACCGTCTCGACGGCCTCCTGGCTGTCGGACGGCGCGTCCGTGGTGACGTCGACGCGCACCTGCCCGTCGACCACGACCGGGTCGCCCTGCGCGGGCGCGCCGGGGGCGACGGCGGGCTGGTCCGTGACGGGGGTCGCCGCGGCGACGCCCTCCGTGCCCTCGGCCGCCGCGACGACCGCGTCGAGGTCCGCCTCCGGGGCGACGACGATCGCGGGCTGGGCGGAGACCCCCTCGAAGTGCTCGGTGAGCGCCTCCTCGCCGGCGACGGAGTCGACGTCCGCGAGGAACACCTCCGAGTCGCCGGTGCCCTCGGCGTCGAGCGTCGGGACGAACGCCGCGCACGCGGCGAGCACGAGCGCCGTGACGACCCACACGCGCCGGTCGTGCCGTCCCACGAAGCTCGCGACGCGCGACCACACGCCGTGCCCCTCGACACTCACCGCGTCGTCGCTCTCGGGGGTCTGCGCGTCCGCCGCGCCGCCCTCGTGCTCCGCGTGCGTGCCCTCGTACCGGGGCATGCGCGGCCAGAACAGCGCGCGCGACCGCTGACCCGCGACGAGCAGGAGCGCGGGGAGGAGGGTGAGCGCGGCGACGAACGCCGCGGCGATGCCGATCGCAGCGACGGGACCCAGGCTGCGGTTCGACGACAGGTCGGAGAGCAGGAGGCACAGCAGGCCCGCGATCACCGTCCCGGCGCTCGCCGCGATCGGCTCGACGGACGCGCGCACGGCGCGGCGCAGCGCCGTCGTGGTCGAGCGGACGAGGCGCAGCTCCTCCCGGTACCGCGCGACGACGAGCAACGAGTAGTCGACGGCGGCGCCGACGACGAGGATCGAGAGGATGCCCTGCGACTGCCCGTTGAGCGTGAGGATGTCGGCCGCGGCGAGGTGGTAGACGACGAGGCCCGCCAGCGTGAGCGCGAGCACGGCCGTGAGGATGACGAGGAACGGCAGGATCGGCGACCGGTAGACGATCGCGAGGATCACGAGCACGGCGCCGAGCGCGACGAGCAGGAGCACGGTGTCGATCCCGCCGAACGCGGTGACGAGGTCGGCCACGAACCCGGCCGGCCCCGTGACCCAGACGTCGAGCGAGGTGCCCGCGAGCCCGCCCTCGGACGCGTCCGCGGCGGCGAGGTCGCGCAGCGCGCCGACCGCGAGCTCGCTCACGCTGTCCTCGTCGGCGCCGATCCGGTCGGACGCCACGGAGGCGTCCAGCGAGACGACGACGAGCGCCGCCTCTCCGTCCTCGGACGGCACGACGACGGGGTCGGCGACGGAGACGTCGCCCACGGTCGCGGGCTCGTCGCCCGACGTGCCCTCGAGCGGCGCACCTGGCACGGCCTGCGCGTAGGCGTCGAGCGCGGCGAGGTCGTCGGGCGTCAGAGCGCTGCCGTCGCCCGTGGTCGCGACGACGAGCGCGGGCAGCGTCTCGGAGTCGGTGAACTCCTGCGCGACCTCGGCGGCGCGCGTCGACTCGGCGCTCGCGGGGAGGAACGCCGCGGCGTCGTTGGTCTGCACGCTGCTCAGTTGACCCTGCGCCTGGCCGCCCAGTGCGCCGATCGCCATCCACAGACCGATGACTGCGACAATGATCAGTCCGCGGAGGAACCCGCCCGTCCGATTGCTCAGCATGCTGAGGAATGGTGCCATGGTGGAGGGAGGAATGCACGTTGGAGCACTCACCGAGGGACCGCACCGGGCCGTTCGCCGACCCGGACGTCGGCGACCCCACCCCTACAGATCCCGAGGAGTGGGCCACCGGCCGCCTCCTGTTCGCCGTCGCGCGCCGGATCGAGCGGGAGTGGAACGCCCACCTCGGGAAGTGGGACCTCAACCATGCGGGCTTCCCCGTGCTCATGCACCTGCTCGCCGGCCCGCGCTCGCAGCGCGTGCTCGCCGAGGAGTCGGGCGTGACCGAGCAGACGATGAGCCGGGTCGTGGCGAGGCTCGAGCGCTCCGGGTACGTGACGCGCACGGACGACCCCGCCGACCGGCGCCGCCGTGCCGTCGCGATCACCGCGGCCGGGCGCGACGCCGGGCTCGCCGCGGCGCGTCGCCGGCCCGCCGAGGACCTCGCGACGCGCGGGCTCGACGACGCGCAGGTCGTCGCGCTGCGCGAGGCCCTGCTCGCGCTCCTCAAGACGCTCCCCCGCTCACCCCAGGAGGAGGGTTAGCCTGGGCCGATGGACCTGCTCGCGCTGCCGGGGATCACGGAGTACCACGAGGCCTGGGACCTCCAGCGCGCGGTGCACGACGACGTCGTCGCGACCACCCGCCCGGACACCCTGATCCTCGTCGAGCACCCCTCCGTCTATACCGCCGGCCGCCGCACGCGCCGTGACGAGCGGCCCGACGACGGCACGCCCGTCGTGGACGTCGACCGCGGTGGCAAGATCACGTGGCACGGCCCGGGCCAGCAGGTCGCCTACCCGATCGTGCGGCTCGCCGAGCCGGTCGACGTCGTCGCGTACGTGCGCGCGCTCGAGGAGGCCGTCATGGGCGTGTGCGCGCAGCTCGGCCTCGTGACGATGCGCGTCGAGGGGCGCAGCGGAGTGTGGGTCGCGGCCGACGAGACCCGCCGCGAGCGCAAGGTCTGCGCGATCGGCGTTCGCGTCGCCAAGGGCGTGACGATGCACGGGCTCGCCCTCAACTGCGTCCCCGACCTCTCCCGCTTCGACCGGATCGTCCCCTGCGGCATCGAGGACGCCGACGTGACGTCGCTCACCGCCGAGCTCGGGCGCGAGGTCACGCTCGCCGAGGTCGCGCCGCTGCTCGTCGCCGCGCTGGAGGAATCGCTCGCGCCGCTGCTCGCCGCGACCGCGTCGGGCACCGCCCACCTCGCCGTCCCGCAGGACGCGCTCGCGGGCTAGGCTGGGTACTCCAGGGAATCCTCGCGCGCCGGAGTACGGGTGGGTCGGCGCGCGGTAGGACGTACCCCGAGGACCTGGACCGCATGACCACCACCCCCGCGCGCCCGACGTCGCGCGCCCGCACCACCTCACCTCTCCCTGCGCCACCCCGCCCCGGCGCGCCGACACGCAGCGGCTACGCCCGCCTGCCCCAGCTCGCGGGCCGAGCGTTCCTCCCCGTGGCGTTCCTCGCCCGGCTCCCCTTCTCGATGCTCACCATCGGGACCCTGCTCCTCGTGTCGTCGACGACGGGGTCCGTCGCGCTCGGCGGGCTCGCCTCGGCGGCGACCGCGCTGGGCACGGCGCTCGGCGGCCCGACCCAGGGCGCGCTCGCCGACCGCGTCGGTCAGCGCCCGGTCCTGCTCGTCGCCGTCCCCGTCGCGACGCTCGCCGTGCTCGGCCTCGTGCTCGCCGCCTCCGCGCCCGGCGCGACGGCGGCGGTCCTGGCCGCCGCGGCGGTGACGGGAGCGAGCGCACCGCAGGTCGGTCCGCTCGCGCGCGTGCGCTGGCTCCGGCTCGCCGCCGACGAGCCGCGCACCGTCGAGGCCGCGATGAGCTACGAGAGCACCGCCGACGAGGTGAGCTTCGTGCTCGGGCCCGCGCTCGTCGGGGTGCTCGCCTCGGCCGGCTCGCCCCAGGTGGCGGTCCTCGTCGCGGCGGGAGGCATCGCCGTCTTCGGCACCGCGTTCGCCCTCCACCCGACGGCGCGCGCGACCCTCCACGCCTCCGCCACCTCGTCCGACACGGGAACGGGCACGACGAGCGCGGCCACGGGCGACGGCGGGACGCTCGCGCTCGTGCGGCGCGAGGCCGTCGTGCTCGTCGGCATGCTCGCGATGGGCCTGCTCTTCGGCGGGACCCAGGCCGCGCTCACCGCACTGACCCGCGACGCGGGCGTGCCCGGGAGCGCGGGCCTCGTCTACGCCGTGATGGGCGTGGGCTCGGCCGTCACTGCCCTGTCGGTCGTCGCGCTCCCCCGTCGCTGGGGCCTGCGCAGCCGGTGGATCACGTTCGCCACCGGGCTCGTGGCGGGCACGCTCAGCCTTGTCCTCGCCGCCGCGAGCGGCTCGCTGACGGCGGTCGTCGTCGCGGTCGCCGCGACCGGACTGTTCGTCGGGCCCGTCATGGTCACGGTGTTCACCGTCGCCGGCGAGCGCGCGCCCGCCGGGAGGACGGCGTCGGCCATGACGCTCGTGGCGAGCGCGAACGTCGTCGGCGTCGCGATGGGCGCGTCGGGGGGCGGCGCGCTCGCCGACGCCGTCTCGACGACGACCGCCTTCTCGCTGCCCGTCGTCGCGGCGGTCCTGCTCGTCGTGACCGGGGTGTCGTTGACGTCACGTCCACAGGGTGAGCAACGCGCGGGAGACGACGAGCGCGAGCGCGTAGTCTGACCGGAGTCCGGCGTCGTACCAGGGCACGCGCACCCGAACGGTGCGCCGCCCACCTGCCTGCTCGGCGCGACGTCGGCACTCACTCGCCACGACGACCGGGAGACACCCGTGACGATCGCACCTGAAGGACGGCGCATGCTGCGGGTCGAGGCCCGCAACGCCGCGACGCCGATCGAGAAGAAGCCCGAGTGGATCAAGACCCGCGCGACCATGGGCCCGGAGTACTCCGAGCTCAAGGGGCTCGTGAAGCGCGAAGGTCTCCACACGGTCTGTGAGGAGGCGGGCTGTCCCAACATCTTCGAGTGCTGGGAGGACCGCGAGGCGACGTTCCTCATCGGCGGCGACCAGTGCACGCGGCGGTGCGACTTCTGCCAGATCGACACGGGCAAGCCGGCCGACTTCGACGCCGACGAGCCGCGTCGCGTCGCGGAGTCCGTCCAGGCGATGGGCCTGCGCTACTCGACGATCACAGGCGTCGCGCGTGACGACCTGCCCGACGGCGGCGCGTGGCTCTACGCGGAGACCGTCCGCCAGATCCACCAGCTCAACCCGGGCACGGGCGTCGAGCTGCTCATCCCCGACTTCAACGCGATCCCCGAGCTGCTCGACGAGGTGAACGCGTCGCGCCCCGAGGTGCTCGCGCACAACCTCGAGACCGTGCCGCGCATCTTCAAGCAGATCCGTCCCGGCTTCCGCTACGAGCGCTCGCTGTCCGTGCTCACGCGGGCGCGCGAGGCCGGCCTGGTGACCAAGTCGAACATCATCCTCGGCATGGGCGAGACGATCGACGAGGCCAAGGACGCGCTCCAGGACCTGCACGACGCCGGCTGCGACCTCGTGACGATCACCCAGTACCTGCGCCCGTCGCTGCGCCACCACCCGGTGGACCGGTGGGTCAAGCCCGAGGAGTTCGTCGAGCTGTCGGACGCCGCGGAGGAGATCGGCTTCCTCGGCGTCATGTCCGGCCCGCTCGTGCGGTCGTCGTACCGCGCGGGACGCCTGTGGGGCCAGGCCATGACGCGCCGCGGCATGGAGATCCCCGCGGCGCTCGCGCACCTCGCCGAGCCGACGACGTCCCGCCAGGAGGCCGCGAGCCTGCTGGCCCGCTCGCCCCACTAGACTGACCCGCATGGCCCGCAAGAACTCGGACAGCACCGGCGCGCCCGCCGCCGGCGAGCAGGTCGCGAAGCAGAAGAAGCCCAAGAAGCAGCGCTGGTACCACCAGGTGTGGGCCGCGTACCAGATGACGCGCAAGCAGGACCCCGCGGTCACGTGGGTCATGCTCGGCGTGTTCGTCGGCATCCTCGCCGTCGCTCTGGGCATCGGCCTGTGGTGGGGCCAGTGGGTCTACACGCTCATCGTCGGTATCCCGTTCGCCGCGCTGGGCGCGATGTTCGTCCTCACGCGCCGCGCCGAGCGCGCGGCGTACCAGCAGATCGAGGGTCAGCCCGGCGCGGCGCGCGCTGCGCTCGGGACGATCCGCCGAGGCTGGACGTTCGACGAGGAGCCCGTCGCGATCGACCCGCGCACGCAGGACCTCGTGTTCCGCGGCGTCGGCCGGGCCGGCGTCGTCCTCGTGAGCGAGGGCCCGGCGCACCGCGCGAAGCGTCAGCTCGACGCCGAGCGCAAGCGCGTCGCGCGCGTGCTGCCGAACGTGCCGATCACGACGATCCAGGTCGGCGACGAGGAGGGGCAGGTCGCGCTCCCCAAGCTCCCGCGCGCCGTCCAGAAGCTCAAGCCGTCGCTCACCAAGCCGGAGACGGCCGAGGTGTCCAAGCGACTGCGCGCCCTGGGAGTCTCGCGCCTGCCGATCCCCAAGGGCATCGACCCGACGCGTGCGCGCCCGGACCGCAAGGGCCTCAAGGGTCGCTGACCGACCCTCTCCTGCTGCACGACGACGCCCGGCCGGGCGAGGATCGCTCCTCACCGGCCGGGCGTCGTCGTCCGGAGGACTCTGCGGCGGGACGCTGGTCGCGGACCAGCCGTGGTCGGACCAGCGTCAGGTGCGGACCAGGACGGTGCCGGCCGCACGGTCGTGGAGCCCGCGCCCGTCGGCGTCCCACACCACCGCGGGGATGACGAGGCACAGCAGCACCGTGCGCAGCACGCCGCGGCCGATGCCGACCATGCGTGCGGGCTCGGCCAGTCGACGGACCCGCATTCCCATGACGCGGTGCCCGACCGTGAAGCCCAGCGTGCTGACCAGCAGGACGTTCTCGATCGCGAAGACCAGCGGCTGCGACCAGACCGGCAGAGCCGAGATGCCCTCGAAGAAGCCCGGCACGGCGGGCCGGAAGAAGAGGAACGCGACGAGCGTCGCGAGCACCCAGTCGATGACGAGCGCGACGACGCGCCGCCCCAGGGTCGCGAGCGAACCCGGTCCGTCCGGCGGTAGCCCGAGCCGCGCGCCGCGACCGTCCTGCTGACCGCCCGGGGTGCCCTCGAGCCACGAACCCATGTCCTCGCGTGAAACCACGGGACCAGGGTACGTGCCGGTCGGTGGACGGCCTCGACGGTTCGGGGGCGCACGGCGGTATCGTGCCGAACGGCACACCGCCCGCCGGCGGCTGCCGCGTGCCCTCGTGTAGCACGAACGTCACACGGGGACGCGGGACGTAACACGACCGAAACAATGGGTACACGGCGGGGAAACCGCCTCGGCCTAGGTTCGTGGGCGCCACGTCAGCGGCAGGTTCGCCGCGCAGCCCGACGGCACCACCCGATCAAGGAGCAACGGATGTTCAACAACGCGGAGGAGGCAATCGCCTTCACGCGGAACGAGGGCGTCGAGTTCGTCGACGTCCGGTTCTGCGACCTGCCCGGCATCATGCAGCACTTCAACATCCCCGTCTCGCAGTTCGACGAGAAGGCGTTCGAGGACGGCCTGATGTTCGACGGGTCGTCGATCCGCGGCTTCCAGGCGATCCACGAGTCGGACATGAAGCTCGTGCCGGACGTCAAGACCGCGTTCGTGGACCCGTTCCGCAAGCGCAAGACGCTGGTCGTGAACTTCTCGATCGTCGACCCGTTCACGGGTGAGCCGTACTCGCGCGACCCCCGCAACATCGCGGCCAAGGCCGAGGCGTACCTGCGCTCCACCGGCATCGCCGACACCGCGTTCTTCGCGCCCGAGGCCGAGTTCTACCTCTTCGACGAGGCGCGCTTCGCGACGAACCAGCACTCGAGCTTCTACTACCTCGACTCGATCGAGGCCGCGTGGAACACGGGCCGCGAGGAGGAGGGTGGCAACCTCGCGTACAAGACGCGCTACAAGGGCGGCTACTTCCCCGTCTCCCCGTCCGACCGCTTCGCGGACCTGCGCGACGACATGTGCGCGACGCTGGAGCAGGTGGGCCTCGAGGTCGAGCGCGCGCACCACGAGGTGGGCACCGCGGGCCAGCAGGAGATCAACTACCGCTTCAACACGCTGCTGCACGCGGCCGACGACCTGATGAAGTTCAAGTACGTCATCCGCAACGAGGCGTTCGAGGCCGGCAAGTCCGTCACGTTCATGCCGAAGCCGATCTTCGGCGACAACGGCTCGGGCATGCACTCCCACCAGTCCCTCTGGAAGGACGGCAAGCCGCTGTTCTTCGACGAGAAGGGCTACGGCGGTCTCTCCGACCTCGCGCGCTGGTACATCGGCGGCCTGCTCAAGCACGCCCCGTCGCTCCTCGCGTTCACGAACCCGTCGGTGAACTCCTACCACCGCCTGGTCCCGGGCTACGAGGCCCCGGTCAACCTGGTCTACTCGGCCCGCAACCGCTCCGCGTGCATCCGCATCCCGGTGACCGGCTCGTCCGCCGCCGCGAAGCGCGTCGAGTTCCGCGTGCCGGACCCGTCGGCCAACCCGTACCTCGCGTTCGCCGCGCAGCTCCTCGCCGGCATCGACGGCATCAAGAACCGCATCGAGCCGCCGGAGCCGATCGACAAGGACCTGTACGAGCTGCCGCCCGAGGAGCACGCGCAGATCCAGCAGGTCCCCGGCTCGCTCGCCGAGGCGCTGGACAACCTCGAGGCCGACCACGAGTTCCTCACGCAGGGCGACGTGTTCACGCCGGACCTCATCCAGACGTGGATCGACTACAAGCGCACCAACGAGATCGACCCGATCCGCCTGCGCCCGCACCCCCACGAGTTCGAGCTCTACTACGACATCTGATCGGCACTCTGCGTCTGACCTGCGCAGACGCTAGCCGGACGATGCTGCAGTCCGCAGAGAGTCCGCACGAGCCGCCAACACTGCACCAACGGCGGCTCGTGTGGACTCTTCTGTGTCCGGCCACAGGTGGGCGTAGGTGTCGAGCGTCGTCTTCGCGGACGCGTGCCGTAGCCGCGCCTGCACCACCTTTACGTCCGCACCCGCCGCGATGAGCAGCGACGCGTAGTAGTGCCGCAGGTCGTGGAACCGGAACACGGCCGGCAGCCCGGCCGCGACACGGGCGTCACGCACGGCACGAGTGAGCTGCCACGGACCGACCTGCTCCTGTAGCTCGGTGGTCAGGAACGTCCCGTCCGACGGATGCTCCTTGAGGTGCGACGCCAGCTCGAGGGCGAGCTCGCGTGCGATCGGTAGCGGGTTCTTCGACTCGTCCGTCTTGAGCGGCTCAGCTGGGTACTGGACCGTCGGCGAGATGACGCCGCGCATGAAGTCGATGTCGACGACTCGCAGCCCGCACACCTCCGCCGTCCGCAACCCCACGAACGCACCCAGGAGGACCGCCGGACGCAGCTCGACCGGCATCGCGTCGTGCAGCGCCCACACCTGCTCCGTCGACGCGATGAATGCCCGCTGCTTCCCCGCCGGCGGCGCCGTCCGCCGCGAGCACGGGTTCCGCGGGATCATCCCGTCGTGCACCGCGTCCGTGAGGATCTGAGATAGGCGGGCGTGCAGCGCGTACACGTAGGACTGAGCCGCTCCTCCGTCCTTCAACGACGCCACCCACGTCTTCACGTGCGACGCCCGCAGCCCTTGAAGCCGGTGGCCACCAAGCCCGGCCTTGATCTGCGCGATGTGCGTGCGCGCCTGCCTCACCGTCGAGGCCTTCTTCACGCTGTAACCCTCGAGCCAGGAATCGCACCACTCCCCCACGGTCACCTTCGCCTTCGACGGGTCCGTGTACGTGCCGGTCACGATCGACGCGGTGACCTCGTCGAGCCACCCCTGAGCGTCGGCCTTCCGGTCGAAGTGCCGCGCGTGCTCGCGACCGGCGGCGTCCCGGTACCGGGCCCGCCAGCGGCCGTTGTCACGCTTCTGGATGCTTGCCATCGGCGTCACCACCAGCATCCGAATCGTCCGCCGCCCCGTCGACGTACTTGTCGGCGCTCTCGCGGAATCGGGCGATCCGCTCCTCGACTCGATCGATCAATCCCCAGGATGGCCGGTTGTGCTCAAGGTGTCGCTCGTGATCGAGGTCCGCCTCGAGTTGCGAGAGCGCTTCTTCCAGCGCGGCTACCGGTGTCGCGTCGACGATGGCGCCGTAGATCCCAGCGGAACCCTCGTCGATCCTTCCGGACTGCAACGCTTGCTCGATCTCGAACTTGAGACCCTCGCGCCCGCCCTCGAAGCGCACCACCGCGTCTTTGATGTCCTCGTAGGCCTGCTGCACGTCCCTGTGTGACTGCTCCAACAGCCAGAGCGCCTCACCGCGGCCCCTAACCATCGAGTCAACGTGGCTGCCGAGGGCGCGGGCTATCGCGTACGCCTCCTCTAGCCGCACCGGCCGTTCGCCGGTCTCGATCTTCGCCACCGTGGATTGATGGAACGACAGACCCGCATCGCGGAGCGCCCGCGCGAGGTCAGTCTGGTTGATGCCCTGCACCTCCCGCAGGCGCTTCATCTCGCCTCTGAAGTGCTCCTCGGGTGTTGGCTGCGGGATGCGCCTCGTGGCTTCGTCTGCGTCCATAGGAACCAGCGTATCCCACAACGTTCAGCACGTGCCTTGCGTCTCGGGATTTGCCGTGTATTCTCGTTCATACGGCTACAGCGGCACATTCTGGGATTTCAAGGGAGGACCGATCGGCGATGAGCGACCTTGTGACAGTCGAGGAGGCTGCGGAGATCACGCGCCTCAGCCCGGCCACCGTTCGGTGGCTCATCAGCGTCGGCCGGTTCGCGCCGTCGGCGAAGCTCGGTCGGCGCCGGATGTTCCGTCGCGCGGAGCTCGAGGCGTGGATCTCGGCGCAGTTCGAGGCCGAGGCGCGAAAGGCGAGCGCGTGATGGCAACGCAGACCCGCACCAAGAAGAACGCCCCCGACGCCGGCCAGGGCGTCGAGGGCAACGTTCCAACCCCCATCAAGGAGAAGGACATGAACACCATCGTCCACGACACCACCGACACCGTCAACGCGCAGCCCTTTGGCGATGACCCGTTCATCGTCGCATACGTCCACGGTGACCTCGACCGCCGCCACGGGCGGGACCGACGGCGCGAGATCGCTGACCAACGAGCCGTCCTGGGCTACGCGCGCGGGTACGCCGACGCCGACGCCTTCATCGTCCGGGACCGCAAGGACGTGATGCGGTCGATCCAGCGGTCCGCACGGCGCCGAGTCGGCGAGCACGGCCGCCTGACGCAGGCGAGGGGCTGAACCTGCTCACGCGAGCGAAGGGAGGTGCGGAATGGGAGCGAGTCTGATCGCCGAGGCCATCGTCATCGGCAAGGATCTCTCGCACAGCGCGAAGCTCGTACTCATCCGCATGGCCCTCAGCGCGAAAGACAACGACTCCCAACCCGCCTACTGGGCGGGCTGGGAGCCCCTCGCGCTCACGCTGGGCTACGACCTCCCAGACCGGAACGATCCCGAAGCCGAGAAGCGGCGCCGGTCGATCCGCCGAAACGTCTCCCGCGCGGTCAAGGAGATCACCACAGCCGGCCTGATCCGAGTCCCAGACGGCCACCGAGCCCAGATCGGGACCCGCCAGCGGTATCTCCTGACCTTCTCAAAGAGGGTGACGTCTCCGACCACCCTCTCAGCGAAGGTGCTCGATGAGAGGGCGAATCCTGCGACCACCCTCTTGGGTGACGTCTCTGACCACCCGGGAGGGTGGTCAGAGAGTTCCCAGAGGGTGACTTCCTTGACCACCCCTAGGAGTAGTGAGGACGAGTACTCAGGAGCTAGGGCG
>NZ_JCAXEP010000017.1:0-65290 GCF_059758455.1 Cellulosimicrobium sp. GQ32 | reverse complement strand
CGACTACTACCGCCAGACGTACGCGTCCAAGCCCGACTGGCAGGGCCTGTAGCGGTCGTCGACGCTCGAGAACGACCCCACCCCGCGTCGAGCACGACCTTGCTGTCGCTTTCGGCCGGATAACGACACCGATGTCGTTCTCGGCGCGGGGATTCACCCGGCATCGAACTGGACGCCCGTCCAGTTCGGTGTCTAGCGTGGGGGTCAGCCGGTGCCCGTACGCTCAGCCCCCTGCCAGTACGGGCACCGGCGATCACGGCGGTGCCGCCTCACGCGTCCGACACGCCCGCGCCCGTGCCACCTCCAACCGCTCGTCCGGCGGTGGCACGGTCGCGCCCTCAGGACGGTTCCCGTCGCGCTCGACCGACCACGACCCGACGGGAACGACCATGAGCACCACGACCGGACGCCGCACCCTGGTGCGGGCCACCACAGCCGCCGCCCTCGCCGCCTCCGCCGCGCTCCTCGCCGGCCCGGCCGCCCACGCCGCCGAGGACGACACCTACGTGCCGTCCCAGCCGTCGATGCGCCTCACGACGCTCGTCTCGGCGTGCGAGCAGGACGCCGCGTACCTCGACTACGCGATCGAGGTCGAGGGCACCGACCACGACACCGTGACGGTCACCTGGATCAACCCCGACGGCGAGAGCGTCGTCCGGTCCGGGCTGCCGCTCCAGGGCCGCCTGCTGTGGCCGGGCGCCGTCGTGGACGACCAGGGCAAGGGCGTCGACTGGCCCGGGTGGCGCCTCGAGGACGGCGAGTGGGTCGAGGGCGACGAGTACGACTGGGTGCGACCGGCCGTCGACGTGAGCTTCGAGGTCAACCCGCACGTCCTGGTGACCACGGTCTACCCGCCCTCGTCGCCCGACTGCGCGACGAACCCGCCCGGGCACGACGACCCGGCCGGCGTGGTCCCCGTGTCGAACGAGGTGAGCGCGTCCGCGCAGAACCCGAGCCTCGCGGAGACCGGCGCGACGGTCGGGCTGTACGCGGCCCTCGCCGCGGGTCTCGCCGCGGTGGGTGCCGCCATCGTGCTCCTGTCGCGCCGAGCGCGCCGGAGCTGACCCGCCTCCGCGCCACCGTTCCCGACGCCCGTCGGCCACAGACCCCCTGCGGCCGGCGGGCGTCGCGCCGTCCCCACCCCTTGACCCCTCCACCCTTCCGGGCTACGTTCCTGACGTCAGACATCTGACGTCATCTGTTGAAGCGTCCTCGGCAGCGTCGCCGCGTTCCACGCCGTAGCACCGCCGCGCCGAGCACCGACCGGAAGGAACGGCATGATCGGACACCTCCGCAGACCCGCGCGCCGCGCGCTGACCCTCGCCGCCGCGCTCGCGCTCGGGGTGAGCGGCGCCGTCGTCCCCGTCACGACGGCGTCCGCGCACCACACGACCCTGGCGCCCGACCACGACCTCGCTCCCGCGACCGGCGAGCCGGGGACGTACACCGAGCAGCAGCTCGCGACCAACGGCCAGGGCGGCTTCCCCAACTACCGCATCCCGGCGCTCACCGTCGCTCCCAACGGCGACGTCCTCGCGTCCTACGACGGCCGCCCCACCGCGGCCGACTCCCCCGGCCCGAACTCGATCCTCCAACGCCGCTCCACCGACGCCGGCGCCACGTGGGGTCCGCAGGAGGTCGTCGCGGCCGGGAAGCCCACCGCACCGATCGAGGGCTACTCGGACCCGAGCTACGTCGTCGACCGCGAGACGGGCACCGTCTTCAACTTCCACGTGAAGTCGTACGACCAGGGCTTCGGGGGCTCCCAGCCCGGGGTCGACCCGACCGCGCGCAACGTCATCCACGCGAACGTCTCCGCCTCGACCGACGACGGTCGCACGTGGACGCACCGCACGATCACCGCGGACGTCACGGCCGACCTGGGCTGGCGGTCGCGCTTCGCCGCCTCGGGCCAGGGGATCCAGCTCCGCTACGGCGAGCACGCGGGGCGCCTGGTGCAGCAGTACACGATCATCAACGGCTCGGGGCAGTTCCAGGCCGTGTCCGTGTACTCCGACGACCACGGCGCGACCTGGCAGGTCGGGACCCCCGTCGGCACCGGCATGGACGAGAACAAGACCGTGGAGCTCTCGGACGGGCGCGTCATGCTCAACTCGCGCGACTCGGCGCGCTCGGGCTTCCGCAAGATCGCCTACTCGACCGACGGCGGCGTCACGTACGGCCCGGTGACCCTCGACCGAGACCTCCCCGACCCGACGAACAACGCCGCGATCGTGCGCGCGTACCCGAACGCGCCGCAGGGCTCCGCCCAGGCCAAGGTGCTCCTCTTCTCGAACGCGGCGTCTCAGTCCGGCCGCGTCAACGGCACGGTCCGCGTCAGCTACGACGACGGCGAGACGTGGCCCGTCGCGCGCGTGTTCCAGCCGGGAGGCATGGCGTACTCGACGCTCGCGACCCTCCCCGACGGCACCGTCGGCCTGCTCTACGAGCCCGACGGCGGGAACGGCGGCATCCGGTTCGCGAAGCTCGACCACGACTGGCTCCTCGCCGCGCCGAGCAGCACGCCGGGCGACATCGAGGTCACGCGCGCGAGCGTGACGAGCACGGCCCCCGCGGGCGGCTACGCCGTCGGCGACGTCGTCACGTACTCGTTCACCGTGACGAACCTGTCCGACGCCGTCACGACGGTCTCCCCGACCGGAGACCTCGAGCGCTTCGACCCGGCCCAGGGCGCGCCGAACTGCCGCTACCGGGACCTCGCTCCGCGCGCCGCGTACACGTGCACGTCCGCGCGGCACACGGTCACGCAGGCCGACCTCGACGCCGGGTTCTTCGCGCCGAGCACGACGTGGACCTCGACGTCCGGCGCGAGCGTCACCACGGTCGAGCACGCGGGGCCGGGCGTGTACTTCGGGGCGCCGGGGAACATCTCCGTGCAGGGATCGCACGCGAACCCGCAGGACACGTACGCCGCGGGCGACGTCCTCCGGTTCACCTACACCGTCCGCAACCTGTCCACGGCGGCCACCTCCGTGGTCCCGACCGGGAACCTCGCCGGCCTCGACCCGGCGAACGCGGCCCAGAACTGCCGCTACCGCACCCTGCCGGCCGAGGGGTCGTACACGTGCACGTTCGCGCACCACGTGGTGACCCAGGCCGACCTGGACCGCGGGTCGTTCACGCCGGACACCACGTGGACCTCCACGTCGGGGTCGAGCGTGACCGTCGTCGAGCTCGACGGTCCGACGGTCGAGCTCCGCGGAGCGGTCCCCCTCCACGTGCAGGCGGCGAGCCGCTGCCTCGCCGGTCGGGCCTACGTCGCGGTCACGGCCCGCAACACCGGCGACGCCCCGGCCGACGTCACGCTGCGCACGCCCTTCGGTGCGCGCACCGTCGCCGACGTCGCTCCGGGCAGCTCGGCGTACCAGTCGTTCGCGGTCCGCACGACCTCGGTCGACGCGGGGACGGCGAGCGCCGCGGCCGGGTCAGGGTCGGTCGACGCGGGCTACGCGGCCGCGACCTGCGCCTGACCGATCGGCGCGACGCTCCCGGCCGGGTGAGGCACCACGGGTGCTTCACCCGGCCGGGAGCGCGGCGCTCGGCGCGGGAGCGTCCACGGACCGCCGCGACAGCAGCGCCGCGACGAGGAAGCACACCGCCCCGACGAGCGTGCCGGCGTCGTCCCACCACTGGCTCACGTAGGTGCCCGTGGCGGGCGAGACGTACGCCCCGACGGCCGACGCGCCGAACGCGACGGAGCCGACCAGGTTGAGCCAGGTGCCGTGCCAGGTGCGGGCGTCCGTGTCCCACAGGTGCCCGCGGTCGCGCGTCGCGACGACGGCGAACGCGGACGACACGAGGAACGCGACGGACCCGTACGCGTCAGGCCTCCAGCCCACCCCGAGTCGGGTCGGGTCGGCGACCGCCGCGACGAGCGCCGCCGTCGTGCTCACGTTGAAGCACAGCGTCCCGACGAGCTGCACGGCCGCCGCCCACCAGTCCCACCGGTCCGCCGGGTGCGTCCCCGCGCGCGGCGGGCGACGCCCGCTGAGGCCGAGCTGCACGAACGCGGCGGCGGTGAAGAACACCGCGCCGACGACGAACGTGACGTTCGTGGCGACCGCGCCCACGGCGTCGGCGTAGGGCGGCAGCGCCCCGACGAGGAAGCACAGCGACCCGACCGCGAACCCCCACGCCTCACGCCGCAGACGACGCGCCCGTCGGTCCACGGCCGTCAGTGGTGGAAGCCCGAGCGCCGCCCCTCGGCGGGCATGGGCGACGTGAGTCCGTCGAGCCATTCCGTCTCGACCCGGATGTCCTCGAGGAGGTCGTCCGCGAGGTCACGGCTCACGCCGTTGCGCACGACGATCCGCTGCACGGTGAGGTCAGCGAGGTCGTCAGGCATCGGGTAGGCCGGGACCAGCCAGCCCTTCATGCGCAACCGGTCCGAGAGGTGGTACAGGTCCCAGTTCTCCGTGTGGCCCGGCTTGAGGCGCCACGCGAACACGGGGATGTCCGACCCGTCGTTCCACAGCTCGAACGCGCCGATGTCCTCGATCCCGTGCGCGAGGTACTTCGCGACGTCCTGGCACTCCTGCTGGATCGCGGTGTAGCCCTCCCGGCCCAGCCGCAGGAACTGGTAGTACTGCAGCAGCACCTGGGCGCCCGGCCGGGAGAAGTTGAGCGCGAGCGTCGGCATGTTCCCGCCGAGGTAGCTCACCCGGAAGATCAGCTCCTCCGGCAGGGCGTCGAGCGTGCGCCACACGACCCAGCCCACCCCCGGGTACACGAGCCCGTACTTGTGGCCCGACGTGCTGATCGAGTGCACGCGCTCCAGGCGGAAGTCCCACTCGACCTCCGGCTGGAGGAACGGCGCGATCATGGCGCCGGACGCTCCGTCCACGTGGATCGGGACGTCGAGGCCGGTGCGCTCCTGGAGCGCGTCGAGCGCCGCGGCGATCTCCTGCACGGGCTCGTACATGCCCGTGTACGTCACGCCCATGATCGCGACGACCCCGATCGTGTTCTCGTCGACGTACTTCTCGAGGTCGCTCCCGTCGAGGCACGGGCGCTCCTCGGTGATGGGCACGTACCGCGCCTCGACCTCGAAGTAGTTGCAGAACTTCTCCCAGCACACCTGAACCGCCGAGCTCATGATGAGGTTCGGGCGGTCGGCCGGCCTGCCCGCCGCCCGGCGCGCGAGCTGCCAGCGTCGTTTGAGCGCGAGGCCACCCAGCATGCACGCCTCGGACGAGCCGATGGTCGACGTGCCGATGCACGCCTTCACGTCGGGCACGTTCCACAGCGACGCGAGGATGCGCCAGCAGTTCTCCTCGACCGCCGCGGTGCGCGGGTACTCGTCCTTGTCGACCATGTTCTTGTCGTAGACCTCGGCGTACAGCCGGTCCGCCTCGTCGCCCATCCACGTCGCGACGAACGTCGCGAGGTTGAGGCGCGAGTTGCCGTCGAGCATCACCTCGTCGTGGACCACCTGGTAGGCGGACGTCGGCTCCATCTCCGCGTCCGGCAGGGTGAAGCGTGGCGCGACCGCCCGTACGCCGGCTCGCGTGTAGGTCGGGCGCAGGACGTGCTGCTCGTCGGTCATGCTGGTTCCTTCCGGAACGCCGGGGTCCGGCTCGGTCGCGGGGTGGTCGCCGTCCCGGCCGAGCGGCCGGGACGGCGAGAGGCCGGTCAGCCGGCGAGGATGCGCGCCTTCTGCGCCTCGAACTCGGCGGGGCTGAGCACCCCCTGGTCGCGGAGCGCGGCGAGCTGAGTGAGCTGGGCGATGCGCGCGTCCATGTCCGGCGCCGCCGCGGGCGCGGGCGGCGGGGAGTAGGTCGGCTGCGGGGCCGCGTACTGCTGCGGGGGCGGCGCGTACTGCGGCTCCTGCGCCGCCTCCTGTGCGGCCCACCGCCCCGCCTGGCGGCGGGACACTCGGTTGGAGACGGCGGTCGCGGTTCCGGCGACGACGGCGGTGCGCGCGACACCGCGGAGCAGTCCAGGCACGGGATCCTCCTTCAGGGGTGCCGGATCAGGCGTCCGGCTCGGTGGCGTCCAGCGACGCGAGGAGCGCCTGGACCGGGATGCGCCCGCTCGCGACGAGCTGGGCGCCGTTGCGGCGCAGGGCGGTCGCGAAGGGCGCCGCCCAGACGTTCTCGTAGACCAGCACGACGGCCGTCATGCCGGGCTCGACGGCGCTCGCCGCCTCGTCGAGGTCGTCGTCGCCGAGCAGGCCCGACCGCGACCCCTCGAACACCGCGAGCTCGGTCGACCCGTCGTCGAGCTCCTCGAGACCGAGGCCGACGACGCTGCCGTCGTCCTCCCGGCGCACGACCACCAGGTCGAGCACGCGGATGATCCCCCGGTCCACGAGGTCGACGAGGTGCGGGAAGGCCTTGTCGCCCGTCGCGCGGTCCGTCGGGAGCTCGATCACCAGGAAGTCGATCGGCCCGCTCTCCTCGAGGTCGCCGAGCTCGCTCCCGACCCCGTCGCTGAGTTCCTGCGTCATCGTCGCGTCCTCTCCGCGTCCGTCCCGCGCGGCGCACGGGCTCGTCCTCAGGCTCGTCGTGGTCGCCGGTCGCGTCCTCACCCAGAACGAGTGAACTCCCGCCCGACGACCGCACCCGGCGGCTACCGGTCCGCCCCGTCCGTCGCGGGCAGGAGGTACGCCACGTGCACGGCGTCGATGCTGCCGTCGAGCGCGAACGGCATGCGGTCCGCGTACGCGCGCGACACCGCCCCGCCGTACGCGCGCCCGACGTCGAGGCAGTCGTTCGCGGAGAACAGCAGCGGCGCGCTCACGGGCACCGTGCCCGAGCCGACGTCGGTGCCGTCGACGCGCAGGACGACCTCGAGCGGTCCGCCCGGCCGCGGCTCGACGTACGTCGTCACGACCTCCACCGTGTGGTCGCCCGCAGCGAGCGGCGCGCTCGACCGGACCACGGTCCGCTGGATGAGGAAGAGGTTGTACTCGTAGGTGAGGACGCCGTCGAGCAGGAAGCACGTGAGCCCGCCACCCGCTCCCCCGAGCTTGTAGAGGACGCCGTTCGCGGCGTCGGGCACGGAGAGCCGGATCTCGACCCGGTTGGGGCGGTTGCCGAGCGCGGGGGCGCAGAACTCCGGGACGCGCACCGTGTCCCCGGACAGGTCCCACTCCGTGTACGGCGGGCTGATCCGGTCCTCGGGGTGGATCGCCGGGACCCACAGACCGCCGCCCACGGGCAGGACGTCGTTGCGGGCCGCCTCGATCGCGAACAGCTCCTTGAGCTGGGCGAGCTTCTCGGGGTGCTCCGCGGCGAGGTCGTGCGCCTGGCTCCAGTCCTCGTCGAGGTGGTACAGCTCCCAGGGGTCCTCGTCCGGGGTCCACGTCCGGATCCCGGCCGGCATCCCCTGCACCCACGGAAGCCGCGGGCCGGTCGCCGACGCCATCCAGCCGTCGGCGTAGATCGAGCGGCTGCCCATGATCTCGAAGTACTGCGTCCGACGGCGGCCCTCCGCGGCGGCGTCGTCGATGGAGTACGCGAAGCTCGTGCCGTCGATCGGGTCCTGCGGGACGCCGTTCACGGTCTCGGGGTGGGAGATGCCGAGGATCTCGTAGATGGTCGGCACGAGGTCGACGACGTGGTGGAACTGCGTGCGCGGCACGGGGTCCGGCTCGATGCGGCCCGGCCAGCTCACGAACATCGGGTTCCGCGTGCCGCCGAGGTGGGACGCGAGCAGCTTCATGCCCTGGTAGGGCGACGACCCGGCCCACGCCCACGCGGCGTGGTACTGGTTGTCGGTCGCGGGGGTGCCGAGCGCGTCGAGCCCGCCGAGCTCGTCGAGCGCGGCGATGTGCTGCTCGACGGTCGAGGGGATGCCGTTCTGGGCGAGCAGCTCGCTGATCGTCCCGTTCTGCCCCTCGCCGGACGACCCGTTGTCGCCCCAGATGTAGACGACGATCGTGTCGTCCGCGTAGCCCAGGCGCTCGACCTCGTCGAGCAGGCGGCCCGCCTGGACGTCCGCGTGCTCGCCGAACCCCGCGGCGACCTCCATGAGGCGCGCCTGGAACGCCTTCTGGTCGTCCGGGACGTCGTCCCACCCGGCGAGACTCTCGGGCCGCGGCGTGAGCTCGGCGTCCTCGGGCACCCAGCCCGCCGCCTTCGCGCCCGCGAGCGCCCGCTCCCGGTAGACGTCCCAGCCGTCGTCGAACGCGCCGGCGTACCTGTCCGCCCACTCCTTCATGATGTGGTGCGGCCCGTGGAGCGCACCCGTCGCCCAGTAGACGAAGAACGGCTTGTCCGGCGCGTTCGCCTTGTGGTCGCGGAGCCAGCGCATCGCGTCGTCGGCGATGTCCTCGCTGAGGTGGTACCCCTCCTCCGGGGTCTTCGGCGGCAGCGTCGGGGTCGTGTTGCGCACCAGGTGCGGCTCGTACTGCGACGCCTCGCCCGCGAGGAACCCGTAGAAGTACTCGAACCCGTACCCGGTGGGCCAGCGGTCGAACGGTCCGGACGACGTCGTCTCCTCCGCGGGCGTGTTGTGCCACTTGCCCCACGCGCCGGTCGCGTACCCGTACTGGCGCAGCACCTCCGCGATCGTCGCGCTGCTCTTCGGGATGTGCCCCGAGTACCCGTCCCAGTCGTTCGCGAGCTCGGCGATCTGCCCGTTGCCGACCCGGTGGTGGTTGCGCCCGGTGAGCAGCGACGCGCGCGTCGGGGAGCACATCGCCGTCGTGTGGAACCGGTTGTACCCGATGCCGCCCGCGCGGACCCTGTCGAGCGTCGGCGTCCGCACGGCGCCGCCGAGCGTCGTCGGGAGCGCGGGACCGGCGTCGTCGACGAGGATCACGACGACGTTCGGCGCGTCCGCGGGCAGGTGCCGCTCCGGCGGGCGCGGGGAGTACGTGGACTCCTGGATCGTCCGCCCTGCGACGCTCCCGGACCGGCGGGGCGGGAACGGCAGGGACCGCTCGGCGGGCAGCGGCGGTCCGACGACCGTCCGGCGGGGCTCGTCACTCATCGTGCCTCTCCTGTCTGTCCACGACGTCACGGACCGGCGGCGGCGCTGGCGGACCGGCTCAGGTCGCCGGACCGTCGTGCAGGTGGGGAGCGCCCAGCGGCCCGACGACGCGTCGACCGTAGGTCCACCGCCACCGGGAGGGCATCACGCAGATCGCGCGAACGACGGTGCGGCGGCCCTCGGAGCCGCGGCGCCGCTCAGCTCCCCAGCAGACCGAGGGTCACGGCGCGCTCGACCGCGGCGCCGCGCGTCGTCGCGCCGAGCTTGCGGTAGATCGCGCCGACCTGGGTGCTCACGGTGTTGCGGGAGACGAAGAGCCGGCGGCCGATCTCCGCCATCGTGAGGTGGGTCTGGAGGTACGGCAGGAGGCGGAGCTCGGCCGGGGTGAGCGGCGGGGTGCCGTGCGTCGCGGCGACCGTCTCGAGCCGGGCCCGGAAGGCCGCGACCTCGGCCGCCAGGAGCCCGACGCGTGGACGGCGGCGCAGGAGCTCTGCCGCCTCGGCGGCGAGGTGGGTCGCGGTCGTGCGGTCCCCGAGGGCGAGGCACGCGTACCCGAGCTGGAGCCGGACGCGCAGCGCGAGGTACGGCATGACGTACGTGCACGGCACCCGGGCGCGCATCCCGCGGGCGACGAACCGCTCCGCGGCGGTGTGCTCGCCCCGGTGCGCGGCGACGCGGGCCCGCACGGCGAGGGCGATCGCCGTGGTCGAGTATCCCTCCATGTGGTGGGCGTCGACCGTGTCGACCGCGGCGCGCGCGTGCCGCTCGGCGTCGTCCCACCGGCCGTCGTCGAGCGCGAGGATCCCCAGCTCCGCCTCGCTGAGCAGCACGGAGTCCGGGTTCCCCGCCTCGGTCCCGCAGGCCACCGCCTCGACGAACGCCTCGCGCGCCGCGTCCCGGTCGCCCACGAGCAGGTGGGCCGAGCCCAGCAGGTGGAGCGCCTGGTCCCGCCACGGGCTCCACGCGGGCTCGTGCTCGACGGCGTAGGCCGCGCACGCGAGGGACGCCTCCGGCCCGTCGACGCACATGGCCGCCCGCACCTGGCACCGGGCGGACTCGAGCGCGACGCGGTCGTCGTCCGGGAGGAGGGACGCGTCGAAGCCCTCCAGCACGGCGGCCCACCGCTCGGCCGCCGGGGACTCGCCGAGCAGCAGCGCGCGCCACGCGGCGACGACCGTGAGCTCGGGGAACGCCTCGACGACGGCGTCGCCGAGGGTGTCGAGCCAGCGCGTGACGACGGCCACCCCGCCGTCCTGGTACGTCGACAGCGCGAGGCGCCCGACGAGGACGGCCGCCTCCTCGACGTCGCCCGCCGCGAGGAGGTGCTCGACCGCCCGGGCCTCGAGCCCCTCCTCGACGTGCCAGGCGGCGGCCCGTCGGTGGAGCGGCGCGACGTCGCCGGGCTCGACCCGGTCGAGCTCCGCGAGCAGGAACTCGCGGAACAGCGCGTGGTAGCGGAACCAGCCGCGGTGGTGGTCGAGCGGGACGAGGAACAGGCTCGCGTCCTCGAGCTCGCGCAGCCGCTCCGCGGCGTCGGTGGTGCCGAGCAGGGCGTCGCACGTCGCCGCCGAGAGCTGGTCGAGGACGGCCGTGGCCCGCAGGAAGTGCTGGGTCTGCGCGGGGAGGAGGGTCATGCACTCGCGGTACAGGTAGTCGGCGACGAACCGGTCCGTGCCCGTGAGCGACGACGGGTCCTCGCCCTCGCGCACGAGCAGGGCGCAGAGGAAGACGCCCGTCGGCCAGCCCTCGCACCGCTCGACGACGCGGTCCAGCGCCTCGCCCGGCTCGACCCCCGCCGCGCGGAAGATCGCGCGCGCGCCGGCCACGTCGACCCGCAGGTCGTCGGGACCGATCTCGACGAGGTCCCCCTCCACGCGCCGCCGCGCGTCGTGACCGGGCGCGCGGCGGCTCGCGACCACGACCTGCGACCCCCGCGGGACGCCGCCGAGCACGACCTCGAGCGCGTCCCGGCACGCTGCCGAGCCGGCCTCGTGCAGGTCGTCGACGAACAGGACGAACGGTGTGCCGGTGCGCGCGAGCGCCGACGCGAGCAGCGGGGCCGACCGGCCGAGCATCGCCGCGCCCGTGCCGCGCATCTCGGCCGCGACGGCGGCGACCTCGGGCGACACGCGCGCGCACGCGAGCGCGAGGAGCGTGAGCAGCGCGCCGGGGTCGTCGTCGAGCCGGTCGAGGCTGGCCCACGCGACCGCACGGTCCTCGACGCTCGCCCACTCGGCGAGCATCGTCGTCTTGCCGTAGCCCGGCGGGGCCGTCACCACGACGACCCGAGCGTCGTCCCGCCGGGCCCTGTCGACGAGCGCGCGCCGTGAGACCGCACCGCGGCGCGGCGCCGGCGGCTCGACCTTGCCCGCGAGCAGCGCCGTGCTGAGATCCGGTCGCGCGGTGACCGCCTGGCGCCTCCCGTCGGACACGCGAGCAGCCTAGGATCGGCCCCCGGGGCCCTCAACCGGAGCGGGGGAAATCACCCGGGACGCCGGAGCGCGCCGCCCGAGGACGCGCCGTCGTCCACAGGCCCGTCCGCGTCGTCCCACCCCTCGACGGGTTCGAGACCCAGGGCGAGCGCGACCCGTGGCGCGGCGGCCACGACCGTCGGCAGCCCGACGACCGGCACGACCGCCGCGAGGACGCCCACCACCTCCGCCGGGTCGACCCCGGCCTCGACCGCCCCGTCGATCTCCGCCCCGTACGTGGGGACCGACGCGCCGACGGCGACGGCGGCCGCGATCCGCACCAGTGCCCGGTCGCGCCCGGAGAGCGCGTCGTCCCCGAGCCCGGCGCCGTCGGCGACGCGTTCGTCGTTGATCGTGAGCCGCCGGAGCACCTCCGCATGGTCCACGCCGACCACCCACCCTTCCGGCGCGGGCGCGGCCGGGACCGGCCGGCCCGGGCCTGTCCCCCTGCCCGATCGCCCCTCCCCGCCAGCATGACGACGGCACGGCGCGCGGTCGTCACGCAGAACGCATGACGGTGATCCCACGCAGGCCCGGCGCTCGTCCGGGTGCCGGACGCCGTGTCGGTCGTGGGGTTCGACGCCGAGATCGCGCGGTACGTCGACCCGCCGCTCACGACGGTCGCGCAGGACACCGCGCTCAAGGGACGCACGGCGGCCGACCTGCTCCTCGACGCGCTGGACCCTTCGCCAGGGCCCGCCTCCCGCTCACGAGAGATCCGTCGCTGCGCGGGCTCTCGTCACGCAGACGCCCCCGGGGGCGCGGTCCACGCGCTGCCACTACTGTCGTCCACCCGTGGCATGCGACCAGACGTGCGACGTCGACCGAAGGACGGCAGCGTGGACGAGCACACCACCGGCCTGCGACCGCTGGTCTCCGAGATCGTGAACCAGCTGGCTCAGACCTCTGACATCGACGAGGCGGTGCGTCGGCTCGCTCGCCTTCTGGTCCCGGAGGCGGCCGACTGGTGCATCGTCACCCTGGTCGCGGACGACGAGTCCCGCACACCGCACCGCCACCTGAGCGACATCGGGTGGTGGCACGGCGACCCCGCTCGCCGCGCGACGCTCGCCGAGTACGCGGCGGTGCGGATCAGCGCGTTGCGCGAGCACTCGATGCTCATGGACTCGATCGACTCCTTGCGGCTCGTGCACGTCCCGACCGACGCGCTCGACGCCCTCGACGAGGTCCTCGTCCCCGGGCGCGCCCGGGACCTGGCCGAGCAGCTGGCGCCGACGTCGTTGACCGTCGTCCCGCTGCACTCCCGGGGACGCACCCTGGGCGCGCTCACCCTGTTCATGGGTGAAGGGCGGGGCGCTCTCACCCCGGCTGACCTCACGGTCTTGTCCCAGCTGGCAGACGCAGCAGCCCTGGCCCTCGACAACGCCCGCCTGTACCGCCAGCAGCGCGACGTCGCCCTCACCTTCCAACGCTCCCTGCTGACAGCGCCGGTCGAACCGGACCACATGCACGTGGCCGCCCGCTACCAGCCCGCGGCGGAGGCGACGCGGGTCGGAGGGGACTGGTACGACGCCTTCATGCAGCCCGACGGGTCGACCGTCCTGGTGATCGGCGACGTCGTCGGCCACGACATCGAGGCCGCAGCGCTCATGGCGCAGCTGCGGTCGATGCTCCGGGCCGTCTCGGTCGTCACCCAGGGCAGCCCGGCCGAGGTGGTCGAGCACCTGGACGCCGCCGTCCGCACCTTGCAGATCCCCGTCATGGCCACCCTCGTCGTGGCGCGCATCGAGCAGACGCGCGAGGAGCGTGCGCGAGGCATCACCCGGATGAGGTGGACCAACGCCGGGCACCTGCCACCCATGGTGATCAACCCCGACGGCACCGTGCTCGCCCTGCCGGCACCACCGAACGACCCCCTGCTGGGTCTCATGCCCGACCGTCGGCGGACCGACCACGAGATCACCCTCGACCGCGAGTCCACCATCGTGCTCTACACCGACGGCCTCATCGAGCGACGCACGCGCTCCGTGGACGACGGCCTCACCGAGCTGCACGACGCACTGGCCCGTCACGCCGAGCTCCCGGCGGACGACCTCACCGACGCGCTCCTCGCCGAGCTCCCCGCCGGCCCCGGGGAGGACGACATCGCCCTGATCGCCGTCCGCCTCCACCGGCAGGACCGACCTCGCCCCGACGAGGCCGGACCGCAGCAGGTGCCTCCCGACGTGCCCCGCGCACCGACCGGGTCTTGAGCCGCACGGACGTCGCACGCTCGAGATCGGCGGGCGGCGCGCCGAGCGCGAACGGTCTGGGCGACCGTGCGGGTCGCGATCACCCGGCCGCTCCCGTGTCGCCGCCGTTGCGGGCTCCCGACCCTGGGGTCACGGTCGAGGGACGCACCCCTCGGGAGGAATCATGACCGCCACGACAGCACCGCTCGTCAAGACCGTCACCGTCCCTGTCCCGCCGGAGCGGACGTTCGCCGTCTTCGTCGACGAGCTCGGCGCGTGGTGGCCGCTCGGCGCGTTCTCCGTGGGCGGGGAGACCTCGACAGCCGCGTTCACGCGCGACGCGGACGGCCGGGCGACGCGCCTCGTCGAGACGCTCGCCGACGGGACGGCCACCGACTGGGGACGCGTCACGCGCTGGGACCCGCCGCACGCCGTCGCGTTCACCTGGCACCCCGGGGAGCGCGCCGACGCCGCGACGGACGTCGAGGTGACGTTCGCAACCGCCGGCGAGGGGACCGACGTCGTGCTCACGCACTCCGGCTGGTCCGCCCGGAGCGACGGCGCCGGGGCCCGCGAGCGCTACGAGGGGGGCTGGGACCTCGTCCTCGCGCCGTTCGCGGACCGCACGCGCTCGGCACCGTAGACCGGTGCCCGCCGGGCGCCCCGCGGGTCGGTCCCCGGCCGTCGTGCGCCGCGTGGGAGCATCGGCGCGTGACCGACCACGACGCCTCGGTGCTCGCCCCGCTCTGGCTCCGCCGCGTCGGCGCCTGGTCCTGGCGGCTGCTGTTCGCCGCCGCGGTGCTGGGCGTCGTGCTGTGGGTGCTCTCCCAGCTCCGCCTCGTCGTCGTGGCGCTGTTCCTGGGCCTCGTCCTCACTGCCGTGCTGCGACCCGTGACGCTGCGCTACCGCCGGTTCTCCCACCCGGCGGTCGCAGCGGTCCTCGCGCTGCTCACGGGGGTGGCGGTCGTGGTCGCGGTGGTCGGGCTCGCCGTGACGGGGGTGGCGCAGCAATGGCCCGACGTCGTCGCCCGGGTCGGCGACGGCGTCGGCGAGCTCCTGGACGCCGCGCGGTCGGGCGGGCTGCCCGTCACCATCACCGACGCGGACCTCGACCGGTGGAGCGCGGGTGTCGTCGACTGGCTGCGCGCCCACGGCACGACGCTCGCCGGCGCGGCGGCGACCCGGCTGGGGACGCTGCTGGTGTCGCTCATGGTCGTCGCGCTCGGCGTGTTCTGCGCGGTGTGCTTCCTCATCGGTGGCGAGGGCATGTGGTCGTGGTCGGTCGCGCAGCTCCCCGCGCGCGTGCGCCCGGCGTGGCGCACCGCAGGGGACGTGGCGTGGCGCTTCTTCGGGGCGTTCACCCGCGGTGCGGTGCTCACCGCGGCGTGCGTCGGCGGGCTCGGATACCTCGTGCTGCTGGGTCTCGGCGTGCCGCTCGCCCTGCCGCTCGCCGTCCTGGTGTTCGTCGGCTCGTTCGTCCCGCTCATCGGGGCACCTGCGGCGATGACCGTCGCGATGCTCGTCGCGCTCGCGTCCGACGGCGTGTGGAAGGCCGTGCTCGTCGGCGTCGGGATCGCGCTGGTCGGGCAGCTCGAGGGGCACCTGATCCAGCCGCTCGTCATGGGCAGGCACGCCCGGCTGCACCCGTTCGTCATCGGCGTGGGCGTGAGCGCGGGCACGATCGTCGGGGGCCTCTTCGGCGCGATCGTCGCCATCCCGGTGATCGGCGTGACGTGGGCGGTGTTCTCCGCCCTGCGCACGCCGCCCGAGCCCGACGACGTCCCCGGCGCGGGCGGCGACCTTGCCGTCGCGCTCGCGGGGCCCTCAGGCGAAGGGCCAGACGACCGGGACGAGGAGTAGCGCGACGACGAGCCATGACGCCATCGTCAGGAGGCCGAGCTTCGGGTAGTCGCCGAACCGGTAGCCCGCCGGACCCATGACGATCATGTTGGCCGGGGGTGGCGAGGGGCGTGAGGAACGACACCGCGCCCGCCACGGCGACGAGCACGACCGTCTGCCACGAGACGGCGCGGTAGGCCTGCGGCACGGACACGACCCCGGTCAGCACCGTCGCCGTCGCACCGAGCAGGCCCGCCACCGCGGGCGGCACCAGGCCCGAGGCGAGCAGCGCGACCGTCGCGCCGAGGACGACGAGTGCGCGGGGCGCCGTCGGGCCGAGCGCGACGGTCTGGCGCCGCACGAGCTCGGGGCGGTCCACGACGAGGACGTCGTCGTCGCGCGAGAGCTCCTCGACCGCGGGCCACGTGCCGTGCACGAGCAGCGTGTCCCCCTCGGCCAGGCGGCGAGTCCTCGATGAGGCTGCCCGTCTCCGGGTTCCGCAGCGGCCCCCACGACGGGACGGTCAGGAGCAGGACGAGCGCGGTGACGCCCAGCAACCCCCAGAACGCGAACCGCAGGCCGCGCCGCTCGGCGGCGGTGAGCTCGCCCGACGCCGCCCCGCCGCCGCTCGCCTCCGTGGTCACCGCGCCGCCGCCGCCACCCGCGCGTGCGTCGCCCTCCGGCTCCGCGCCCACGGGGACACCCGCCGCCTCGGCGGGGACGCCGTCGGGCAGCTCCTCGTCCTCGCGGTAGGGACCGAGGCGCGGCTCGACGAACTTTTCCGTGAGGATCGTCGCGACGACGGCCACGACGAGCGTGGACACGATGGAGAAGTAGAGGTTGCCGGTGATCGACACGTGCTGCGCCGGGTCCGCGATCGCCTCGTTGGTGATCTCGGCGAGCATCCCGTCGACGGGCGTGATGAGCAGGTTCACGCCGAACCCGCCGCCCACGCCCGCGAACGCCGCCGCGAGACCGGCCAGCGGGTGCCGCCCGAGCGAGTGGAAGACGGCCGCCGCGAGCGGGATGAGCACGAGGCACCCGGCGTCGGTCGCGATCGACGACAGCACGCCGAGCAGGACGATGCTGAACGTGATGAACCGGCGCGGCGTGACCTTCACGAGCCGCTTGATGAACGCCGCGATCAGGCCGACCTCCTCGGCCAGCCCCACGCCGATCATCGCGACCATGATGAGACCCACGACGCCGAACCCGTTGAAGTTCGCCACCGGCGAGGTGAAGAGGAACCGGATCCCGTCGGCGGAGAGCAGGCTCTGCGCCTCGACCGTCACCTGCTCCACCTCCGGGTCGGGGCTCTGGTAAGCCTCGTCGCCGACCAGCTCCTCGCCGCTCGGCTCGACCTGCTCGGAGACCGCGGCCTGCTCGAACGTCACCGAGCTTCCCGCGAGGTAGAACACGTGCGACAGCACGATGATCAGCGCGATGAGGACCAGGAAGATGATCACCGGGTGCGGGACCTTGTTCCCCGCTCGCTCGACGGCGTCCAGCCCCGCTGGAGCCCGGACCTCTTCTCGATCACGGCCTCGCTCATCTCAGCCTCCTGGCACACGACCGGTCGTGACGCCCGGGTGGGCAGACCTCGTGGTCGTGACGGTAGCGGGGACGCGCGCGATCGGCGCGCGAAGGCGAGGCCGCAGGATCACGACGGCGGCTCCTGCCGCCACCAGCAGCGACGCCAGGACGGCCGCGGTGGCGAGGCCCGTCCCGGTCACCGCCAGGCCGTCGCCGGGGGCAGACGCACCAGGGGCCGGCTCCGCCTGGTTCGTCACGGTCACCGAGACGGTCGCGCCGTCGCCGATGGTGACGCGCGCAGTCCCGTCCGGCTGGACGTCGACGCCCTCGCCCGTGAACACGGGCGCGCGCCAGGTCACGCCGTCGACCGCGGCCGGCTCGGCCTCGGAGAGGGTGACGACGATGCCTGCCGGGAGGTCGCCGAGCCCCGCCGTCGAGCCGTCGCCGAGCGTCAGGTCCCCTTCTCGCGTCACGCCGTCGGCGCCCTCGTAGGAGTAGGCCACGGTGTACTCGGCGGCTTCGGGGACCAGCCCTGCCGCCGCCGAGCACGCCGGGTCGCGCGGCCGGCGCAAGGCTCGACAGGGTGCGGACGGACGGCAACAGGAATCTCCTGTCTTCTGAACGAGTCGGACACCCACCGGGACACACGAGGGACGCTGTGGTGACGCGGCGTGGCCGGATCGTCGCGTCCGGCCGCACCGTGGTCCGGCGCCTCCGTCGCCTGCGGGGACTCCGGAGCGGCTTCACCCCTCCGCACGTCCCGACACGGCTGGCCACCGGGGATGTCGCGAGAACGCATCGTCGCCGGCTCCGTCATCGCAGCCCGCGACTCGGGTCCTGACGGGTGTGCGGGCCCGCCCCCGCAAGCTTGTGGCTTGCGGCTTCACCCACCGGTGCCCGCACACGGACCGGCCACGCGTCTCGCCCCCATCGGGCGCGTGGCCGGTCTGAACGTCGGGAGCGGCGCCCGACGCCGCGTGACGATGCCGGGCTTCGCCTCCGTCGTTGAGGACGGCGCGACACTCGTCGAGAGAGCCCCACTCGGGCAGCCCAACGGGCACGGTCACCGGTCGCACGGGACGACGGCGTCGACGAGCACGCACTCCGAGGGTGACTCCGCTGCCGTCAGGAACGCCTGGGCGGCCCATCGGTCGACGACGTGCTCCTCTCCCCATCCGAGCAGGGCGAGCTCGAGGTCACCGATGACCGCGCTCACCCCCGCCCACCACAGTCCGCTGCGGCCCTCCGACTCCGCGAGTCCCTGCACGAACACCCACAGGAGCGCGTCACGGAGCTCGCGCGGCGTGGCGCTGCACGCCAGCGCGAGGGACATCTGCCGGACCACGCTCATCACACCGCGTGCGAACGGCGAGGGATCACCGCCATGGCAGCGGCTCGCTCGGGCCACGTATCCGGTCGTCGCGTCCCGCAGAGGGCGACCAGAGCGCCGCGTGACGAGCTGCAGCGGGTGGCCAGGGTCGAGCGTGCTCATACCCGACAGGACACGCGGCCTCGAAGGATCATGACGCCTCGCGACGAAAACTCACCCCGGTCCACGCACGACGCGCAGACGGACCGGGCCACCGCAGCCGTCGTCCTCCGGCGGGGCCGGTGTCCGGAAGGACGGGATCACGGATCCGTCCGCGGAGCACCCGTCGGGCGCTCGACGCGCCGCGTGCGCGTCCGCAGGACGCGGCGTCAGGCCCTGGTCGCCGCCGGGATCCTCAACCGCACGCTGGTGCCCTGGCCCGGCCGCGACCGCAACGTCGCCGACCCGCCGTGCCGCTCCGCGACGACGCGCACGAGCGCGAGGCCGAGGCCGGACCCGGGCAGCCCCCGGGCCTGCGAGCCGCGCGCGAGCTCGTCGAACACCGAGTCGACCTCGTCGGGCGGGATCCCCATCCCGGAGTCCGCGACCTCGACGACGACCGTCCCGTCCTCGTCCGCCCCACGCACCTCGATCAACGCGCCTGCCGGTGAGAACTTCACGGCGTTGGACAGCAGGTTGTGCACCGCGAGATAGAGCAGGTCCAGGTCGCCGCGCACGTGCGGGAGCGGCCACGGCACCTCGGGCAGGACGACGCGGACGACCGCCCCGGCCCCGCGCGACGTCGTCTGAGCCTCGATGTCCGCGACCGCCTCGCGGACGACGTCGGCCATGTCGACCTCCTCGTCCTCGATGGGACCCGTCTCGAGCTCGGCGAGCTTGCGCAGGTCGGCGACGAGCGTCGCGAGGCGGGCCGACTGCGCGTCGGCGGTCGCGACCAGCGCGGTCCTGTCGACCGCCACGCTCCCCGCCGAGCCCCGCGTCGAGGCGTCCTCGTACGCGAGCCCGGCGACGGCCGCGCGGACCGCGGTGACCGGGTTCTTCAGCTCGTGGTCGAGCCGTGCCACGAACCGGCGGTGCGCGGCCCGCTCCACCGCGCGACCGGCGTCGTACCCCGCTGCCCGGGCCCGCGCGACGGCGCGCGACGTGAGGCACGCCGTGAGCACGACCCCTCCCGCGAGGACACCGACCACGGCGGCGAGGAGC
Organism: Cellulosimicrobium sp. GQ32; assembly: GCF_059758455.1. Lineage (NCBI taxonomy): Bacteria > Bacillati > Actinomycetota > Actinomycetes > Micrococcales > Promicromonosporaceae > Cellulosimicrobium > Cellulosimicrobium sp. GQ32. The sequence goes on along the minus strand of NZ_JCAXEP010000017.1, from coordinate 45,764 downwards.
GGCAGCGGGATGCCGACGACGAGCCGGAGCGAGCGCCCGGAGGCGAGGAGCGCCCCGGCGCCGAGCGCGCCCAGCACCACCGGCGCGACGACGGCCAGGACGATCCCGCGCGTCGTCGGCCGGGTCACGGCGCCGTCCCGCGCGAGACGGGCGCGCAGAAGCGGTACCCGAGCGACTGGACGGTCTCCACGTACGTCGGTGCCGCGGCGTCGTCGGCCAGGACCCGGCGCACCTCGGCGACACGGTGGTCGACGGCGCGGCTGCTCACGGGCAGGTCGTACCCCCACAACGCCGAGAGCAGCCGCTCACGCGTGTGGAGCTCCCCCGGGTGGGACATGAGGTAGTCGAGCAGGAGCGACGCCTTGGGCGTGAGGTAGACCTCCCGCCCGTCGAGCCAGGTGCGGCGCGCGGTGCGGTCGAGCACCAGGCCGCCCGCGACGAGGCGTTCCGCCGCCGAGAGCGGGGCTTGCCCGGGGACCGCGCGCCGCAGCACCGCGCGCACACGGGCCACGAGCTCCTGCGGGTCGAAGGGCTTGTTGAGGTAGTCGTCGGCGCCCTCCTCGAGGGCCGCGCTGCGCTCGTTCGACTCACCCACCTGGGTGAGCAGGACGACGGGCGTCCAGTCGTCCGCGGCACGCAGCCGGCGCACGACGGCGCGTCCGTCCAGGCGCGGCATCATGACGTCGCACACGACGATGTCCGGGCGGCCCGCCGCGACCGCGGCCAGGGCCTCCTCCCCGTCCGACGCGGTACGGACCCGGAAGCCCGACCGCTCGAGGAACGGCGCGAGGCCCACGAGGATCGCCTCCTCGTCGTCGACGAGGAGCACGCTGGCCGGCTCGCGGTCGGCTCCCGTCACCGGGTGGCCCCCCAGACGCCGAGCCCGACGACGACCGCCACGAGGAGCACGGACGCGACGAGCACGAGGTACCCGAGCACGAGACCCGCGACGGCGAAGCCGGTGCCCCCGTCGCCACGGGTGCGGATCTGGCGCAGGGCGACGTGGCCCAGGACGACCGGGAGGATCGCGAGCCCGCACAGACCGAGGACGAAAGACGCGACGGCCAGGCCGTTGGTACGGGCCGGCACGGCGCCGGACGGGGGGTGGTTCGGATACGCCGGCTGGTGCATGCGGGTCTCCTCGTCGTACGGGCTCGGCTGCGGACCGGTGGTCAGGAGCGGGTGGGGCGGATCTGGTTCCGTGCGCCCTCTTGCGAGACGGCCGGGCTCCCTGCCTCGTAGGCGACGAGGTTGTCGGCACCGACCAGCGTGAGCGTGCCGGCCTCGTGGACCAGCACCTGCGTCGCAGCCGCCTCGACGACGAGGTCGTCGACGTCCTGCGCGGCGACCACGACGGAGGCCGCGGTGACCCGCAGGACGCCGCAGTCGTCCGTGACGACGACGACCTCGCCGGCGGTGGCGAGCTCGAGCTCGCCACCGCCGCAGGAGAGGTGCGTGGTCGCGGCGGCCTCGATCTCGGCACGGTCGAGCACGGCCGTCTCCCCGGCCGCCGGGCCGGTCTCGGGATCGTCCGCGGCGTCGTCCGCCACGTCGTCCCGGGAGTCGTCGTCGGTCGCGCCGGCCGGGTCCGCCGGTCGGGGCGCCGCCGGCGTGCCCTCGGCGCCCGGGGCCGCCTTCTCCGCGGCGCCGGTCCCCGGCGAGGAGGCTGCGTCGTCGACGATCTCGGCGCTGCACCCGGCGAGGCCGAGCGCGACGCCCCCGGACAGGACGAGTGCGGCGGCACGGTGACGAGCTCGTGTGATCACGGTGGAAGCCTCTCAGAGCGGGAGGTCAGAACGCGGGGACGAAGACCTCGACACGGCGGTTGAGCTGTCGTCCGGCCGGGTTGTCCTGCCCGTCGACCTCGTTCGGCGCGACCGGTCGGGACTCGCCGTACCCCACGGCGTCGAGCCCGGTCGGCACCCCGCGGTCGGCCAGTGCGGCGACCACGGCGGCCGCCCTGCGCTCCGAGAGGTCCTGGTTGTAGTCGTCGGAGGCGACGGAGTCGGTGTGGCCGGAGATCTCGGCCGTCGGTACCGCTGCGTCGGTGAGGACGCGCGCGAGGCCGTCGAGGACGGCGGACGCGTCAGGGCGGATCTCGGCACGGTCGAAGTCGAACAGGACCCCGCTGTCCAGGCTGATCGTGGTCCCGCACGACTCCACGGGCGCCAGCGCCTCCACCGGCGGGAACGCGCCGAGACGAGGGACCGGCGGCAGCGGGTCGGCGGGCACGTCGACGCCGTTGACCAGCGCGGTGCCCTGGCCGTCGTTCACGATGTTCACGGTCTCGTCGACATAGGTGCCCGAGCCGTCGCCCTCGTTGGTGATGCTCATCGTGTCGTCGACGTACGTGCCCGAGCCGTCGGCCTCGATCGTGATGCTCCGCGTCCCGTCCACGTAGGTGCCCGACCCGTCGGCCTCGACCGTGATCGACAGGTCGCCGGAGACGAATGTGCCCGAGCCGTCGCCGTCGTTCGTGATGCTCGTCGTGCCGTCGACGTACGTGCCCGACCCGTCGCCGTCGTTCGTGATGCTCGTCGACCCGTCCACGTACGTGCCCGACCCGTCGCCGTCGTTCGTGACGCTCGACGACCCGTCCACGCTCGCCGCACCGCCGCCGCCGTAGGCGAGCACGGCGCCGTCGGACGCGACCACCGCGCCGTCCTCGCCGCAGTGCGCCGGCGTCACGGTGACGCCGGGGACGGACTCGACGTCGCGGGCGACGTCGACCGTGAACGCGTCGGCCGAGTCGTTGAGGAGGGACAGGTCGGGGAGCTGGAACAGCGGCACCGGGGGGACGTCGCCCGGTGCGTAGCCCGGGACCGTGGGCACCGCCGCGGCGCTCTCCTCGGCCGGCTCGGGCGTGGACTCCTGCTCGGCGTCCGCCGCGGCGGTCGGGGCGGCGGACGGGACGGTGTGTCCCGCGTCGCCGCCCTGCCCGCAGGCCGCGAGGAGCGCGAGCAGCGGCAGCGCGGCCCAGACCGGGGCGGACGGGACGGTGGTCGGTCGGGAGGGACGTCGAGGTGTCGTCGGCATGCGACCAACCTAGGGAGCGCGTGTCGCGGTGTGGCCGCAGGGCTGTCGCGGTCCTGTCGCAGTGCTGCGACATGTGCTGCGACATGCCGCGGCCGGTGGCGCGCTGGTTGCGAGCGACCCTGGGTCCGCGGAGCCTGGAAGCGATCCGACGAAGGAGGCCGCATGACTGCCAGCGCCCGCCCCGCGCCCGACGGGGACCCCACGCCGGACGCGCGTCCGGCGTCCGACTCGGCGCGCAAGCCGGGCTCCCCCACCGACCTGCACCGACCGTCGTGGGGGTTCGCGCTCAAGGGCGCGGTGCGCGAGTTCATGGACGACCAGTGCACCGACCTCGCCGCCGCGCTCACGTACTACGCGGTGCTCGCGGCGGCGCCTGCGCTCCTGGCGCTCGTGTCGATCCTGGGCCTCGTCGGCGACGGCGAGAAGGCGGTCGACTCGGTCCTCACGAGCGTCGAGGGCGTCGTGCCGTCCACCACGCTGAGCATGATCGAGCCCCTCGTCGAGCAGGCCGCGAACACCGACAAGGCCGGGTGGGCGCTCGTCGTCGGCGTCGTGCTGGCCCTGTGGTCCGCCTCGGGCTACGTCGGGGCGTTCAGCCGCTCGATGAACCGCATCTACGAGGTCGAGGAAGGCCGCCCGATCTGGAAGCTGCGGCCCGTCATGCTCGGCGTGACGGTCGTGGTGGTGGTCCTCGCCGCGCTCGTCGTCGCAAGCCTCGTGCTGTCGGGCCCGATCGCCCGGCAGGTCGGCGAGCTCGTGGGCCTCGGGGACACGGCGATCGCCGTGTGGCAGGTCGCGAAGTGGCCCGTGGCGATCCTCCTCGTGGTGGTACTCGTCGCGCTGCTCTACCACCTCACGCCCAACGTGAAGCAGCCGAAGTTCCGCTGGGTCAGCCCGGGTGCACTCCTCGCGATCCTCGTGTGGGCGCTGGCCTCCGCGGCGTTCGGGCTCTACCTGGGCAGCGGCCTCAGCAGCTACGGCGCGACGTACGGGACGCTCGCCGGCGTCATCATCTTCCTGCTGTGGCTGTGGATCACGAACCTCGCCCTGCTGCTCGGCGCCGAGCTCGACGCGGAGGTCGAGCGCAGCCGCGAGCTGCAGGGCGGGATCGCCGCAGAGGAGCGGCTCCAGCTCCCGCCGCGCGACACGCGGGCGAGCGACAAGAAGGCGGCCAAGCGCGACGAGGCGGTCGAGCAGGCGCGCGCGCTCCGCGAGAGCGGCGGGCGCTCGGCCGACGCCGACCGGGACGGTGGGCCAGCCCGCGAGACCGGTCGTGGGTCAGACCACACGGCGGGGGACGACGCCGACCGTCGCGACGCGTAGCGCGGCTACCGCGCAGGCGCGGGGTCCGGGATCTCGTCGGGCCGGTAGCGCGGCAGGCGGCTCGCGGGGAGGATCGCCGTCGCGCTGACCCCGGCGAGGATGAGCAGTCCGATCCGCAAGGTGCCGAGCCGCGACTCCTCGTTGAGCGCGACGGCCGCGTCCACCTGGGCGGGCGTGGCGTCGGTGCCCGCGAGGACCGTGCGCAGGTCGTCGTTGCTCACGAAGTTGACGGTGTCCAGGTCGACCTGGGCGACGAGCGACGGGGGCAGCTCGGGGTGCTCGACGACGGCGCGCCCGACGCTGAACGACAGGATGGTCACGAGCAGCGCCCCGGCGAGCGCGGTGCCGACGGCCGAGGCGAGGTTCTGCGTCGTGCCGCGGATAGAGCCGACGTCGCCCGCGAGGGTCTTGGGCGCCGCGGTGACGAGCACGTTGAACACGAGCGTCACCAGGGCGCCCTGCCCGATCCCAAAGACGACGAGGCCGAGGATCGTGGGCAGCGTCTCCCAGTTGTTGGTGACGACGAGCGACAGCCAGAGCAGCGCGACGGTGGTCAGCGTGAAGCCGAAGACCCCGATCGTGCGCGGCGGGTAGCGCCGGTAGAACCGCACGACGAGCGTCGCGGTGACGAACACCGTGAGGTTGAACGGCATCATCGCGAGCGCGGTGTCGAACGGGGTGCGGCCCTGCACGATCTGGATGTACAGCGGGACGGTGAAGTTCAGCGCTGCCTCGAGCGCGACCACGACGAACATCGCGTACACCGCCGCCCGCTCGCTCGGGCGCGCGAGGACGGACAGGTCGACGAGCGGCACCTTGCCGGCGGCGGTCCGGCGCCGCGTCCACCAGAAGAACGTCTGCCCGAGCACGACGCCGAGCAGCACGAGCAGCGGCGCGGGCGAGACCCCGACCAGGTCGAACGGCGCACCCGGCGCGGCGAAGAACAGCCCCCAGGCGTTGAGGTTGTTGAAGCCGAGGGTGAGCGCGACGACGGCCGCGCCGATGAGGACCGCGGCCACGAGGTCGATCCGGATGCCGGGGTCGCCGGCGTCGGACCGCAGCCGGAAGCTGAGGACGAAGACCGCGACGGCGAGCGCCAGGACGATCGCGAAGGTGGGCCGCCAGCCGATGAGCGTCCCGAGCGCGCCGCCGATGAAGAACGCGCTCATGCCCGACACCGCGCGGGCCGAGCCGAGTGACCCGATCGCCGTCGCCTGCTGGGCTCCCCGGTAGTTCTCCGCGATGAGGGCGACCAGCGCGGGCACGATGATCGCGGCCGAGGCGCCGGCGACGGCCTGGCCCGTGATGGCCCACGCGACGGTCGGCGAGAGGATCATGAGCAGCGCCGACGCCGCGAACGTCGCGACGACGACCCGGAAGATCGCGACCCACCCGATCCGCTGCCCGAGCTTCGCCCCGGTCATGACGAGCGCGGCGACCGCGAGGCCGTAGACGACGATCGTCGTGCTCGCGACCGTCGGCGGGACACCGAAGTCCTCGACCATGCCGCCCAGCGACACCGGCAGGGCGGCGACGTTGAACGACATGAGGACCTGCGCGAGGAACAGGCCGACCATCGGCACCCACGACCGGCGGTCCTCGGTCGCGGGTGCGGCGCTGCTGTCGACGGCGTCTCGGGTGCTCACGAGGCCGGGTCCCTTCTCTCGGTCGGGCGGGTGGGGGTCACGGGGACCTGGGCGGACGACGCGAACAGGTTGAGGCCGAGGGTCCGCGACAGGTACGCGGTCGCGCGCTGCCCGCGCACGCTGTTCCCGGCCGGGTCGAGGGGCGGGGAGTACGTGCCGATCGCCCCCTTGCCGGGTGCGACGGCGACGATCCCCCCTGCCACGCCGGACTTGGCAGGAAGGCCGATCTCGAACAGCCACTCCCCCGACCGTTCGTACAACCCGGTCGAGGCGAGCACGGCGAGCGTGTCGCGGCACACCTGCGCCGAGACCACGCGCTCGCCCGTGACCGGGTTGACCCCGCCGTCCGCGAGGGTCGCGCCCATGACGGCAAGGTCGCGGGCGCTCACGCGCAGCGCGCACTGCTTGGTGTAGACGTCGACGACCTCGAGCGGGTCGAGCTCGATGCGCCCGTAGCTCTCCAGGAGCCGGGCGATCGCCTTGTTGCGCATGTTCGTCGCCGACTCCGACCGGTAGACCACGCCGTCGAGCTCGAGCGGTCGGCCGGCGAACCGGGACAGCCCGGTGCGCACGTTCTCCCACTGCTCGGCGAACGACGCACCGGGCATGAGCGCCGTCGTCGCGAGCGCCCCGGCGTTGACCATGGGGTTGCGCGGGTGGCCGTCGTGGAGCTCGACCGCCATCACGGAGTTGAAGGCGAGGCCCGTGTTGTCCACCCCGACCCGTTCGAGCACGCCCTCGTGCCCGTAGGCCTCGCACACGAGCGCGTAGACGAACGCCTTGGAGATCGACTGGACGGAGAACTCGACGTCGGCGTCGCCCACGGCGTGGACCGCTCCGCCCGACTCGGCGACGCACACGCCGAACAGCGACCGGTCGGCCTCCGCGAGGACGGGGATGTAGTCGGCCACCGCGCCGTCGTCGTTCCCGCGGTAGCGCTCGTGCGCCGCGTGGACGTGCTCCTCGACGCGGTCCCAGCCCGGGAGCGACCCGGTCGCGACCTCCTGCTCGACACCGTCGACGCCCAGCCTCATCCCGTCCCCTCCGTCCGGATCGTCCGAGACGACCACGCGCGATGCTGCCACGTCCCCCCGCGGGGCGCAGGGCGAGGTGGACGCGGGCGGACCGTGTCCGCGCATCGCCGGTGCGGGTCCGACCGCGACCCGGCGAGCGGTGCCGCCCGGTCGCGCGAGACCGCCCGCGCCTCAGGCGCTCGTGCGGCGGACGACGACGGACGGGAACGTGCGCTCGTCGTCACGGCGGCGGCGGTCCAGCAGGGCTGCCGTCGCCGCGGCCGCGATCCGCTCCACGGGGTGGGTCGCGGTCGTCAGGCCCGGTCCGGCCTGCTCCGCGAAGGGCTGGTCGTCGAACCCGGTGACGGCGACGTCGTCGGGCACGCGGACGCCGTCCTCCGCGAGCGCGCGCATCGCTCCGACGGCGAGCGTGTCGCTCATCGCGACGAGCGCGTCCACGCCGGGCCAGCGGCGGCGCGCCTCGCGGGCCGCCTCCGCGCCCGCGAGGGCCGTGAGGTCGGCGGCCACGACGCGGCGCGGGACGCCGGCGGCGCGCACGACCGCGTCGTACGCCTCGACGGCCCGCTGCGCGCCGGGCAGCCAGCCCGGCCCGGTGAGCATGACGACGTCGCGCCGCCCGGCGGCGAGCACGTGCTCGACGAGCGCGGCGATCCCGGCTGCCGCGTCGATGTCGTAGGAGGGCACGCGGCCGTCGGCGGGGCCGATCGCCGCCACGCGGGAGAGCAGCGTGCGCGGCACGCTCGCGAGCACCTCGGCCGAGTAGTCGACGAGGAGCACGCCGCCCACGCCCGGGTCGCGCGCGAGCCGGGCCAGCTCGTCACGCGGGTCGCGCCCGAGCCAGCGCAGCGCCACGCCGACGCCCTGGGTGTCGGCCGCGCGGCTGGCCGCCGCGACCACGCGCGCGACGTAGGGGTCGCCCAGCAGGTCGGCCGACGGCGACCCCACCGCGACCACGACCCGCTCGCCGCGCCCGCTCGCGAGCGACCGCGCCCCGGGGTGCGGCACGTACCCGAGCTCCTCGACGGCGGCGAGGACCGCGCGGCGCGCCGCGTCGGACACGGGACCCGTGCCCCGCACGACGCGCGAGGCCGTGGACCGCGAGACGCGGGCCGCCGCGGCGACGTCGTCGAGCGTGGTGGGCGGCATGGCGATCTCCTGGCGAGTCCTGTCGGCGGTGACGGGCGGCGCCCGGAGCACCACGCTAACCCGCGGAGGGCCATCGGTGGAAGCGTTCCCACGGTCGTGTCGAGGCCAGGTTCGGCGTCGTGCCCGGGGTCGCCCCTCAGGGACGCCGCGCGGTGGGGACCGAGCCCGGGTTCGCCGCGCGGTCCCGGCGGGCCGCGAGCCGCAGCGCCACCACGGCGAGGCCGGCGCCGAGCAGCGCGCCGATCGAGTTGGAGAGCCAGTCGTTCGTGTCGCACGACCGCCCGAGCGCCGGGGCGAGCGCCTGGACCACCTCGACGAGCGCAGAGGCGGCGACGCCGCCGAGCAGCGCGACGAGCGGCCTGCGCAGCGCGACCGCGGCGAGCAGCACCGGCGGCACGAACAGCACGACGTTCGCGAGCAGCTCGACCCGCCCCGGCGTCGGCAGCGACCAGCTCACGGTGCAGACGGCGAAGAGCTCGCGGTCGACGGGCACGAGCGTCAGCAGGAGCACGGGGAGCAGGCTGACGCCGAACAGCACCCACGCGAGCGGACGGCGGCCCGCCAGCCACGCGCCCACGAGCGGTCCGGCGACGGCGAGGACGAGGAGGGCGAGCGGCGACAGCCAGGGGTGCGCGACGAGGAGCGTGGAGATCATGGGGGCGCCAGTCTCGCAGGTCGGCGGGGTGCGGGGTGCCGGGTGACGTGTGTCGGCGGGTCGCGGTAGACCTGTGCCCATGACGACGACGCCGTCCCCCCAGCCCCTCGCGCCCGCCGCCACTGTCTCCCCCGAGGAATGGTGGATCTGCCGCACGTGCGCGGTCGAGCACGCCGAACGACCCGACGTGTGCGCCATCTGCGCCGACGAGCGCCAGTGGGTCCCCGCGACCGGGCAGGCATGGACCACGCTCGCCGAGCTCGCCGCGGCCGGCGAGCGCCTCGTCCTCGAGGAGCTCGAGCCCGACCTGTTCGGCCTGTCGAGCGAGCCGAGCGTCGGCATCGGGCAGCAGGCCAAGATCGTGCGCACTCCCGCGGGCAACCTCCTGTGGGACCCGCCCGGCTACGTGGACGACGACGCCGTCGCCCGGGTGCGCGCGCTCGGCCCGGTCGTCGCGATCGCGGCGAGCCACCCCCACATGTTCGGCGTCCAGGTCGCGTGGAGCCGCGCCCTCGGTGACGTCGCCGTGCTCGTCGCCGAGGCCGACGCGCACTGGGTCGCGCGGCCCGACCCGGTCATCGAGACCTGGACCGGCGAGCGCGAGGTGCTGCCCGGCGTCGTCCTGTCACAGCCGGGCGGCCACTTCCCCGGCAGCGCCGTCGTGCACTGGGCGGCCGGCGCCGAGGGCCGGGGCGTGCTGCTGTCCGGCGACACGATCTTCGCGAACCCCGACCGCACGTCCGTGAGCTTCATGCGGTCCTACCCCAACCGCATCCCGCTGTCCGCCGCCGTCGTGCTGCGCGTCGCCGAGCGCGTGGCGCGGCGCCCGTTCGAGCGGCTCTACAACAACTTCGAGGGCGTGATCCCGACCGACGCGCGGGACGTCGTGCTCCGCTCCGCGCAGCGCCACGCCGCCTGGGTGCGCGGCGACTTCGACCACCTCACCTGACCGGCCTGTCGCCCCGACCGGGCACCGTCCCTCGACTCCGGAACCGCAGCGGGCACCTTCGCCCCACCGCGGTGGGGACAGACCCGGTTCAGACGGTGGTGTCGTCGAAGAGGCCGAGCTCTTCGGCGCGAGCGAGGGCGGCTGCGCGGCGTGAGACACCGAGCTTTCGGTAGATGCTGCGGACCTGGGTGCGCACGGTGGCCGGCGAGACGCCGAAGCGTGTGGCGGCTTGCTCCGCGGTATCGCCGGCGGCCAGGGCACCGAGGACCGCCCTCTCTCTTGGCGACAGGCGTACGACCTCGACTCCCCGGGGAATGTTCACACGTCGCAGCTGCCGGTTGAGCAGAGGGTTGGGGACGTCGGCGAGCTGAGCGAGGTCATCGAGATCGTCCGGGTCGGCAGCAAGGAACGGTTTGACGTGGTTGTCGCTGGTGCGCAGCCTGACGGCCTTGCGGAATGCGGTGGCGGCGTGGTGCTTGTTGCCGGTGCGCAGGTGGGCCACGGCCATGACCAGGTGCATGCCCATCATGTCCGGCACGGGGATGTGGAGCTGGTGCAGGGCTTGGGCTGTGGCGCGGATGGCCTCGTGCGGGTGACCGGCGAGCAGGTGCGCCCAGGCAGCGTGCTGGCGCAAGGACGCGACGTCGGGGTAGGCATCGACCAGCTGGAGCAGCCGGTTCCCTTCGGCCGCCTTGAGCAGGAGCTTGGCCTCGGAGCGCAGCACGAGCTGACCGGCCAGGGTGGTGGGGTCGGGTTCGAGCGCGCCGTGGCGCGTGCGGGCCTCGTCGAGATGGGCGAGGGCAGCGTACGGGTCGTCGAACAGCGCCGCATGGCTGGAGTGGGCGTAGGCGATGAACGGCCACAGCTCCAGGCTCTGGGTTGCCGGTCCGACGGCGTCCAGGTGATGCCGAGCCTCGTCGGGGTCGGCTTCCTCGATCGCGACCAGGGCGCGGGCGACTGTGGCCCCGACGGTCGTCAGGCGTTCGATCCATCGCGGCCCAGCGGCACTGTCGTCGAGTGCAGCGAGCCACGTGCGGGCCAGGTCGAGGTGCCCTCGGTAGGCGGTGACGAGAGCGAGGTTGGCCAACGCGTTCGCGCCGGCGTGGTGCGCGTACGGGGGCGGGCCTGCCTCGAGATGGGCCCGGGTGTACAGCTTCGCGGCGCGGTCGAGCCTCCCGGCGAGCATCGCGGTGGTGCCGCGCTCGGCTGACAGCCAGCCGGGTTTGGTCGCGACGTGAGCCGGGGTCCAGGGCAGGGTGTGTCCGCCTCCGGTGAGCACGAGCTGTTTGTCGATCCACGTCCCCAGACGTTCAGACTCCTCGTACGCCCCGCGCAGGCGCGCCGAGACGACGGCGATCGTGCCGGCGGTGACGAGGTCGCTCGGGCGGGTGAAGGACGTCAGTCGGGTGGCGTAGGAGCGGCCCTGGGCGGCGAACAGGTTCAGGACCTTCCTCAGCTCGCCGTCCCGCTCATCGATCTCGGCGCGGTGATAGGCGAGCAACGCCGTGTACAGCAGACGTGGTCTGTTCTCCAGCTCCGTGCCGTCCAGGCCGCGGACCCTTCTCATGATCGGCCGCGCGAAGCGTCCGGGCAGGTCGTACCAGAGCAGGTCGGACAGGTCCTCGATGTCATCGAGCGTGCCGGTGGCGATCGTCTCGCGGATCGTCTCATCGCTCGGTGATGACGACTCGTGGGGCGGTGGGCTCACCTGATGGATCTTGCCCAGCGACGCATGTGAGCGCGCACAGGCTCGACGGGGAATACCCAGCCGTACGGGTGAAAGTGCAACCGGATTGATGAATTCGTTGATGAAGTTCCATCACTTTCCCGTCACCGATCGGTGCGACCTGGATCACATGGGGTGTTGACGAGAGCGCGCGAGGGGCGTGCGCCACGGAACTGATGGGGAACTCATGCGACCACACTCACGGGGTGCTGCCGGCGCCGGCGGCGTCCGTCGGCGCGGGTCTCGCGCCGGGACGACGACGGCGCGCCACGCCAGAGCACGACACCGGACGAGCCCGTGGAAGCGCGCCGTTGCCGGTGCCGTCGCGCTCGTGACCGCCGGCACCGGTATCGCGGCTTCCACAGCGCTCCCGGCTGTGGCGGCGACGGTCTACGAGCTCGAGGGGTCCTGGGCCCAGAGCACGCCGGCCTCGCTCGAGACCGGTGACGCGGTGTCGGCGACGTGGCGGTTCAACCTCAACGACGACGCCGCGGCCCCCGGCAACGAGCCGGTGGAGAACGTCACGGTGACGGTGACGAGCCAGGGCGCTGTGTTCGACTCGATCCCGCCCGCGTGTCTCGTGGACGGCGTGGACCCGGCGTCGAGCATCTCCGAGGACGGCACGACGCTGGTGTGCAACGTCGGCACGCAGGACGAAGGCACGGCGTTCTCGCTGACGACGCCGATGCGCGTGACGGCCGTGACCGGGGAGACCGTGAGCGCGGGCGCGACGATCGCCGACCAGCAGACGTCGCTGCCCGAGCTGCCCGTACAGAACGGGTTCGTGCAGGACATCCACTGGGTGGAGAGCGTCTCCGGGAGCACGCGCAACGACACGTCCCGCGACTTCACGTTCAACTGGACGCTGTTCCACGGGACGAACAGCCCCGCGGGGCAGGACCCCGTCAGCTACGACCTCACGGTGTCCAACAGCCTGGGAGCGGTCACGCAGATCGGGCCGCAGGCGTGCTCGGCGTTCACGAGCGGGACGGCCACCGGCCACCCGTGGTCGGGCGGGACGCACGACGCGAGCCAGGTGGCGCCGACCGTCGCTTCCTGCACGCTCACGCGCAACAGCTCGACGTCGTACACGCTGACGCTGGCCGGGATCGACTACAGCCACGCGCAGGTGCCGACGACGGACTCGGCCGGGAACCCGCTGCCGACGGACCGCGTGGCGGTCGCGTCCGGGCAGATCCAGCTGCGGGTCGTCACGACCGCGGGCGCGGGGCAGGTCTCGGTCACGTCGAGCGCGCCGACCTACACCGCGGTCGACGGGCAGACGACGAACGACGACCCCGCGAACAACACCACGGGGAAGAACTGGACGACGGGGATCTGGTCGCACGCGTGGCAGCCCGCCTACACGGGTTCGAGCGCGACGGTGTGGACCGACACGTACCGCGTCGCCCCCGAGTCGGAGCTCGGCTCGGCCGTGCGGGTGATCTACCCGAACGTCCAGAACCAGAACGCCACCCAGGGTGGCCTCTGCCTGGTGCTGGACACGAAGTACGTGGAGTTCACGGGCGCTCTCACCCGGTTCGACAACGGGATGTCGGGTGAGCCCGCCGGTCTCCCCGTCGCGTACTACACCGGCACGTCGGCGCTGGTGAATCCGGACAGCACCTCGTACAACCCGAACGCCTTCACGTGCGACGGGACGACGGGCTGGAGCACGACCCCGCCCCCCGACCTCGCGACGGTCAAGGCGGTGCGCGCCACGTACACGATGACCGCGGCCCGCTGGCAGCGCGAGCTCGTCCTGCAGGCGACGCAGCGACTCCTGCCCACCACCGCCGTCGGCCAGGACGTGTGGACCTGGGGCTCGTACATCAACCCGGTGTCCGCCACGAACGCGTGGGTGAACCCCCAGCGAGGCACGTCACCGTCGGACGCCGGGCCGGCTGCGACCCTGACCCCGGACGCGCGCTACCCGTTCGCCCAGTCGGGTCGTGACATCGTGCGGATCGTCGGCGTCACGCCGGACGTGACGAAGTCGGTCCTTCCGACGACGGTCGACCCGGGCGGGCAGGCGACGTACACGTTGAGCTACTCCGCGAACGGGACCGGGGCGGTCGCTCCGACCGTGGACGACTACCAGCTCGTGGACACGCTGCCGCTCGGCACGACGTACGTCCCGGGCTCGTCGACCCCCGAACCGGTCGCCACGACGAACGGCTCCGGTCAGCAGGTCCTCACGTGGACCCTCGACGGAGTGCCCACGAACACCCCGCAGTCCCTGTCCTACCAGGTGACGTACCCCGACGACGTCGCCGGCGGCGAGCGGCTGGTCAACACCGTCACCGCCTCGGCCGAGGGTGTGCAGTCGGACCCCGCGACCGCGACGGTCGTGGTCAACGAGTCCGGGCTGACGCGGATCATCAAGACCGCGGACCAGGCGTTCATCCCGAACCTCGCCGGCGACGGCGCGGGCGCGGGGTCGTGGACGATCCTGGTGCGCTCGCAGGACCCGCTGCCCCAGGAGTTCGTCGACGTGATCGACATCCTCCCGTACGTGGGTGACGGCCGCGGGACGGCGTTCTCCGGTTCCTACGAGCTCGACGGCCCGGTGACGTCGTCGATCGGGGGGACGGTCTACTACACGACCGCGGACCCGGCGACGCTCACCGACGACCCGGCCGACGCCACGAACGGCGCGGCGGGCGACGTCGCGGGCAACACCGTGGGGTGGAGCACGACGTACACCCCCGACGCCACCGCGGTGCGCGTCATCACCGGCACCCTCGTGGCGCGTGGTGAGCTCACGATCGACGTGCCCGTCGTGACCGACGGCATGGTCGGGGGTGACGAGCTCGTCAACCGGTCGCAGGGGCGCGCGGAGAACACGCGTCTGGTCATGCGGACCTCGGCGTCGACGTCGATCGCGAACTACTACTCGGCGTCGCTGAAGAAGTACGTGCAGGACGCCGAGGGCGAGTGGCGCGACGCGAACGAACCGCTGGACTACCCGCAGTTCCGGGTCGGTGACACGGTCCGGTACCGGATCGCGGTGGAGAACACCGGTCAGGGCACGCTGACGAACGTCGTGGTGTCCGACGACCTGCAGCCCGAGCTCGGCTCGTTCACGATCGACTCCCTCGCCCCGGGCGAGGTCCAGACGCACGAGTTCGAGATCGAGCTCACCGAGCCCGTCGCGGACTCGGTCGTGAACACGGCGTGCGCCGACGCGGACGTCCCGGCCGACTCCGGCGTCGAGCCGACGATCAACTGCGACCCCGCCGGGTTCACGGTGGTCGGCACGCCGACGCACACCAAGGAGATCGTCTCGGCCACCCCCGTCGGTGACGGTCGGTGGGAGGTCGTGTACGAGGTCGTGGTGTCGAACACGCAGACCCCGTCGACGACCTACTCCCTGACGGACGAGCTGCACTTCACCGACCAGGCGACGATCGTCTCCGCGACGGTGACGCAGGCGCCCGACGGCGTCGTCCTCGCCGACCCGGCGTGGGACGGCCAGGGCAACACCCTGGTCGCCGCAGACGTCCCGCTGGCCGGGAACGACGACGAGGGCTACGCCCCGCACGTCTACCGCGTCACCGTCCTCGCCGACGTGCCGCTGCAGCTCGACGACGCCGGCTCCGGCGCCGACGCCCCGACCGCGTGCCCCGCCGAGGGGTCGGACGCGGACCAGGGGTTCAACAACACCTCCGGGCTGACCGGGCCCGAGGGCGAGACGGAGGAGGACCAGGCGTGCGCACCGATCCCGTCGATCGACATCGCGAAGACGGTCTCCGCGGGCCCGACACCGAACGGTGACGGGACGTGGACGGTGACCTACGACGTCGTCGCGACGAACGCGGGCGCTGCCGACGGCACCTACGAGGTGACGGACCGGATGACGGCCGACGGTGACCTCGAGGTCCGCTCGGGCGCCGTCGTCACGGCCCCGGACGGTGTGACCCCGAACGGGGCGTGGACGGGTCTGGGCGCCGAGGGCGCCCCGGAGAACGTCATCGCCTCCGGCGTCGTCCTGCCCGCGGGCGGGACGCACACCTACCAGGTCGAGGTCGTGCTGGGGATCGCCGAGGGCGTCGAGGGTGCGCCGGTGATCACTCCGTGCTCGGCCGAGCCGGGCACCTCGCCCGGCGGCCTGTCGAACGCGGCCGGGATCGAGCACAACGATCTCACCGACTCCGACGAGGCGTGCGTGGCCATCGCGTACATCGTCGTCGACAAGTCGATCAGCGCGGGCCCGACGCCGAACGGTGACGGCACGTGGACGATCGTCTACGACGTCGTGGCGGAGAACGTCGGCGGCGAGTCGGGCGAGTACGACGTGTTCGACCGCCTGCACCACGGCGAGGGCATCGAGATCCTCGACGCCGCGATCACCACGGCTCCGGACGGTGTCGAGACGAACGCGGACTGGACGGGCCTGGGTGCCGAGGACTCCGCCCCGGAGAACCTCGTGGCGTCCGGCGTCGAGCTGGCCGCGGGTGGGACGCACACCTACCAGGTCGAGGTCACCGTCCAGATGGACGAGGCCACGATCGACCCGGTGAACCTGCAGTGCCCGCCGCCCGGCTCAGGCGAGAACGGTGGCCTGGCCAACTCCACGAGCCTGGACCACAACGGGATCGTGGCCGAGGACGAGGTGTGCGCCTCGCTGCCGCTGATCGGGATCGACAAGACCATCTCCGCCGGTCCCACGCCGAACGGTGACGGGACGTGGACCATCACCTACGACCTGGTCGCCACCAACACGGGCCAGGCCGCGGGCGACTACGACGTGGTCGACCGCCTGCAGTACGGAGACGGCGTCGTCGTGGAGTCGGCCGCCATCACCTCGGCACCCGACGGCGTCGAGCCCGAGACAGGCTGGACCGGTCAAGGAGCGGCCGGTTCGGCCGACAACCTGGTCGCGGCGGGCGTCACGCTGGACGCGGGCGCGACGCACACCTACCAGGTGCAGGTCGTCGTCTCCCTCGACCGGGAGGTCGTGACTCCGGAGACGCTGCAGTGCCCGGAGCCCGGCTCGGGCGAGAACGGCGGGCTGGCGAACGCCACCGAGCTCACGCACAACGGTGAGACCCAGGGCGACGACGTGTGCGCCACCCTGCCGCTCGTCGACGTCACCAAGACGGTCTCCGCGGGCCCGACGCCGAACGGTGACGGGACGTGGACGGTGACCTACGACGTCGTCGCGACGAACTCCGGTCAGGCCGACGGCGTCTACGACGTCACCGACCGCATGACGGCCGACGGCGACATCACCGTCGTCTCCGGGTCGGTCGTCTCGACGCCGGAGGGTGTCGAGCCGAACGAGTCGTGGACCGGGCTCGGCGCCGAGGGCGCACCGGAGAACGTCATCGCCACGGGAGTGAACCTGCCCGCCGGCGAGTCCCACACGTACCAGGTGCAGGTCGTCATCTCGCTCGCCGAAGGCAGCGAGGGAGCACCGGCAGTCACCGACTGCGCCGCGCCTGGAACGGGAGAGGACGGCGGTCTGTCGAACTCCGCGGGGATCGACCACAACGGGATCCCCGACTCGGACGAGGCGTGCGTGACGATCTCGGCGATCACGGTCGACAAGACGATCTCGGCCGGGCCGACGCCGAACGGTGACGGCACGTGGACGATCGTCTACGACATCGTCGCGGAGAACGTCGGCGGTGCGACGGGCGAGTACGACGTGTTCGACCGCCTGCACTACGGCGAGGGCATCGAGATCCTCGACGCCGCGGTCGTCACGGCACCCGACGGCGTGGAGACCAACGCCGGCTGGAACGGGCTCGGGGACGAGACCTCCGCCCCGGAGAACCTCGTCGCGTCCGGCGTCGAGCTGGCCGCGGGCACGACACACACCTACCAGGTCGAGGTCACCGTCCAGATGGACGAGGCCACGATCGACCCGGTGAACCTGCAGTGCCCGCCGCCCGGCTCAGGCGAGAACGGCGGCCTGGCCAACTCCACCAGCCTGGACCACAACGGCATCGTGACCCAGGACGAGGTGTGCGCCTCGCTGCCGCTGATCGAGTTCGACAAGTCGATCTCGGCAGGCCCGACGGGCAACGGTGACGGGACGTGGACCATCACCTACGACCTCGTCGCGACCAACGCCGGTGAGGCTGCTGGCGACTACGACCTGGTCGACCAGCTGCTCTACGGCGAGGGCATCGTGGTGGAGTCCGCCGAGGTCGCCTCGGCACCGGACGGTGTGGAGCCCGACGCCGGCTGGACCGGTCAGGGCGCGCCGGGCTCGGACGAGAACGTGGTCGCCACGGGCGTCACGCTCGAGGCAGGCGCGACCCACACCTACCAGGTGCAGGTCGTCGTCTCCCTCGACCAGGCCGTGGTCACGCCGGACACGCTCGCGTGCCCGGCACCCGGCTCCGGCGAGACCGGTGGTCTGGCCAACGCCGGCGCGCTGACCCACAACGGCGAGACGCAGGACGACGACGTGTGCGCCACCCTGCCGCTCATCGACATCACCAAGTCCCTCTCGGGCGCGGTGACGCCGGTCGAGGGCGAGGACGGCGTGTACGACGTGGTGTACGAGGTCACGGTCACCAACCGTGGTCCGGGCGCCGGGGAGTACGACCTGGACGACACCCTCGCCCCCGGTGCGGGCGTGACGGTGGTCGGGATCCAGGGCGTCGTCACCGACGCGCCCGAGTCCGTGGGCGTCAACGAGGGCTTCGACGGCCTCGAGGACGTCCGGATCGTGACCGGTCAGCCCATCGCGGGCGCCGGCACGAGCCCGGTCGTGCACACCTACACGGTCACCGTGCGGTACGCGGCGGACCTGTCCGACGTCGAGATCCCTGACACGGACGTGTGCACCACGGACGGCGGCACGGTGCCCGGCGGGCTGAACAACGTCGCGGCCGTGGACTGGAACGCCGTCCCCGGGCAGGACGAGGAGTGCGTGCGCCCCGGTAAGCCGACCCTCGACAAGGCCCTGGTCTCCGCCAGCCCGGTGGGCGAGGGGAAGTGGGAGGTCGTCTACGACCTGACCGTGGGCAACGTCGGCGGGGAGGTCACGACCTACGACCTGGACGACGAGCTGCTGTTCGCCCCGGTCATCACGGTCGACTCCGTCACGGTCACCGGGCCCGAGGGCATCACCGTCAACGACGGGTTCGACGGCGCCACGGACCAGCGGATCGCGACCGACGTGTCGATCGCGGGCCTGGACGACGACGGGTACGCCCCGCACGTCTACCGGGTCACCGTCGTCGCGAACGTGCCGCTGCACCTCGCCTCCGACGAGGTGGGCCAGGACGGGACCGGTGCGCCGGCCTGCACCGTTCCCGCCGGGTCGAACACCCTGGAGCAGGGCCTGAACAACGCGGCCACGCTCACGGACGAGACGGGCGGGACGCAGACCGACACGGACTGCGCTCCGGTGCCCTCCATCGACATCACCAAGGTCATGGACGGCGACCCGGTCCGCGGCGAGGACGGCACCTGGACGGTGTCCTACGCGATCACCGTCGTCAACGACGGTGCCGCCACCGGGGTCTACGACCTGACCGACCGCCTGCGCTACGGCGCCGGCATCGAGGTCGAGTCGGCCACGGTGACGGCCACGCCCGAGGGCGTGTCGGCGTCGGGCACGTGGACCGGTCAGGGCGCCGAGGGCGACCCGGTCAACGTCGTGGCCACCGGCGTGGGCCTGGCCGCGGGCGGCACGCACACCTACCGGGTGAAGGTCCTCGCGAACCTCGACCAGGACGCGGCCGACGAGTCGACGTTCGTCTGCCCCGACCCGGGTTCGGGTGAGCCCGGCGGGTTCGCGAACACCGCGGGTATCGGTCACAACGACCTGACCGACACCGCCGAGGCGTGCGACACCCCGGACGAGCCCGGTGACCCCGGGACGCCCGGCAAGCCTGGTGGGTCGCTGGCCACGACCGGCGCGACCCTGGCGTGGGTCGCGGGCGGGGCAGCGCTGCTGATGCTGATCGGCACGCTCGCCCTGGTCCTCGCCCGCAACCGCCGCACCACCCTCGGCTGAGGTGCGGCCGGTCGCCCCGACACGGGGCGACCGGCCGCTCACCGGCTGACGTCGTGCGACCCCACCACCACCGCGGACGGGCCTCGTCCGAGACCCGGTTCAGCCACCGTCGACACGCACCTCTTGCCTGCGAGGTCACCATGCACCGTGACGTCCACCGCATCATCGTCCCCACCCTGTTCGGCTACGCCACCCTCGTCCGCGCCGGAGACACCCACCCCCTGGGCCTCGCCGGGGCCTTCGACGACGATGCCCACCTGATCGGTGGGACCACGCAACGCATCGATACGGTCCTGCCCCCGGACATCACCGCCGGCGAGCTTCTGGACTTCCACGCCCGGCTCCGGCTACTCCCAGCCCACCGCCGCCGACCCCGGACCGCGGCGGCCGCCGCCGGCCGCCGCCAGATGCTGGACCACGCCGTCGACGTGCGGACCACGGCGGCCCTGACGGTGCACCGGCTGTGCCCGGCACCCGCGCCGCGCGACGTCGCGTTCGCTGCACTGGTGCGCTCCATGCGCCGCGCCGACGACGCCCACCTCACGAAGGAGAAGGAAGCCCTCGCCCGCCAGCTCGTGTGGTGCGCCGTCTACGCCGCACGCGACCACCACCTGGCCCAGGTTCTCCACGCCGCGACGGCCCTCCACCACCTGATCCTCGACCAGCGCGCCAGCACGACCGACGCCCTCGACCAGGCCTGACCACCGAGCTGACGGACCCGCCAGGAGCACCAGGTCGGCGACGTCGTGCCGTGCCTCGTATCACGGCACCGCACCGATCCCTCTCTCGACCTGCGACGACCCATCGACCGTCCACCCGGGCACCTCTGGACGCTCGTCCGGCGGTATACCGTTCGGAGCACGGTGAGCCGGGCACCCGGCACGCGCCCCATCCACCGGTGACGGCTCGCGTGCAGGTGTGGCGAGCGGTCGTCGTGCGGACGGAGCCCGGTGAGCACATCCGGGGTCGGACAGGATCTGCTGTCGTGGCGGTGGCGATCTCGGGGGGGACAGGGCACGTGGGCGAACAGTTCGACCTCAGCGCGTACATCGACTCGCTCGGCCCCATGACGGCCGAGCAACGGGTCGTCGTGGACGAGGCGATGACCATGGTCACCCGACGAGGCGACAGCACCGCGTTCCTGCGCGACGCAGCCCTCTACCTCACCACCCTCGTCCTCGTCGGCGACGTCACCACCTTCGACGACGAGGACACCTGGCACCTCATCGACACCCTGCGCCACAAGCACCACGGCGGTGAGCCGGGCCTGACGGGCTGACGTTCCACGTGCGGCGACGTTGCAGCCCACGAACCGTCTGCTGCGTAGAGCCCACGAGCTCCCCGGCGGCCGGCGGTTCCACCTCCTCGACCCGAGCGGCGACGAGTCGGGGTCGGAGCGACGTCCTGAGGACGCGCCGCCTCAGCCGCCGAGCAGGAGCGAGACCCCGATCGTCGCCATGACCACGGCGATCGTGCCGTCGAGCACGCGCCACGCACCGGGGCGGGCGAACACGGGCGCGAGCAGGCGTGCGCCGAAGCCCAGCGCGGTGAACCACAGGACGCTCGCGACCATCGCGCCCGCCCCGAAGAGCCACCGGGCGGCGTCGGGGTCGACCTCTCCCCCGGCGTGCGCGGCGGCGTAGCCCGCCGCGAGCGACCCGAGGAGCAGCACGGTGTCGAGGTAGACGTGCGGGTTGAGCCACGTGAGGGCGAGCGACGTCCCGACAGCGGAGCGGGCGCTCGTCGCGCCGGCGCCGGACACCTCGCCGGACGCTGCGTCGAGCCCGCCGGGCCGCAGCGCGCGCCGTGCGGCGAGGACCGCGAGCGTGAGGAGGAACGCGGCGCCGCCCCAGCGCACCACGGTGAGCAGCGCGGGGGCTCCGGTCACGAGCGCGCCGAGCCCGGCCGTCCCGGCCGCGATGAGGACGAGGTCGGAGAGCGCGCAGACGAGCACGACGGGCAGGACGTGCTCACGGCGCAGGCCCTGGCGCAGCACGAACGCGTTCTGCGCCCCGATCGCGACGATGAGGGACAACCCGGCGGCGAGACCGGCGGCGAGGGGCGAGAGAGCGGCGAGCACGCCCTCGACGGTAGGCACCAGCCTGTGTGAAGTACAGCGAAAGATTCTGCACTTCCCTAAGATCTGCTTCATGGTGGACCTTCAGCCCGACCAGCTCCGCACGCTCGCCACGATCGCCGCCGCCGGGACGTTCGAGGCCGCCGCGCACCGGCTCGGGGTCACCCCGTCCGCCGTGAGCCAGCGCGTGCGCGCGCTCGAGTCGGCCGTGGGCCAGGTGCTCGTCCGACGCGGGAAGCCCGCCGAGCTCACGCCCCCGGGCCGGGTGCTCGTCCGGCACGCGCGCCACCTCGCGCTCCAGCAGGCGGACGTGCTCGCGGAGCTGGGGATCGGGGCCGCGGAGCGGACCGCACCCGACCCGGCGGAGGACGCCGCCGCGCCGTTGCCCGAGGTCACGCTCGTGGTCTCCGGCGACGCCCTGACCACCTGGGCGCTGCCCGCGCTCGTCGAGGCGTCGGGGTGGGCCCGGCTCGAGGTGCTGCGCGAGGACGAGGAGCACTCCATCGGCCTCCTGCGCGACGGGACGGCGGTCGCGGCGGTGACCTCGGTCGCCGAGCCCGTCCCGGGCTGCCGCTCGACCCTGCTCGGCCACATGCGCTACCGCCCCATGGCGAGCCCCGCGTTCGTCGCGCGCTGGTTCCCGGACGGCCCGACCGTCGTCGCGCTCTCCCGCGCGCCCGTCCTCGCGTTCGACCGCAAGGACGACCTCCAGGAGCGCTACCTGAGGCTGCGCGCGCAGCGTGCAGCAGGGACAGGAGCAGGGACAGCGGCGGAGGCGGCGATCGACCCGCCCCGCCATCACGTCCCCGCGTCGAACGAGTTCCGCCGCGCGATCGAGCTCGGCATGGGCTGGGGCATGCTCCCCGACCTCCAGAGCGCCCGAGCCGAGCGCGCGGGGCGCCTCGTGGGCTTCGACGACGCCCGAGCGACGGACGTGCCGCAGCACTGGCAGCAGTGGCGCCTGCACTCCACGTCGCTCGACCGCCTCGCGGCCGCCGTCGCGCGTGCCGCTCGTGCCGCGCTCGGCGCTCCCTGACGTCCGGCTGCAGCCCGTCCCTCAGGCGCCCGCGAGGGCCCGCACGGCGACGGAGGCGTCGGTGCCGCCCCCGGGCACCGGACGCCGCCGCACGGGGCACACTCGTGGGGTCCCCGCTCGCAGAGCCGAGCGACCACCCGTACCGAGGAGCACGATGGCGTACTTCTTCCGCACCGGCGCGACGACGTTCCGCGCGAGCCCGCACGTGGGCGGCGCGTGGCGCACCGACGAGCAGCACGTCGCGCCCGCGCTCGGGCTGCTCGCGCACGTCGTCGAGACCGACCGCGTCGCCCGAGCGCGCCACGACCTCGCCGTCTCGCGCCTCGCCTACGACATCTGGGGCGTCTTCCCGATCGGCGACGTCCAGACGCGAGTCCAGGTGCTCCGCCCCGGGCGGGGCGTGGAGCTCGTCGAGGCGACGCTCTGGTGCGCGGGCCGCTGCGCCGTCTCGCTCCGGGCGTGGCTCGCGCGGGCGGGCGACACCACCGACCTCGCCGGCGGCACGCCGGCACCCGTGCCCGGCCCCGACCGGACGCCGCCCTGGGACCCCGCGACCGTCTGGCCCGGCGGCTTCATCGACTCCGTCGAGGTCCGCCGCACCGCGGTCGAGCCGGGGCGCGCGACGGTCTGGGTGCGCACCGACGTCCCGCTCGTCGCCGACGAGGAGGTGGGGCCGCTCCCGCGCACCGCCGGCCTGCTCGACGCCGCCAACGGCATGGCCGTGCGCGCGGACCCGCGGGAGGTCGCGTTCCCCAACGTCGACCTCACCGCTCACCTGTTCCGGGCCCCGCTGGGCGGCTGGGTCGGCCTCGACACCACCGTCGTGTTCGGGGCGTCTGGCACGGGCGTCACGCACGCGACGCTGCACGACGAGGACGGGCCGTTCGGGACGCTCGCCCAGTCGCTCGTCGTCCGCTCGCTGGTCCCGACGGAGGGCACGGCACCTACCGGTGCGTGACCGTCCCGCCGGGGCTCCCCGCGCGTGATGCGTCGAGCACGCAGCGCTCGAGGTCGCGCACGACTCGCTCCGCGGTCGCGTCGTCCAGGCGCGTCGTGTCGGCGGTGAGGACGACGTCGATGCCCCCGCCCGGGGCGTCGACGAGGTGCAGCGTGAGGGTGACGCCGCCCTGCTCGTCGGACGCGTCGGCGCGCGCGAGCCGGCGCGACCGCGAGGGGCGGGCGCGCAGCGTCCGGTCGGGACCGGTGCCGCGGCGGTCGTTGTACCAGCACGTGCCGTCGTGGGCGGTCGACGGGTCGGCCGCGGCCTCGGCCTGGAGCCGGTCCTTGTCGTAGTACGCCGACCGGTACGCCGTCATCGCCGCGCGCCAGACCCGCGTGCCCACCTCGTCGAACGGCGCGTCGAGGCCGTCGACGTGCAGCAGGCCCTCCATCGCCGTCGTCACGACCGCCTCCGCGAGCTCCCGGCGGAAGCGGTTGCTCACCATGACCTGGAGCGCGAGGTCGTCACGGCCCGCGGCGCGGGCGAGCGCCCGGCACGACGCCGCGAGCAGGACGCCGGACGCGCTCGTCCGCCAGCGCGCGGCCACGCGCTCGGCCGCCGGCCCCAGACGTCGCGAACGCAGGACCGTCTGTCGGTACCGCGGCGTGCCGTCGGGCGCCTCGGCGGCGCGCGGCGCGAAGACCTGCGCCGGGGCGGCGCGCATGGTCCGCAGGGTGCGGGCGCGCGCGGCGGCGTCGTGCCGTCGCCCCTCGTCCGACCTCTGCCAGGCCGCCTCGTCGAGCGGCGTCCACGCCCCGGGGTCCGGCAGCGCGCCGCCCGCCGCGAGCGCCGTGAGGTCGGCGTCGAGGACGGGGAGCCCCCAACCGTCGAGCGCGGTGTGCGCGACGACGAGCGTCGTGTGGTGCACCGCGCCGTCCACCGTCACGAGACCTGCCCGCACCGGCAGCTCGGTGGGGTAGGCGAACGCGCGGCTCCAGAGCTCGTCGCGGAGCCGCGCGCCGCACGCCGCGACCTCACCGACGTCGGCGACCCGCTCCTCGACGACCTCGACCGTCCCGGAGCCGCAGAGCTCCTGGACGAACCCGTCGCCGCGCGGGTGGATCCGCGTCCGCAGCGAGTCGTGCCGCTCGACGAGCGCGCGCACGACGGCGGTCGCGGCCTCGGTCGGCACCGGCACGTCGAGCGGGCCGCCCCACACGAGGTTGAACTGGTGGTCCAGCGGCTCGAGCGCGGCGAGCGCGCGCCGGATCGCGGTCTGGCCCCACGTCGCGGGCTCCTCGCCCGCGCGCCCGCCGACCTCGAGCTGGTGCACGACCCTCACCGCGCACCTCCCCCGCCGAACCGCGCCGTGGGCGACGGCCGTTCCACGCCCCAGACCCGGGTGCGGAGCGCGTGCGGCCGCGGCCCCGGCGTCGCGCAGGCCGCGACGGCGCCGGCGGGTGCCGCCACGTCGCTCACCCACCACTCCTGCCCACGCCACGGGCCGTCGTCGGCCCGCACGATCCCGGGCGCCCGGACGTCGAGCCCGAGCACGTCGAGCAGGCGCCCCCCGACCGCCTTGGCGCACGCCTCCAGCCGCGAGAACCGCCGCCACAGGTCCCCGTCCGCGTCCGACCGCGCGTCCGCCGGCGCGAGGAACCGTGCGGCGAGGCGGTGGACGTCCACGCGCGGGTCGCGCACCTGCACGTCGACGCCCACGTCCGTCTGGGCGAGCGCGACGAGCGCGTGGTCGCCGCTGCGGCTGAGGTTCCACCGCTGCCCGACGACGGGACCCGGCTTCCCGTGCGCGCCCACCTCCCAGCGCACGCGCGCGGGCGGCAGGCTCGTGCGCGCCGCGAGGATCTCGCGCGCGGCGACGTGGGCGCGCACGTACCGCGCGGCGTCGGCCGGCGACGCGAAGCGGCGGGCACGGTCGCGCTCCGCCGCGTCCAGCACGTCGGCGCCGAGCACGGCGTCACCCGCCGTCGAGCACGACCTTGCTGTCGGAATGGAGCCCAGAACGACACTCATGTCGTGCTCGGCGGGGGGCGGGGTCGTGTCGACGAACCACAGCTCGACCTCCGGCTCCGGGTCGACCGCGCTCACGCGACCTGCTCCGGCAGGGCGTCGCCGAGCCGGTCGAACGACTCTGCGGACGGGGCCTCGGCCGGAACCTCGAGAGCACCTCCGTCCCGCGCCGTCACCACGACCTCCACCTGGCCGTCGACCGCGCGGACGACGACCGGGCGCAGGTCCGCGACGCGGTGGTGCGCTCCGGGGAGGTCGTCCGGGCCGACGGCGAGCACGGTCGCCGTCGCGTCCCGGCCCGCAGCAACTCCCGCGGCGGAGTCCTCCAGGACGAGGCAGTGGCGCGGGTCGACGCCGAGCAGCCGCGCCCCCGCGAGGAACCCCTCCGGGTCGGGCTTGCCGCGCGCCACGTCCTCCGCGCAGACGAACCGCGTCGGCACGGGCAGGCCGGCGGCCGTCAGGCGCGCGAGCGCGACCTCGCGCGCCGCCGAGGTCACCACCGTCCAGGCCCGCGGGTCCAGGCCGTCCAGGAGGACCGCCGCGCCCGGCACGGCCACGACGCCCTCGGTGTCGTCGCACGAGATGCGGTGCAGCCATTCGACCTCGCGCGCGACGTCGGCGTCCGGCGCCACGAGGCGGACCACCTCGACGTCGCGACGCCCGTGCGACGCCGTGACCACCGCGTCGCCGTCGAGCCCGAGCCGGGCTGCCCATGCGAGCGTGTGCCGCTCGATCGCGGCGGACGAGTCGACGAGCGTCCCGTCGAGATCGAGCAGCAGGGCCGCGCCACGCCATGCCCACGCGCCCGCCGACGCACGGTCCGACGGGGCACGGTCCGACGGGGTGGTCGGGGTCGCGTTCACAGCAGCGTCTCCGCCCGCGCGAGCCGCGCCGCGGCGTGGACGTCCGCGTACCGCTGCACGGGTCCCGCCGCGTGCTGCACGCCCAGCGCGGCCGGGCTCGGCCGGCCCGGCGCGTCCCCGTCCGCGCGCGTCACGACCGGGAGCACGTGCGCGGTGCCGGCGCTCGCGAGCGCCACCAGGAGGTCCGCCGCGGTGCGGGCCGGAACGTCGGCCAGGTGCGCCGGGGCCTCGTGCGGCCCGCCCGTCGTCGCGCGCGGAGGTGCGGCCGCCGTCCTGCGCGCCGCCCACAGCCCCCGCGAGACGTAACGCCCGCCGGGCTCGACGCCGAGAAGCCCACGCGTCTCGACGTGCTCGCACGCGAGGACCTCGACGACGGCGCGGCCGTCTGGCCCGTCGGCTGTGTGCTCGGCGGCGCCGTCGAGGTCGACCTGGGCGCTGTGGCGACGCACCGCGTCCTCGGCGCGCGCGCCGCACGCCGAGCAGTCGTGCACGACGACGCGCACCGGCACCGCGGGACCCGCCGCCCGGCACACGACCTCGGCGTCGCGCTCCCCGAGGAGCCACGCGGCGGCGAGCGCGCCCCCGACGACCGGTGCCGAACCCGGGGTTGCGGGCGACCCCGGCGTCGAATCCGCACGTAACCCCGGGTTCGGCGGGGTGCCGATCTGCGTCTCGCCCGCGCGCAGCGCGTCGAGGGCGAAGGCGACGAGCTCGTCGACCGCGTGCTCCGGGCGGTCGGCGGGGAGGAGGCCGGAGAGCACCCACGTCCGGACGGCAGCGGCCCGGTGCACCGAGGCGTCGGGGCCGGCGGGCGGCGGCCAGGCCGTGCGGGCGACGTCGTGACCCAGCAGCCAGCACGCGGCGCCGAGCTCGACGAGCGCGTCGCGCGAGACCCGGCCGAGCTCCGCGGACGCGCCCGCGACGAGCAGCGACACGTCGTGCGCGACGGTCGCCGGGTCGACGCCGAGCCACCACGACCACGCGTCCCAGCCCCAGCCGAACGGGTGCTCGAGCGGTTCGCCGACGTTCGGACGGAGCACGCGCAGCGTGCAGCGCGAGCGCTCGAGCGTGACCGCGACCGGCCGGAGGGTCGCCGGCGAGCGCGACGGCTCGCGGTCGAGGCCGGGCCGGTCCCACGCGTCCGGGTCGACGGCGTCGCCCGCCGGGACGGTCGCGTGCCGGGCCCCGTGCGCGTCGTTGCCCGCGAGGCTCGGGCCGTCGCCGTGCTCCAGCAGGTGCGGCAGCGTCGCGACGACGGGGTACCCCTCGCGCGCGCAGAACGTCACGACGGCCTCGTCGTCGTCGCGCTCGTCGTCGGGCAGGGTCGCGAGGTGGGCGGCGAGGCGCAGCGCGCCGTCCGCGGGGAGGACGAGGCCGAGCGTGGGCACCCACTCGTCGTGGCCGAGCGGCGCCCACGCCTGTCCGGCGGCGGCCGCCGCGCGCACGAGGTAGGCGTTGCGCGGGCTGTTCCAGTTCGAGTAGAGCGCGACGGCGTGCCGGTCCCGGGCCCGCACGGCCCGCAGGACGAGCTCGGCGAACCCCGGGACCGGGGTGACGTCGTCCTGGAGCACGAGGTGGTGCGTCGCGCCCGGCGCGACGGCGGCCCAGGCGCGCTTGGCGGTGCGCAACGGGCTGGGCGGGCCGTCGGGCTCGGGGTCCTCGACGACCCGCACGTCGAGCGGCGCGCACGCCGCGACCAGGTCCGAGACGTCGCCCCGCGCCGGGTGGTGCATGACGACGACGCTGAGCACGGGCTCGGGGGCGTCCGAGCCCGGGCCGGCCGCCGTCCGCCGGACCGCGCCCGTTCCCGGCACGCCGCGGACGGACACGTCGCGGACCGGCACGTCGCGGGCCGGGGCGGTACGGGCCGGAGCATCCTGGACCGGCGGCGTCGTCCCCCGCGCGGTCACGGCGCGACCTCCGCGGCCGAACCAGCCGTCTCGGCCGGCACGTCGGTGGCCCGCCGTCGGACGAGGCGCACCGCGACGGGGAGCATCACGACCAGCCCGACGACGTTCGTCACGGCGATCGTCGTGTACAGCGCGGTGGGACCGCCGCCCGCACGGGCGAGGATGCCGCCGACGCCGAGCGAGACCGCGTGGTAGAGCACGTTGAGCGTCACGGCGACGCGCCCGTACCCGAGCTGCTCGAGCAGGGTCAGGAGGAAGAGCACGAGCCCGACGCCGGCGTACGACGGCCCGACGACGCGCAGGTAGAGCGCCGCCTGCGCGGCGACGTCCGGGTCCGCGGCGAGCTGTCCCGCGACGACCGGCGCGGTCAGGAGGACGAGCGCCCCCACCACCACGTACACGCCGGCGACGACGACCGTGCCCGCGCGGAGCGTGCGCGGCAGCAGGTCGAGCTCGCCCGCGCCCCACTGCTGGTTCATGACGATGCTCACCGCCGCGGCGAGCCCGATGGCCGGCACGATCACGAGCGTCTGGACCGTCGCGGCACCGCCGAACCCCGCGACGACGTCCGTGCCCGACGGCCCGAGGACCCACACCATGACGAGGTTCGTCACGGTGAGCAGGAGGTAGGACAGACCGACCGGCAGGCCGACACCGAGGAGCAGCCCGCGCACGTCCACCCGCTCGACCCGCGCGCCCTCGGGCGGCGCGTCCGACGTCGTCGGCTCGGCGGCCGGCGGGACGGAGAGCGGGCCGGACGGCGCAGCACCCGCCGGGGCGGACGGTGCCGCGACCGGGGCCGGCGCCGTGGAGTGTGGGGGCGGGGGCGGCGTCGTGGAGGGTGGGGACGGGGTCGGCGTCGTCCACGAGCCGGCGGGCAGCGCCCGGAGCACCCGGCGCCACCACGCGGCCACCCGCTGCGGCGCGGGGTGGTGGCGCAGGGCGAGCAGTCGGCGCAGCCCGGGGACGTGGCCCGGCCGCGGAAGGAGCCGGGCCCGCACGAGGAGCGCCCAGGCGACGGCCGCGCCGACGAGCGTGGAGCCCGTGATCGCGACCGGGACCGCGAGCGCGCCGAACCCGCCCACGAGCCCGACGAGCCACACGACGAGCACCTGGAGCCCCGCGACGAGCAGCGCCACGGTCGCCGACGCCCCGGTGCGCGCCCACCCGCGCAGCGCGGCGGCCGCGACCGCCGTCGGGACGGACAGCACGCTCGCGACCACGGTCCAGCGCGCGAACGCGACGAACTCCGCGACGAGCGGCGCGGGCACGGACAGCACGTCGGCGAGCGCCGGCGCGGCGAGGACCACGAGCAGCGCGACCCCGCCCAGCACCGCTGCGCCCCAGCCCACGAACCGCCCGAGCAGCGCGGTGGTCACCGACGTCGGCACAGCCGTCGCGCCGTCGTCGTCCGCTGCGTCGTCGCCCGTGGCCCGGGCCCGCGACCCGTGCAGGCGCGCGAAGCCGACCTGCGTCGAGACGTCGAGGCCCTCCTGGACCGCGAGCACGAGGAACGTCACGGGGACGAAGAGCGACCGGACGTAGAGCGCGTCGTCGCCCATGTGGCCCAGCAGCGCCGCGACGACGAGCTGCGCGAGCGCCCCCACGACGAGCGCCGCGCAGATCGGGGCGGCGAGGCGCACGACCCGGCGCCGCAGCGCCCCGACCGTCGGCCCCGCGGCCGGTGGCGGCGGCACGGGCAGCGCCTCCGGTCGCGGCGAGGCGGTCGCGACCGGGGTCGCGGCCGCCTCCCTAGACGAGCTCGGCATGCCGTGCCCTGCCCTGCAACCAGCCCTGCGCGAGGGTGAGCCGCTGGACGGTCCGCGTGCCCTCCATCATCTCCAGGCCGGGCACGTCGCGGACCAGCTTGTCGAGGTACGGGTGCTCCCACCGCGCGCCGGGGCCGAGCAGCGCGGGCACCGTGTGCGTGACCTCCTCCGCGAGGTCGAGCGCGGTGGCCTTGGCCGCCGCGGGCAGCGTCCCGTCCGCCGCGTCCGCGTCGGCGGCGCGCGCCGCCTGGTTCACGAGGGCGCGCGCGGCGTGGAGCCGGTCGTCGAACGTCTCCAGGCGCCACCGCTCGTCGGCGGCGAACGACGACCGCTCGGCGCGCACGTAGTCGAGCGCCGCCTGCGTGACGCCCACCGCGAGCGACGCGACGACGGGGCGCAGCCGGTTGAAGGTGCGCACCGCCCCGAGGAGGCCGCGGCGCGACGGCGACAGGTGCCGCCCGAGCGTGTCCTGCGCGAGCAGGGGCACGTCGTGCAGCCGCACCTCGCCGAGCTGCACCGCGCGCATCCCGGTCGTCACGAGCGGCGCGGCGTCGAACCCCGGCCGGTCGGTGTCGACGAGGTAGACACCGACGCCCAGCGGGCCCGGGCGGTGCCGCGCGAACACGACGCCGAGGCTCGCGCGCGCGACGTTGCCCACGTACTTCTTGTGGCCGCGCAGCACGGGAGCGCCGTCGGCCTCGACGACCGCCGTCTCCAGCGCCGCGGCGTCCGAGCCGCGGTCGGGCTCGGTGAGGCCGAAGAACGTCCACGTGCCCGGCTGCGCCACGCGACGGTAGAAGCGGTCGCGCTGCTCGTCGTCCGCGAGGTCGTCCACGACGACCCCGGACATGGACGGCCCGGGCGCCCCGACGACGACGGACGCGTCGCCCCACGCGAGCGCCTCGGCGACGACGACGCGCTCCACGCACGTGCGCACGTGCACCGGGACGCCCCGCACGCGCAGCGGGTCGTCGAGGTAGCCGGGCGGGAACCCGCCGAGCTGCCGGTACGGCAGGGCACCGGAGTCCAGGAGCACCTGGAGCGCGGCGGGGTCGGCGTCGATCGCGAGGGCGTGCTCGCGGAGCGCCACGCCGACGGGCCGCAGGTGGTCGCGCAGCGCGACGAGGTCGACCGTGGTCATGCGTCCCGCCCCTCCCGGCCGCCGGCGGTACCGGTCGGCAGCGTCCCGCTCGCGTGGCCGAGCAGGTCGATCGTGCGCGCGAGCCGCGCGGCGTCGCCGTCGACGTACCCCGACGCGCCGAACAGGTTGTGGACGGCGCGCGACGAGCGGTCGAGGACCGCCGTGACGCGCGCGAGCGAGGACCCGGAGACCACGGGGCGTCGATCCGGCGATCCGGCAGCCGGGGCCTCGTCCCGCGAGGCGACCCCGCCCAGGAGCGACTGCGCCTCGAGGTGGGCGAGCGCCGCGTCGGCGAGGACGAGACGGACGGGCGGCAGGTTCACCGTCGCCGTGCCGCCGACCGTCCGGCCGCGCAGCCGCTCGACGGCCCGGTCGGCCAGACGCTCGCACAGCCCGGTCCGGACCCACGCGACCCCGACGCGCCAGGCGGCGTCGGCCGCGCCGGTCGCGGCGCCCGCGCGGGCGGCGAGTGCGACAGCTCCGGGTACCTCGGCGGCACGCGCGGCCGACCCGGGTGCCACGGCGGCGCGGGGCGCCCGCCACACGAGCAGCGTGCCGACGTCCGACGCCACCTCACCGACCCGCGCCCACCCGTCAGGCGGCGGGACGTCGTCGGGCAGCAGGACGCACTCGCCCGGCAGCGCCGCGACGGGCAGCAGACCCCCGAGGGCGGTGAGCGCCGCGACCGCGCCGAGCTCGCGCGCGACGGTGCGGAGGTCGGCGGGGCCGTCCACGCGGACCTCCGCGCCGCCCTCCTCGGGCAGCACCGCGCCGGCGCCGACGGGGGCGGGGGCGACGACGTCCGTGCTCATGCGAGCACCGCCTCTCGGGACAGGTCGTCGGCGCCCGGGGAGGTCGCCGCGACAGCGCGTGGGCCGAGGACGAGCGAGCAGCGGTAGCCCAGCTCGAGGCACCGCTCGTGCAGGACGACCGGCGCGTGCGGGACGTCGTCGCACGCGGCGAGGACCTCCCAGACGCCCGTCGCCGCCGCGCCCGGGTCGGCGTGCAGGACGACGCCACCGTCGGCGTCGGGGACCTCGCCCGCGTCGACGTCGACGCCGAGGACGACGCGCCGGGCGCCGGGCGACGCCGCACGCCCCGCCTCCGGGGCGACGTCGTGCGCCGCGGCAACCGGACGGGGCCCGCGAGGCGCACGCACGACCGACAGCGCCTCGACCGGCCGCCCCGCGCCGTCGTGCCCGACGACGAGCGCGACGACGCGGTCCCGCGCGGGGGCGCGCGTCGTCGTCGGGGGCAGCGTGCACTGCTCCAGGACGAGGACGAGGGCGTCTCCCCCGAGCCCGACACCCTGCGGGCCGCCGTGCGCGAGCTCCTCGTGCGCGAGGCGCAGCGCGGTGAACGGTCCGGCCAGCCCCTGCTCGGTCACGCAGAACGTGTACGGCCGGTCGTCGAACAGGTCGGCGACGAACCCGCCGAGCAGGCGCTCGTGCTGGAGGTCGGGGGTGGTGACGACGAGGACGACGAGGCGCACGTCGTCGAGCAGGCCGCGGCCCGCGAGCGCGGACCGCGCCGCGCGGATCATCGTCGGGTAGTCCCGGCCCGGGCCGGTCTCCAGCCAGTCGGTCGGCTGGTCCTCCCCGTACACGTACCGCAGGTCCTCGGCGACCGACCGTCGCGTGCCGTCCCCGACGGGGACGAGGTCGTCGACCGGGACGTCCACGACGCCCCGCACCCGCAGGACGGCGCCGCCGGGCGTCGCCCAGGATGCCGCGCTGCTCCCGCCCCCGAGCGTCACGTCAGTTCCGGGTCGAGTGCTCGACGACGAAGTCCGTCAGCGAGCCCACGCTCTCGAGGTGGTGCTGCTCGAGCGACTCCGGGTCGACCTCCATGTCGAGCGAGTCCTCGAGGGCCATGAGCAGGCCGAGCACGCTCGTCGAGTCGAGGTCGAGGTCGTCGAACAGGCGGGTCCCGTCCGTGACGTCGGGCAGCGGGCGCCCGAGGACGCTCGACAGCGCCTCGACGACCGCGCCGACGACGCGCTCGCGGCCGAGGGCCTCCTGGGACTCGGTGTTCGTGCTGGTGCTCACGATGTTCCTCCGGGGTGTGGGTCGGGCGCCCGCGGGAGCGGGTGGCTGGTGCCGGCCGGGACGGCCGGCGGGTCAGGGTGCGGCGACGGCCTCGGCCGGGGCGACGCGCGCGCCGAGGTCGTGGAAGACCTGGCGGGACAGGAGGTCGTCGGGCGTGTCCGCGTGCCGCACGAGGAACGACTCGTCGCCCAGCGTCAGCACCTCCGCGGGGTAGCCGTGGCTGAGGAAGTGCACGGGCGACGCGGTCGCGCCGTACGCGCCGGACCGGTCCACGGCGACGAGGTCGCCGGCCGCGAGGTCCGCCGGGAGCGGGACGGCCTTGCCGATCGTGTCGTTGGGCGTGCACAGCGGGCCGGTGACGTTCCACGGCACGTCCTCGGCGCCGGTCGCCGGTCCCACCTTGCGCATCGGGAAGTTGCGCTTGACGAACGACCCGATGCCCACCGCGGCCATGTGGTGGTTGGTGCCGCCGTCGGCGACGGCGAACCGCTCGCCCATCGACTCCTTGACGTAGCGCACGCGGGCGACGTACGTGCCGCACAGCGCCACGAGGTAGCGGCCGAGCTCCATGACGAGGTCCGTCGCGGGGTGCCGCTGCACGAACGCCTCGACCACGGGGTTGAGCGCCGCGGTGAGGACCTCGACGTCGAGGTCCCGCTCGCGCTCGAAGTACGCCACGCCCAGGCCCCCGCCGACGTCGACGAGCTCGAGCGGGAACCCGAGCCGGTCCGCGAGGCGCTCCGCGAGCCCGAAGATGCGCGTCGTGTTCTCGACGATCGTGCCCTCGTCGAGGATGCGGGTGCCCATGTACACCTGGACCCCGACGACGCGGGCCGTCGTCAGCCCGGCGCACAGGTCCGGCGCGTCGAGGAGCTGCTGCTCGTCGATGCCGAACTGGCGCGGCTTGCCCCCCATCGTCAGCCCGGAGCCCTTGACGGAGAACGACGGGTTGACGCGCAGCACGACGCGCGCGGGCCGCCCGGTCGCGCGAGCGAGCTCGTCCACCAGCGCCAGCTCCGGGAGCGACTCGACGATGATCGCGCGCACGCCCGAGTTGAGGCACGCCACGAGCTCGTCCCGGCTCTTGCCCGGTCCGAGGAACAGCACGTCCTGCGGCTCGACCCCCGCCGCGAGCGCGGTGCGCAGCTCGGTGAGCGACGACACCTCGGCGTTCGCGCCCAGCGAGTGCAGCAGCCCGCAGATGCTGACGTTCGGGTTCGCCTTGAGCGAGTAGAAGATCCCCAGCGCGGGGTGCAGCCGCTCGCGCAGGGCGCGGTAGTTCGCGGCGAGCACGTCGCCGTCGTACACGTACACGGGCGTGCCGAACTCCTCCGCGACCGCGGCGAGGTCCGCGCTCCCGGGCGTCGGCCGCGTGGGCGTCGTGGTCATCGGGGGTCTCCTTCGGTCGGGGTCGCGGCGGCCCGCGCTGCCGTGCGCGGGGCGAGCCGATCCGTCAGCCGCTCCGTCACGGCGCGGTCGAGGCGGGTGAGCGCGTCCTCGTCGGGTGCGACGAGCAGGCCGTGGAGCCGGCCGGCGAACGTGCCGCCCGGGGTCGGGGACGACGCGCCCGCGTTGACCGTGCCCGTCCCCTGGACGACGAGGCCCGCCTGCCCGGCCGCGCCGGGGAGCAGGTCGCCGAGGACGTCGTGGAGCGCCGCGAACGACAGCGGGACGTCGAGCACGAGCGGGTACTGCCGCGCGAGCGCGACCCAT
The DNA here is from genome assembly GCF_059758455.1 of Cellulosimicrobium sp. GQ32. Taxonomy (NCBI): domain Bacteria; kingdom Bacillati; phylum Actinomycetota; class Actinomycetes; order Micrococcales; family Promicromonosporaceae; genus Cellulosimicrobium; species Cellulosimicrobium sp. GQ32. The sequence goes on along the minus strand of NZ_JCAXEP010000017.1, from coordinate 10,743 downwards.
CCCTCCGGCTGGAACCGCTCCTGGAGGGGGACGGTGTACGTGGACATGTTGCTGCGCGCGTTGATCTCCAGCACCGGCAGCAGCGAGCCGTCCGTCCGCACGAGCGCGTCGACGCCGACGAGGCCGTGGAAGCCGTCGGCGGCGAGGCGCGCGCCGAGCCGGCCCGACAGCGCGGCCAGCGCGTCGACCTGCTCGGCGGGCAGGCGCGACGGGATGCGGTGGCCCTTGTGGACCCCGCCCTCGGTGATCGCCTCCTTGACGAAGTCGAACGTGACCGAGCCGTCCTGCGCGACCGTGAAGTGGTAGTTGAGGTCGGTCGCCTTGTCCGCCCAGACCTCCACCACGACGGCGAGGCGGTCGTCGCCCGAGCGGGCGGCCCGGCGCGTGACCATGCGCACGAGCTGGTCGAGGCGGCGCGGGTCGTCCACGACGAGGATCCCCTTGCCGGAGACCCCGTACGCGTCCTTGACGCCCACGGTCGCGCCGTCCGCGACGAGCCGGGCCGCCTCGGCGCACGCACGCTCGAAGTCCTCGACGGTGCGGCACGCCCAGCCGCGGGCCTGCTCGATCCCGAGCTCGTCGCACAGCCCGCGGCTGTAGACCTTGCTGTTGACGGCCTTGGTCGTCGCGGCGTCGGTGAGCATCGAGCGCAGCCCGGTCGCGACGGCGAGGTCCTCCTCCGCCGACGACGTCCCGTGCGCGAGGAGGCGCACGCCGTCTGCCGCCAGGTCGCGCAGGTGCGCGAGCAGCACGGGCGAGTCGAGCGCGTCGTGCGTGACGGTGCGCAGCGGGTCGCTCGACTCGGCGACGTGCACGGTCGGGAGCCCGACGCCGAGCGCGTCCAGGTGGGCGAGGTGGTCCGGGTCGGGCTCGGCCTTGAGCACGACGTGGTCGTCCGGGCCCGCGAGGAGGAGTGCGAGCTCGTCCATGCGGTTGACGAGCGCGGCCGTCGCCGACGCGCCCCCGACCGAGGGCAGGCCGACCTCCCCGACCGCCCACGCGTCCTCGACCTCGAAGTTCCCGAGCAGCACCAGCGGCGCGTCGGGCGTACCCGCGAGCGCGCGCTTGGTCCGCGCGAGGAACGGCTCGGCGCCGTCCGCCTTCAGGGCATCCGGGGCAGCGTCCGGGGCGGCGGCCTCCGCCACCTGCTCGACCGTCATGCGGGCTCCTCCGTCTCGTGGGGCGCGTAGCGCAGGACCATGGCGGAGAACGTGGCACCCAGCCCGACCGCCACCATGAGGAACGGGTCGCCGGGGCGCAGCCGACCCTCGGCGCGCGCGGCCGCGTAGCCGATGAACGAGTCGGCCCCGAAGCAGTGGCCGGTCACGGGCACGTCGTCGAGCCGGACGCGCGCGATCGGCAGCCCGAGGCGCGAGCACAGGCGTCGCCACGACACGCGGTTCACGTTGTGCGGCAGGACGAGCGCGAGGTCGTCCAGCACGAGACCCGCGCGCTCGACGGCCTCGACGACGACCTCCGCGAGCACCTCGGTGTACGCGACGCCGAACGGCCCGGCCAGGTCCTCCGGGAGCGGGACCTGGTGGTACTCGCCCAAGGTGCGCGTCGCGTAGGACAGCACCGGGCTGCCCGCCCGTGCCGCGACCCCACCGGTGGTGTCCGCCGCCACGAGGACGGCCGCCGTGCCCTCGCCCATGATCGTCGTGCCCTCGATGAGGCGGGACCCGGGGCTGAACGCCTTCTCGCCGGTGAGGACGAGGGCGAGCGCGTCGGGGTCGCCGTCGGCGGCCAGCAGGCGCCCCGCGACGTCCACGGCGAGCAGCGCGGACGCGCACGCGTGCTGGGTGAGGGTCCACACGACCGCGTGGTCCAGCCCGAGGCGGTCCGCGGCGTCGTGCAGGGGGTTGACCCCGACCGGGGCGACCGTCGCGATGGTCCGTGCGCCCAGCACGTACCGGACGCGGTGCTCGTTGCCGGCGAGGCCGGGCACGGCGCGCGCCGCGGCGACGAGCAGGTCGGTGAGGCTCTCGTCCGGCGCCGTGCACACCTCACGGAGCCCGAAGAAGCGCTCGAACACGCCGAGCTCGAGGTGGTCGAGGCCCAGCTCGTCCGCGAGGTCGCGGATGGGCACGCGCGTCGCGGGGACGTGCGCGCCGACGTCGACGAGGGTCGTCATGCCGCGGTCCCGGGGACGTCCACGACGCTGCGCAGGTGCTCGGCGAGCGCGCGGGGCGTCGGGTTGTCGACGACGGCCTCCGGGTCCAGGTCGACGCCCAGCGCGTCCTCCAGGTCGCCCAGCAGGGCCAGCACCTGGACCGAGCCGAGGCCGAGCCCGGCGAGGTCGCCCGTCGGGTCGACGTCGGCCGGGGCGACCCCCAGGGCGGCGGCGACGTGGCGCAGCACGAGGTCGTCGAGAGCGTCGGGCAGCGGTGCGGTCATGAGCGGGTCCCTGCGAGCTCGGTGCGCGCGCGGTCCCGGGACGCGCGCAGGGAGTGGAGCTCGGCGAGGTCACCCCGGCCGTGCAGGTCGCGCGCCCGACCGCGCTGGATCTTGCCGCTCGTGGTCCGCGGCACCTGGCCGGGACGCACGAGGACGACGTCGTGCACCGCGGCGCCCGAGACGGAGGCCAGGTGGGAGGCCATCTGGCGCACGACGGCGTCGAGCTCGTCCTCGGCGCTCGCGCCGTCGAGCCGTGCGCCCGGCGTCGGCCGGAACTCCTGGACCGCGCACAGCGTGCCCGGCAGGCCCTCCGCCTCGAAGACCGCGCCCGGACGGCCCTCGGCGCCGGGGTGCAGGCGGCGCAGCTCGCGCTCGAGGTCGTAGGGGTACAGGTTGCGCCCCGCGACGATCAGGAGCTCCTTGATGCGCCCGGTGACGACGAGCTGGCCGCCGTGCAGCGCGCCGAGGTCCCCGGTCCGCAGCCACGGGCCGGTGCCGTCGGCGGCGACGGCGCCGAACGTCTCGGCCGTCGCGCCCGCCGCCGCGTCGCCCCAGTACCCTGCTGCGACGGTGCCGCCGCGCAGCCAGACCTCCCCGACCGTGCCGTCAGGCACCTCGGTGCCCTGGTCGTCGACGAGGCGCAGCTCCACCCCGCTCGGCAGGCCGCAGCACACGAGCCGCGCGCCCGGGACGCTGCCCCGACCCTGCGCGGCGGCGTCCGGGAGCGCGGTCAGGAACGACGCCTCCTCGAGCACGACCAGGCGGCCGTCGGCGAGCGCCGCCTCGTCCGCGGTGACGACGAGCGGGAGCCGGCGGTCCGGGTACGTGGCGGTCAGCGTCGCCTCCGCGAGGCCGTACCCCGGTCCGTGGGCCGACCCGCGGAACCCGACGGGCTCGAACCGGCGCGTGAAGGCGTCCAGGACGGCCGGGTCCACCGGCTCGGCACCGCCGAGCGCCCAGCGCAGGCGGGTGAGGTCGAGCTCGGCGAGCTGGTCGTCGCGCACGCGCCGAGCGCACTGGTCGTAGCCGAAGTTCGGCGACGCCGTGACGGTCGCCCCGGTCTCGGTGATCGCGGAGAGCCAGCGGACGGGGCGCTTGAGGAACGCCGTCGAGGGGACGATGACGGCCGTCGCGCCGAGGCCCAGGGGGACGAGCAGCATCCCGACGAGGCCGAAGTCGTGGTACCCCGGCAGCCAGCTGCAGAAGACGTCCTCCGGGACGAGGCCGAGGGTCGTCGAGAAGGCGTCATGGTGGTGCAGGACGTTCGCGTGCGAGACGACGACGCCCTTGGGGCTGCTCGTGGACCCGGAGGTGTACTGGAGGAACGCGGCGTCCTGCGGGCCCGGGCGGCCGCGCCGGGCCGGGCCGTCCGTGGCGCCGTCGACCACGGTCACGACGACGGGGCCGCCGTCGGCGCGTCGCAGCGGCTCGGCCCACTCCGTCGTCTCGGTCGCGGCCGTCGGGTCGACGAGCACGACGGCGGCGTCGCAGTCGACGAGCATGCCGCGCACGCGCTCGCGCTGGTACGCCTGCCCGCCCGGGAGCGGGGACGGGACGGGGATCAGGCCCGCGTAGAAGCAGGCCACGATCCCGACGACGAACGACGCGGTCGCCGAGTAGAGGACCAGTGCCCGGTCGCCCGGCTCGTGCCGCGCGGCGAGGACGGCCGCGAGCGCCGCCGCCTGCGCGTCGAGCTCGGCGTAGGTCAGCGTGCGCCGCTCCCCCACCTCCGGCACGACGACGACGGCCGCGTGGTCCGGCCGCTCGCGTGCGTGCTCGTGGACGAGGTCCACGAGGGTCAGGTCGTCGGGCTGCGCGCCCATGGGGCCCCCTCCGTCACCGGCGCCGGGACCGTCCCGGCGCGGAGGACGCCGGGCAGGACGAAGCCCGACCCGGCGGTCCGGGGGAAGCCTGGCAGCGGACGGACGCGGTGTAAACAAATCCGACGTGTCCGGAAGAGGACAAATGCCCGCTCATCTCCGCGTTCGTCACATCGGTCCGCCCGCCGGGACGGCCCGGGAGCGCCGCGCGGGGGTCGACTAGAGTCACACCGCGTGACGTCGTCGGAGCGAGACCCGGTCCTCGGCGCCAGGCGCTCCGCGCGGGCCGTCGCGCTGCGTCGAGCGCGCGACGTCCTCGTGCTCGACGACGGCAGCAGTCACGACCCGGACCCCCTGTGGGCGCGGGTGCACGAGCAGACCCGCCGCGAGGCGCGCGTGCGGGTCGTGACGGTCGAGCCGGCAGGGCCGCCTCGCGTCGGGCCGACCGACGACGTTCCGCCCGAGGACGACACTCTCGCCGACGGTCCGCTCGACGCGCCGCCACCCGCAGCCGACCGCCGCTCCGGTACCCCCGGCGACGTGCCGGGCGCCGGTCCGGCCGTCGAGCACCGGGTGGCCCCCGCGCTGCCCCTGTCGCTCGTCGCCCTCGACGACACGGTCGTCCTCGTCGCCCGGCCGGACCGCACGCGGGCCGTGACCGACCGGGACGCCGTCCTCGCGCTGCGGGCCCTCGCCGAGTCCGAGTGGGACCGGGCGCGGGCGGCCGACGACGCGCTCGCCCCGAGCGAGGACACGCTGCTGCGGCTCCTCGCCGAGGGCAAGACCGACACCGCCGTCGCGGCGCGGCTCGGGGTGTCGCCGCGGACGGTCCGACGTCACGCAGCCGGGCTCATGGGGCGCCTCGGCGCGACGAGCCGGTTCGAGGCCGGGGCGCGGGCCGCCCAGCGCGGCTGGATCCGGATCACCGACCGCTAGCGCATGTCCGCGTAGCCGACGTCCGGGCGGCCCTCGAACCCCAGAGCGTCGCGGCAGAGAACTGAGGGCGGCCTCGGCGTCGGGGGGAGTAGGAACGCAGTGTGGATGTTGATGTCCATGCCCGGAACGCTACGGCCGGCTTCTCGGGCCGTGCTTCTCGATTCCTGACCAGGTGATCTGTCTGGCTACGCTGATTGGCGGACTGGTCAGGAATCGAGAAGCAGCGCTGCCGCGAGAGTCCCTAGCGTCGCAGTGCGACATGACACGGCCCCATGCACGGCCCGACGAGAGGAGCGACCACATGGCGACGGACGTGACGGGAGAGGGGTTTTCCGCCCAGGAGCGAGCCGCGATGAAGGACCGCGCTGCGGAACTCAGGACCCAGGCCAAGCGAGGCCGCAGCACGGCCAAGGCGGCACGTGACGAGGCTGACGTGCTGGCGAAGATCGCCGAGATGCCCGAGCCGGACCGCGCACAGGCTGAGCGGGTCCATGAGATCGTCGCGCACGTGGCCCCGGGCCTGGCCCCGAAGCTGTACTACGGCCAGCCCGCTTACGCCCGTGACGGCAAGGTCGTCTGCTTCTTCCGCAGCGGTCAGGCGGACGGCGAGCGCTACTCCACGTTCGGGTTCAACGCCGCAGCCAAGCTCGACGACCCGAGCGGACTGTGGGCCACGTCGTACGCCCTGACGGACGTGAGCGAGAAGGCATGGGAGCGGCTCGCCGCACTGGTGAAGCAGGCGGCGGGCTGAGACGTGCCCCTGCAGTGTCACGAGGGTCCTTGAGTCCTGGAGAGGGAGACGAGGGGTCCTGGCGCGGCGGGGCGGTCTAGCAGTACCAGGTCAGCAGCTGGTGCCGGCCGGCGTCGAGGGGTGTGGCCGCCGGGCGCGTCCTTCTCCTGACGGCGTGCGGCAGCAGCGTCTTGGACACCGCGCTCGTCTGTTCCGCTGCAGTCTCGGCGCGCGGAAGCACCAGACCGAGGCCTCGATCTGGACAGACCAGAAGGGCGTCGTCGTCGGCCTGCTCGGGATCGCGTACGTCGTCCGAGTCGTGCGCCGCCGCTGCTCGCGCGTGGGCGCAGGCACTCGGCGTGCCGATCGCGCACCGCGTCGGCATACCTGTCGGTGGGGAGGAGCGCATGGGAACGTGGAAGAACGGCGACGGGGTCGTCGAGCTGCCGGACGGGCGACGGGTGCGAGGTCGCGGGATCCGGTTCGGGACGACTGGGCCGGGTGACATGCCGGAGCTCGGCGTCTACCTCACCGGGACGCCGCCGCCGGCAACGGCGTGGGAATCGCGCTGGGTTCGGTGGCCGGACTTCGCTCTGCCGCAGTCCACGCCGGACGCTGTTGCGGTGCTGCGAGAGGCGTACGAGCGGGCCACGGACGAGCGTGTCGAGATCGCGTGCAGCGGCGGGAACGGTCGGACCGGTACGGCGATCGCGCTCCTCGCCGTCTGGGGCGGCGTCTGCCCGGACGACGCCGTGGCCTGGGTCCGCGCCCACTTCCGGGCTCGAGCCGTCGAGACGCCGTGGCAACGTCGGTGGGTGCGCCGCACCGGGGCCCGGACCGTTGCATGACAGTGGGCACGGACCTGTGGGGCTGAGGCGCCGTCTGTCGCGCTGCGCCGCCGGTGTATGTAAACGCACGTGCAGTTATTATCGCACCCATGACGACGTTCCACGCATTCCTCGGTTGCAGTCTCGACGGGTACATCGCCGGACCGAACGGCGAGCTCGACTGGCTGACGTCCTTCGACAACACGGGCTACGAGGACTTCTTCGGCTCGGTCCAGGCGCTGGCGATGGGGCGCGGCACCTACGAGGTGATGCTCGAGTCTGCTCCGGACTACTACCGGGGCATGCCCATCCACGTCCTGTCCTCCATGCTCGCTCCAGGGGTACGGCCCGACATGGGTCGCTCGCCCGTACAGGTCCACCGCGACATCCCTGCCCTGCAGGCGAGCCTCGAAGAGGCGGGCATCGAGCGCGCCTACGCCGACGGGGGGCGCACGGTGCAGGCGTTCCTGGCGGCCGGGCGCCTCTCGGACCTGACGGTAACCCGGGTTCCCGTGCTGCTCGGGGGCGGCATCCCGCTCTTCGGCCGCCTCGCAGGCACGGTGCAGGCGCAGCTGGTCGCGTCGCACGCGACCGACCAGGGCGCCGTGCAGTCCGTCTATCGGTTCCCCACCCGCTGATGCCCCGGCCCAAGGTCATCAGCGACGAGGCGATCCTGGTCGAGGTCCTCCACCTCGTGCAGAGGATCGGCCCCGAGCGCTTCACGCTCGCAGCGGCCGGGAAGCAGACGGGGTTGTCGCCCTCGACGCTGGTGCAACGGTTCGGGTCGAAGCGTGCGCTCCTGCTCGCCGCCGACCGATGGGCAGTCGAGCGCTGGGTCGCCGGCATGGACGCCGTGCCAGAGACGAGATCGGCTCTGGGCCGGCTCGTCGCCGGGATCATGTACACGGTGGATCCCAGGATGACGGGCGAGGAGATGGCCAACTCGGTGTCTCTACTCCAGATCGGCCTGGCGGACAGCGAGTTCCACGCGTCCACGAAGGACGGTGCGGTGCGACTGCGGGCCAAGATCCTCGAGCGGCTGCGCGAAGCAGCGGCGAACGCAGAGCTCAAGCCCGACGTCGACCTCGACGGCCTGGCCGAACTCATCGAGATCACCTACCACGGGGCGATGATCCGCTGGGCCATCCACCGCGACGGGCACCTCGTCCACTCCGTGGAGACAGCGTTCACCCAGCTCCTGCGTCCCTATCGAGCCTGAGCGCCGCGGGACCCTCCAGAGCGACCTGACGCCGTCCACCGCGCGACGCCGACGAACGGTGCAGCTGGTTGCACTGGATTCGAGAGCGGCCGCGGACCGTCGTCGAGGTCGCGGCTGCGTGTTGCCGCTGTGTCCGGCTACGTTCGGATGCACGGTGGTCTCGTGGGGGGTGAGGGCGCCGGAGGAGTCGTGGCGCCCACCAACTCTCAAGTCAAGCCGTTCCGGGTTCTCACGTCCACCAACCGCGCAACGTGCCAGGCTGAGTCATGGCTGAGGAACTCGATCCGGTCCACGACGTCGTCCGGGAGCTGGGTCGGGGACCGGTGCGGGACGCTCGCCCGGTCATGCAGGCCCGCCTCCCCGAGCCGGTCATAGCGGTGCTTCCACGTCGACAGGCAAGCGCGCGAGATGTCCGCTTCAGCAGCGACGTGAGCGATCGGACGACTCTGGCAGCGCTCGATCAAGCGCAGGCGTCCATCCAGGCCTACCCTTTCCTCACGCCCAGCCCCGCGTCACCAACGTCATGACCCAACACCTAGCGGGCGGCCGCCGCTGCGAGCTCGGCGTCGCTGCGCAGGATGCAGAACTCGTTGCCCTCCGGGTCGGCGAGCACGACCCAGCCCCCGCCGTCGGGCGTGCGCCGGTCCGCGACCTGCGTCGCGCCGAGCGCGAGCACGCGCTCGACCTCCTCCTCGCGCGTGCGGTCCGTGGGCCGCAGGTCGAGGTGGACGCGGTTCTTCAGCTCCTTGTCGTCGGGCACCTCGACGAACAGGACGTGCCCCCTGCTCTCGACGGGCGTCGCGGCGTCGGCCGGCGGGATGATCATGCACTCCTCGTGGCCGGGGAGGTTGGGGTCGCCCGGCACGTCGGTGTACCCGAGGACCTGGGCCCAGAAGACGGACTGCGCGTAGGAGTCGCGCGCGTCGAACGTGGTGTGGGAGATGCGAGAGGTCATGGGCGCGACCCTGCCACGCCCTCGCCGCGCGGGCACCGCCTTTTCGGCCGAGACTGGCGCGCGTGAGCGCATCGACGAGGCACGTCGCGTGGACCGGCTGGGACGACGACCCGGACCGCCTGGAGGCCGCGACCGTCACCGTGCGCGACGACCGGCTGGCGGCGCTCGGCACGTCGCGCGCGAACTCGTACGCGACCGCGTGGGCGCTGCGCACCGGTCCCGGCTGGGTGACCGAGCACCTCGACGTCTCCGTGCGCGGGCTCGGGTGGTCGCGCCACCTCGACCTCGTCCGGACGCCCGACGGCGCGTGGCGCGCCGACGTGCGCGAGTCGGGGACGCCGCCGTCGGGCCTCGCCGCGCCGGGGATCGCCGACCCGGCCTCGCTCGACGGCGCGCTCGACTGCGACGTCGCGCTGTGCCCGGTCACCAACACGATGCCGATCCTGCGCCTCGGGCTGCTCGGCGACCGCCCGCCGTCGGGCGAGACGCGCCTGGTCATGGCGTGGGTCGACCTGCCGTCCCTGGCAGTCCTGCGCAGCGACCAGGTCTACGCCGCGCGCGAGCCGCTCGACCCCACGACCGGGCAGGGGGTCGTCACGTACACGAGCGCCACGCGCGACTTCACGGCAGACCTCACCGTCGACGCCGACGGCCTGGTGGTGGACTACCCGCACCTCGCACGCCGCCTCTGACCCACCGGGCTCCCGGCCCCCCGCCCTCCCGCCGAACACGACATGGAGGTCGTTCTCCGGCCCTTTCCGTCCGTCAGGTCGTGCTCGACGGCGGGTGACGTCGTGCTCGGCTCAGTCCTGCGGCGGGCGGCGCAGGCGCTTGACCTCGGTGCGCCGCTTCTTGGCGCCGATCCGGCGCTCGACCGACCCGCGTGTGGGCCGGGTCGCGCGGCGCGGCGGCCCGGGCGGGGCGACGGCGTCGGCCAGCAGGGCGGCGAGCCGCGTCCGCGCGGCCTCCCGGTTGCGCCGCTGCTCCCGGTGCTCGGACGCCACGACCGTGACGACGCCGTCCACGACCCGCCGGCCCAGACGGTCCAGCACCCGTGCGCGCTGGGACTCCGTGAGCACCGCCGACCGCGCGACGTCCCACGAGAGCTCGACGCGCGAGTCGGTCGTGTTGACGCCCTGGCCGCCCGGCCCGGACGCGCGCGAGAACCGCCACGACAGCTCCGCGTCGGGGACGACCAGGGTGGTCGTCACGCGCAGGCCGGGGCGGGCGTCGTCGGGCATCCGTCCATCGTGCCCGACGGCGCCTGCTCGGCCCAGCGGATTCGTGCCCCACCGCGCGCCACCGGTCGACCGGCAGGTCGCCCGCCGACGACGTCCTCAGCGGTCGAGCTGCGCGTCGATCTCCGCGACGCGGGCCGCGACGAGGTCGCGGACGACGTCGTCGGGCAGCGGGTGGTCGCTCGAGAACCGGACGGTCCCCTTGGCGCGCGAGAAGCCGTCGATCCGCGCGTCGACGGCGGTCACGGCGGCCGGGCTGAACGGGTAGACCGCGAGGTGCTTCGCCGAGGCCATGGCGCTGAGCAGCGCCTTGCCGCGGTAGAGCAGCGCGGGCATGCCGTAGCTCGTGCCCTCCGTGGCGCCGGGGACGACGTCGCGCGCGACCTCGACGACGCGCGCGAGCGTCGCGCGGTCCGGCTCGTCGACGCCGGCCAGGTAGTCCGTGACGGTCCCCATCCCGCCATCGTCGCGCCCCCGTCGCGGGACCGCTCGCCGAGCGGAACGGTCCGTCCGACCTGCAAGATCACAGTGCGCCCACCTTGACCTCAACCGTGGTCGAGGTCCTAGCGTGGCTGCATACCGACGGAAGGAACCTGAGGAACCATGCCTGTCTACACTCTC